>CAYUFS010000019.1:0-93807 GCA_964443975.1 uncultured Myxococcales bacterium | reverse complement strand
AGTGACCCCCCGCCCTCCATGGTCAATTTTCCTCGGATCTTCCTGGCCGTCTACATCCTCCACAATCATGTCACCCATCGGCCAGAATTGCGGCCGGCTGGGCCAGATGTGTTGCCCCTCCAACTACTGCTCCGATGTAGGAACCGGTTGCGATTCGTCGAACAACTGCGTCGGCTGCCCGACGATCGTGGCGCCGACGCTTCGCGCCCACCTGAACCTCACCGACGGCAACAATTTCTTCGGTGTGAACAACGGGCACACCGTGGGAGGAGCGTGCGATCCGGGCTTCACGCGCGTTTCGTTCGAAACCACGGTCGTCGCCACGTCCTCCGGAAGCTCGTGTACGCCCAGCTGGGTGAGCAGCGACGTCCACGATTGCACGGTGAACGTCCAGTACCAGACCCCGGGCGACCTCAGCAAGTCCATCACGTGCGACACGCAGGTCTTCGAGACGAACGCACCGCATGGTGCGCTGCTGTCACCGATCACACGCAGTGACCTGACCCAGTTCGACGGCAACAACCTGTTTGGCGTCCACAACGTTCACATGATCGGAGGGCCGTGCGACCCAGGCTTCACGCGTACAACCTTCCAGACGACGCCGATCGCCGGGAACGGAGGCACGTGCACCCCCGCGTGGGCCACGAATGACGTACACGACTGCACGGTCGCAGTCACCTACGTGACCCCGGCGGACATCACGAAGGGAATCACCTGCGAGACGAGGGTCTTCGAGACCAACATCTCGGCTCCGATCGGCTGCCAGTAATCGCCGTGAAAACCGGGCTGTTGGGCGGGTCTGGGACAACCGCACGCTGGTATCGGCTCCCGCTGAAGAACGGGCAACGGCTTCCAACCCGGGCAGTGAACTACCCCCGCGAAGCACGGGGGAAGGAGGCCGGATCGAGGCCGCGAAAGTGGCCGTAATGCTAGTTATCGGCGCCTGACGCAACGAGGCAACGCCCCTTTGTTTGCACTGTCCCCCAGCAACAGCGCCCCGGCCAGGATCACGTCGGCGCGTCGCGGGTCGAGGCCGATCATTTGCTCACGTTCGTTTTGCGTCGCCAGGCGCAGGCGGGCGATCTGCGCGTCGAGCGCGGCCATCGTCAGCCGGCTGCCGTAAACGCGCGCCGGATCGTACGTCGCCAGGTTCATCGACATGGCGGCCAGCGACGTGCGGACAGTGCTTTTAAGCCCCGTTTCACCCCGTCGCTTCTACCTGACCGAGTTCGGACGAATGACTGGGGCCTCCGAGTGGCCCCAAGGCGATGAACGGACACGGCCGTCTTCGTTCACCATCACTCTGGCAGTGGGCTGCCCGATCGGCGCGTCCAGCACCTCGCGGACCCGTCCTCCCCGCCTCATAACATGTTGCCGAGTTCTGCCTTGCAAATCGGGGAGGCGGGGCGTACGTCAACGGGTGTGCTTCAACGGATAGCGGCGGCCCGGCGATCGGGCTTCCGGAAAGGGGCCAGCGATGAAGAAGTTCCTCGTTCTCTACAAGGCGTCGACAGGGGCTTTCGAGCAGATGATGAAGTCGAGCACGCCCGAGCAGGAGAAGGCCGGCATGGAGATGTGGATGGCGTGGGGCAAGAAAGCCGCCGCGTCGATCGTCGACATGGGCGCGCCGCTCGGCAAGACTCTGCTCGTCACGCCCAAAGGCGCCTCTCCGACGACTAACGACCTCGGCGGCTATTCGATTCTGCAGGGCGAGTCAAAGGAAGCGGTGGCCGCCAGCCTCAAGGGGCATCCGCATTTCATGATGCCGGACAGCTCGATCGAGGTCGTCGAGCTGATGCCGATGCCCGGCATGTAGCAGGGACAACCCTAGGGACAGTGCTTTAGACCTGTTCATCAAGAAGGCTGCGGAGCTCGCGCCGAACTATCGGACTGAATTGCTGGGCCCGTGATCCTGCTGCGCCTCGCGGAAGTCTTAGGAAACTTTCAGCGGCCTGCCTAGAACAGCGTACGGACGCCGATGCCTACATGCGTCGCCTCTCTTGCCGAAGGCGCCAAGAGGATCATCGTGAGCCCAACAGCACCGGCGACGCCACCCGTCACGTAAAGGAGCTGTGACACGCCATTGGCCGTCTTCACCGAGCTGGCCTTCGAGTCGCAGTCGGGGGTGCCGTTGGGACAACCCATGCTCTTCGCGTCATTGAAGGTGCTGCGCGCGCTGATGAGGGCAATCGTCCCGCCGACGACCAGGCCAGTTGCCGCGACCACCGCCACGATCCCGCCTATCTTGAGACCGCTCGTGCGACCGGGTGGCGACGGCGGGGGCGGTTCCGGGGTGCGGTCGACCAGCAGGGACGGGGCCGGTGGCGGTGCGAGTGGCTGGACCCCGGCAGGCGAGGCGTCGCCGTTGCGCTGCGCGTCCGCGCGAGGTGGTGGCTGCCAGCCGGCCGGTTGAGCGGGCGGCGCCGCCGCGTGGATTTCAGGGGGAACGGCGCTTGCGGTCGGACCGGGGACTGGAGGCCCGGGCGTCAGAGGCTCTGGAGTCTTTCGCGCCGCAGGCGAGGCGCCTGGCGCGACGGCGTCGGTCGGAGGCACGCCAGCCGCCCGGGCGGCTTCCATCTCAGCAATGAAACCCTGCACCTCCGCCCGCTCTGCGGCGTTCAACTGCCTGGCGCGTTTCAAGTAGTCTCTGAAGTTTTCGATCGCCTGGTCGTACTGCTTCAACTTCTGCTGGCATCGCCCAATATTTCGCAGGTATTCGGGACGCCCGTTGCTTTGCACGTAGAGATCGAGGTAGGTGGCGAGCGCCTCGTCGTAGTGACCTTGGACGAAGGACTTTGCGGCTGCCTCGCCGCGAGCTTGGCGCGTCGCCGCGCTTCCCCCAAGGGCCGAAGGCGCGGGCAGCGGAGCTGCGGCGCCGGGTGGGGCAGAAGCGGCGGGCGCGATGACGATCGCAGAGGGAGGGGCGGCCTCCGCCGGGCTGGCAACCGCGAGGATCGAAAGCCCACACGGCCATGTCCACAGCGCTCCCAGCAACATCGTTTGAACGATCATTCCCGGTTTCGTCGGCGTCATAGTTTTATGATCCGCTCCGTGCCGATGACCGGCGGCGAGGCTTTCGACACTTTCTCTAGCCTGAAGGATTCGCGGTAGTCCTGCCCCGGCGGAATGCTGGCGCTCTTTGACAGAAATCCGCTCTTTTCGATCCGGATCTTCAGGCCGGCGGGTCCCAGCTCGACCGGTTGGTCGAGCGGCGTAACCCCGAGCACCTGCCCCGTCTGGACGTCTATCACCCGCGCGGCGGGCGGCGAGGAGATGACCTTCAGCGAGACGACGGCCCGTTCCTTGATGTCGCGGTCGGCTGGCCGCTCAGCTCGGAGCGCCATCCGTGGCGAGACCGGCTCCCGGTTCAGCTCCGTCGGCACTCCAACACCCGAGTGGACAGCGGGCCGCGCCGGCGCCGCTGGCGCCCCAGCGGCGCTGGTGAGCGCGCCTTGCGCGGGCACGTCGCCGACCGCCGCCGACGGAGGGGCTTGGTGCGGGAGGCCTCTGCCGAGCAGCAGCACCGCGAGCACACCACCCGCCAGCACGATCCCGCCCAGGCCCGGCAGCAACAGCCGGGAACCTCTTGGCCGAGGCTGCGACGCCTCGAGGCCAATGGCGCTCGCCGACAAGGTGGTGGAGGATGCCGGCTCACGCACCGTCTTGGAAGAGAGCGCTAACGGGGACCGGATCCTCCCCCGTGAGGCGGGTGCGGCGGAGCCCAGCGTGTCGGCTTCAATGAGGGTTCTTTGCAGCTCGGCCATGGTTTGTTGGCGATCGACAGGGTCCTTTTCAAGAGCTTTGTGAACGACCCTCACCAGCTTGGCCCCCACGGAGGGGTTTTCGTGTTCGAGGGGTGGCGGGGGGAGGTTCATGTGCATGTCGAACAGCTCGCCGATTCCGTCGGACACGAAGGGGGGGTGGCCGGCCAGCATCTGGTAGAGGATGACACCCATCGAATAGACATCGCTGCGTGCGTCCACCTGCTTGTTGCCACGGCATTGCTCGGGCGACATGTAAACGGGCGTACCCATCAACACACCCGTTCTGGTGCGCATGGCGAGATCCCCGCCCGCCGATGCGCCGAGCTTTGCGATGCCGAAGTCGAGGACCTTCACCCGTTCGCCGCCGGCCACATCGGGATCGCGTACGATGAACAGATTGTCCGGTTTGAGGTCACGGTGAACGATTCCCGCCGCGTGCGCTGCCCCCAGGACCGACGCTGCTTGGGCGCCGAGATCGGCGGCCGAGGAGGACGACAACAAGCCACGCTTGAGGCGCGCCGTCAGAGATTCCCCGTCGAGCAGCTCCATGATCAGCCACGGTGCTCCGGCGGTCTTGCCGCAGTCGTAGATCTGCACGATGCCCGGGTGGCGAATCTCGTTCGTCGCGCGCGCCTCGTTGAAGAAGCGACGTACGGCTTCTTCATTGCTGGCCAGCTCTGGTCGCAAGATCTTCACCGCCGCCGGGCGCCCCATGGACAGGTGCTCGGCCTGATAAACGATGCCCATTCCCCCCTCGCCGAGGAGCCGGAGCAGTCTGTAATTGCCGATCGTGGTCCCGGTCATGTGGATGAGAGGACGCACTTCATCATGGTGCAGTCGTAGTGACGGCTAGGGTCCTTGCAACCGAAGTAACTGGCGCCGCAAGCAACCACCGTCGAGCACACGATGCCGGCTGGCCAGCAAGCCGCGGGCACGGCGCCGAGGGCGGGGCAATAGAGGGGTCCGTCAGCAGCGGAGCAGGAGAAGCACCCGGCACGGGTGCAATCGTAGGTCTCAGAGGCGCTGGTGCAGGCGTGCGCACCATCGCTGCAGTTGGTGACAGTCAAACAACTGGTACCGGACGTCCAACAAGACGCCGCCGCGCCCCCGCGCGCGCGGCAGCCGACCGGGTGCGAGGTATCGGCGCAGGTCGGCGGCGCATCGGTCAGAACACTGACCTTGCCAATGCAGAAATCGTACGGACTGCTGCTGATCGTGGCGGCGAGGACATGGAACTGAACCGATTCGATGCGGGTGGGATCAAACGCGATACCGGTCCCGCCGGCGACGTCCGACCAATAGACCTTGTTGGTCCCCAGGGTCAGGGGCGACGGCGGGAAGGACGCCGAGGCGCCCCAGTAGTCTGCGCCCGTGGCTTGACCGTCGGTCGAAGGCGTGGGGAGCTCGACCCGAAGCCCGTAGAGCGGCCAGGTCAGCACGCTCAGATCGAACGCGATACCGGTGACGCCCTCGGCGACCGCGTTGTAGGGGCTCCTCACGTTGTTCTGGTCGGTGAAATCGAAACCGATCAGGGCGCCCCAGATGGCGCCGTAGTCCGGCATGCCGGTGGTCGAATTGTTGAGAACCTTCGCCACTGTCCCCGTCATGCACATGTTGCCGCCCACGTTCGGGAACGAACCCCGCGTTGCGGGGGAGGTGATCGTCGAGCACTCAGCCGCCGCGTGCCCGGCGGCGGTACAAGCGGCGTTGGCGGTGGTGCCGTCGCGGCCGATGCTATCGGCGGACGGGTACCAGCTCCCCTGGACACCATAGCCGTTGGTCGAACGACCTATCGCGCCGGTCGCGTCGGGCGTCAGGTAGGGACCCGTTCCTGTTGCTCCACCTCCGCTGGGGCCCGCGGAGCCCCCCGCGCCCGATGCGCCCGCCATGCCACTCGAGCCGCCACTCGTCGAGGAGCGACCGCCTCCACCACCCGGGGCGCCGCCCGTGCCCAGTGGGCCTCTGACGCCGCCCGTGCCCGGCGTCCCGCCCGTCGATGTCCTGCCTCCGGCGCCCGGCGTGCCGCCCGAGCCTGTCGAAACGTGACCGCCAGTGCTCGACGCCGACGAGCCCCCCAGCGGGCCACCACGCCGGAGCTCATCCGGATTCGGGTAACACCCGCCCAGCCCCAGGGCAGCCAGGGCCAATCCAACCCATGCCCCCCGTCCCCCAAATGAAAATGAGCCCCCCAACATCGCCAGCACGGATTAGAGGCGAGGGTGGCCTTCGCGTCAAGCTACGCCAGGCTACTGACCGCAAACCGCGACGAGCTTGGCGAAGCCGTGGTTCGCCAGGAGTCCCGGCCCCGAGCCGTCGTAATACACGTTCTTGCCGCTTGGCCCGAGGTACAGGTAGCGGGGCGGCAGCGAGAACCCGGAACCGACCCCCAGCCAGTTGCCGGCGCCCACCTGCAGCGCGCCCTCGCCGGAGACGTTCAAGCTGTAGATGTCGCTCGCCACGGAGCTGATCCCGTATCTGGAGGACGCGGGCACCTCACGCCCGACTACCTCAAGTCGGAGATCGACCGGCTGGTGTTCAGCGAGCCGGCCGCCGCGCCGTCGGCCGCTGCCGCGCAGGCCGTCGCGGTCGCGAATCGCTCACCGCTTGCTACACCCGTGTTACAAGGCGCCTCGGAGAGCCATCAGGACCCGTCGATGCCGGGCGACGAAGTCTGCGTGAGCAAATGCACCGATTAGGAAGGATTTTGTGTCTGGTGTGTGTCTGGGAAATCGCCTGAATGCTGGGGGTGTTGGGGTCGCTGGTGAGCCATTACTTTCGGTCAAGCAGGTCGCCGAGCAGCTGGGCATCGCCACGGCCACGGTGTACGGCCTCTGTGCGGACGGTCGGTTGGCGCACGTTCGCATCTTGAACGTCATCAGGATCGCGCCGAGCGATCTGGGTGCCTTCATCGCGTCGCGACACCAGTCCCCCGGCCGAACGTGATGATCCCTGCCAACCGTGCGCTTGATCGCTGACTTCTTGGCATCCGGCGACTCCTTTCACATGGATGAACATGGTAGCCAGCACGCCTGGGTGGCGCGTCTGGTGATTTCGGCGCGTGAACTGGGCGGTGCCAATCCGAATTGGTTTGCGGCGCCGACGCCAGCCCACGGGTTCGGGCGCTGTGACTTCATGATTCCAGAGTCCCGCGCATTCGTGTTATGAGCTCGCAGGGTTGTCAAAGGGGGAGGGCGCGAGATGATCGAACGAAATCGGATCGGGGTCATTGCTTCGGTGTTCTTGTGGGCGGCCGCGGGGGGATGCAAGAGCAGCGGCTCGACGACCACTCCCGGCACCGGCGGCGGAGCCGGAATCGCGACCGGCGGCGCCAGCGGAGCGGGCGGCAGCGGTGGCGCAACGGGCGGCACCAGCGGGGCCGGCGGCGGAGTCGCCGTGGGCGGATCGAGCGGCACCGGCGGGATGGGCGGCGCACCCGCTTGCGCGGCAGGCAGCTATCCGCCCGCTTGCATCTACTCTGGCGTGGGCGAGAACAACGTGGCGACCTTCGCCATCAACGACACGACGGGCGAGCCGACGCTGCTCGACACCCAGGACTCGCACGGGTTCGAGCCCCGCACCGCCATCATCGACGCCGACGCCAAGGTCCTTATCGTCGCGAATCAGAAGTTCCTCGGCACGACGACAGGCACCGTGCCTCCCAACCTCGCGGTGTTCAAGGTCGGCACGGATGGGAAGTTGACGTTCGACAAGACCTACGGCCTGGCCGACCCGACGATGCCGGGTGCGGCCAACGAAGCTTGGTGGGTCGGAGCTATCAAGACTCCCGCGCCTTCGGCGGCGTCGATCGTCTATGCGAGCGTGGGACAAATCATTTGGCGGTTCGGCCTCGACACCGCCGGTGGGCTGACAAAAATGACGGGGACCACCGACACCAACCAGATCGTACAGTTCGCCGATTTTGATTCGATGAGGAAGTTCGCCTACGTGTCGGCGACCACGACGACCAACCACTTCCTGTATGCCTACGGCGTCGATCCAGCGACCGGAGCGCTGACCCTGCTCAACATGATCACGCCCTCGAACATGCGCAGCATCAACATTCAGGTCGCGCCAATGGACAATTATTTGCTGGCCGTTGGCAACGCAACCAGGAAATACACGGTCGTCGCTCTCGGCGCGGACGGCAAGCTCGGAGCCGAGTTGCCGCAGGCCACCGCAGACGGGGGAACGGCGCTAGACCTCGGCGCGTTCGTCCACCAAATCCGGGTCGACCCCACGGGCAAGTACGTCGTGATCTGCGACCGCGGGAACGATCCCGGGCAGGTGATGGCAGGCGCGCCCGAAGATCTGGGGCACATTCATCTGTTCACCTTCGGCCAGGGCGTGCTCACCTACAAGCAGACCATCGAGATGCCCCCGGGAATCGGCCCCCGACACTCGGCTTGGCACCCGACGAAGCCCTGGCTCTACGTCTCGACGGAGCGGGGCAACAAGCTTCTCGCCTTCTCCCTCGCGAACGATATGCTGACCCAGGGGTTCATGCTCTCGACGCTGAAGGACCCGACAGACAGCCAGGGGAATCAGCGCGCGGGGGCCATCATAATGCATCCATCTGGTAACTTCCTGTACGTGACGAACCGGAACATCACCACCATGGCCGCGGCGCCGTGACGGCCTTCTGTCCCTGCTAAAGCACGTTTCCGCGCAAAAAAGCTCCGCTGCCCGAGGCCAGGTTGCCGGCCTTATGTGTCGACGCGTCCCCATGCAACCACCGTTCCGGCCGACACTTCGAAGACTATCAGCTGACGTCTCCTTAGAGAGCGCAGCGATGTTGCCTGGCCGGCGGTGCCGTCCATGATCGGCTCCCGGCTAGACCGTTTCGGACCAGCTCGACCACTCCTGAACCATCTCGGCTGACAACGCCAGCGTCGTTGTGGCGTCGGCTACGGGCCCGCGAAGCGCGGGGGGAGGGGCCGGATCGAGGCCGCGAAAGTGAACGTAAGATTTCTTATCGGCGAAAAATGTCGGGGTGGAAAGGGCGCTTGAACGCACTGTCCCCCACACCGCTGGAGACGACGAACGCTCCTCCGTCGCGGCACAACAGGAATGCTCGGTCGCGCTGAGCCAGTGCCAGAAGGGGCGTTGGCAGCCAAATGGAACGTCGCCCTTGGGTGGACCGGTTTGCGCCCACGACGCCAGGGACGGATCGCGCGCTTCGTCTCCCATGCTCCGCTCGTAGACCGATACGCGATCAGGTCATTCGGACCGTAAGCTATCAGCGTTCCCGCCGAGGTCGGGTCGAGATACCCGAGGCCGTAAAAGCAGATCGCCGTACCCGGCCCTGCCGCGGCGGGGCGGCGAGGTACTTTGGTGCACCAGCCGAAGTCCGTCACCCTCCTGCTCCCATATCGTGGCGCGGAGACCGACTGCGATCACCCGTCCGGTGGAATCCTCGCCGAACCTATAGATGACGGCGTCAGGCATTGCGGTTGCCTTGACGGCGTTGTCCCGCCCCGACAGCAGGACGTTCTTCCCTCCAGCGAACCAGGCGCCTCCCTGGCGAGGCCAAACAGCCGTCAGCCAATGATCATGCTCGGTGACAGTGTGAAGGACCTCCCAGCCTTCTGCATCGTGCCTTGTTCCGGGCGTTCGAACGGCCGCGGCAAGGAGACAAGAAATTATGAAAGCCCGAACCACGCTATGTCTAACCGAGGGGAAGAACCTCGCGAACGACGGTCAGAAGGCGCTCGAGGAACAGAGCTTCTGCTGCACAAGCAGGGCACAAGATGTGGCTACGGCTCACCGCCCCACCAAGACCTTCTTCCCCCTCAGCTTGATCTTGCCGTCGGGGCCGACCGATTCCGAGCCGCAGACCAACGCCGCCGGGCCCTTCCACCGCGGCTTGCGGCAGGATGACACCGCGGCCACCTGCTTGTCGCCGTCGAAAACCAGGACCTTGTGCAGCAACTCGTCGGCGGCGACAGCGTCCCCACACTGGAACGCGAGCTTGCCGTCGCGCGCGGCGAATGCTTCGGCGGGCGAGCACGACTCGGCGAGGGCCTTGAGCTTGCCGCCGCCCTCCGCCAGCCATACGCCCTGGTCCTTACCTTGGTCCGGGTCCTCCAGCAGCGAGGCCTTATAGACGCGCTTGATCACCAGCGTCCGCCCGTCGGCGATCGGGACAGCGCTCGATACTCGGTCTTCATCCTCCCAGCCCTCGGCGACGCTGTTCGGGACGTCGGCGATCGAGCCATCGACCGCGGATACGCGCAACGCGAGCAGCGACCGCGGCGCGACGTCGCACGCCTTCACGTACGCACCCTTCGCGACCTCGCGCGCGGCGGCCAGAGCCGCCTTGGCGTCATCGGCCGACTCCGCCACGCGATACGCCCAACCGAAAACGTCCCGCTTCTCGCCGCAGTCGGCGGTGCGGAAGATCAGGCCGCCGGGCCATCTCGCCGCCAGCGGCTTCGCCGCGCGAGCGATCCCGTCTGACGAGGGGCTGCTGGCACCGACGACAATCCACACTCTCTCCGCGCGCGCCGCCGTTTCGGGGAAGACGAGCAGCATGAAGACGACTAGTGACCGCACGCTCGCCTAATGTGCTTGAGCTGTGTGTTGGGCAGAAGCTGAACGTGAGCCCAGTCTGGGTGCTTCCACGTGCCGCCCCAATACAGGTCGTTGGCCTTCGCCTCCGCGCCGGCCCGCGAGCCAGTAGCCGTTCTTCTCGGCGTCCGCCTTCCAGTTCCAGCGCTGATCGACGACGTCCGCCGCGTACGCGCACGGGGTGCCCTTCTTGTTCGTTGCGTTGTGGAAGCTGAACGACACGCGAGAGTGCCCCTCTTTTAGTTTCCTTTTCTGGACCTCCAGCGACCGCCACCCGTAGAAGATCATCGGCTGAAATCCTCGCGCGGCGAGCCCCTTGAGCAGGCCCTGCACGCGCGGGCTCAGTTGGGGGTGCATGCTCTCCAGCTTCTTCTCTTGGGACCAGTGGGCGCTGTTTCCGCCCCACTCACCCTCATTCTTCGGCTTCTTCGGGCCCACCTGGTGTTCTGCGGGATGGGTGTGCGTGTCCGCTCCGCACGACGGGGCATCGTATTGATCGCGTATGAGCAGCAGACGACCGGTCCGGGTGACCTCGTCGCGGAGTTGCCGGTGTAGGTCCTCGTCGCTGAGCCTCATCGCGTCGAAGCCTGAGTGATCGAGCAGGGACAGGATCTCGGGCCGCTTCAGCCGGAGTCTGTCACGGTCGTGCGACAGCGCGAAGTGCAGCGCGTGCTCCGCCTCGTGCCGCGCGAGAGCGCACGCTCGATCGACGACCGACGCTCCCACGAATGGCGTCAGGACGTACTCGTGGCCGTGCGCCCCCCAAAGGATCATCTGTCTCCTCACGTGGGAGATAGTAGCCCACTCTCTCTGGCGTGGTCGTGATCTACCCCATGAGGCGAACAGTCAAGATCCGGCCGCGAATCTGAGCTCGAAGCCACCATCGACCCGGAAGTGAAAAAGATGTGGCGGATCGCCGGCACCACCGGCGCCGTCGGGATCGAGGTGGCCGTGGCGATCGTCATCGGATACGTCGGCGGTCACTGGCTGGACGGGAAGCTCCGCACGGCACCGTGGCTTTCCCTCATCGGATTCGCATCAACTCCGCACCATCGAAAGGACGACGCCCGTCCTCGGGGTGGCGTCCGTGGCGGCTGTCGGGCTGCTGTGGGGACCGCGCGGCATGCGGCGGCCGGCGCGGGCGCCGCGCTGTCGGCGGCGAAATTCTGGGTGCTGCGGCGCCCGACGGGCGCCGCGGTCATGTAGGGCCGCGGCTTTCATCGCGGCCTGCAGCCCAATGTCGAGATCGGCCGGCTGAACGCGGTCGGTTCTGACAAGGCGTCCCCTGTGGACGGGTCCAAGGTCGCCGTGCTTTAGCGGGCCCGGTAGGTGTTCAGGCGCGGCCGCGATCCGCCGAGGTGACGGACGAGCTTCACACGCAATGCCTTCGCAATCGTTCTCAGTCGCCCCGAACCTGTCCGGAATCGCGCTCGCCCACGTCGGTGCGGAGAACGAGGAGAATCGGCGGCTGGAGGAGGCGACGTTCCGGCAAATTCTGGACGCCATCACCGACATGGTGCTGGTGAAGGGACCGCGGTCGAGGCTGCTGTGGGCGAACCGCGCCTTTCTCGAGGCGTACGGCATGACCAACGAAGAGCTGGCGGGTCAGCTCGATGCGCCCTTCGCCGAGCCCGATTTCACGCAGCAGTACATCCGAGACGACCACCAGGTCTTTTCGACGGGACGTCCGCTCGACATCCCCGAGGATCCGTTGAAAACGCACGACGGACGGACGCTGATCTGCCAGACCGTCAAATCGCCAATCTTCGGTCGCGACGGCAAGGTCGCGAAGACCGTCGCCGTGATTCGTGACATCACCGAACGCAAACGGCTCGAGACCGCGATGGTCGCCGCCAAGGAGAAGGCCGAAGAGGGCGTGCGTGCCAAGAGCGCGTTCCTGGCGACGATGAGCCACGAGATCCGAACGCCTCTCAACGGTGTGCTCGGCATGATCGAGCTGTTGATGGCGACGCCGCTCACCGGCGAGCAGCGCACCTATGCGACGTCGATAGAGGCTTGCGGCCGAGCGCTGCTGGGCCTCATCGGCAACGTCCTCGACCTGTCGAAGATCGAGGCCGGCCAATTCCAGATCGAAGACCTCCCCTTCGGTCCCATGGTCATCGTCGAGGAATGTCGGCTGGTCGTGGCGGAGGTCGCCGCCACGAAGGGGCTGTCACTGACCTTGACGGTCGGGCCCGGTGTGCCCGCGCAGGTGCGGGGTGATCGCGAGCGGCTCCGGCAAGTGCTGCTCAACCTGCTCAGCAACGCGGTCAGGTTCACGGAGGCTGGCGCGGTGTCGATTGCGTTGACCGCGAGCCGGCCCGTCGTGGGTGAGGGCCCGCCGGGTGACGCGAGTGATGGCGACGGGAGAGGGAGGCTCCGTCTCGAGCTCGCGGTCGAGGACACCGGAATCGGCATGTCCGCGGAGACCTGCGCGAACCTGTTTAAGCCATTCTTTCAGGCTGATGGGTCGACCACCCGGCGATTCGGTGGAACCGGGCTGGGCCTCGCCATCAGCAAGCGCATCGTCGCACAGATGGGCGGGTCCTTCGACGTTCGCAGCGCCGTTGGCGCCGGGAGCCGCTTTTCGTTCGTGCTGCCCTGCCTCGAGGTGACGGCGAGAAACCCGGCCCCCACCGGGCGCCCGACCGATCGCCCGAGCGAGAGCGGCGCCACCCTTCCCGTTCCAACCGTGCGGCCGAGCGAGGCGCGCCAGACCTCGCCCGTGGACGCCTCGAGGCCGAGTATCCTCGTGGCAGAGGACAACGCCATCAACCGATTGCTGATCGTCCGGCAGCTCGCGCTGCTCGGACACGCCGGCGAAGTGGTTTCGAACGGCAGCGAAGCTCTGACAGCGTGGCGGCGACAGCACCACGACGTGATCTTGATGGACTGCCAGATGCCCGAGATGGATGGCTTCGAGGCTACGCGCAACATCCTGGCCGAGGTGCGTGCCAGGGCTGCGACGCCGCCGGTCATCATCGCCATCACCGCCAATGCTTCCGAGGGCGACCGCAAGCGGTGCCTCGATGCGGGAATGAACGACTATCTCACCAAACCGGTCAGCCTCGATGACCTGCGCCGCATGCTCCAGCGCTGGTGCGGCGACCACGCCGCACGTTCGCCGAGTTGAACGACGTCGTTCCGCAAACGGGCGGGCGGTAAGGGCGTTCGGGGGCGCGCCGGCGTACGATTCGATGGCGACGCCGAAGATCGACCGCGCGATGAAATTGTGGGTGCAAAACGGCGCGACCTGGGCTCTGTCCCTGGGTGTCGCAGCTGCCCCGTGCTGTCCGGGAACCGACTAGTTATCGGCGCCTGACGCAACGCGCGAACGCGCCTTGGTTGCATTGTTCCCGCCAGCGCGAAGTGGGGTTTGCTGGTGGGGTAGATCCCACGGGGGTGATCTTCTTGGTCGGGTCCGTCCTTCCATGTAGGGTTCGGACGGTGCGGAGCGAACTGACCCGATGACGTCCGACCTTGATGGCGACGATTCGGAGTATGATCTCGACGCTCAGGACAAGGATCGTCTTGAGGCTCAGCTTCGAAAAATCGCGCGTGAGCTGTTGAAAAACGGAAAACACAGGGAACGGCGTAAGGCTCTGGCACGGGCCGTCGAGATCTCGCGACGGAAGTCACGGCGAGCTCACCAATGAAGAAACCCGATTTCAAGATCAGTGCTTCTGCCGCGATGAAGGCCCAGTACCGGGGCTTGCTGACGCGGGACTTTTCGGACGAGAGGCTCGACGAGACCATGTCGCTGGTTCGACGTGTTCTGGAGACGAGCGGCTATCGGATTGCCTTCGACTGGGAGCAGCGGCCTGCGACTCGAAAACGCCCCTACGAGATTCCCTCTGCGGCGAATGACTATCTGAAGGAGTTTCTGGAGCGGGCAAACGCCAGCCTCCCTGCCGAAATGCCGGAAGAGGTGCGGGAAAAGACGGTTCTCGAACGACGCACGCAAGAAGCGGCTGTGTTCCTCACCTTTCAATCGCGCGTGACGCTTCTTGGCGATTCTGGGTTCGTTCGCGATGTGCAGAGCCTGCTCTTTCAGCTCTGCATCCACTCGCTGTCGGCTCGACTTTCCGCGCGTCACCTCGAGGAAGCGAATGCATACCTGCTGCACGCGCTTTACGCTCACGCGCAGTTGGCCTGGACAGATGTCCCCGCCCACCAGCACTACTTGTTGAGTTCCCTCTACGAGCATTCGGGAGATCGAGCTGCCGCTCTGCGGTTTCTCGAGGCGTCGTTAGAAGGCTCGTCCCCGGATGATCACGACTACCTCACGAAGGCGCAGAGCTACTGGTCGCTCCTCATCGAGGACGACAAGGCCGGTGAGGCGAAGTCGTTTGTCCTCAATCTCTACAGACGGGCAGCGCCGAAGGACCTCGCCGAGGTTGAGCAACTGGTCAGCGAGACCTACGCTCTCGAGAGCCGGGTGAAGCGCGCTTCCTGAGGCGGGCTTCGAGGCCCGCTCAGAGTGTCGCCAAGCGTAACGGGTTCGGGCCAGCTATCTTCCACTGCATGGGCATCGTCGAGTCGCTGAAGAAGCTGGTCGATCCAGAGCAGGCGCGACGCGACGCCGACGGGCGCGTGGTGGCGCGCGAGCTCCCACAGCGAGAGAATGCCGGCGCCCCGACAGATCAATACCTATGCCGCGTGTGCGCGCACGAGGGGCCGGAGAAGCTCTTCTGCCCGACGTGCCTGGCTGAGACGATGCGCAAGCGCTGAAGGTCCAAAAGCAAGGCGGATCGACCTCCGGGCCCCGCTATATTGGCGGTGTGCCCAAGGCGATCTGGCGTGCGCTGATCGTGGGCGCTGCCGGCCTCCAGGCGGCCACGGCGGCGGCCCGGATTCCTCAGGCGGCAGGCGGCAGGGGGCAGGCGGCAGCGGCAGCGGCAGCGGCGGTGGCGGTCGCGGTGTTACTGGCGTAGGCCGACCCGCTGCCCGCACCGGACAAGGCTATGGACAACGGCTCTTGCAACTGGCTTGCAATGCGAGGTGGTTTTGGATGGATTCAAACGGATTGGAATGGGATGTGCTTCGGGCTCGAGTCCTTGAGAATCTCGATAGTTGGGCCACAAGGTCGCGCAGCCCGCGGTGTTATCAAGACCCACGATGAGGTTTCAATCCCCGTCGCTCACCCAAATAACTAATGATTATTACTGTTGTTTTAGGTCGTGCTGCCGTTCTGTGCCGCCAGCGTGCCGTTGCTCGGTGAGCGGCGGTCGAGTGATCGGATCGCCGCTCCCGCGTGCTCTGGGCTGAGGTGCGTGTACCGTTCGGTGACGAACAGGCTGGAGTGCCCAGCCAGTTTCTGGATCGTCTGCGCCGCCACGCCCAGCATTGCGAGGTGGGAGCAGAAGGTGTGCCGGAGAACGCGCCAGCCGATCTCCCTGAGGCCTGCTCGCCGGCAAACGCCTTCGAGCCGGAGGTCGGCTTGCTTCTGGGTCCACCGAGTGCCCTCGATTTCGCAGAACACGAACGGGCCTCGGAGGTGCCGGATCTCCCGGAGCGCCTCTTCGAGCCGCGCCGTGAGATCCAGGGTTCTCGTCCGCCCACCCTTAGGTCCGACGAGAGACGC
Organism: uncultured Myxococcales bacterium; assembly: GCA_964443975.1. Classification (GTDB taxonomy): domain Bacteria; phylum Myxococcota_A; class Polyangia; order Fen-1088; family Fen-1088; genus DASYCK01. Next base: position 77,892 of record CAYUFS010000019.1, on the reverse strand, counting down.
GAATCGCGGAAGACCGGCTCGCCGCCCAGGATGGCGGGAAATGGTGCTGGTGCTCGTCTCAGATGCCGTCTTCCAAAATCCGGGTCAGCCGGGCCGTGTCGACGGGCTTCAACAAGTGGTGCGCGAACCCTGCCTCGCGGCTGCGCCGGGGGTCGTGGTCCCACCCGTAGCCCGTCAGCGCGATGAGCATCGCGTTCTTGGTTGCCGGGAGCTCGCGGAGTCGCTTCGCCAGCTCATACCCGTCCATGATGGGTAACTCGAGGTCGAGAATGCAGATCTCGGGGGCGGCTTTTGCGGCCAACTCGAGGGCGGTCAGCGGGTCCGTCACCATGGCCACTTGATGACCTTCGAGCTCCAGCAGTTGCTTGAGGGACTCGGCCAGATCCGGGTTGTCATCGACCAGCAAGATCCGCTTCGCCCTCGCGGAGTCCTTCTTGTCCCCGCCTTTTGACGGCAGGGCGGCCGGTGGTGTTCCTGCCTCGGCGTCCTCCGGGGGTGTGGGAAGAGTCTTGTCAGGATCGGTCATGGCAACGTGTCGTTTTCGCCGAGTTCGATTTCTATCTCTATCTGGTGCTCCTGGCCGTCGTTGTCGAGCACGATGGGCCCCGGAGCCTGCCTTTTCCCGTCACGCACCATACCGGTCACGGCCAGCTTGCCGGCACCCCCTCGTCCTTTTCTACGGATCTGGAGGTGATAGACGCTCTGGTAGTAGCGGTAGTGGACGGAGAATCCAGTCCAGGCGGCGGGGAGCACCGGTTCGACGAACAGCCGCTCCGCCTGTCGTCGGAGCCCCAGCAGGGATTCCACGATCAGGCGATACATCCAGCCCGCCGCGCCGGTGTACCAGGTCCAGCCGCCGCGGCCCTGGTGCTGGGGGTTGGTGTAGACATCCGCGGCCAGCACATAAGGCTCGACCTTATATCGCGCGATCGCCTCTTGGCGGTCGCCGTGCCGGATGGGGTTGATCAGATCGAACAGCTCCCAGGCCCTGTCGGCGTCGCCGGCCACCGCGAAGGCCATCACCGCCCAGACAGCCGCATGCGTGTACTGGCCCCCGTTTTCGCGCACGCCGGGCAGGTATCCCTTCACATAGCCCGGCTTCAGATCCGAGGTGTCGAACGGGGGATCGAATAGCTGAATGAGCGCCAGATCCCGGCGCACCAGCCGGCGGTCGAGCGCCTGTAGCGCCTGCTTGGCACGGGCCGGCTCCGCCGCGCCCGTCAGCACGGCCCAGCTTTGGGGCAGGGAATCGATCTGACACTCGGAGTTGGTGGCCGAGCCGAGCGGCTCCCCTTCGTCGAAGTAGGCCCTGCGGTACCAGCTGCCGTCCCAGCCGCTCCGCTCGATGTTCTCGCGAAGCTGCAGCGCCTCGGTCTGGCACTGGGTGGCGAAGTCCTCGTCGCCCCGCATGCGCGCGAGAGGTGCGAAGCGTTGCAGGACATCATGAAGGAAGAACGCCAGCCACACGCTCTCGCCCTTGCCTCCGGCCCCGACCAGGTTCATGCCGTCGTTCCAGTCGCCGCTGCCCATCAGCGGAAGGCCATGCGTTCCGAAGCGCAAACCATTCTTGATGGCGCGCACGCAGTGCTCGTACAGGGTCGCGGACTGATCGGACCGGAGGGGAAGATCGTAGTAGCTCTCCTCCTCCGGCTTCACCGTGCGACCTTCGATGAACTGCACGTTCTCGCTGAGCACGCCAGAATCGCCCAATGCTTCCACGTAACGGCACGCCGCGTACGGCAGCCATAGATAGTCGTCTGAGATGTGCGTCCGCACGCCCCGTCCGCCGGGTGGATGCCACCAGTGTTGGACGTCCCCCTCCGGAAACTGCCGCGAGGCCGAGCGCAACACCTGCTCGCGCAGCAACGCCGGCTCAGCGTGCACCAGTGCCATGGCGTCCTGGAGCTGATCGCGAAATCCGAAGGCCCCACCCGATTGGTAGAATCCGCTTCGGCCCCAGATACGCGACGCCAGCACCTGATACAGCAGCCATCCGTTAGCCAGAATATTCAGGAAAGGATCGGGCGTTTCCACTGTCACGGCACCCAGCGTACGCGTCCAGTAGGCCTGCACGTCGCCCAGCGCCGTGCGCGTAGCGCCCGTACCGCGAAAGCGCCGCAGCAGCGTGCGGGCGTCGTTCGCGTCGCGGCCCGAACCGAAGGTGAAGGCGATCTCCCGCGTCTGTCCACTGGCCAACTCCAGCGGAACCTGCATCGCCAGGCAGGGATCCAGTCCTGCGCCGGTGCGGCCGGACAAACGCGCTCGCTTCAGGCACGCCGGCGTGGCCATTGTTCCGTTGCGCCCCAGGAACTCCCGGCGATCCCCGGTCACCGAGCGCATCGGTTCGCTGCAGTCTAGGAAGGCCACGCGTTGCGCGAACTCGGTGTTGTAGGCGTTGCGGGCCAGTAGCGCGCCACTGGCCGGTTCCAACTCGGTCACCACGTACGGCGCCTGAGCAGACCGCTCTGCGCCGAGGACCAACTCGTAAAAGGCGGTGAGCGAAAGCCGCCGCGCCCGCCCTGACCGGTTGGCGATCTTCACGACGCTGAACTTCAGCGGCGCGTCGATGGCCACGAACACGCGCAACTCGGTAGCGAGGCCCTCCTCCTCGTACTCGAAGGCGCTGTAGCCGAAGCCGTGTCGGGTGGTATAGGGAAGTGGCCCGCCCGCGGGCAGCGGGGTCGGGGACCACAGCCGACCGTCCTCGTCATCCCGCAGGTAGAGGGCCTCGCCGCTCGTGTCCTGGACGGGATCGTTGTGCCAGGGGGTGAGCCGGTAGCTATGGGCGTTCTCGCACCAGGTGTACGCGCCGCCGCTCTCGCTCACTACGCTGCCGAACCAAGGATTGGCGAGCACGTTCACCCATGGAGCGGGCGTCCGCCGCTCGCGCGTCGTGGTGATGACGTATTCGCGCCCATCGCGCGTGAAACCACCCAGGCCATTCCAGGCCTGGAGATCAGCGCCTAGCCGGTCGGTCGGCTGGGGGGCGGTTGCCGCGGCGTCTGGCCCAGAGCGATCTCGAGCGGGGGACGTTGCCAGGGGACGGGGCAGCTCGATATGCCGCCGCCGGTTCAGCTGTTCCAGCAGGGGACCATCCGAGCCGATGACGATGAGGCGCGCCACCGTCTGCATCAGGACTTTGTCCTCTTCCGAGAGCTGGTCGGCCCGCCGAACGAAGATGCCTCCTGGACGATCGATCAGTCCCCCTTCGGTGGAGGTTCCGATGAGTCCCAGGATCTCCTCATGCAGGACCTGACGATATCCTGAGGTGTCCTCATTCCAGATCACCAGATCGGACGCCAGGCCCTTTAGCCGCCAGTAGGCGTGCGCCTTCACCAACTGGCGAGCCAGGTTCACATTCGCGGGGTCGGCGATGCGCAGCAGGACGACAGGCAGATCGCCCGATATGCCGTAGGCCCAGAGCGCCGACTGGCCGCTGCGGTTGCGAGCGATGACACTGCGGGCGGCGCGCAAGTTGGCGTTCGCGTAGAGGATGTGCCCGGCCATACGCTCGTAGAGTTGAGAGTCCGCTTCGGTGATGTCCACTTGATGCAGGACCACCTGGCTATGCGTCCACGACAACTCAAAGACTCGATCCCCCGAGTGGCGATCCCTGTATTTCTCGATGAGGGCAAGCGCGGCAGTTCGCGTTTCTGCGACGCCGGTGACGAGGTGGATGCGCGCCGTCTCGTCAGGCTCGATGACGACGACGTTGCGGATGGCCATGATCGGATCAAGGACGGCGCCCGCGCTGTCGCTCAGGCGGGCGCTGTGCAACGCCGCCGGATCCACCAAGGAACGCGCCCGGCCCACGAACGCTGCGCGCGCTGTCTCGAAGGAAGGCTCGTCCGTGACCGTCCCCGGCACCGTCATCAGGTGCACGCACCAGGGGGGATGCTCGCTCGCGGAGCGAGGACGACGCGTGCACAGGATGGCCTGGTGCACCAACTCGGTCTGAACGAACAGATTGCTGAAGGCGGGGTGGGCGCGGTCGGCCGCGGCCGGCGCTAGCACCACCTCAGCGAAACTGGTCAGCTCGAGGGCGCGCTTGGTGCGGCCTCGGTTGGTGATGCTAAGGCGGCGCACCTCGACGTCATCCTCGGGCGAGATGCAAATCTCCGTGTAGGTCTGGATGTCGCCTGCGCGATGACGGAACTCGGCGCGGCCCTGAGAGAAGATCGCTTCGTAGCCGGTCGCCGGCTTCAGCGTCGGCTGGTGGGTCATTGACCAGAACGCCTTGGTAGCGAGATCGCGGACATAGCAGAAGCTGCCCCAATTGTCTCGGGTGGCGTCCTCGTGCCAGCGGGTGACGGCGATGTCGCGCCAGCGGCTGTAGCCGCCACCGGCGTTGGTGATGGCCACGTGATATCGCCCATTCGACAGCAGGTGCACCTCTGGCGACTCGGTGTTGGGGGTTGTGAATCTTCGCGGCTTGCTCCCCTCGTCCGGTTGCGACGTGCCGGCCCCCGCCGTGTCGGCCTGGTGGGGCTGGATCGTCGACGTGCGCGGAACACGTTCCTGCAACAACAGCAGGTTGGCCTGGAAGGCAGGTGCCAGTTCGAAGCGGCGCTGCATGGGACGGTCCTGGAGCAGGTAGTCGAGCGCCAGGAAGGCCATGCCTTGGTGGTGGGCCATGAACGAGCGAACGGTGACGCTTTCCTTGCCGGGAGGGAGGCGCGCTGTCGTGTAGTCGATGGCCTCATAGAAGCCATAGCGTCCGTCTAAGCCTTCTCGAACCAGGCGCCGCAGGTTCGCGCAAGCAGCCTGGGCGTCGACCATCAACGCCAACACACAGGCGTAAGGTGCCACCACCAGGTCGTTTGCCAGGCCGCGCTTGAATCCGAGTCCCGGCACGCCGAACGCCTGATACTGATAGTTCAGCTGGACGTCGGTCTTGTTGTAGCCCGATTCCGACACCCCCCAGGGGACGTGCCGTTCGACGCCGTACTGGATCTGGCGCCGCACGACGCCTCGGTAGGTCTCGTCGAGGATGGTCCCTTCGAACGTGGGCATTACCAGCAACGGCATCAGGTACTCGAACATCGAGCCACTCCACGACACCAGCGACGGGTGACCACCGGCCGACGTCAGCAAGCGCCCCAGGCTGAACCAGTGTTCCTGGGGGAGCTTCCCCTGCGCGATGGCGACGAAGCTGACCAGGCGCGCCTCGGACGCCAGCAGATCGTAGAAGCTGCCGTCCAAGCGGTGGTCGGCCACGTTGTAGCCGATGGCCAGCAGGTGCCGTTCCCGATCATAGAGGAACTCGTAGTCGATGTCGGCGAGCTCGGTCGAGCGCACAGCGAGCGCCGCGAGCGCAGTCAGGCGCCCTGCCGCTCGCTGCGACGCCGCGGCCACGGCCGCCTGCAGCTGCTCGACCCACGCTGCCTGACCGGGGTAATCACGGGCGCTGCCCATCAGCGCCGCGAATTGCGGGGCCAGTGCTTGCTCCAACTCCGCCAGCGCCGCCAGGCTCGGGACGCGATCGAGCTGGGACAGCAACTCGCGCCCAGGCCCTTCCAGTCCCTCAGCGGGCGCCCCCGGACTTTCGGTCCAGGGAGCGAGGGTCCGCACCTCCTCAAGGGCCGATCGACAACGGGCGATGAAGGCGCCGGTCCAGAACGCTATGTCGGGCTCCGCGCCGGGGTAAGCTGCCCCGCGTAGTAACGTGGGTAAGGTCTCGCTCTGCCTCCGTAGGGATTCCAGCCGCGTACGCATCCCGCACAACGTGCGGGGTGGGGCCACCAGCGCCAGCCGCAGCTCCGCCATCGCCTCTCGTTGAGAGTCGATGAGCGGTTTCCCCTTCGCGAGGACAGCGTCGAGCGCGCTCAAAGCGTCGGCTAGGCCATCGAACAGCTGTGGCCGCAGCATTGGATCCTGGGGTAACTCGTTCAGTCCGCTGACGAACGTCAGCAAGTGGCCGGCCAGATTTCCGCTGTCCACCGTCGAGACATAGGTGGGTCGCAACGGCTCCAGCGATTGCGTGTCATACCAGTTGTAAAAGTGTCCCCGGAAGCGCTGCAGCTTGTCGAGCGTTGCGAGGGTCAGCTCGGTGCGGGCGATGATCTCCGATGCCGTGAGATAGCCGAAGTCGTAGGCGGCCAGGTTGGCGGTCAAGGCCAGGCCGATGTTGGTGGGCGAGGTCCGGTGCGCGATGCCGCGCGGTGGATCTTCCTGAAAGTTGTCCGGGGGCAAGTAGTTGTCCTCGGGCGAGATGAACGTTTCGAAGAAACGCCAGGTCTGCCGGGCCAAGAGCCGCAGGAACGTCCGGTCGTCGGGGCCTATATCGGGGCGCGGCGGCGCCACGAACTGGCTCAGCCACCAGGTGAGGCCCGGCGACAGCAACCACAAGAGCAGGACGGGCACCGTCAGCGCCAGGGCCCCGGGCTGGCGCTCCACCAACAGCGCCCCCACCACCAGAGCCGCCGCAGGCGATGGCCACATCTCGACGTACGAACCAGCCAGGCTGGCGCGCGCGCTGCGCTGTGCATCGCGCGCGGTCCGCCACTCCAGCAGGCGCCGACGCGTCACTATCACGCGGACCGAGGTGCGGACGATGGCCGCGGTCGCCACCTGAGCTTCGTAAGGTAGGGTGGCGAGCGCGAACAGCTCACGCAACAGTTGGCGACCCAGCGTGCGCATCACCGCAGCCACATGCTGGTGATAGGGAAAATCAGCGGGCCGCCGCGCCAGCTCGCCGCCGGCGGTCAACAAACCGGGGAGCACCAGCAGAGCTGTGACCGCGATCGTCCCGAACAGCGCGAGCCCGGGACGGGCCCAGGCGCCGAGCAGCAGCGTCATCATGGCGATGGGGACCAGGGCCCGTCGCAGGTTATCCAGGATCTTCCAGCGCGTGAGGGACGACAGCGGATTCTGGCGCCGCTCCCCGGAGGCACCCGGCACCCGCCGCCCCAACCAGGGAGTGATCTGCCAGTCGCCGCGCATCCAGCGATAGCGCCGGCTCACCTCGGCGGCGTAGGTCGAGGGGTAGTCTTCGAACAGCGTGATGTCGGTGACCAGCGCGGAGCGGGCGTGCCCTCCCTCCAGCAGGTCGTGGCTCAGGATGCGGTTCTCGGGCAGCCGCCCCGAAAGGGACTGGCGGAAGGCATCGATATCATAGATGCCCTTGCCCACGAACGAGCCTTCGCCGAACAGGTCCTGATAAACGTCCGAGACGGCGCGGGTGTAGGGATCGATCCCCGGCTCGCCGGCGAACAGCCGCGCGAAGCGGGAGCGGCTGGAGCTGTCCATGGTAATGGCGACGCGGGGCTGCAGGATGCTGTAGCCACGGGTCACCCGCTGCGTGTGCACATCGTAGCGGGGCCGGTTCAGCCAGTGCGCCATCGTTCCCACCAGCTGCCGCGCGGCATCCCGCGGCAGCCGCGTGTCGCTGTCGAGCACGATCACATACCGCGCGCCCGCCAGGCGGGACAGGTCACCGACGGTGGTCTGGAACCGGCCGGTCTCGCCGCGTAGAAATCCGTTGAAGTTCTCGAGCTTCCCACGCTTGCGCTCCCATCCCATCCACACCCCGTCTCGGGCGTTGAGGCGGCGCCGACGGTGGAACAGGTAGAAGGGCGTGCCATCAAACGATGACGAGCTCTCGGCGCGCGCGCCGCCGCCGTACTTCGCGTTCAAACCCTCGATGCCCGCCACCGCGTGCGCCAGCCGACGCTGGTCGTCGTCCATCACCTCCGCCGCCGCGTCGTGAAAGTCGCTGAGCAGCACGAACGCCAGATGGTTGTCGCGGTTCGCAAGGTACCGCACCTCCAGCGATTCGAGCAGCCGGTCGATCTCCTCCTCGTCGGTCAACAAGGTCGGGACGGCGACCACCGTCTTGTACGCGAGCGGGATGCCGTCCGAAAAATCCAGCCGGGGCAGGAGGTGGGGTCGCACCAGCAACGTAGCTGCCCAATGCACCATCGCTACCCCCAGCTGGCTGGCGCACAGCGATAGCGCGGTGATGAACAACGCCAGCGTCGCCTTCGACAGGCCCTCATCACCGAAAGCTCGCGCCAGGACCGCCGTGATGGTGATGGTCATGCCGCCGATGGCGCCTGTGTACAATGCAAAACGCGTGGGAGACCTCAGCTGTTCGATGCGAACGAAGAGAGGCCGCCGGGCCTGGACCTCACGTTCCAGCTGTTCGCGGCCATCGTCGATCAGGAAGTAGCCGACGTGGGCGTCGCGGTCGCCAGTGGCCGCGGAGGCCAAACGCACCGCCGCCGTCGCCACTTCGAGTTCGCTGGCGTTGCTACGTTTCGCCACCTGCTCCAACGCGCGGCGATACTGATCCCGCGTCGCAAAGTCCATGGCCGGATAGACGCCGGCCGGATCCGCGCGTAGCGCATGATCTACTACGCTCATGGCCTCGACGAACGTCCGCCAGTCGGTCGCGCCCAGCAAGCGCAGACTGCCGATGCTGTTGCCGATCGCTACCTGGTGTTCGGCCTGGCTCTGGCTGACGATCTGGAAGACCTGGTCGATGCTCTGTCCCTGCTCGGACAGACGTTGCTCCAGCCACGAGATGGGGAACATCAGAGTCGGCCCCTTCCCCTGCAGACGACTGGAGAACTCGGCAACGAACGGCGTGGTGAGGGCAGGCCCCGCCTTGATCATCTCCGCCAGCACCAGCACCACGTTTGCCGGCTCGCGAGCCGCCGTCTCCACCATGCGATCGACCCAGTGGCTGGCGGCCTCGCGCTCGTTGCGCCCGGCGGTCACCGCCGACACGACCCGCCGCAACGCCTCGATCAGCGCCAGGCGGAGCATGATGGGGATGGCCCACAGCTCGCCCAGGCGCAGCGGCGTGACGGCCTGGTAGGCCATCACGAACGCCCGCAGTCCTTCGAGGTCGACACGCCCCTCGGAGTGGGAGATGAGCTCGAGCGCGATTTCGTAGATGCGGGGCGTGCCCGCCGCCTCCGCGTTGGTGAGGCGGGGCAGCTCCCGGCTGTATCCGCGCGGCAGGTGCCGCCTGGCGGTGCGGATCTGCTCCTCGATGACGTGGTAATTGTCGACGAACCATTCGGCGGCCGGCGTGATCCGAGTGCCGCGCTTCACTGCGTCCGTGAGTAGCGCGTTCGCGGCGCGCAATACGTCTGCGTTCGCCTCGACCCGCGACAACAGCCGATCCGGGCCACCACGGCCGCGACGGCCGATAGTGTGCCGTTCGGCGAGCGTTCGTGCGTGCTCTTCGAGCTGGCCGATGCTGAACAGCTCGGCGCCGAGAGGCGGCTCGACGACCGATCGAACACTGCCTCCGGCCCGCGCCGTCCACCAGCGGAGGCCCCAGTTCCAGGGCGCGCTCAAGTGTGACCGTTCGCTGGGGGACCGAACATCACGCCCGTCTTCGAATCACGCCCGAGTGGGCGGGACTTGCTCCACGTCCGCTCGATCATCCCTGGGTCGCAGCAGGCATTGGACGACAAATCTGGGTACAGTGGCGACACAATGCAATGCGTTCCCGGTCGAGAGTACAATCCGCGCTCGGGATAGCGGACCTGCGCGCCCAGGGCGACGTGGGGGGCCCGACGTGGTCGATGGGAATGGCAGCGCGCTCGCGCTCGGGGACGCGAGACTTTGCCCACGAGAAGCACACCAAGGCGCCCGAGGGGGCGACGGCGGAGGCCGGCGTGGGCCTGTTGGCGGGAGGCACCCTCGGTTGGTTGGTCGGTATCGGTGCGCTGGCGATCCCTGGCCTAGGGCAAGAAGATCCTCGAAGCGTACAAGGTCAAGGACATCTCATCGGCCGGCGAAGCAAGCGCTGAAACGAAGTCCCCGGTCGGGATGTAAGACTGCGCGGAGCTCCCGCGCGCGGAAAACTTCTTCCTCTCCTCGCCGGTCTCGGAACATCGAGGCCGGCGAGGAGCAGCACTCCCCCGCGCCAGCTCGCCTCCGCAGGCGAGCGCGCAGTCTCATCCCTGCCCGCCGCCGGTGACGTGTACCTCCGGGGGCTTCTTCCCCTCCGCGTCGTCCGACTCGCGGATCTCGGTGGCGATGGTGGTGGCCACCGCCGCCGCCTCCTCCGGGGACGCGCCCGCGCTCTCCCGGGCGTAGACGCGCTCTGCCCGCGCATCCCGGGCGCGCACGGTCCGGTCGTCCGTGTCGTCACCAGGTAACTCGACCCGCAGCTCCTCGATCACCATGCGCAGGGCAGCCGCGATGGGGAGGGCGAGCAGGGCGCCCATGATCCCGCCCAGCTTGCCACCGACGAGCAAAGCCACGACGACGGTGGCCGACGACAACCGCAACGCCCGCCCGTACACCCTGGGCACGATCACGCGGCTCTCCAACTCCTGGTACGCCACCATCGCGACCAGCACGATCGTGGTCACGAGCGTGCTGCGCGACAGCGCGACCAGAACCGCCGGCGTCGTCGCCAGCAGCCCACCCACGAAGGGGATCACGTCGGTGAGGGCGGCGAACGCGGCCAATGCGATGGCGTTCGGAACCCGCAGGATGGAGAGCAGGCCGAACGTGAAGACGCCGATGGCGACCGACGTTATGACCTGCCCCCGCATGTATCCGCCCACGATGGTCTCGAGACTCAGCATCACGCGCGCCAGGCGGACGTGAAACCGTCGAGGGAAGAGCGCATACAGGGCGCCCCGTGTACGCTCGCTGTCGGCGATGAAATAGATGGCCAGCACCACCGAGGTGGCGGCGTATCCGATCGCTTCCACCACGCCGAGAGACGCCGTCACCGCCGACGTCATGTTCAGGCCGCGCACGACCTTCTCCGGCTTGAAGGCGCGGGTCGCGTCCGCGAGAGGGGCAGTGAGGTGATGGGCTTCCAGCTTCTCGGCGAGCATTCTTTGCAGATGAGGCAGGTCATTGATCGTGGCGGTCACCTGGCTCCACAGCGCGGGCACCGTGACCAGGCCGGCCACTGCGATCACCGCCAGGCACGCCACGAAGATCGCGGCGATGGCGAGCGTGCGATTGACTCCGTGCCGGTGGAGCCAGGCCACGAATGGGTTGAGCGTCCCCACGAGGATCAAAGCGATCACCAGCACCAACAGGATCGGTAGCAACACCTCCAGTAGCCAGATCGCCGCTACCGTCACCACCACCGCAAAGATCGTTCGGTAGGAGATCTCGATGCGGTGAACGACCGGCGGGTCGGCAGGCCTCCGCGCCGTCGTTCCCTCCGCTTTCGTCACCGGTTCGAAGACGCGTTCAGGATTGTGTCCAGGCATCCGAGCCCCCTCTTTCATTGACGGTCAATCACTCGGCGCCACGCGTGGGGACACGACCTTGGCGGGCTTCGATCAGCTCGTTAACCACGGAAGTCCCACCATCGCAATCTGCATCCTCCCGCGGGCTGGGCAAGATCCGCGGTCGAGCACCAGGTCGTTCACGAGTCTCCCCGGGCGCCGGGACGCGTCCACACCGGCCGAAACATGACCGCGATACGCGCCGGCGCGCGCGCGACTTCGGGGATGGCGTGCTGCCGCGTCCGCTGGCAGGAGCCCCCCATGACGAACAGGTCGCCGAGGCCGAGCGAGAAGGCCAGCGCGCGTCCGCTGGCCCGCGGGCGCAGCAAGAATCGTCGTGGACCTCCGAGCGAGAGGGGCGCCACCAGGGCCTGGGGCAATTCGCGCGCCATGGTGTCGCCGTGCCAGGCGTCGCCGTCCGCCCCCGAGCGTAGTACCCGAGGCTAAGCCTGTCGAAAGCCACGTGGTAACGGGCCGAAAGCAGGCGTACGACGAGCCGAAGTATCGCTGGCTGCAAGGTCGCGGTCAGGTCGACGGTCACCTTGCGCCGCGGAGATCGCGACGCACATTGCGTCGCAGTACGCATGTCCATCCGTCGCATCGCGCTCGTGACACATCTTTTGACGCTCGGTCAGGTGCCTGCCGCTCTCGCGCAGGGCGGTTCGTCGGATGACGGTCCGACCTCTGGCGAGCCCCAGCCGACCCATCCCGCCACCCCGGCTGCCGTGAGCCCGCAGAAGGCGGCCGATGCGAAGAAGCCGGGGGATGCCACGGCGCCGCCACCCGCTCGGTCGCTCGAGTTCAACATCGTCCCCATCGCGGGCGGCGACAGTGACGTGGGCATCGGCGGCGGCGAGGTCGCCGATCTGGCCCGGCTCGATCCCCGTTACCACCCCTACCGATGGAAGCTGACATCCGAGTCCTTCATCACGTTCAACCGGCAGGATGGGGGGTTTGTGATCCCTTATCAGGACCACTCGCTGGTCCTGACGTTACCGGAACTGACGGAAAGCAGGCGCCTGCGTCTGGACATCCGCCCCGCGTTCACGGACGAGACCACGATGAAGTTCTACGGGATCGGAAACGCCACGCCGCTGCCCCCAGCAGCGAGCGTCTCGCTCCGTGACACCGAGTACCAGCGGATCCATCCCACGCTGTCGCTCGAGGCGCGCGTCCGGTTGGTCAGTCGCTTCTACCTGCAGCTCGGCAGCATCTACACGCACAACTGGCTGAAGGTCCCGCAGACCAGCTTGCTGGCCCAGGCGCAGCTCTCTGGCTCCCCCGACGTGCGCCGATTGGTGGGCGGGTTCGCCAATCACGGCGTCGAATTGCTGGAGGCCTCACTTCAATACGACAGCCGGGACAACGAGACGGTTACCCACAGCGGACAGTTTCACAGCGCCGTGATCCGGGTCAGTCCGCACATCGGCTCGACCTTGCCCTACAGCTACGAGCGCCTGAACGTGACGGCGCGCTTCTACAGGACGGTGGGCAAGCGGGTGACTTTCATGTTTCGGGTGGTCGGCGACACGCTGCTCGGAGATCCGCCGTTTTACGAGCTGGCGCGCTTCGAAGAGACGCCGGCCATCGGCGGCTCGAAGGCGGTCCGCGGCATTCCCGCCCAGCGCTACTACGGAAAAGTGAAGGTCTTCGAGAATCTGGAGGCGCGCGGCGAGATCCTGCCCTTCACCGTCCACGGCAAGCACATGGTGCTGGGCGCGGCCCTGTTCGTCGATGCCGGCCGCAGCTGGACCGAGCTGACCAGGAGCCATCCCGACCTGGATGGCACCGGAATCGGACTGAAGTACGGGCTGGGTGGAGGACTCCGGTTGCAAGAGGGGCAGACATTCGTGGTGCGCGGCGATATCGCCTGGTCGCCCGACGCACGACCGGTGGGGGCCTACTTCGCCGCTGGCGAGATCTTCTGACTCATTCGTCACTGCCGTTCGGGGGCGCGCCGGCGTACGATTGGACGGCGATGCCGAAGATCGACCGCGCCATGAAATTGTGGGTGCGAAACTGCGCGACCTGGGCCCTGTCCCTGGGTGTCGCCGCTGCCCCAGCGTCGAGATCTCGCGACCAGACCTTCGTCGTGACGAGCGAGCAGCTGCAGTCACCGGACTGTCAGCGCCTCCAACCGCACGACTGCCCGATGGGAACATGCCCTTGATCAAGCGACTCACGAAAGGGATATCCTTGCCGCTGCTGCTTTTCACCGCACTCGGAGTCGGCGGATGCGGCGCGTCATCTGTGTGCGCGGGCGACATAAGCTGTCAGAGCAAGACTAGTGATAATTGCGGTGCCATTCCCGGATGCAAATCCACACCGGGATGTATCCACTATGGATCGGCGCTTGATTCGAATTGCGTAAAAATTACTTCACAGGCGAAATGTTCTCCCCTGTATTGCACTTGGGTCGACAACGCATGTCAATCGATCTGCTCGACATTTGCGTCGGAATCTCAATGTGACAACTATTCATTTCCAGTTGATCAGGGACTTCCAAATTTGATGGGGACGGCGACGCCCTGTCGTTGGTCGCAATGCTCTGGTCTCCCAAACATTCCTAACTGCAATCACTATCCGGTCAACATGTGTCCGGCGAACATGGGATGTGGCGTTCAGCAGACGTGTTCGTGGGGCGACTGTTAGTGAACAGTAGCCACGGCCGGCCATTGAGTCGCCGTCCTGGTGTGACCTGGAGTCGGCTCGTCCTTGTCCTTTCCTTTGGATTCGGTTGTCAGCGTTCCCTGGCGCCGAAGACCGAGGGGGGCCCCCCGGCTCCCGCATCTCGAACGGAGGCCTAGTCGCCTCCCCGAGCCCCCCGGGCACGCTGCCGACCGGACGCGCCGTTGCAGTGAGTCTGGATCCAGTCGCTCTCGGGCCCGCAATTGGCCTCCTTGGGGGCATGGTCAGGACCGGGTCCGCGCGGGGCGAGCGTCACCCGCAGCCAACCGGTCGTCCCAGCCGGCCGCCATACGACACCACCCGGGCAGCGATGTCGCGCGCGCCTGGAGGTGAACCCAGCTCGGGCCGAGATCACCGCGAATCGCAGGCCCTTCCGGGGGGAGACATCCTGGCCTCGACGTTGCTGTGAAGGTGGCTCCAACGGAGGTCATCATGGCTCGCTCCTGGATCGGCGTTCTCCTTCTGCTGTCGGGTGCTGTCACTCTGGCGGCCGCCTGCTCGGAGATAGGGGGCTCCTCGTCGTCGAGCCGCGGCGCATCTGGTCCTCCAAACCCGGGGGCTCCGGCGCCCGCAGGGACAGGGGGCGGGGTGTCTACCAGCGTCGGAACCGGCGGCGGCCAGGACTTCGCGGCGTTTCGCCAGGCGCTGGACCAGATGCGCATCCCGAGCCCAGACACGCTCGACGAGGCCGGCTTCTTCGCGGAACACTACACGTCCTTGCCAGCGCCCACGTGCGATCAAACCCTGTGTCTGCACGGGATGCTGTCAGTCTCACCCGATAATGTTCACGGGGGCCAATGGACGCTGCTGCAAATGGGCATGAACTCGCCCGTGGATCCCGCCAGCGTCGCGAAGCCGCCTCTCGATCTGGTCGTGGTGCTCGATCGCTCGGGCTCGATGGCGGAGGCGGGGAAGATGGTGTACGCGAAGCAAGGGATCGATCTGTTGATCGATGCCCTCACCGGTTCCGACACGCTGACTCTCGTCGCCTTCGACTCGACCGCCCACACCCTGTTCGGCCCTGCCCGCGTCACCGATCCGGTTCGCCTGAAGGCCATCGTCGACAGCGTCCAGCCCGGGAGCAACACCGACATCTACGACGGACTCGAGCTCGGATATCAAGCCGCCCTCACGGCGGGCGACGAGACTCAGCAGCGCCGTGTGATCTTCTTGACCGACGGGCTGCCCACCGCCGGCACCACCGATCGCGCCGCCATCCTCGCCATGTCGGCGAGCTACAACATGAAGTACGTGGGGTTGACCACCATCGGCCTCGGCAGTGACGCGGACCTCGCGCTCCTGCGCCAGCTTTCCGAGCAAGGGGGCGGAAACTTCTATTTCGTCGAGGATCCGTCCGCGGTGACGGAGGTCTTCACGCAGGAGCTGGCGTTCTTCGTCGCACCGATCGCCTACGATCTGCAAATCACGTTCGGCGAGCTGCCGAGCTACAAGATCAAACAGGTCTACGGCACGAACCTCTGGGAGACGACCGCCGGCGGTGGACAGCTGTCGATCCCGAGCGCTTTCCTGGCGTCGCGCACCAGCGCCGCGCCCGACGCGACCGGGGGACGGCGCGGCGGTGGCGCGGCCGTCATCGCCGAGTTGGCGCCGACGCCCGCGCATCCGCTCGTCGGCCCGTGCGACGTCGCGCGGTTGCACCTCAGCTACCGGCTGCCTGGGACGACCACGTTCGAAGCCCAGGACGTCGCCGTGGCTTACGACGTCGACGACGCGCCATCGGAAGGCGCGGGCGCGTTTTACAGCAGTCGTGACATCGAGAAGAACACCATCATCCTCGGCCTGTTCGTCGCGTTTCGTGACGCGACCGCCGCCGCACAGCTCGACCCGTCGGCGGCGCGAAGCATGCTGACCGCCTACCAGCCCAAGCTGCTCGTGAGCCTCGCCGGTTGGGCCGATCAGGATCTTCTCGACGACGTGGGAATCTTGCAGCAGTACATCGACGTCCTGGCCAGCGCGCCGTCCGGTCACATCATGTAAGCAACGAGCTCCTGTGAGGCCTTCCGGGCGTGCAGCTCGTGACGCTCCTTCGGTTACCGCCCAGGAGTTGGCGGTGGCAAAATAGAAAGGTTAGGGAAAGGGCCCAACCGCGACCGGGTTGTCGCGGTATCTTATATTTTGAGACGCTCGCTGATGGTCGATTCTCCGCGATTCTTGGCACTATCTTCGCACGAGCGCGGGCCCTCCCGCGGCAGCCCACCTCTCCCCTTTGCCCAACCTGGCGCGCCCCACGGTGGCGGACGTTGACCGCTGAAGGGGGAAACACGGTTGCCGCGACGCTGGACATTTTCCTGCAGACGCCGAACCTCAACCGATGGATCTTTGACCGTCTGAGCCCCTGGTGCGGTCGCCGGGTGATGGACGTGGGTGCTGGCCTGGGCACCATCACCGAGCTTCTCTCGGACCGCGAGCTCGTGGTCGCCACGGAGATCGATCCGGAGTTCCTCGGCAAGCTGAAGACGAAGTTCGCCGGTCGCCCCCACGTGAAGGTGCAAAGCCTCGACCTGGAAGACGTCGACGTCGAGGCACTGCGCGTGCACCAGCTCGACACCGTCCTGTGTGTCAACGTACTCGAACACGTCCGCAACGACAGGGACGCGCTGAAGCGCGTTGGCGAGGCGCTGCGGCCAGGTGGGCGACTGCTGCTGCACGTTCCCGCGTTGCCCTGGCTCTACGGCACGCTCGATCGAGGGCTGCAGCACCACCGGCGGTACGCCCGGCGACCGCTCGAGAATCTGCTCGCCGAGACCGGCTGGCGGGTGGTTCACCAGTCGTGGATGAACGTGCTCGGGATCCCGGGCTGGTTCTTCAATTCCCGCATCCTCGGGCGCAAGATCTTACCGACGCGGCAAGTGGCGCTCTACGACAGGCTGACGCCGCTGTTTCGCCTCGAGGAGCACCTGCGTCCCGCGTTCGGTATGTCCTTGGTCGTCGTTTGCGAGCGGGCGCCGTGAAGCGTCTCGCCGACGCATCTGACCGGAGCTGATCCCGCCGCCAGGCGCGAAAACAGACGTGCGCGAGAAAAATGCGCTAGTCTGTTTGGCTGGTTGACACGATGACCCCGATTGTCGTCAGCTCGATGGGCGCTCGCATGCGCGCCGTCATTTGTGCCGTCGCGGCTGCGGCAAGCTGTCAGTCCGCGTCGAGTGGGGGTGGAACCGGGGGAGCGAATGGCGGCGGGACGGGCGGCACGGTCGGCACGGGCGGCGTTTCCTCCAGCGGTGGCAGCCAGGGGTCGGGGGGCAAGGGTAGCGGGGGAATCGCCTCCACCACCGGAACGGGGGGGAGCCCCGGGACCGGAGGTGCGGGAACGGGAGGCGCGGCTGTCGGCGCGGGCGGCACACCCGCCGGCACGGGCGGCGCCCCCGCCAGCGGTGGGTCGCCGGCGAGCGGCGGCGCGACCAGCAGCGGCGGCGCCTCTGGCAACGGTGGCGCCTCAGCCTCGGGCGGCGCCTCCGCCAGCGGTGGAGCTGCCGGGGCGAGCGCGGCGATCGTCATTCCTCGCGGCGGCCGATGCACGCCGCCGACCGGAGCGAAGGCATCCGACACGCAGGCTGCCTACGCCAAGTGGAAGCAGGACCTGCTGGTGTCCGACGGCGCCGGCCCGAATGGCTTGCGCGTGCGCCGACCCAATTCGGGCGCGGTCCTGAACGGCACGGTCTCGGAGGGGATCGGCTACGGCATGTTGATCGCGGTCTACATGAACGATCAGCCGACGTTCGACGGCCTGTGGAACTACGAACAGCAGTTCCCCGACCAGAACGGCCTGATGAACTGGTACATCGGCCCCGATCGCTCGATCCAGGGCATGGGCGGCGCCACGGACGGCGACGAGGACATGGCGTTCGCGCTACTGCTGGCCGACAAGCGCTGGGGCGGCAAGGGCAGCCTCTCGCAGACTTACCTGTCGTACGCCACCAGCCTGATCAACCTGATCTGGCAGTTCGAGATCGATCACACCCGCAACGATGTCCCGACCCCCGGCGATCTCGGCGGCGGAGGCGGCTCGGTCATCAACATCTCGTACTTCGCGCCGGCGTTCTATCGGGCCTTTGGACGCGCCACGAACCAGCAGGCTAACTGGAACAGGGTCGTGGCCACCTGCTACACGGTGCTTGCCGCGACGCTGAACGCGGCCAACAAGAACCAGACGAACGGGCTGGTTCCGGCATGGTCCACACCGGCCGGCGTGCCGATGGCGCGCCCGAACACCGCCGATCCAACCTACCATCAGCTCGATTCGTGCCGCACCCCGTTCCGGCTGGCCGAGGACTACTGCTGGAACGCCGAGCCCAAGGCGCAGTCCTACCTGGCGCTGATCAGCAGCTTTTATCAAACGAAGGGCGCGGCCAACATCCTCGACGGCTACAACTTGGACGGCACCGATCACCCTGGCGCCGCATCCGTGGGCAACCAGACCGCCGCGTTCGTCGGTCCCGCGGGTGTCGGCGCCATGGCCAGCGCGACCTTCGCGACGTTGAGGGACCAAGCGTATGCGGGCGTCGCCACGCTGAACGAACTGGCCGGCAGCCAGTACTATAACGAGTCCTGGACCGTCCTGTCGCTGCTCATGATGACCGGCATGATGGACGACCTGACGTTGCCGTAGTTCCGGGCTCAACGCTCGCGTTGGCGGCGCTCGCGCCATTCCCGGGTCGGATCGTCGTCGGGATCCGGGGTCGCCTGCGGCGGACGCATCGCCTCCGGCACGTGGCGCAGATTGACCCGCACGCGCGTCCAGGTCGAGGACCGCCCGCGCATCGAATCCACCAGCACATCGTCGACCGCCAGGAGCGCCGCCGCCGCCGCCCACCTCTGCCGCCAGCGTTCGAGGCCAGCCAGCGCAGCCTCCCGGTCGGGCGAGTTGGCGACGACGATGAGGGGCATCCTCGATCTGCGGGAGGGCGCTCGTCTCACCTTGGTGTCGACCTGCGGCGGCGCCGACTCCGACCCCGACTCGGACGGCGCGCGCGCAGAACGCCTGGCTCGCGACGGCGCGACGCGCGGGCCTTCGCCCTGCATCTTGCGGAAGTGGGGCGGCCAGGGCGCGTCACCCAGCCCCGACGCTTCGTCGCGCGCAGCGAGCGCGAGCAATCCGTCCAGCGAGCCGACGGCGTCGTTCATCCCGGCGTGCGGATCGCCAATGGCGGCGAAGCGAGCGGGCATGGTGAACACGGTGAACGCCGCCGGGTCGCAACCGGGCACCTCGTCCCACGTCAGCGGCGCCGACACTCGCGCGTCGGGCAACGGCCGCACGGAATACGCCGACGAGGTGGTGCGATCCTTCGCGTTCTGGTTGTAGTCGAGGAACACGCCCCGGCGCTCCTCCTTCCACCACTTCGAGGTGGCCAGCGTCGGCAGCCGCCGCTCGATCTCCCGCGACAGCGCGAGCGCCGCGCGCCTTACCTCGTGGAAGCTCCAGCGCGGGGCGATGCGGGCGTTGACGTGCATGCCCCGCGATCCGCTGGTCTTCGGCCACCCGCGTAGCCCGACCTCGCCCAGGAGCACGTTCACCTCCAGCGCCACGCGCCGCACGTCGTCCCACGCGACGCCCGGCCCCGGATCCAGGTCCACGCGCAGCTCGTCCGGGTGCTCGAGATCGCCCGAGCGGACCGGGTGGGGGTGGAGCTCCATGCAGCCGAGGTTGACGACCCAGGCGAGGCCGGCCGCGTCGTCGACCACCACCTCCTCCGCCGTACGCCCCGACGGGAACGACAGCGTCACCGTCCGCAGCCAGGGCGGACGCGCGTCGGGGGCGCGCTTTTGATAGAACGGCTCCGCCTCGGCGCCGTTCACGAAACGCTTGAGGACGATGGGGCGATCGCGAATTCCCGCCAGGGCCCCGGGAGCGACGGCCAGGTAATAGCGCACGATGTCGCCCTTCGTGAGACGCACTTGGCGCGAGAAGTACAGCTTGTCGGGGTGGGTGATGCGCACGTCACGCCCGTCAATCGACAACGTCTGCGACTCCGACAGCGCCTGCGACTCATCCTTGGATTGCACGGGCACCGGAGCCGCCGCATCGTCGCGGTCCTCCGTCACTCTGCCCTCGCCGTCTGGGCCTGGCGGGTCTGTCGGGTGGCCTTTCATGGTCGGCAATTTCAGGCTACATCATCGACATCGCCATGGCCGATTCCAAACAAGACATCCTGGACATGTTGCGCGAGCTCGCCGAGCTGACCATCATCGAGGAGGGCGATCCGCAGTCGTTTCGTGTCCGCGCCTACGAGAACGCCGCCCACGCCATCGCCGCCCAGGCGACCGACCTCGGCCGCCTCACGGCCAAGGATCTGCAGAAGATCGAGAACGTCGGCAAGAGCACGGCCGACAAGATTCGCGAGCTGATCGAGACGGGCAAGGTGGCGAAGCTGGAGGCGCTCCGCCAGAAGCATCCCCCGGGCGTGGTGGCGCTGATGCGGCTGCCCGGGGTCGGCCCGAAGGCGGTCCGCCGCCTGCGCGACGAGCTGGGCGTGCAGTCCATCGACGAGCTGCGGGCGGCCCTGGCGGCGCACCGGCTGCGCGCGCTGCGGGGGTTCGGCGAGAAGTCCGAGGAGAAGTTGCTTCGCGCCATCGAGCGCCTCGACGAGTCGGGGGCCATCGGCCGCACGCCGATCTCGGTGGCGCTGCCGCTCGCGAACAAGCTGGTGGCGCGCCTGCGCGAGGTCGCCGGCGTCACCGACGCGATGGCCTGCGGCTCCTTGCGGAGGTTCTCAGAGACCATCGGCGACGTGGACATCGTGGTCGTCAGCGACGCCGCGGGTCCGGTGATGGAGGCGCTCGTGGCGTTGCCCGTCGTCGACCGGGTGCTCGTTCGGGGTGACGCGAAGACCAGCGTGGTCACGCAGCGGGGCATCCAGATCGACGTGCGGGTGGTGGGGGCCCATCAGGTGGGCGCCGCGCTCCTCTACTTCACGGGGTCGAAGGCCCACAACATCAAGCTGCGCCAGCGGGCGCTGGCGCGCGGGCTGACGTTGAACGAATACGCGCTGTCCGAGCTCGAGGGAGGCCGCGTGGTGGCCAGCGAGACTGAAGAGCAGATCTATCGGGCGCTCGACCTGCCCTGGATTCCACCCGTGCTGCGGGAGGACGCCGGCGAGATCGAGGCCGCCGAGGCCGGGAGGCTGCCCCGGCCGATCGGGGAGGTCATCGGCGATTTCCACGTCCACACCGACCTGTCGGGCGACGGTCGATCGTCGCTCGAGGACGTGGTCGCGTCGGCGAGGGCGCGCGGGTTCCGCGTCCTGGCGATCACCGATCACGCGGAGGGCACACTCTCGGGCGTGGCGCGCGAGCCGCTGCTCGAGCAGCGGGCGCGGATTCGCGCGTTGCAGGCCGAGCTCGGCGATTCGCTGACGCTGTTGCACGGGATCGAGCTGAACATCGGCCCCACCGGGCAGCTCGACTACGACCTCGAGTTCCGACGCGCGTTCGACTGGTGCCTGGCGTCCGTGCACGATCACTTCGAGCTCGATCGCGCGGCGCAGACCGCGCGCATCACCGCCGCCATGGCCGATCCCACGGTTCGCATGATCGGTCACCTCTCCACCCGCATGATCGGCGCCCGCCCCCCCATCGACGTCGATCTCGACGCGGTCTTCACGGCGGCGGAGGCCACCGGCACGGCGCTGGAGGTGAACGGCGCCCTGCCGCGATTGGACCTGTCGGTCGAGTGGTTGCACCGTGCCCGCGAGCGCAGCGTGACGCTGCTCTTGACGAGCGACGCCCACCACGCGGACGAGCTCGCCCGCGTCCGCTTCGCCGCCTTGAACGCCGAGCGTGCGTGGATCGATCCCGGCCGGGTGGCCAACGCCTGGCCCGTGGACCGCCTGCGCGCCTGGCTGAAGGAGAAGCCTGGTCCTGCTGCGCGCACCGCGTGACGCGCGTCGGCCCAGCCGTCGCCCAAGGGCGTCAGCGCAGGCGCTGCGGCACGCCGCTGACCATGAACACGATGCTGGCCGCGCGCTCCGCGAGCAGCTGATTCGCCCGGCCCGTGACCTCGATGAGGCGGCGCTGCGCCAGCTCGGTCGGCAGAAACCCAAGCCCCACCTCGGTGGTCACCACCACCGCCGGGACGATCGATCGGTACAGCCGATCGGCCAGGCGGGCCACCTCCGCGAGCAGCGCCTGATCGTCGCTCGACGGCATTCCCGCGACCCGACCGGCCATCCACAAGCTGACCTTGTCCAGGACGACGGCGCCGTGCCGGTCGATGATCTCCGGCACCAGCACGTCCTCGAGGTTCTTTGGCGCATCCTTGATTCGCCAGATGGCCTCCTGATCCCGCCGGTGACTGGCGAGGCGCTGCTTCAGCGCCTCGTCACCCTCGACGTCGGGCGAGACGTACAGCCACGGCGGCGGACCCAGCTCCGCCGCGCGCCGCAACGCATACGCCGATTTCCCCGAGCACAAGCCACCGGTCACGAAGGTAAACACGGCCGAAAGTTAGCACCCCTCCCCCCGGTCGGCGACGGACGGGGGGAGGGGTGGTCGAGCTTTCACTCAGCTACAACCGGACGTCGTGCCGCAGTTCACGCACTTGTGGCAGCTGCCGTTCGGAATCATGATCGACCCGCACTCGGGGCACGTGGGGGCGTCGGTGCGCGCGATGAAGTTGAAGGTCGGGTTGACGTGACCGCTCGTCGCGTCGATGACCTCGACCTTGTGTCCGTTCGTCGCCAGCGGCGTCACGGCTCCGGTCGCCACCACGTTGGACACGCGCTTCAGATCGCCGCTCGCGTCGATCTCCGACTCGGTCTCGGCGCGATCCTCCTTCACGAACTTCGCCCCCAACCATCGGAAGATGTAGTCCATGATCGAGCTGGCGCGCGGGATCTCGGGGTTCCCGGTGAAGCCAGAGGGGTCGAACTTCGTTCGCGTGAACTTGTCGACCAGCAGCTTCAGCGGCACGCCGTGCTGGAAGGCCAGCGAGATCGCAGTCCCGAAGCTGTCCATCAGCCCCGAGATCGTCGAGCCCTCCTTCGCCATGCGGATGAAGATCTCGCCTGGCTCACCGGTCTCGTAGAGGCCAACGTGGATGTAGCCCTCGTGGCCCGCCACCGAGAACTTGTGCGTGATCGAGCGACGCTCGTCGGGCAGCTTGCGCCGGACCGCCGCCGGCGGCCCCTTGCTGTCCACAATGGAGGCGGCCGCCAGCCCCTGAGCGCCGGGGCCCCCCTTCACCAGGCCCGGATCGCTCTTGCTGGTGGACAGTGGCTGCGTGCGCTTGCAGCCGTCGCGGTAGATGGCGATCGCCTTGAGGCCATCCTTCCAGGCCTCCATGTACGCGTCCTGAACGTCCTCGATCGTCGCCTCGGGCGGCAGGTTCACCGTCTTCGAGATGGCGCCCGAGATGAACGGCTGCACGGCCGACATCATGCGGATGTGCCCCAGGTACTGGATGGACCGGGTCCCGTTCGCGGCGCGGAACGCGCAGTCGAACACCGGCAGGTGCTCGTCCCTCAGGCCGGGCGCGCCCTCGATCGTCTCTTCCTGATCGATGTAATCGATGATCGCCTTCTTCTGCTGTTCATCGTAGCCCAGCTTCGTCATCGCCTCGGACAGCGTGTTGTTGACGATCTTGATCATGCCGCCGCCCACCAGGCGCTTGTACTTGATGAGCGCGATGTCCGGCTCGATGCCGGTGGTGTCGCAGTCCATCATGAACCCGATCGTGCCGGTGGGCGCGATCACCGTCGCCTGACCGTTGCGGAAGCCGTGCTCGCGGCCGACCGCGATCGCGTCGTCCCAGGTGGTGCGGGCGGCGTCCATCATGTCGCTCGGCACCCAGGTCGAATCGATCTTCTCGACCTGGTGGCGATGCTTCTTCATGACGCTCAAGAACGGCTCCTCGTTCTCTGGATAGCCGTCGAACGGTCCTGTCACGTCGCGCGCGATCACGGCGCTGGTGCGGTAGGCCCAGCCGGTCATGATGGCGGTGATGGCCCCCGAGTACGCCCGCGCCGACGCCGAGTCGTAGGGCAAGCCCCGGGACATCAGGAGAGCGCCCAGGTTCGCGAACCCGAGGCCGAGCGGCCGGAAGCGGTGCGAGTTCTCCTCGATTCGCTTCGTGGGGTACGTGGCATTCCCGACGATGATCTCCTGCGCCAAGATGGTCAACTCCACCGCCTTCTTGAAGGAGTCTACGTCCAGCTCGCCCGCGCCGTTCTGGAACTTGCGCAGGTTCAGCGACGCCAGGTTGCAAGCCGAATCGTCGAGGTACATGTACTCCGAGCACGGATTCGAAGCGTTGATGCGCGCCGTGTTCCCCGAGGTGTGCCAGGCGTTGATGGTGGTGTCGAATTGCAGGCCCGGGTCACCGCAGGTCCAGGCGGCCTCGGCGATCTGCCGCCACAGCTCCCGCGCCTTGATCGTCTGCACGGGGCGGCCGTCGCGAATGGCGCGCGTGGAGAAGTCCCGATCCTTCTGCACGGCCTCCATGAAGTCGTCCGTGACGCGCACGGAGTTGTTCGAGTTCTGGAAGAACACGGACTTGTACGCCTCACCGTCGAACGAGCCATCGTAGCCGGCGTCTATCAGGGTCCAGGCCTTCTTCTCTTCCTTGGCCTTGCACCACACGAACTCCTCGATGTCGGGATGGTCGATGTTCAGGATGACCATCTTCGCCGCGCGGCGGGTCTTGCCGCCCGACTTGATGACGCCCGCGAAGGCATCGAACCCACGCATGAAGCTGACGGGGCCCGACGCGGTGCCGCCGCCCTGAAGCAGCTCGCGCGAGCTGCGAATCGGTGACAGATTCGTCCCCGTGCCGCTGCCGTACTTGAACAGCATGCCCTCGGTCTTCGCCAGGGTCAGGATGGACTCCATCGTGTCGTCCACGCTGTTGATGAAGCACGCCGAGCACTGGGGGTGGAGCTCCGAACCGACGTTGAACCAGACGGGCGAGTTGAAGGACATCTTCTGTTCGACCAGCAGGTGGCGCAGCTCGGCGCGGTAGGTGTCGGCGTCCTCGGGGCTCGCGAAGTACCCGTCCTTCAGGCCCCATGCCGTGATCGTGTCGGCTACGCGGCTGATGAGCTGCCGCACCGATCGCTCGCGCTCCGGCGTCCCGACCGTGCCTCGAAAGTACTTTTGAACGACGACGTTGGTCGCGGTCTGGCTCCACCCCCGCGGGACCTCGACGTCGCGCTGCTCGAACACCACCTTGCCGTTTTCGCCGGTGATGTTGGCGGTCCGAAGATCCCATTCGACGTGCGTGAACCCATCATCACCGGCCTTGGTGAAGAAGCGGCGAATCCCGATCCCGGGTTTCCGGGCCTTCAAAGAAGCCTTGGCCGCCCTGCCTGGGTCTTTTGCGACAGGGGCCCCCTCGTGACGACCGTTCTTTGCTGGCTTGTTCCGCACATCGTTCTTTTCAAGCATAAGAATTCCTCCCCCATTGCGTCGTTTTTCGGCGCGCAAAACCAAGACGCGCATGTCTTGGCGCACAGACTTAGACCATATTTTCAACAGAAGCGCAACATATTGTGTACTCCCACATTATGACACACCATATGCAGTGCCATCCTGTGGAAAACAAGTGGACAACTTGTGGGCGGGTAAATGCAACCCCGCACGGACAAAAGAGATTACGCGGGGCATTCACCCGAGATCGGACGTGATTTGATGTGACGTGACCATCGATATATGGCCATCCGCGGCCTGGTTGCGCCGCGCCCGCCAAGGGTGTCCTGCGGCGGAGCTGCCCCGGAGTCCCCCCCACGGCATTTCCCGATTCGCGGCAAATCTGAGATGCTCTGGCCGCGCCGTGCGTGACCTGCGATCGCTCATCGATTCTTGCGTCGATCTTGGCGTCGATCTTTGCATCGATCTTTGGCTTTGGGCTCGGGCGGTCATCGTCGTCGCGGCCGTGAGTTGGTCGTCCCCGCTCGCCGCTGCCGCCGGGGGTGAGGCTGCAAGCGCCCGCTCGACGCCCCTCGTGGTCGACAGTTGCAAGAGCGTCATCGACGGCGCGCTTTGCACGGACGGCAATCCCTGCACCCTTGGAGACACCTGCGTGGCAGGCGCCTGCATCGGCACCCCGGCCGCCGACGGGACCGCTTGCACGGACGGCAATCAATGCACGGCGGGCGATCTCTGCCAGGCCGGCGTGTGCAAGGGCGCGCCGGTCGCGGACGGGACGGCCTGCACGGACGGCGAGCCCTGCACGGATCCCGACACCTGCCAGCGAGGCCGTTGCATCCCCGGGCCTGCGCTCGTGTGCGACGACGGTGACGCCTGTACCACGGACTCGTGTCTGCTCGGCGATGGCTGTCATCATGAGTTGATCGCCGCTTGTTCGGACGCGGCCGTCGACGCCACGCCAACCGACGCTTCGACGGCCGACGGCGGCGCCGACGCGGACGCGGCCGTCGACGGGGAAGCGCCGGACGGTCCCGACGACGTGCCGCCCGACGTGGGGTTCGACACGGTCGGTGACGAAGAGGCGATCGACGACTCGGGTGTCGACGCGCCGAAGGCCTACGAAGCGCGCGGCGGCGCGTGCGTCTGCTCATCCGCCGAAGCCCCGCGCGCCGCGACCGGCTGGGGCGCGATGTTCGCGGCCTGCGCGATCTTCCTTCGACGGAAGCGATGCGCGCGCTGACCCCACGACCCGCGCGCGGCAGCCACCTGACCGCGGACCGCGCGTGATAACCTGGACGGATCTTGTTTGTCTACGCTTCCCGCCGTCTGGCTCCTGGCGCCCAGGTCTTGTCGATGATTGCCGTGACGATCATGGCCCCGGCTTCCTGGCTCGCCTGCAGTCCAGCCAGCCAGCAGATTGACGATGCCTCGGCGTCACGGGACGCCAGCGCGGACTCACCTGACCAAGCGGAGCTCGGACAGGCGTCGGATGCCGACGCCGCCGACCTGAACGCCGGGGATGCCGGCGACGGCGCCGAGACCGAGATGGAAGGGGGCGTCTCGTCCTCTCCAGGAACCCTGACGGTCGACACCACGTGCGGCCTGGAGGTCACCGCCGCCTGTCCACGCGACCACCTCGTCGACGGACATTGCGGTCTCGAGGAGGCCGTGATGGCGCTGGCCGATCAAAAATCGGAATACGGATGCGCCTGGTCTGGCACCATCGGCGTCGACGACCGGATCGTCATCCCGACTACAGGGACGGTGAGCGTCACCACCTCATTGCGGATTTCGCGCGCCGTCACCATCATGTCGGCGCAACCAGGGACGCTGGCCACCATCCAGGCGCCCGACGGGAGCGATCTCTTCGGCCTCGATCCCACGGACCCCGTGACCATCACGTTTCGAGACCTCCACATGGTGGGCGCTGGTCAGACTCTCCCGACGCTGTCGACCGGGATCTCGATCTCCGGCGACACGCCGATTGGCGTCGCCACGATCAACGTGACCGAGTGCTGGATCGAGCGCTTCTCGAATGGCGCGATCGTCGCGAGCGACGTGAACTTGAACGTGGCGGACACTACGCTCGACGGCAACGACAATGACTTCGGCGACGGCGGTGGCGCGATCTTCTACAGCACGGGCGGCGACGCCAAGTCGCAGACGGACTTCCTGACCATCACCAACTCCAGCATCACCCACAACCACTCGACGAAGGGCGGCGCCCTCCAGATCCAGTCCAACAGCATCTCGCGAATCACGAACTCCACCATCTCGGACAACCTGACCGAGGGCGGCCACGGCGGCGGCATCAGCTTCGCCAACAACGCCGGGCCGCTCGCCGATGGCGTCCTGCAAGTGGTCGAGTCGACCATCGCCTACAACGGCAGCACGGAATTCGACGGCGGTGGGATCGCGGTCGCGGCGAACCAGGAGCTGTTCGTCGACAACATCGACAACCGGCTGTATCTGGTCGGCAGCATCGTCGCCAACAATTGTCTGGCGCGCGAGAACCCGGACCAGTCCTTCGTCTGCCTGTCACCCAACGATATCGCGGGCGACATCTACCAGCTTCAGGATTCACTGCTCGGCACGAGCGCGCTCTCGACCATCGTCGGCAGCGACCGCGGTGGTGTAGGCCTAGGTGGGGGGACCCTCGTCGACGTCGATCCGGGGCTGGATCCCGAGCTCACCGACCAGGGCGGGGTAGGCGAGCATCACCCGCGCGTGCACGCCCTGACCGAGGGGAGTATCGCCGTCGACGCGACGGGTGCCATCGGCAGCCTTCCGGGGGCCGACGCGCCCCCCCGGTTCGACCAGACTCACCAGGCCCGCGGCTTCGACTATCCTCCAGTAAGCACAAAGACTTACGACCTCGGCGCCGTCGAGAAACGCACCCCTCCGTAACGCATTCTCCCGGGCCCGCGATTTTGTAAGGCCCCTTGGTTTTTATCCATCAGTCAAGCGCGCGATCGCAGTTAGGACAGGAAAAAGCGAAAGCTGATAAGTTACTTCCGTCTCGTAGTGGAAGTTTGTGCTGCGAAGGGTTTCGTTTCTTGGTTTCGCGGGCATGACGACGAGCTCACGGCGCCGCAACTAGCAGAAGAATTCACCCGGGAGGGCTTCGATGCGGAAACAAATTGGTCGCAACGGTCTCTTTACAGACCTCGCCGCGGTCGCGGTCGTCCTGGTTTCCGGTTGCACCGGAACCGTGTCGGGGACGACGCCGCCCGGCGGCGGTACCGCAAGCGGCGGCGCCACGAATACGAAGCCCGGGGGGTCGGGGGGGTCCGGCGGGGGCAACTCCCCGAGTGGCAGCGGGAGCGGAGGCAGCGGCGGCACGTCCAGCGGCACCGGCGCGACCACCGCCACTCCTGCCACGGGCTCCGGTGGGACCACCGTGACTCTGCCTGGCGGCGGGACGAGGCCGGCTGGCCTCTGGGACAACATCACGGCCACCACCACGCTCGACGCGGGCCGGGTGACCCTGCGCCGCCTGAACGTCAACGAATACGACAACAGCGTGCGCGACATCTTCGGCACGATGACCAGCAGCAGCCAGAAGTACATGTTCCCCGAGGATCAGACCAACGAAGGGTTTGATAACAACGGTCAAACGCTCGTCTACTCCGACCTCTTGTTCGCTCAAGTCCAAGCGTCCGCGGTGGGCGTGGTGACAGAGTTCCTGGCTCGCCCGGCGACCGACCCGGTTCGCACGCGCATCCTGACCTGCACGCCGACCATCGCCAACATGGCGACTTGCATGACGACCATCCTGAAGCCGCTCATGGCGAACGCGTTCCGGCGGCCCGTGACCGACGCAGAGGTGGCCCAGGTCGTGACCGTGGCGACGACCATCGCGACAGCGCACATGGACCCGATGCCTGGCCTTTCTGCCGCGCTCCAGTCCGTGCTGCTCTCTCCGAACTTCTTGTTCCTTCCAGAGACCTCGGTGCCGGCGACCTCGACCGCCGCCACCAAGATCAATGACTACGAGCTCGCCGCGCGATTGTCCTACTTTCTTGGATCGACGACGCCCGATGCCCAGCTCACCGCAGCGGCGGCCGCCGGCAAGCTCGTGCCCGCCGGCGCCGACTACACGAGCCAGGTCAATCGCCTCCTGACGGACACGACCCGGCTCCAGGCCTTTACCAACAACTTCGCGGCCAAGTGGCTGTCGCTCAGCGATACCCAGCTGGTGGCACCCGATGATCCGGCCCTGATGGCCAACTTCGATGACACTCTGCGGTTGTCGATGCCCCTCGAAACGACGGCCTTCTTCTCGTCGCTCGTCAGCGACAACCAGCCGCTCACGAGCTTGCTGACCGCCAACTTCACCTTCGTGAACGCGCGATTGGCGAAGCAATACGGCCTTGCCGCTCCGGCGGGCGCTGGCACCGCGCTGACCAAGGTCACCCTTCCGAGCACCAGCAACCGCATGGGCATCCTGACCCAGGCTTCCTACCTGACCATCACCTCGCTCCCCGCGCGTACCTCCCCCGTCAAGCGCGGTGTGTGGGTGCTGGAGAATCTCCTCTGCGACGGGACGGCGGCGCCGCCGTCTGGGGTTCCGCAGTTGCCGCCCGAGGGCATGGGCACCGTGCGGCAGGTTCTGGAGATGCACCGCGCGAGCGCCTACTGCTCGAGCTGCCACAGCTTGATCGACCCCATCGGCCTGGCCCTGGAGAACTACGACGCTGTCGGCGCCTACCGGACCCAGGACAACGGGATCGCGGTTGATGCGAGCTCCGTGATGCCGGACCAGACCATGGTCAACGGTGCGGCGTCGCTTTCGAACTACATCGCCAAGGACACCCGGCTGACGCGATGCCTGACGAAGCAGATGATGACCTTCGGCGTCGGCCGCATCTTCGACTATGACGTCAAGATGCGCACCGACCGGGCCTATATCATGGGACTGGCCGACCCCCTCGCGAGCTCGAACGCGACCTGGCAAGACCTCGTGCGAACCGTCGCCGCGAGCGAGGCATTTCGCACGAACCGTGGGGAGGGACCGTAAATGAGCTCTTTGAAACGGGAGAAGGACATGAGCGCAAATACATCGCCAAAGATTTCGCGTCGATTGGTCTTGAAGGGAGCTGGTGGTGTGTCCGTGGCCTTGCCCTTCCTCGCCTCCGCCCTGTGGACTCGCCGCTCGGGCGCAGCGGCCATCGCGGCGCCACGCCGGTTCATGGCGTGGTTCATTCCCAACGGGATGAACATGCAGGGGTGGACGCCCGTTCTTGGCAGCCAGGCTGGTGTCACGAACTGGGTCGCGACGGCGATTTCAAAGCCACTCGAGCCGATCCGGAACAAGATCCTGATTATCTCGGGCACCGACAACCAGGCGATCGCCGTTCCGGGCAATCCACCGGGCGATCACGGCGCCGGCACGGGCATGTTCCTGAACATGCTCTCCGTGAACGGCAACCTGACCTCCACGGCGCGAACCAGCATGGATCAGCTGCTGCTGCCCTACCTGAACCCCGCGGGCTCCCCGCAGCCGAAGTATCCGTCGCTGCAACTCGGCCTTCAGGGCGACAACGGCCTCTGCGACCGCGTCGACTGCACCTTCTCTCGCGCCCTCTCGTGGATCAAAGGCGCGCCGCAGCCGAACATCTACGATCCGGGCTTGCTCTGGGACAAGCTGTTCAAGGGCTTCGTGGCCACTCCGGCCCCGACGGCAGGTATGCCTTCGGCGGCGGACGCTGCGGCCGCCGCTGCCGCCAAGCAGTTGGTAACGGACCAGACCAGCGTTCTCGATCTGGTCAAGGCGCAGGCTGATTCCATCAGCACCAAGCTCAGCGTGTCCGACAAGCAGAAGATGGATCAGTTCACCACCTCCTTGCGCCAGCTCGAGGTGCAAATCCAGAGCATGTCGACGGGGGCGGGCAGCGGCTCGATCTCGGGTTGTACGCCGAACACGCGGCCGATGGCCGGCGAGGTTTTGAACTTCGACCGCGGCATCACGCCCAGCACCATTCTCATGAGCCACATGCCTGCCTTGTCGCAGCTGATGGTCTTGGCGTTCCAATGCGACATGACTCGAGCCATCACGTTCATGCTCGGCAACGGCACGAGCAACAACGACTACTCCTTCCTGACGGGTGGCTCGTCACCGCACCACGCGACCTCGCACCATGACAACAATCCGACCAAGCTGGCCAACCTGATCCTCATCAATAACTGGGAGGTGCAGCAGGCCTCCAACATGCTGCAGGCGATGGACAAGATCGACGAGGGCGACGGCACCTTGCTCGACCACACCACGTTCTACCTGGGCAGCGACATCAGCGATGGCGCCACCCACAATCACTGGGATATGCCGGTCTTCATCGCCGGCGGCGGCAATGGCAAAATGCAGATCGACGGTCGGCACATCAACTACGTGACTCAACCGACCAATCCACGTCCGCTCGTCGGGCCAATGGGTGGTCCGGTCACGGGACGCATCTTGATCGGCATCATGCAGGCTCACGGCCTCATGCAGGATACCCTCGGATTGGCCACGGGCGGTCCGCTGCCCGAGATCATGAAGGCCTGAGCGCGAACGTCTAGCGCCTTGGTTAGTGGGTTTCAAGCAACGCTCGTCGTGGCGATAGTCGCGGCGGGCGTTTCTTGTAATAGCGGCCAGGGTGTGCCGAATGGAACGGGTGGTGTGGGGACGGGAGTCGCCGGAGGAGCAGGGATCGGTGCTGGGGCAGAGGGGGCCGGGGGAGTCGGCGGGCGCGGAGGTTCTGCAGTCGGTGGCGCCGTGGGGGCCGGCGGAGTGGCGGGCGCAACGCAGGCATCCAAGCTACCCAGTTGCCAGGGCTTGACGGCTGTCTGCCAGGGGAGCGATTCCGATTGCTGTAGCGTCGGTCTCGTCAAGGGGGGCCTGTTTCAGCGTGACAACCTGCTCGACGCCCCGTACGCGGCCACGGTCAGCGATTTCTGGCTGGACACCTACGAGGTCACCGTGGGTAGGTTCGCGACTTTCGTGGCGGCTTATCCTGGCAGTCGCCCGAGCCCCGGCAGCGGCAAGAATCCCAAGAATCCGTCGGACACAGGATGGAATCCCGAGTGGGATGTCATGCTCCCGCCGACGCAGGCCGCGCTGACGGCCGCCGTGCAGTGTGACGAATCCGGCGGGCTGATGAACACCTGGACCTGGGGCATGGGCGATACGCTGCCCATGAATTGCGTGACCTGGTTCGAGGCTTTCGCGTTCTGCGTCTGGGACGGAGGACGACTCCCGACGCAGCTCGAGGCGAACTACGCGGCCGCGGGCGGCGCGGACCAGCGGTTTTACCCCTGGTCGAGCCCGCCCGCGAGCGACACCATCGATTCGAGCTACGCGGTCTACGCCAATCAGACGACCAACTTATCGGCGCCCACGTTTGTCGGCTCCACGTCTCCGAAGGGCGACGGAAAGTTTGGCCACGCCGATCTGGCGGGCAACGTCTGGGAATGGGTGGAGGACTGGTACGCGCCCCTCTATCCACCCGGATGCGTCGACTGCGCCAACCTCGATCCCACCCAGGACCGCGTCGTCCGCGGAGGCAGCTTCTACGACGACGCCACGTACCTCACCTCATCGAGCATCGACACGTACGACCCGACGTACCGGGTCAACGAAATCGGCTTCCGCTGCGCCCGGGATCGCTGACGTCTCGCGGCACTCTCCATTCTCCACCGGGCCTGACGCTCACGGCGGCGTCCGCGCGCAGCGAAATCCCCGCGTCTGGTCGGGGAACTTCGCGTCGAAGCCCAACCGCGACGCCGCTCGCAGGTCCGTCTGCTGAGCGCCGTCGTCGAACTGGAAGTCACCGCCGCGGAAGACACGCCCCTCGTCCACGGTCACGGTGAGGTCGGCGCAGTTGTCACAGGTCGAGTCGGTGTAGGGCGCGTACACGTCCAGGACCCATTCCCAGACGCTGCCCGCCAGATCGAGCTGCCCCCAGCGACCGGCGCCGTCGGGGAGGCTCCCGACGACCGGGAGATCGGCGGGCGAGCAGCCGTCCTGGCCATCGAACTTGCAGCCGTACACCGCGCGATCGGCCGTCGGAGGATCGTTGCCCCACGGGTAGATGCGTTGCTCGCTCCCTCCCGCGGCGGCGTACTCCCACTCGGCCTCGGTGGGGAGCCGCTTTCCTTCGGCGATGCAGAAGGCAAACGCCTGGTACCAGGTCACGCAGCTGATGGGACGTGCCTCGGACGCGCCGACGTCATCCGTCCACGCTCCGCCGCACTCCCTGACCGAGATGAGGTAATCCTGGCTCGTCTGCCCGCTCCACACGGACTGCCAGCCGCTTCCGGGAATCAAAGGATGCGCGCCCGCTCCGTCGGGGAAGCCGTCTCCCGAGAACGTCGACAGAAATTTTCGGTATCGCCCGACCGTCACCTCGTACTTGTCCATCAGGAAAGGGGCCACGTTCGCCACGTGCTGGGGATGCTCGTTGTCGAAACCCACGCTGTCGGGTGAGCCGGCCATGAACGTCCCCCCCGGCACGGCGAGCTCGTCCGAGCAAGGGGCGGAGAACCCGTCGGGCGCGCACGGAACCGACGAGACCATCATCGTGAACATCGTTTGCACGAGCTGCTTGAGGCCCCCCGTCTCGAAGACCTCCAGGGTGATCCCGTACGGACCCACGAAGTTCGGCGTGAACGAGATTGCCGCCGCGCCGGGATCCGGAGCGACGGTCAGATACTGCCCGGTCGGATCCTGGACGTTCCAGAAGTACGAGATCGCCTGCCCCTCCGGGTCGAAGCTGCTCATCGCGGACAGAAAGACAGGCGTGCGCGGCGCTGGATCCTCAGCCGGTGGAGCGCCGGGGGCGTAGGGATAGTCCGCGGGGGTGGCGGGGGCTTGCGTGTTGAACCGGATGCTCGCCACCGGAGGTTGATCGGGGGGCGGCTGATCGCAGCCATCGGCCTCCGCGGGACAACCCGCGTCGGCCGTCGCGTGGTCCGCCACCATCCCGTCCGCCGGAGGCGGCATCTGGGGCGCTCCTTGGCTGCAGGCGCCCAGCAGCACCGCGAGGCACCAAAGCGTCCAGACAAGGCCGCCGCCTGACTGCTCGACGGGTTCGGATTTCGGGGGACTCATCGACCGCCACGCATGCGAGGCACGCGGGGATCAGTGTAGCAGCGGAAGCAGATCGTTGGCTCGCCGTCAGTCGGACAAATCTCGCCGCAAGCCTTCAGGGCCGTGACGGCGGTCGCGGCCCGTAGCGCATCGGTCGCTGCCGCTCGCGAACGGCGCAGGGGGCGGTCCCCGCTTGGGCGGCGTCAATCGCCGGCAAGTCCGCCGAAGAGCTGCATCAGCGGCTTGACGAACTTCCCGAACAACACGGCGACGGTCGTGAAGCGCGTCGCCGCCAACCCGAGGAGCGGCAGGCCGATGTGAATGAGGACGGTTCGCGTGAACGTGCGATCGAGCGAGATCCGACCCGGGGCCGTGCCGCTGATCCGGCTCAGGACCTCGTCCCGGTTCATCGTGATGAGCACGAACAAGGCGACCGTGATCACCGATGCGACGACCGCCCAGGTCAGGATGTCTGTGCTGTGCCACATCTTGAACGGGTAGGACGTCGACAGGAGGATCAGGGCGAAGCCCGCCCCCGTCATGAACGTCAGGAAGTTGTGCAGGTGTGCGCGGCCGTAGCTGGCCAGCACCAGCACGCGGACGGCCTCCTGCGCGCGCGGATCGGGGATGGGCGCCGCCGCCGCGCGCACGTGCGCGATGATCGTCCGACCGAGCGTGGGATCGAGCGGGCGTTGGAGCAGCCTCAGGAAGAACGGGCGAAGCTGCTTGCGGAAGCGCGGCGCGTCGGGGCGTTCGAGCTCTTCCTGGAACAGCCGCCGGATCACCGCCCAGGTGCGGGCGAACCGGATCAACTGAAGAGCGATCATCGACGCCACCACGGCGGCGCCCGCCCGACCGAACAGGTCTCCGAGCCAGCGTCCCTCGAACGGCGGATGGTAATCGCCCCTCGCCGCGACGACGACCGCGACCGTCATCGCCGCAACGAAGAGCAGGCCTTCTAGCCCCGTCCGCAGGGCTGACTCGAGCTTTCGCTTCAACAACGGGTCGGTGACCAGAGGGAAGCAGGCGGCCTCGAAGTCACTGGCGAAGCCGATGAGCCGCAGCCGGTTCAGCTCCGCGATCGCCGCCCCCAGGAGGCAAAGCCCGTAGAGGACGGCGCCGCTCGCCGGGGAGAACCCCGATGTCACGTTGGTGGTGCGCTCGAAGAACAGCGTCAGGTCCGGCTCCAGGTGGCCAAGCAAGCGGGCCACGCGCGGCAAGATCCAGATGATGATGGCGCTGAACCAGACGCACCCGATCGCGAACGTGGCGACGAAGCGCCGTCGAAGCGCCGCGCGCTCGCCGTTGTCGTGCCAGCAAGGCGAGCAGGTCACGACGGCGACCATGACCGCGACCAAGGCCGCGCAGGTGACCGACGCGAAGAACGCACCGACCCGCATCGCGGGCTCGTCGCCCATGTAGCCGGGGATCACGTACAGCAGCAGCGCCCCCACGTTCATCAGCAGGAGCACCAGGAAGGCACAAACGACCGCCAGGGCGCGCCGTCGCGCGACCGAATCGGAGATCGCGCGATAGGGATCGAGCCACCCCCACGCCGAGCTCCGGCGACTCGGCGCCTCGCGGGGGTTCGACTGGATGAGGAAGGCCCCCAGGTTCAGCCAGGCAAACGCCTGCATCGCCAACAAGAGGAAGACGAAGCCGAAGGGCTTCGCGAAACGATGGCGCCAGGGTCCACCATCGTCGTCCGTCGCGGTCTCCCCCTCGTCCGCTGTCTCCGCTGTCGCTGGCTGACGCCCGGATCTCGCCTCGCCAACCGCCGCGTTGGCCGGGGCGCGGGCGCGGCGCACGTAGCCGCGGTCGCCGTCGCCGTAGGGAAATGCGGCGATGGGCCAGAAGCCGTCCCGACCGACGGCCGAGATCCAGACGCTCGGCCGCACTTCGTCCGCGCCGCCCCCGGCGGCCTCGGGACCGAGCGGCCCGTAGTCCAGCAGTGAGCGCGTGTCTCCGAGCAGCAACAGCGCCGCGTTGAAGACGCCTTGCGCCTTCTCGCTGGGGAACGTGCGCACCAGGTCGCGTCCGAGGTGGGGGTACGTCCAGCTCGAGGCGCTCGCGTGCAAGGGGTAGGTCGAGGCGACCAGCATGCCCTCGAGATCGCTGTACTGCGAGTGAAGGAGGATCCGATCGGGGCCCAGGGTGAACAGCATCAGCCGCGGGCATTGCCGCTTCGCCTCGGCGCCGAGCACCGTCACATCACGGACGTCCGATGCGAGGATGCCAAGGGCCCGGATCCCCTGCCGACAGAGGGTCCCGAACTGTTCGGCGAGATCCAGCTGCGCCTCGAGGGCGGCGATCTCGGGGCTCATCGCCGGCAAGCTGTCCATGCGTTGGTGCCCCTCGACCGTCCGCACGTCGAGCAGGGGATCGATCCCCTGGGGTCCGGTCCCGGAAGCTGCCGACGCGCCCGGTCTCGCCGCGAGCCGCCGTTCCTCGGCCACGCGCAGGTCCGATATATGAAGGGGAAACGGCACAACCACCCGAGGCTTGAGGCGCTTGCCCCCGATGGCGGTGCACGCGAAGTCGAAGAAGAAGGCGCCGAAGGTGGTGTTCGATTCGGTCAGCAGCGCGACGTCCTTCATCGGCACCCCGACCCGCTCGTCGAGGAAACGATACATCGCGCAGGTCTGAACGTTATCGGGAACGACCGTGGCCGCGAAGCGCGCGTCGTCGGCGGCGACGGCGCGCGCGACCGAGGGCGACGTCGCGCTACCCGTCACGATCTCGAACCGGGGGACGGCAGCGACTTGACCGGCGGCTGCGTCGGGGGCCCGGTCGGCGTTGCCCTCCGCGGGGCGCGGTCGCGGTGCGGCGTTCGCCCCCGTCCACGCGTCGAGGGCGGTCCGCAGCGACGGCGCCGAGCCCGAGAAGGCCGGTCCCAGGATCAGCAGACGCTCGTCCCGCCCCAGCCTTCGCGCGACGGCCAGCGCTTGTCCGAGCGCGTTCGTCGCCACGCCTGCCGCCGGCGTCTCACCGACGAGCAGTACGATCGCGACCTGCTTCAGCCGGGACGTCGCCGGGACGGACACCTTTCGGAAGATCAGGATGCCTGGAACGCAAGCACCGAGGCTGCGGCCGAGGCGCGACGTCTCGCTGCCCGCATTCCCGCCGCCTACCGCCGGCGCCGACGGGCCGTCGGGCTGGGCGTCGGCCTGCGCGGACGCTGGCGTCGTGACCGACCAGGGCAGGTAGTAGCTCCCACTCGCGTACCCGAGGGTCGACAAGGCCGCCCGCAGGGAGCTCAGCGCCGCGTCGAACGCCGCCCCGAACGAGGTCTCCATGGGGTCCGGTACGGTCGCGATGAGCACCCGCGCCGAGACGTCGGGCCCGAGGGCTTCGAGCAGCTTCTCGAGGTGCCCGTCGATCTCTCCGCCCCCATCGCGATCGCACGCCTCGAGCGCGTTGAGAAACCGGCCCTCATCGCCCGGCGTTGGTTCGTGCGCGTGGGAGGGCTCGGGATGGCGGTTGCGATCACCATCCCGGGGTCGGGCGGCGGGGCGCCCCCCGTTCGCAGGCTCGCCCACCGTGGGCCTGCGGAGGGGGACCGTCACGGCTCCGGCCGCGGCGGCGGGTTCCGCGCGGGCCCCCCGCACCACCACCCCGAAGGACAGCAGGACAAGGCCCACCGTCAGGGCCGAGCCCGGCGACCTTCGCTGACCCGCGACACCGAGCGCCAGCGCACGGGGTCGACAAGCGGCTGGCCCGCGACCGGAGGTCCTCTTCCCACCGTCGTCAAGGCGTGCCACCCACAGTCAACGCGCGTTCGTGAATTCCTTCCCGCTCCGAAACGACCCGGATGTAGTTTCGGCCGTGGGGGCAGAAAACTGGCTGTTCGCTCCGGGCGGCGTACCATCGGTTCCGTGCTCCGTTTGGTGGCTGTCACCCTGCGCCGGGGAGGCGCGCTGGTCCTCGACGCCCTCACGGTCGAGGCGCGCGCGGGGGAGATCCTCGTGATCGAAGGGAGCCGCGGGGCGGGGAAGACCCAGCTGCTCGAGATCGCCGCCGCGCGCCGGCGGCCCGACGCCGGCGAGGTCTGGATCGCGGCGCACGACGTGATGGCGCTGCAGCGCGACTCCCTCCCCTTCGTGCGGCGCAACATCGGGTTCGGCGCCGCGCAACCCGCGTTCTTGCAGGGCGCGTCGGTCCTCGAGAACGTGATGCTCTCGCTGGCGGCGCGCGGGGAGCCGGTCGCGTGGGCCCGCGAGGCCGCGGTCAGGGCCCTCGGCAAGGTGGGGATCGTCGGCCTCGGGTCGGCGGATCCTGGGACGCTGTCGAACGGTGCCAGGCGTCTCGCGGGTATCGCCCGGGCGCTCGCGGGGGTGCCTCCGCTCGTGGTGATCGACGACCCGAGCGCGTCGCTTTCGGCTGCCGACTCCGGGGCCGTTCTATCTGCCCTGTGCGGAGCCGTGGAGAGCGGTGCCGCCGTCGTTTGCGCCTCAGCGGACGGCGCCTTCGTGGCGGCGGCGACGGGTGCGGGCGCGCGCCGGTTGCGGCTGGACGCGGGGCGCCTGGTCGCGGGCGCGGGCACTCTCGTTGCTCTTCCAGGCCGACGGGGACGGGAAACGCTCGTCGAGCGAGACGTGGAACGGGACTTCGGGGAAGCTGGCGCGTGACCAAGACGGCCGTCACCGCGTCGCTGGGGCTGCGTCTCGGTTGGGGGCTTCGCCTCACGGCCCAGGGGCTTCGTCGCCACCGAGGGGCCTTCTTCGCGTCGGCGGTTGCGTTCGCAATCGCGGCGGC
This sequence comes from uncultured Myxococcales bacterium, assembly GCA_964443975.1. Taxonomy (GTDB): domain Bacteria; phylum Myxococcota_A; class Polyangia; order Fen-1088; family Fen-1088; genus DASYCK01. The sequence continues at coordinate 38,787 of CAYUFS010000019.1, read as the reverse complement.
GGCGAGCCTGGTGGGGCTCGCCTACGCCCGGGCGCCGGCGGCCCCCGCAGGGACCGCCACGGGCACCGCCCAGCTGGTGGCGTTCGTCGACGATGCCCTCCCAGCGGCCGATCGCGACGCGCTGGTGACCGCGCTGGGCCTGCTCCCGGGCGTGTCCGCCGTGCGCGTCCTGCCGAGCGACGAGGCGCTCGGACGCATGCGGGCGGAGCTGGGATCGCGCGCGGCCGTCCTCGACAACGTCGAGGAGGGATTCCTTCCGACCACGCTGGAGATCGCGCTCGGCACCGGGCGGGAGGGCGCGGGCCGCGCCGACGAGCTGGCGTGGCGGCTGCGAAGGATGAGCGGGATCTCCGATGTCGATGTGCTGCGAAGCGAGGCGGATCATCGCCTTGTCGACGAGCAAGAGAAGGGAGCTCGGCAGCGCCGTTTCGCGAGCGGCTTGGGCGCGAGCCTTGCCCTGGCGGCGCTGGGGCTGGCGGCGCGCGCGCTGCGGCGGCGGCGCTCGGATGCAGGCGTGCTCATGGGCCTCGGCTTCACCTCGACCGCGGTCTCGGGGCCTGCGTGCCTCGCTGGGGCCGCCGCCGCCCTGCTGGGGGCGGCGGGGTCGGTGGCGCTCATGCGGCTGGGTGCGCACCTGCAGCTCGGTTCCCTCGCCGCGCCCCTCGTTGGCGCCGCCACGTGGTCCTCCAATCTGGGCGTCCAGGCCGCGACCGTCGCGAGCGTGACGTTGTTGGGCGGATGGCTCGGATGGCGGGGGGCGCACCTGCCCCGACGAAAGGTCGACGAGCTTGCCTGGGGCGCCTGAGCACGACCGGGCACGGCATCGGGTGGGTGCGCCCTGTCTCTCGCGCGCGCGTCGCACGGTCGTCGTCCTCGTCGCCGCACTTACTGCGGGCGGTGGCGGGTCCGCGCTGGCCGCCGGCCCGACCGGCGACCCGTCGGGTCGAGGCATGCAGCTCCTGCGCGATCGGGAGAGCATCGTCGCCGCCCAGGCCACCGGCGCGGCGCTCACCGCCCGCGCGCGCGGACGTATGCTCTACCGACTCCTGCTCCTCGCAGCGGCCGAGCGGGACACCGGTTCCGGGCGATCCGCGGGGGGAGATCCCGATCGATCCGGGTCTGGTGGCCGGGCGATCTCGCTGGCGCTGGCGGTGCTCGATCGCGATCTGCACGAGGCGGCGGAGCTGCGGGCGGAGCTCGGGCGCGTACGCCTGGAAGAAGCGGCGGCCGCGACATCTCCCGAGGAGGCGGCGCTCCCCGGTGCCATGCCAGCGCCAGACGGCGCGACGCCCACCGGCCGCGCGTCGCCGGTAGACCGCACCGCCTCGTCGGTCCAGATGCTGGCCCCTGTACCGGGGGCGCCCGCGCTGCAGTTCGGCGTCGTCCACGACGATTCGACCGGGGCCTGGCTGTTTCGCACCGCGGCCGGCTTCCGCACGAAGCCGCGGCAGTCAGTTCGCGCGCCCGCCGACGGTCGGGTCGAGCGTGTAGAAGCGGACGGGGGGAGCGGGTGGGCGGTGGTGCTGTCGCACGGCGGCGGGTGGATCACCGTGCTCGGGGGGCTGGGCACCGTGACTGTGTCCCCGCGGGTGGCGATCAGGCGGGGCGAGGTGCTCGGACTCGCTCCGGGGAGGGGCGCGACAGCGATCCTGCGTGTCGAGTTGTGGCGGGGACGACAACCGATCGATCCGATGTCTGTGCTGCGGCGTCGCTAGTGCACCGTCCGCGAAATCCGGTGCATAGGAGGGCGCGGCGACGTGACCCTGCGGGCGGTGCCCCGGCGTCACTCCGTGTAAGCTCAGGCAGGCCGTTCTCTTGCGGCCAGCGTTTCGCGCCGCCTGTCGTTCTGTCTCGCTTGAAATGAAGGGAGCCCGATGTCTGGAATGCCTGGTTTTCGATCGCCACCCGACAAGTCGCGCGCGCGCCGGTGGGGGACATTGACGCTCCTCGTGGCGGCGGCGTTCGGAGCCGGCGCCGCGTTCTCGCGCCCGTCGCAGGCGGGTCGCTTCAACCCGTATCAAAAGCTGGGCGTGTTCACGAAGGTGCTGTCCTACATCGAGGGGCACTACGTCGAGGACATCTCGGAGACCGACCTCATGTACGGCGCGGCGCGCGGCCTCACCGACGTGCTCGATCCGCACTCGCGCTTCATGGATCCGGTCGAGTACGGGAAGCTGAAGCAGGAGACGGAGGGCGGCGAGGAGATCAACGGGATCGGCATCGACGTCGAGAAGCGCAAGACCCGCCTCGTGATCATCTCGCCCATCGAGGGCTCGCCCGCCGCGAAGGCGGGGATCGAGCCGGGGGACGTCATCAAGCGGGTCGACGGCGCCGAGGTCGCCAACCTGGAGTTCGACGACGTCGTCTCGCGCATGCAGGGGCCCGCGGGAAGCGAGGTGGTGCTGGTGCTCGATCGCCGAGGCCGCGAGCTGACGTTTCGTATCCGCCGCGAGCGCTATGAGCTCAAGCCCGTCGAGGGAAAGCTGCTCGACGATCTCGCGTACATCAAGATTCGCGTGTTCTCGTCGACGACGGATGGGTTGCTCGAGGAACAGCTCGAGCAGCTGAGCGCCAGGCTGCCCGGCGGGTTGCGGGGGCTGATCCTGGATCTCCGCCGCAACCCGGGTGGGCTCCTCGATCAAGGGGTGAAGGTGGCCGATCGCTTCATTGCGGACGGCCTGATCGTGAAGACAGTCGGAAAGGGCGGGCGGGTGATGGATGAATCACACGCCCACAGCCGGGGCACCTGGCTGGGCTTCCCGTTGATCGCGCTCGTGGACGGCGCGACGGCCTCTGCCGCCGAGATCGTCGCGGGGGCGCTTCAGGATCACGGCCGGGGCGTGGTGATGGGGACGCAGACCTTCGGCAAGGGCTCCGTGCAGACGGTGATCGATCTCGACGGGTGCGGGTCGAAGCCGTGCGGCCTCAAGATCACCGTGGCGCGCTACTACACGCCGAGCGGGCGATCCATCCAGGGCCAGGGGATCACGCCCAACGTGATCGTCGAGTCGACCGCGCCGGTCGCCGATCCCCTGGAAGCCGACATGCCGCGCGAGCGCGACCTGCAGAAACGTCTCAAGAACGAGCAGGGAGAGCGGGTGGCGCAGCCGAAGCGCCTTGACGACTACCAGCTGCAGATGGCGCTCGACTACCTGCGGTCATGGGCGGCGTTCGCGAAGCAGGCCGTCAAAAAGAGCTAGCGCGGCTTCGCCAGGCACGAGTTAGAGCGGACATGGTAAAAGGGCCTCCCCCACGGAGGTACCCCATGGTTCCTTGTCCGAAGTGCCGGCACAGCAATTTCGACGGTTTCGCGAATTGTTCTCGTTGTGGCGCCCCGCTTGGTGCGGCCGCGCCGGGGGGAGGCCCGACGCCCCTCGCCGGCATGGGCGCCGTGGGGCCGACAGGTGGCGGCGCCGGGGGCATGGACGAGTACCAGCGAATGATGGCGGACCGCGCGGCGAAGCAGCGGCGAAACCGGGCCATCGTCCTCGCGGTGGGCGTCGTCGTGGTGGGCGGCGGTGGTTTCTGGACGATGAAGGAGCGGAAGAAGACCGCGGCGGCCCAGGTGGTGCTGGAGGCCGGCGGACGCTTCGCGGAGAAGGACAAGGACGAGATGGGGGCGTTCTGGAACTGCGTCATGTCGAGCGAGGTCGACATCGGGAACTTCCAGAGCGCCGATCAGATCCAGCAGCGGGTCGAGAGCGCCTATTTCACCCAGCAGAAGACCTTCTCCGAGCACCTGACGACCGAGTGCGTTCCCAAGCTGGAGCGAGGACGGGCGGCGATGGCCTCCCTCCTGTCGGAGTCGCCCGCCGATCTCAAGGAGGCGCTCGACAAGTATCTGGCCACGTTGCCCCGCGTCCAGACCGGCCTCGAGTCCTACGCCGAGAAGGTGAAGGGTCGCAGCGTGGTGAAGGACGTCGACGCCACGATTCAGGAGGTCGGCGGCGCGTTTTCGCCCGAGGCCTCGGTCGAGTCCACGGCGTTCGAGAAGTTCCTGGTTTGCGCCATCCCCGATCTCGACAAGAAGAAGGACATTCAGGGCGTCCTCGAGTTCCTGGCGTCGACCTGCAAGACCGACGCGGTGAAGTTCATGACCCACGTGCGCGAGCAGTGCGGTCCGATGATTCAGAACCTGAACAAGGACGGCAAACCCGCCCCTTCTAAGACGTTCAAGGCCAACGCCAAGAAGTTCTATGAGGAGGATCAGCGTCAGCTCCAGGCCTGGGAGTACTGCGCCAAGCATTCCCGCAAGGGCAAGAAGGCCCTCGACTTGCAGGATTTCCTCACCGCGGCGGGCGACTACATCGAGGCGCGCGCCGGCGTGGTGGATGCCGCGCGCGACGCCGCCGGCCGCATCACCGGCAAGCCCCTCGAAACGCCCCAGAAGAAGACTGCGGCGGCACCCCCTCCGTAGGTCGCGAATCCCGCGCGGGTCGGTGCCCGCGCGCCGCGCCTACAGCGAAAACGAGCGTGGCAGGAGCTGCCCGAGCGGCATCTCCTCGCTCGGTCCGCTCGGCGACGCCAGGATGACGGGCGTCGTGGGCGTGGCGAACTCGCTCAGCACCTGGCGGCAGGCGCCACAGGGCGAGGCGGCCGGACGGGTCGAGGTCACGACGGCCACGGCCCGAACCTGCCTCGCGCCCGCGGCGACTGCGGCGGCGACCGCGTTCCGCTCGGCGCACACGGTGAGCCCGAAGGAGGCGTTCTCGACGTTGCAGCCGACATGAACGCGGCCCCGCTCGTCGAGCACGGCCGCCCCGACCCGGAACCGCGAATGGGGGGCGTAGGCGTTCCGGCGCACGGCGCGCGCCTGGGCCAGCAACGCCCGCCGCTCGGCAGCGCGCAGCGGCGGCGGCGCGTTCAAGCGGGCTCCGGCTCGGAGAGCCGCTTGATGATCGCCACCAGCAGCCGACCGAGCGCGTCCGCCGCCTCGTTCGCCGCTCGGGTAACGTCCTCGTGGTGCAGGCGCTGCTGAATAACGCCGGCGGCGTGGTTCGCGACGATCGACAACCCCAGCACCTCCAGGCCGGCGTGACGGGCCGTGATGACCTCGTGCACCGTCGACATGCCCACGAGGCCCGCGCCCAGGATGCGCAACATGCGAACCTCGGCGGGCGTTTCGTAAGACGGCCCGGCCATCCCCGCGTACACGCCCTCGCGCAGGGCATACCCGAGCGCGTCCGGCGCCACCGCGGCGGCGAGCGAGCGCAGCGCGGGCGCGTAGGCCTCGGTCATGTCCACGAACCTCGGCCCGATTCGCTCGTCGTTCGGACCCGACAGGGGCGACTGACCGGTGAGGTTGACGTGATCCGAGATGAGGACGATCTCGCCGGGCTTGAGGTTCGCATCGACCCCGCCGGACGCGTTCGTGACGATCAGGGTGCGGGCCCCGAGCGCGGCGGCGACGCGCACCCCGAAGCCCACCTCGCTCGCGTCGTAGCCCTCGTATCCATGAACGCGGCCACACAGAAACAGCACCTTCTGGCCGCTGATGGTCCCCGCGACGACCCGCCCCGGATGGCCGGCGACGGTGGTCCCCGGGAAGCCCGGCAGCGTGGCATACGGCGCGGACCTGGCCCCCTCCACGCGGTCGGCCACGGACGCCAACCCGGAGCCCAGGATCACCGCGGTCTCGACCCCGTCGGCGTCGAGGCGCTCGGAGAGGGCGGCGGCGGCGGCGCGCACGCGCTCGGTGAGCGAGGCGAAGACCTTCACGACCTTCCCTCGCCCGCGACGGTGCGCGGCAGGGCGCCGAGGAACGTGACGACCTCTCGATTGAAGGCCGCGGGCGCCTCCAGGTTCGTCAGGTGTCCGGCGCCGGGGAGCTCGACGAAGCGCGCTCCGGCGATGGCGTCCGCGAGCGCGCGCATCTCGGCCGGGGGGGTGACCTGATCGCCCGCTCCGACGAGCACCAGCGTCGGGCAGGTGATCCGGAGCGCGTCGGCCGCCCGGTCGCGGCGATCGCGAAGCGCCGCGATCCCCGACGCCAGCGCCTCCGGCCGCTCCACGGCGAGGGCGCGCGTCGCCGCCCGCATCGCGGGCGATGCGGCGGCGTCGAGGAGGCGCGGCAGCGACTGCGCGAGGTACGCGCCGACGCCCCGGCTGCCGAGCGTGTCGAGGGCCTGCGCCCGCCCCTGCCGGGCGGCGGGCGTGTCCCCCGACGCGCGCGTGTCCACCAGGACGAGCGCCGACAGCCGCTCTGGGAACAGGGCGGCGAAGGCGAGCGCAACGTAGCCACCCATGGAGATCCCCACCAACGTCGCGCGCGCGACACCTCGCGCGTCGAGGAGCGCGGACGTGCTGGCGGCTATTGCCGCGATCGCGACGTCCGAGGGTGCCGCGGGGGACGCCGTGGGGCCGAACCCCGGATAATCGAGGGTGATGACGCGGAAGCCTGCGGCGATGATCGCGGGAGCGTTCGCGGACCAGATGCGCCGATCGAACGGGAACGGCGGCAACAACACCACCGCATCTCCCTGCCCGCGATCGTCGAATTCAAGCTGCGCCACGCGGTTGCCAGCCTATCATCCGGTCCCGCCTTCGACTACCCCTCGGCCGGGACGGCGGCGGCGGGCATCATGCGATCCGCTCGAGGAAGAGGCGACCGCTTCGTCTGGGCTTCTCCGCCCCCGCGACGAACGCGCCTTCGATGAGCGGCCGCACGGCGGCGAACCGCGCCGGATCGGCGAAGCGCACGGTGGCGAGCGCGGCGCCTCGCTCGAGGGCGTCGCCCTGCTTGCCATGGAGCAGGATGCCGACGCCTGGATCGACGACATCCTCCTTTCGGAGGCGGCCGGCGCCGAGGCGTGTGGCGGCCCGACCGAGGTCCCCCGCGTGAACGGTCACCAGGAAGCCCCGCGACTTCGCGCGAATCACCACCTCATGGCGGGCGCGAGGCAACCGGCGGGGGTCGTCGATCACGCGCACGTCGCCGCCCTGAAGGAGGACGCACGCGCGCAGGCGCTCGAGGCCCGCGCCCGAGCCAATCGCCGCCTCGATCTGGCGGCTGCCGTCGGGGAGGTCGCGGGCACGCTTGCCGAGCAACAGCATCTCCGCGCCGAGGCGGACGGTGAGCGCCCGCGTGTCGGCTGGACCGCCACCGCGCAACACGTCGACCGCCTCCGCCACCTCGCAGGCGTTCCCGATCGCCATCCCGATGGGCTCGTCCATCGCGGTCAGGAGCGCCACGGTCTTCAGGCCCGCGCGGTTGCCCAGCGCGACGATGGTTCGTGCAAGGGCGCGCGCTCGGGCTCTGTCGGAGAAGAAGGCCCCGAGGCCGACCTTCACGTCCATCACCAAGGCGTCGGCTCCCTCGGCGATCTTCTTCGAGAGGATGGAGGACGCGATGAGCGGAATCGATTCGACCGTCGCGGTCGCGTCCCTGAGCGCGTAGAGCAGCCGATCCGCTGGCGCGAGGCGGGCGCTCTGGCCCGCGAGCACGAGGCCTGTCTCGCCCAGCACCCGGGCGAAGGCGCGCGGCGTGAGGGCCGTGCGAAAGCCGGGGATGGCCTCGAGCTTGTCCAGGGTGCCGCCCGTGTGACCGAGCGAGCGGCCGGACATCATGGGCACCGGAACGCCGCAGGCGGCGACGAGGGGCGCGAGGCAAATCGAGATCTTGTCGCCGACGCCGCCCGTCGAGTGCTTGTCGACCTTCACGCCGGCGATGCCGTCGAGGCGCATGCGGTCACCGGAGGCGATCATCGCGTCGAGCCAGGTCGCGAGCTCGCGCGCGGTCAAGCCCCGCCAGACGATGGCCATCAACAACGCCGCGAGCTGGTAGTCGGGGATGCGGCCCGTGGTCGCGCCCGCGATGAGCGCGCGGATCGCGGCATCATCCAGCTCGCCGCCGTCGCGCTTGTGGGCGATCCAGGCGGTGACGGGGAGGGGCGGGGCGCTCACGACCGCGGACCCGTCACGAGCGGATCGCCTCCCAGAAGCTGTCGCCGTGCGCGAGCCGCCCGACGCCGAATGCCGCCGCGATGGTCTGGCCGAGGTCGGCGAACGAGGCGCGCTGCCCGAGCGGCGTCGCCGCGATGCCGGGACCGAACGACAGCAGGGGCGCGCGCTCGCGCGTGTGATCGGTGCCGTGCTTCGTGGGGTCGTTGCCGTGGTCGGCGGTGACGAACACGACGTCATCGGGGCCAAGCGCCGCCTCGAGCGCCGGGAGCCAGGCGTCGAGCGCCTCCAGCGCCCCCCCGAAGCCCGGGCAGTCGTTGCGGTGGCCGAACACCATGTCGAAGTCGACGAGGTTCACGAAGAGCAGACCTTGTTTCATCCGGCCGAGCGCCTCGAGCGTCAGGCGCATGCCGTCAGTGTTGCCCTCGCTGTGGAGCGATTCGCTGATGCCGCGCCCGGCGAAGATGTCGCTGATCTTCCCGACGCCCACCACCGGAATCCCGGCGGCGGTCAACACGTCGCACAAGGTCGGCGCGGGAGGCACCGCCGTGAAGTCGCGTCGGTTGTAGGTGCGCCGAAACGCGCCTGGCGCTCCGATGAACGGCCGCGCGATCACCCGTCCGATGCGCTCCCGATCGGCGAGCGCGCGCGCCGCCAGGCAAATCCGGTATTGCTCGTCGAGGGGGACCACCTCCTCGTGGGCGGCGAGCTGTAGCACCGAGTCCGCCGACGTGTACAGGATCAGCGCGCCGGTCCGCATGTGCTCCGGGCCGAGCTCCTCGATGATCGCCGTCCCCGAGGCGGCCCTGTTCCCGATCAGGGCGCGCCCCGCGACCCGCGCGAGCTCGTCGGTGATGCGCGGCGGAAATCCGTCGGCAAAAGTCGCGAAGCCTTTCGTCGTCACGAGCCCCGTCATCTCCCAGTGGCCGGTGATCGTGTCCTTCCCCGCCGACCGTTCCACCATCGTGCCCCAGGCGGCACGCGGTTTCGCCTCCCCCGGGACGCCCGCGATCTCAGTCAAGTTGCCCAGGCCCAGCGCCCCCAGGTTCGGCAACCGCAGCCCGCCCACCCGCCGCGCCAGGTTCCCCAACGTGTCCGCCCCCGCGTCCCCGTACGCCCCCGCATCCGGCGCCCCCCCACATCCCACCCCATCCGCCACCAAGATCACCGCCCGCATCTTCATCCACCACCCAAGTATTCGCCGCAGCGCCAGAGCGACCGCAGGGAGCGCGTTTGGCGACGAGAGGCGCGGCTTCGCCGCGCCGGCGCCGCCAGGTGGATCCGGGGGGGGCTCGTGGGGGGATGCTGCATCCCCCCGCGCCTAGTATTCCGGCTCATCCGCGTAGTTCTCGAACTTGGTGTATTCGCGGATGAACGTCACCTTCAACGAGCCCGTGGCGCCGTTGCGGTGCTTCCCCACGATGATCTCGGAGGTGGACGTGGGCGCGGCGCTCTGCCCGTCCCCCTGATCCTCGCGGTGAATGAACAGGATCATGTCCGCGTCCTGCTCGATCGCGCCCGACTCCCGCAGATCGGAGAGCTTCGGCTTCCCTTCGCGCTTCTCGACCTCGCGGTTCAGCTGTGACACCGCGATGATCGGCAGCTTCAGATCCTTTGCCAGCGCCTTCAGCCCCCGGGAGATCTCGGCGATCTCCTGCTGGCGATTCTCGTCGCGCTTGCCGCCGCCGCCGCGCGCGAGCTGCAAGTAGTCCACCACGATCAGCCCGAGCGGAGGCTGCGGGGGACGGCCGTCGGGCCCGGGAGCTTGCGGCGGGAAGTATCGATTGTCGCCGCGGAATCGTCGCGCCTTGGCGCGTATCTCCATGATCGAGATCGCCGACGAATCATCGATGAGGATCGGCGCCTCGGCCAGGCTCTTGCTCGCCGGATGAATCTTGTTCTTCCAGTCCGAATACTCGAGGAAGCCGCGCTTGATCTTGCCCGAGTCGATGCGCGCCTCGGCGGACAGCATGCGCTCCATCAGCTCGTACTTCGACATCTCCAGCGAGAAGATCAGGACGGGGATCTTGCGCATGGCCGCGTGCACGGCGACATTGACCGCCCACGACGTCTTGCCGCCGCCAGGGCGCGCCGCGACGATGATCAGGTTCTCGCGCTGCAAGCCCGCCGTGATCTCGTCCAGCTTCGTGAAGCCCGTGGGTACGCCCGTCACTGCCTTTCTTTCGGCAGCCCGCACCTCGATGTTGTGCAGGACCTCCTCCATGATGTCCGTGGCGGAGGAGTAGCTCTCCCGGCGGTTCTGCTGGGCGACCTTGAAGATCTGCGTCTCGGCCTCGTCCAGAAACTCCTCGAACTGCCCGAAGTCGCCGTAGGCACGGGACTGAATCTCGGCGCACGCCGCGATGAGGCGGCGCAGGGTGGCCTTCTCCTTCACCAGCCGCGCGTAGTGGTTCACGTTCTCCGCGGTCGGGACGCTGTTGGACAGCGCCAGCAGGTACGATTCCCCCCCCTCCAGGCGAACGATCATGCCCCGGACGCGCAGCTCGTCCGCGACGGCGATGACGTCGAGCGGTTGTTGCCGCTTGTCGATGGCCAGCATCGCCTCGAAGATCTCCCGGTGCGCAGGCAGGAAGAAGTCGTCGATCTGCAGCGTGGTGGCGACCTCATCGAACACGCTGGGCTTGATCAACACCCCGCCCAGCACCGACTTCTCAGCCTCCAGGTTGTGCGGCGGCAAGCGATGCGAAGGTTGCGAAGACACAACTTCAAGCATGGTGAACCGAAGAGTCTACGCCTGGTACGATCGCGCGGATCGCGATTCCGATCTCACAGGACGAATTCTGACGGCGGGCTGCTTGGCCGGCTTCCGGGCCGGCTTCCGGGCACGAAACCAGCTTCCTCGCTCCTGGTCGCGCCCGATCCGGGTTACGCGCGAATCGGGTGCTGCGTCTGCAGCGGGCGCCGTGGCGCCCACACGAGCGGCGACGTTGGCGCGCCCGTGGGCGCTCCTGGTCGCGCCGGCACCGGGTTACGCGCGAATCGGGTCCTGCGTCTGCAACGGGCGCCGTGGTCGCGCGTGCCTTTTTGCGGCGCGTAGCCTGCGGTTGATGTCGATCGCCAGGCTACGCGCCGCAAAAAGGTTCAAGCGGCCCGCGGCGCCCACACGAGCGGCGACGTTGGCGCCGCGCGTGGGCGCTCCTGGTCGCGCCGGCTCCGGGTTACGCGCGAATCGGGTGCTGCGTCTGCAACGGGCGCCGTGGTCGCGCGTGCCTTTTTGCGGCGCGTAGCCTGCGGTTGATGTCGATTGCCAGGCTACGCGCCGCAAAAAGGTTCAAGCGGCCCGCGGCGCCCAGCCGAGCGGCGACGTTGGCGCCGCGCGAAGGTCGAGTCGCCTTCGCTCGGGGTCGCGTGCACCTGCGGTTCAATACGGCACCCCCGAAAGCGCGCGCCCATCCCGCAAGGACGGGCTGGTCACGAGCTCCCGGGGGCCGCGCACTGGCTACTCCTTCTTGACCACCCAGACCTTCAGCGTCGCGGTGACGCCGTGGGACAGCTTCACCGGGACCTCGGCCAGGCCCAGCGCCTTGATCGGCTCGCCGAGCACCAGCTTCTTCGAGTCGACGGCCACGCCCTTCTCCCGGTACGCCTCGACGATGTCCTTCGCCGTGACCGAGCCGAACAGCTTGTCCTCGTCTCCGACCGCGACGGCAATCGAGACGCTGACCTGGTTCAGCCGGTCAGCCTCCGCCTGCGCGTCCTTCGCCAGCTTCGCGTTTCGCGCCGCGATGACGCGCTTCTCGTGGGCCACCCGCGCCACGTCCGCCTTCGTCGCCGTCACGGCCAGACCGTGCGGGATGAGGTAGTTGCGCCCGTATCCCGGCTTCACCGTGACGACCTCGCCGGACTTGCCGAGGTTCGCCATGTCTTCGCGCAAAATGACTTGCATGGCCTACGCTCCCGTCACCGCGAAGGGCATCAACGCGATCATGCGGGCGCGACGAATCGCGGTCGCGATCTCGCGCTGGTGCTTGGCGCAGTTCCCGGAGATCCGCCGCGGAACCAACTTTCCACGGTCGGTGATGAAGTACTTCAGCAGCGCCTGGTCCTTGTAGTCGATCTTCAGACCGTCGTCGCCGCAGAACTTGCACTGCTTGCGCCGGCCCAGGCTCCGCTTCTTGTCGCCGCGCTCGTCCGTCGCCGCGCCGCCCGCTCCGCCGCCTCGTCGTTCGTCTCTTTCCATTGACATGATTGTTTTCTCCGTGTCCTCAGAGGGGGCCGTCGCTGTCGGTGCCGAACACCGCTTCTTCGAAGTCGAACGCGCCGTCTTCGTCGTCGCCGAAGACCGCGCGCAGGTCCGCCTGGCCGGTGGCGATCTCTTCCTCGTCGGGCCGCGGGGTGGCGGCCTTGGCGAACGTCTCGTCGGTCACCTCCGAGGTGCGGGTCGCCGCGTCGACGTTCTCGGCGATCTTCACCGAGTAGACCCGGATGACCGAATCAGTGAGGCGCAGGTTGCGCTCCACTTCCTCGAGCAGCCCGGCCGTGCCGAGGTACGAGAAGAAGAGGTACATCCCCTTCATCTGCTTTTGAACCTCGTAGGCAAGCCTGCGCTTGCCCCAGTTCTCGACCTTCAGCAAGGTGCCGCCGCCAGCCTCGATGACCCCGCGGATCTTGGTGTTCACGGCCCCCACCGCCTCGTTGGCGATGTCGGGCCGCAGGATGTAGATGGTTTCGTATTCGCGCTTTCGTCCGGGAATGTCCCGGCTCGACCCGTATCGTGCTTCTGCCATTTCGTCATCTCCCTCTGGACGTGAGGCCCGCAGCGTCTGCTACGGGCAAGGAGAGGAGACCCACCAGACCATTCAGGTGGTGTCTCCCTTGGCGGGCTTTCGACCCGCGCTTCCGTTGAATCGATTCATCGCCACCCCGATGCCGTCGGTGACGATGCACGCGGCCGCGTCGGCGGCGCGCGCGAAAAATTCGGGCAGCTCCGCGCGCTCCGCCGCGCTCCACCCGCCGAGCACGTGGTTCGCGGCGTCGCGCCCCGACGCCGGCCGCCCGATGCCCATCCGCACGCGGTGAAAATCAGGCGTGCCCCACTCGGTCAGGATCGAGCGCACGCCGTTGTTGCCTCCGTGCCCGCCGCCCGCGGCCAGCTTCAGCCGCCCGAAGGGCAGATCCAGGTCGTCATGAACCACGACCGTCTGCCCTGCCGCTACTTTCCAGAAGCTGGCGACGCGCACCACCGGCTGCCCGCTGACGTTCATGTACTCCATGGGCTTGCAGAGAAGAACCCGCTCTCCGCCGATGCGTGTTTCGGCGATCTCGGCGCCCAGCTTGGCGCGCGCCGCTGGGGCGCGGGTCCGCTGGGCGACGAGATCGACGACGTGGAATCCGAGGTTGTGGCGCGTGTCCACGTATTCCGTGCCTGGATTTCCCAGGCCAACCAGCAGCCACACGTCGCGATTCCCCGTCGGTGAAACAGCACGGCCAGACGACGACTACTTCTTCTTCTCCTCCTTCTTGGGAGCCGCGGCGGCCTTGTCGCCACCCTTGGCGCCAGCCGCGCCCGCGGCGGCCTTGTCTCCACCGGCTGCCGCCTTGTCCCCGGCGGCGGCGTCCGCGGCGGGCGCAGCGCCCTCGACCGGAGCGGCCTCCGCCTCGACCTTCTCGGCCTTGGGCGCCACCACCGACGCCACGGCTTCCTTGGCGTCGATGAGCGCGCGAATGCCCTGCGCCAGCTTCAAATCACTGACGTGGACGGCCTCGCCGATGTCCAGCCCGGACACGTCCACCTCGATCTTGGTGGGAATCGCCGCCGGCTTCGCCGCGATCGACAACACGTGCATGCTCTGGTGCAGCTGCCCGCCGTTGACGACGCCGACCGCCTTGCCCACGAGGGCCAGGGGCACCGTCACGTGGACCTCCTGATCCAGGTCCACCCGCAAGAAATCGACGTGCATCAGGGCCTGCGAGATCGGATCGATCTGCGCGTCCTTGATCATCGCGGTGACCTCCTCGGTGGCGGCCCCTCCGGTGAGCGTCAGCGTGAACACGGTGTTGCGGCGCCTGTCCTTGTCGAGCGCCTTCACCAACAACCGGGCGTCGAGCGACACGGCGACGGGGTCGGCGCGCCTGCCGTACAGCACGCCCGGGACCTTGCCGGCCGCGCGGACCTTGTGGGCGCCGCCCTTGCCGCGCTGCTGCCTGACCTCGACGCTGACCTTCGCAAAATTCAAACCCGTGTCCATGTCGATTTCCTTTTCGTGGAGCGTACCGATTGCCGTTGACGAGAGCTATCTACTATATGAAGAGCGAGCTGATCGAGTCGCCGTGGTGGATCCGCTTGACGGCCTCGCCCAGCAAGCGGGCCACCGAGAGGATGCGAATCTTGGGGCACTCCTTCACGGCGACGCGCGGGGTCACCGTGTCGGTGATGATCAGCTCCTTCAATGGCGAGGCCATGATCCGGTCGAGCGCCGGATTCGACAGCACCCCGTGGCTCGCGCAGGCGAACACGGCGCGCGCGCCCTGATCCATGACGGCCTGCGCGGCCGCGCACAGGGTGCCCGCCGTGTCGACCATGTCATCGACGATGATGGCGTCCCGCCCGCGGACATCGCCGATGATGTTCACCACCTCGCTGACGTTCGGCGCGGGGCGCCGCTTGTCGATGATGGCCAGGCTGGCGCCGAGGCGCTTCGAGTACGCCCGCGCGCGCTCGACGCCGCCCGCGTCCGGCGACACGATGACGGCATCGCTCGTGAAGCGGCTGCGCATGTACTCCATCAACACCGGCATGCCGTAGAGATGATCGACGGGGATGCTGAAGAAGCCCTGGATCTGCCCGGCGTGCAGATCGATCGCCAGCACGCGATCGACGCCCGCGGCGGTGAGCAAATCGGCGACCAGGCGCGCGCTGATCGGGGTGCGCGGTTTGCTCTTGCGATCCTGCCTCGCGTAGCCGAAGTAGGGGATCACGGCGACGATGGTGCCGGCCGACGCGCGCTTGAGCGCGTCGATCATGACCAGCAGCTCCATGAGGTTGTCGTTGACCGGAGAGCAGGTCGGCTGGACGACGAAGCAGTTGACGCCCCGGACGTTCTCCTTGATCTCGACGTAGATCTCCCCGTCGGCGAAGCGCGTGACCTCGGCGTCCCCGAGGGGGGTATCCACATACCTGCAGATCGACTGCGCGAGCTCGCGGTTCGCGTTGCCGCTAAATATTGTGAGCGCTTTCAGCACGAATCTCCGGGGAACTTCGCCAGCCTTCGTTCCTAGAACGCAAGGGCGCGCGATACTGCCATCGGTCGCAAAGCCCGTCAATCGGGCTCCGCGAGAATCGGACAGCGCCGGTGCCTCCGGAAGGCCCACCGGCCCCCCCTCGGCGCGACTTCCGGGCGCGCCGCCCTGTTTGCGTTCCGGAAATGTGACCTCTCCGACGGAAAACCACCCGGGAAAAAACATGTCGAAGGAGTTGACAAAACTTTTCGGTTCTAGGAGACTGCCACGGCCGGAAAAACCTACCCGGGGAGGTTCAGCGTGTTCAAAGTTAAATTGTCTTCGAATTACTTCATCTCATTGACAGCGATTGTGGCGCTAGGGGTCGTCGGATGCGGCGGCTCTAGCAGCGGCACCGGCGGAGCCGGTGGCCATGGAGGCGCCGCAGGCGCCGGAGCCGTGGGAGGATCAGGCGCCAAGGGCGGCGCAGGTGGCTCAGCCGGCAAGGGCGGCTCGGCTGGCGCCGCCGCGACAGGCGGCGCTGGCGGCGTTGCTGGCGCGGCCGGCAGCGGCACTGGTACAGGCGGCACGGCTGGTACACCTGGCACGGGCGGCACTGGCGGCACTGCTGGGACTCCTGGCACGGGCGGCGGCGGCGCTGCGGGTGTCGGCGGTAATGTTTGCGGCGGCGAGACCGTCGTATGTGTCGTGGGCGCGTTCCGCTGCAACGCGGGAGCCCCTCAGTCCTGTCAGGCCGACCCGACCACGCATTGTCCCTTCTGGGGAACGACCCCGGGGCAGCCTGCCCAGTGCAGCGCGAGCCAGACCTGCAATGCAACGAATGGCACCTGCGTGTGCAACAACGATCCTCTCTGCGGCACCCCCGCGACCGCGGGCGACTTCTGCCCGACCGAGGGTGGTGCGACGCACTCGAGCTGCAACCAGGGAGCGGATGGCTGCTTCACGGTCACCTCGGGCGCGGCCTGCGCGGCTGGCACGACCTGCCAAACGGCGACGACCGCGACCATCGTGACGGCCGGCACGGCCTGCGGCTGCACGCCTGGGTTGGCCGACCAGACCGGAAAGACCATCAAGCTGGTGGGCACCGGCTGCTCCGCCGCCGATGCGACGGCTGCCAAGCGTATCGGATCTGCCGCTGACGATGCGGTCCTGACCTGCAAGTCGACGGGCGCCGGCTCGTGCAACACGTGGCAAATCACCACGGGCTGCGCGGTCCAGCAGCTCACCGGTGGCACGGATCCCGTGACCTCCCTCCCGGCTTGCGTCTGCAAGGCCCCGACGGTGGCGAACCAGTACTACGTCGATCCGGATCCGGAGATGTCGACGTTCATGACCGGCCAGCCGACGGGCGCCCAGTTCCCGGCCGCTTGCCGCTTCCGCACGCTGACCACCGCGCTCGCTCAGAAGGGCGTCACCGAGGTCATCGCGCAGCACACGACCTCCAGCAACGTGCACTTCCGGACCAAGCAGGGCTCGCCCTCGCTCCCGAACTGCAACGCCGCGAACTCTTGCGAGATCTTCCCGATGGTGATCCCGCCAGGCGTCCACCTGTACACGAGCGATGTTGGCAGCTTCAACCCGCTCCACTACGTCATCGACGTCGATACGACGACGGGCGCGGGCTACGCCGTCTACCTGAGCGACAAGTCGTTCGTCGAGGGCTACACCATCGACGCCAGCGCCACGAACCCGACGGCCGTCAACGCCGGCGCGAACGTGGTTGCCGTCGTCGTCACGCCCATCACGGGTGGCTACACGAGCACCCCGGCAGTCGCTCCGCTCACGCAGCGGCTGAATCAGGTGCTCATCCTGAGCAAGGCCATCGGCGGGACCGCGAACTCCGGGGCTCCGGCGACCAACAACCAGACCGCCTTCCTCATCCAGGGGCAGTCCGCGGTGCAGGCTGACTTCCTCTCGATCGTCGGCGGCAGCGGCACGTCGCGCGGCATCGTCCTCGACCACGCCACCGACGCGTTCGCCGGCACCACGGCGAGCCTCGTCGCGAACCACCTGAATGTCAGCCTCTCCGGCGGCTCCACCCAGGTCAACGTCGAGGTCGGCACCAACGGCCAATCGAACGGCATTGTCGGCCCCGGCCTCGCGGCTTCCGACGCTGGCAACATCCTGACCGTCACCAACGATGCGGCCACCGACGGCGGCGGCGCTGCCAACCCGCACAACCTGCGGCTCGGCTCGAACGGTGTTGGCGTGCACGTGTTCAACGGCACGGCGACCGTCACCGGCGTGGACGTCCTTGGAAATGGTCCGGGAGCCTTCACCGGCTACTGGATCCTGTCGTCCAACACCCCCGCGGCGAAGGGCGTCAACATCAACCAGGGCACGATCTCCGGAGCTGGCACCACCGGCGCCGGCACGGGCGTCCTGGCCACTGGTGGCTTGACGACCGTCACCGGGACGCACATCACCGGCGTCACCGGCTGGACCGGCGTCAGCGTGCAGCAGGTCAGCACGACCGTCGCTGGTAACGTCACCCTCACGGGCACGGCGGCAGCGCCGACCCTCATCGACGTGGTCACGCCGCTCGCGAACCAGACGGCCACCGCCGGCATCGTGGTGGGCAATGGCGCCGAGCGCTCGCTGGCCGGTCTGAGCCTGACGGCTCCGGCAGCCAGCACGACGACGCCTCGTCTGACCATCGCCGACAACACGAAGGTCACGAACTACGTCGACGGCGTCATCGTCAACAACGGTCACGTGCTCTCGACCGGAACCAACGTCATCGTCACCGCGAACTTGCGAGACGGCCTCCAGGTCTTCTCGTCGCTCGCCCTGGCGGGGACCGACCCGAACGATCCGCTCGCCCGGATCAGCATCAACGGTGCCTCGTTCACCAACAACGGCCGTCTCGGTATCCTCATCCGCGACGTCGCTCCGGTCGCTCTCGACACCATCGCGGTGACCGGCAACGGTACGCCGATCGCCGGTAGCGCCTTCACGTCCTTCCCGGACGGGACCGGCGGTATCGACATCCAGCGCAGCCAGATCAGCGGCAACAACACCGGCTTCCTGGTGAACCTGGCGAATAGCAAGGTCAGCGGCAACACGGGTTGCGGCATCACGCTCTCGGGCGGCGACGACGACCTCGTCGGACGCACGGCGGCGACCGGCGACGGCGTCCGCACCTGCGGCGTCGGCACCGGTTACGACATCGTCGGCAACGCCCGCGCTGGCGCGGTCGGTGGACCGATCGTGGGGACGAAGGCCGGCACCTCGGCGACGGCTACAGCAGCCGGGGCCGAGACGCCCGCTCCATTGGGTATCTTCGGCGGTCGCACCAACGTCGGCGGTAAGATCTCCGCCTTCGTCAAGAACACCAGCGTCCAGAACAACACGGGCGTCGGCATCTACGTGACGGAAGCTCGCGACTTCGATCCAGCCTTCGCGGTGGACGACGTCACCGAGGTCAGCCTCCAGAACAACCTGGTGACTGGCAACCTGACCGTGGTGCCTCCGGCCGGCCAAGAGCCTGTCAGCGGCGGCGTGTACTTCGCGCCCAGCAACTTCACCCGGACGAACACCGCCGGGACGAGGGCGCTGGCCGTGAGCGACATCGGCTGCGAGGATCCTTCGGTCACCTCGACGGGTCACACCATCTGCACGCGCATCCGGATGTCGAGCTTCCTGGGCAACACGATCAGCTGCAACGGTCGCTCCCAGCTGTCGTTCGGACTTCCTCAGCGCATCAGCACGTCGGCGGACGGGACACCCCCGGACGGCGATTGGGACATCAGCAGCGACGGCACCATCGTCGGTGTGGATCTGACCATGCGTTGCTCGGCGGCGGCTTCGCCGAACACGCTGGCTGGTTACTCCAGCACGGCGGCGAGCTTGGGCCTGGCGATTCCGGGCACGGCCACGACGAACACCGGGGTCAGCTTGGTCCATGTCCACGCGTACGGCGTGAAGTGGAACAGCGGCACCATCATCTCCGGCAGCGACTACTCGTCGGCGCTGTCGGCCTCACCGCAGGGCAACGATGATGCGACCACGTGGGGTATCTGCGCTGGCGGAGCCCCGACGACCTGCCCGGTTGCGTTGAAGTAGACGCGCCCGACAGTCGAAATCAGTAAGTGAAGAGGGCCCGGAGCGGAAACGCTCCGGGCCCTTTCGTTTGTCGGGGTTCCGCGGGCCTCTGGTCTGCGGTATTCTGCGCCGCTGACAATGGGACGGTCTCGATTCTGGGAAGCGCTTCGGGTGCAATCGGGCCGAACCTGCCCCAAGCGCTCGAAGGAGGCCGCCCGCGCGCCGGGAACCCTCCTGCTCGCGCTCGTCCTTCTGGTCGCTGCGGCCTCGAGGTCGAGGGCCGACGGCGCGATGGTCCGGTACCGCGGGATGCATCCTCTGTCGCCTCACCAGGGCGCCTACTGTTACGTCGACGCCCTCCACCTGCACCGCGTGACACCCCCGGATATGCGCGTCTACGTCGTGCTGAAGAACGGCGAGAACGTCTTCGTGGGCGATCCGGTCGCCCTCGGTTACGACGGGCCCAGGTTCGGATACTTCGGTCCACATCCCCTCACCATCGGGACCGACGGGGCGACGGAAGCTCCACCGATCTTTTGTTACATCGCCGGTCCCCACTTCCACGCGACGCCGCCGTCTCCATCGCCCGCGATGGTTCAGAAGGACGGCGTGTATTGGTACATCGGGCCTCCGCCGCCCTCCGACCCGGCCCGCATTTGGGTCAATGAGGTCCATGGCATCGCCAGTTACACGCCCCCGAAGGTCAGCGTCAGCGCCGCCCCACCTGGGTACCACCCGTTCGATACAGGCCCAGCGACATCCGCGCCCGCCCCCGTGACTGCCACCGCGAGACCGGGTAGGGCGAAGGCGGCGGCGCGCGCCGCGAAGGCGCCGAAGGCCGCAGCGGAGCAGCCATGAGCATCCTGGCACTCGATCGAACGCGAGGCTGGGGCTTCCTGGGGATCCTCGCCGCGACTGTCGTCGTGACGTTGGTGGGATGCCGGCACTCCCATGTGGGTGGAACCGCCAGCACCGACGAGGTCCTGGCCGCGCTCAAGGAGGGTGGCTTCGACGTCGGCGGCGTCAAGAACGTGGAGCCCGCCAATTGGAGCGCGGACCACTGTGTCTCCGGTCAGGTAGCCGCCGTCGAATTGTTGATCTGCGAGTACGAGACCGATGCTGCCCTCGCGCAGGGCGAAGGTCGGGTACAACACGAATGGGACACCGTCAACGTGGAGACGGCCGTGGTCCTTCACCAGCGGCGGACAATGCTGGCGCTCGCGGACAGGGACAAGA
Source organism: uncultured Myxococcales bacterium (assembly GCA_964443975.1). Lineage (GTDB taxonomy): Bacteria > Myxococcota_A > Polyangia > Fen-1088 > Fen-1088 > DASYCK01. The sequence goes on along the minus strand of CAYUFS010000019.1, from coordinate 18,408 downwards.
AGGACCTCGGCGGCCGTGCCATCGCGCGCATGCTGAACGCGTTCCGCGCGCTACCCTAGCCTGTCCCAGCTGTCAGAGATCGACCTGCGCCAGGACAAACTTCATGTTTCCGTCGTCGATGATGTGAATCGACTGCCGGGTGCTCTCGGGGAACATCGCCGGGACTTGACCGTAGCGGCTGCGCTCCACGAGGAGGAACGCGCGCCGACCGCGGTGACGGCCGACCCACTCCTTGAGGTTCTCGACGTTCTTGTCGCCGAGGAAGACGGTGCGCTCCTCCTTCGGGCCCTCGTAGATCTCGTTCGCGGTGTAGAAGTTCTCTCCGCGCCAGTACATCTGCCACACGAGCAGGCGTTCGAGCGGCGAGCGTCGGGTCTTGTAGTAGGTCGCGACGAGGTGCTTCTGCGACCAGTAGGCCGCCGTGGCGGGCATGTAGTGGTCGAGCAGGTAGTACGTGAACGCAAGCGCCAGCAGGCACAGCCCCGCCGTGGCGGCCCGGCGCGCCCGTTGCCACACGAAGCAGCCCATCGCCGCCGCGAACGCCGCCGAGAATCCGACCATCGCGCGCCGAAAATCCAGCGCTTCCGGCCACGGCCTGCCCTTCGGGGAGTTGATATAGTCGTATGAGAACAGCCAGATGAAGCGCTGGGCGGCGTTCTTGGCGTCGATGAGGTCCGCGGTGACGACCGCCCACAACCCGACGCCCAGACACGCCGCCACGATGGCGGTCCGCACGGCCCGACGCGACAGCCAGTCGTCCAGGGTCAATCCCACGACGATGGCCAGGCCGGGAATCGCGGGAAGAATGTAGTGGTGGAACTTGGTCACCGACAGAGAGACGAGCGCGTACCCCGCCACGAACCAGATGGCCCCGAACCACAGCAGGGCCTGCCGTCCCGGGTTGCGGAGCGGCCGCATCGCCGCGGTCGCGAGCGCCGCGGGGGCAATCCCGACCCACGGCAGCATCGCGTAGCCCAGCTCGCGGAGAAAGTACTCGAACGTCCCCCGATCGCCGTGTCTCCCCGTGACCAACCGGCGCCAGTGGTTGTCTCCGTAGAGCTCGTCCCAGAAGGGAAAGCCATGGCGCACGAGCATCGCGTGGTGCCAGGGGACCGCGACCACCGCGCACGCGACGAACGCCAGCGCGATGCCGACGGGGACCTGCGCACGGTCGAGGCGCCTCCAGTTCCAGGTGAACAGCAGGTAGACGAGGAAGATGATCACCGGCAGACCCAGCCCGGCCAGGCCCTTCGCCAGCGTCGCCAGCCCACACAGCGTGGCGGCCAGCATCAGGTACAGCGGAGGCTTGGCCCGCATGCGCGCGGACCATCTCAGAACCCCCACGAAGGCCGCGACATACGGCGACATCACCACCACGCCGGGGATCGTCAGCGTGTGCCTGCCCAGGTGAACGGGCCAGGAGAGCTGAATCGAATTGACGATGAGCTGCGGCAACGTCGCCGCCACGAACGCTCCCGCCGCGGTGAAATAGAGCCCATGATGGGGCCAGGAGAGCCCCCGCCACGTCCGCCGTGGCAGCTCGCGAGCGTCGTCGCTGTCGTCGAACAACGCCAGGAAGCCCAGTGCAAGCGCCATGGTCATGGGACCGACGAACGCCATGTCCGTCATCGCCTGGCGGGCGACCAGCGAGTAGAGCGGGGAGGTCGCGAGCACCACCGCCGCCAGCACCCCCGCTCGACGGCTGACGAAGCGGGACACGCAGAGGTAAATCGCCCAGATCCCGAGCACGCCCATGAGGCAAAACGGCAAGCGCATGGCCCACTCGGCCCGCGTCCCCAGGGCGATCGCGCCCGGGCCGCCGTGGGCGACACCGAACAGTCGCATGAACAGGCTCATGATCCAGAAGGACAGCACGGGTTTCGACCAGAAATGGTCCTGATCGATGGGCGCGCCGGGCCACCACAGGCTGATGTAGTCGCCCCGCACGGCCATCTGGCGGGCCACCTCGCCGTAGTGCGTCTCCCACGGATCGGAGAGCCCGTAGGTCCCGGCGAAGGGGATGTAGAGCGCGAGCCCCAGCAGGATGATCCCGACGCTCATCTGCGTATCCGAGAAACGGTCGAAGAAGCTGCCCGCTGGCTTCGGAGATGAGGGGGCGACAGGCGAATCCACGGAAGGCGGTGATGCTATTCGCCGACGGACGGCACATCAAATGCTGCGGTGGGGTCTCGCCGGGCACGTCGGTTGGTGGGGCGATGTCGAAGCAGCGCTGATGCGCTACTATGTTCGGGCGAATATTTTTCGATCCGGCGGACGGCGCCGCGTCGGACGTCGTGAAGACCATGTCGACCCCCCTTGCCATTTCGAGAGGTGCGTGTCGGTCACGTATTCCCTGAATGGCGTCGCGCCTTTCGCACACGAATGCCCGCGGGCAGGTCCGGATGGTGGACGTGGGAGCCAAGCGCGAAACCGCGCGCCAGGCCGTCGCGAGCGCGGCCGTCCGCATGGCGCCTTCGACGCTGGCCCTGGTGATGGCGGGGGGCGAGGCAGGCGGGGCTCCCAAGGGGCCCGTGCTGGCCACCGCGCGCCTCGCCGCCATCGCGGCCCTGAAGCGTACCGCCGATTGGATTCCGTTGTGTCACCCGGTCCGGATCGTGGGCACGGACGTCGCGCTCGACCCCGACGAGGGCCTGCCCGGTATCCGGGTGCGGGTGACCGTGCGCGCCTTCGACCGGACGGGGGTGGAGATGGAGGCGATGGTCGGCGCGAGCGCCGCGGCCCTGACCATCTACGACATGGTGAAGGGCGTCGAGCGAGGCGTCGAGATCCTGGCGGTCCGACTGGACGAGAAGCGGGGGGGGCGCTCCGGCGTCTGGCTCCGCGAGGACGGCCGCGTTACCCCCAAGCGGTCACGAGCATCGAACAAAAGGACGAGAAACTGACATGGCGACGACACAGCACGTGAAGGTCTGCATCATTGGCGCTGGCCCGGCGGGTTTCACCGCGGCCATCTACACCGCCCGGGCGAATCTGGAGCCCGTCATGTTCGAGGGCGGCGGCGCCGTCATCGAGCCCATGACCATCCCCGGCGGGCAGTTGATGATCACGACCGAGGTCGAGAATTATCCGGGGTTTCCGAAGGGGGTCCAGGGGCCCGAGCTGATGACCCTGTTCAAGGAGCAGGCCGAGCGCTTCGGGACCCGCGTCCGCACGGCGGACGTGACCGACGTGGACCTGTCCTCGAGACCGTTCCACGTGACCGCGAGCGACGGCGACGTCATGGCCGACGCGGTCATCATCTCCACCGGCGCCTCGGCGAAGTGGATTGGTCTGCCCTCGGAGCAGAAGTTTCAGAACTACGGCGTCTCGGCCTGCGCGACCTGCGACGGGGCGCTGTTCCGGGGCCGCGACCTCATCGTCGTTGGCGGTGGCGACACGGCAATGGAGGAGGCGAACTTCCTGTCGCGGTTCGCGACGAAGGTCAGCATCGTGCACCGGCGCGAGGAGTTTCGCGCCTCGCGGATCATGCTGGAGCGGGCGCGCCGCAACCCGAAGGTCGAGCTCATCACGAACGCGGTCGTCGACGAGATCGTGGGCGAGCTGCCCCGGCCCGGCGTGACCGGCGTGCGCCTGCGCGACACGCGCGACGGCAGCACGCGCGACATGAGGATCGGGGGCGTCTTCGTCGCCATTGGCCACGAGCCCAACTCGCAAATCTTCAAGGGCAAGCTGCGCATGGACCCGAGCGGTTACCTCATCACCAAGCCCGGCTCGACCGCGACCGACATCGCGGGCGTGTTTGCCTGCGGCGACGTCGCGGATCACGTCTACCGCCAGGCCATCACGGCCGCCGGAACCGGGTGCATGGCCGCAATCGACGCGGAGCGGTTTCTCTCGCACGAGGGCGGTGGCATAATCCCGGTGTGAGCGAAGACGGTACGTCAGCGGCCTCGATTCCCCCCGAGGCCGCCGCCCTTGCGTCCTCGGGCGCGTCGACGGCCGCCCCACCGCCCGCCCCCGTTCCGTCGCACGAAGGGGCAACCGGCGACGTCGCGGAGTTGCTGGCAAAGATTCACATCTTCGCTGGCCTGCAGCCGGCCTATCTGCGACGAATCGCCGCCGTCGGCGTTCGCGAGCACCACGCGCTCGGAGCGACGGTGTTCTCCGAGGGAGCCGCGGGCGACAAGATGTACCTGATCCTGAGCGGCGCCGTCCGCATCAGCCGGCAGGTGCCAGGGATGGGCGAGGAGGCGCTGGCGGTCCTCCGTACCGGCAACTACTTCGGAGAGATGTCGCTGGTGGACGATTCGCCGCGCTCCGCGGACGCCAAGGCGCACGAGGCGACGGAGCTACTCGTGCTCAAGAAGGAGGATCTCGAAGACCTCCTCTTCGTCGATCGCGATCTGGCGTACGACCTGCTGTGGAACTTCGTGCGCACGCTGACCAGCCGCCTGCGCGACACGAACGACAAGATGACCTTCCTCGCCGTCACGAATCGGTTCTGAGGCTCACTCCTCGACGGGCGCGCGTGCAGTGTGCTTCTTGCGGGCGGCCTGGTAGGCGCTGATGGCGCGCTCGACGAGCGCGTTGACGGGGCTGTGGGGGACGGGGTGACGGGCCGGCTGGCTGATGAGGATCTCCGCTTCGATCGCCGCCTCGACGGAGCGCGCGAACGCCGGGTCCTGGCAGTACAGGTTGACCTCCTCGTAGCCGCCGTGGGAGAGGCGGGTGAAGTTCGCCGAACCGATGTCGACCCGCTGACCGTCGACCACGATCGCCTTGCCGTGGACCATGCGCGGGTGCAGGAAGACGCGAAGGTTGTCGGCGTTTCGGGTGCGCCCGAGGATGTCGTGGCAAGTGCGCAGGTTCAGATCGCCGAGCACGTTCGCGCGCGCCGACGTCAACAGCGTGACGGCCACGCCGCGATTCACGGCGTCGACCAGCGCCAGCGCGCAGGCGCGATCGCCGAGGTACGCCATCTCGATGGTGAGGCGCTTTCGGGCGCTGGCGATGAGCCGAAGCCTCTGCTCGCGCAGGGTGTCGTCCGCCTGGACGTCGGCGGTGAACGAATGCAACAAGTAGTCGAACCGCCGTTCGGGGTCGAACGCGGCGCGGCCCTCGTAGCGGTCGGCGAGCCGCGCGGCGGCCTCGCGCCCGGTCAGCTCCACCATGAAGTCGACGTTCGCCCACCGCGAGTCGTCGCCTATCCCCATGCCGCCCAGGATGACGAGCTCGTCGTCGAACACCCACAGCTTCGAGTGATCGAAGCGCTTGTCGTCGCGGCGCACGGTGATGTTCGGGTGCTGCAGCAGGGCGTCGGCATGGGCGCTCGGGCGCTGCCGCAAGGAGCCCCAGCGCCCATACGCGGCCATCAGGAACCACGTCTGCAGTCGAACCCGCAGGGCGATCCGCTTGTGGAAGAAGCTCTGCTTCGCGCCCTCCAGGTACTCGTAGTGCATCCCCACGCGGTCCTTGAGGATGGTGACCTTCACGCCGCGCTCGGCGGCGCGGAGCAGCGCCTGGGCGACGGTCCCACCCGTCTCGTCGTCGCGCCAGCTGAAGCAACGCAGGTAGATGCTCCGGCGCGCCTCGTCGACGCGCCGCAAGATACGGTCGAAGGCCACCTCGCCGCCCGCCAACAGCCCGACAGCTACCGTTTGGTCGGGACGCTCTGACGCGGCGGGACTAAGGGACATCGGCGAACGTCCTAACATACGGCCTTGGGCACCTCCAAGGCCGAGGTTTCGCAGACCATTCTTAGGAATAGGTCCGTCCGGTGGCAAGGGTGGGTCAGGCATCCGCGGGCCTTTGTATAGCAGCTGCCGGGCTCAGCGCCGGGGACGGCCCCAAGATACCGAAGAAAGCAGTTGGCTGGGGTGCTCGGCCCCCCTCGGCCCGAGACCGGAGAGCAGATCGGGTGTCAGCGCCCGACCTCGGCCAGCCAGCGGCGGTAGCGCTCGAAGAACGAGCGCTTCTCCTCGGCGGTGAGGGGAAACCAGGCGAACGCCGCATACCCGGCCATCCAGATGAAGAGCACGTCGAACGTGTACTCGCGCGCGGCGAACAGCGCCAGCACCGGGGTCACGAGGAAGCTGGCCACCAGGACCTTGACGTAGGTCTGCATGCGGCGAACGCCCTTGTGGGTCATGTAGGGGATAGGCAGGAGGCCCATGAGCGCGAGCGCCGGGATGAGCACGGCGCCGATGGTGTACGCGGCGTCGCCGCCGTGGAGGCTGAACCAGCGCGACAGGACGAACGACATGGCGGCGTAGCCACTGACCGTCCTCGGCAGGCCGCAGTACATCAGGGGATCGCCCAGCGTGGCGACCGAGAACATGGCCTGGCGGATGGTGGCGCACCCCACGACCACGCCCAGAAGCACGACGCCGACGGTGGGGTGGCCGGCCCGGGCGTAGACGGCGTAGACGATGATCCCCGGCACGATGGCCTGGACGAAGTGGTCGGTCGCCGTGTCGAACTCGCTGCCGAAGCGGTTCGACGTGCGCGTGAGGCGCGCCACCGGGCCGTCCAGCGAGTCGCCAAGGAGATACCCGACCAGCAGCGCGTAGCCGGCCCACGCGAGCTGCCCGTCGAGGACGAACCTGATGGCGAACACGCCGCCCATCAGGTTCACCAGGGTGAACAGATCTTTGACGCCGAGCGGACCGATGTTCCAGCGCAAGCCCGCGCAGACTAACAGAGCGCTCGGGAGCGCGACAAACGGGGAGGGCTCTTCAGTTACGCGGCTCGTTTGCGCCGGGGAGCGGCAGCCCCGGCCAAGGTCGGGGAGCGCCTGGGACGCATGCGCTCCGCGGTGCGTCCGGAATCGCGGACCTGCGACAGCCCGACTTCGAGGCGCGTCCCTAGCGCCGCCGCGACTCGCTCGAGCGTGTCCAGCGTCGGGTTGTGGTCGGGGTCCTCCAGGCGGGCAACGACGGGCTGGCTCAGGCCGGCGCGGCGGGCCAGCTATCTCGGGCGCTTGCCAATGTGTACACAATAAGGTACATGAGGGCGTGGGGTACGAGATTCGGGTCGGTCGCCAGGCCGAGGACGACATGGATCGGCTTCGGCCCTTCGATCGTGCCGTCCTTTACCGCGAGATTCGGGAGCAGCTGGCCCATGAACCATCCAAGGAAACCGCCCAGAGAAAACGCCTGGTCCCGACCGCAGAGACGGAGGCTGCCGGCATCGCCTGGGAACTGCGGGTCGGGGCGTTCCGGGTCTTCTAAGACATCGTCGAGGACGAGGTGGTCGTGCTCGTGGTGAAGGTCGCCCGGAAGGGCAGAAAGACAACGGGGGAAATCCTATGAAGCTGGTCAACGTGAGAGAGGCGCGCGCGGCATTCGCCGACCTGGTCGAGCACGCGCAGAAGGAAACCGTGGTCATCCTGCGGCACGGCAAGCCCGTGGCCACGCTGCAGGGCACCCGCGGCGCCGACCTGGAGACCGTGATGACCGCCGGCTCCCCCGAGTTCTGGCGCGACCTCGAGAAGCGGCGCAGGGCGCCCTCGCGGCCGCTGGCAGAGCTGGAGGCGGAGCTCGCCGCCCAGCGCCAGCCCACGCGTTGCGCCCCCCGCAAGCCGGGGGCGCCCTCCGCCCCCCGGCGCAAGCGAGCGGCGTAGCGCAGCGCACGGCGCTTCGATCCATCTTTGATAGGTGGACGCCGCTCGACCGAACGGCACGAGCTTGCATTCCGTCAAGACTTTCACCACCGGTGAGACTTCTGTTTTGGTGGCGCGCAGGTTTCGGCTGCCCGCCGGAGATACGAGGCGCGCTACAATTCTCACCGCAAGAAACACTCGTATGAGCGAGGTTGGCACATGACCGCGCGCGCGAAAAAGGTGATCGAGGAGCTGGCAGGGCTGTCGCTGTCGGAGCTGTCGGATGTTGGCGACAGGTGTCGGGCGCTGCTTGTCAACGGCCCTGGTCATCGTCGGGTGTGCCGCAACGCCGACCTGCTCCACTTCATTGACAGTCACGCGCCAGATCCGGAATTCGCCGACGATATCGAAGCCGGCGTCCGCGAACGTCGTGCCAGGGCGGAGCACCGCGTCTCTCCTCGGGAACGCTGATCGATCGCTCGACGTCATTCCATGCGTGCCGAGTCACGTGGCCGCGTCAGCTCCCCGAACGGTTGGCGTCCTTTTCGGCGTAGGTCTCCCGGAACCCCCGGGACGTCCGCTCCGCTTCAGACGTTGAACTTGAAGTGAATCACGTCGCCGTCGCGGACGACGTAGTCCTTGCCTTCGAGGGCGAGCTTGGCGGCGGAGCGGCAGGCGGCCTCGGAGCCGAGGCGGATGAGATCCTCCCACCAGATGACCTCGGCCTTGATGAAGCCGCGCTCGAAGTCGGTGTGGATGGCGCCGGCGGCCTGGGGGGCCTTGCTGCCGCGCTTGATGGTCCAGGCGCGGCACTCGTCCTCGCCGGCGGTCAGGAAGGTGATCAGGTCCAGGAGCTCGTAGGCGGTGTGGGCGACCAGGTTCAGGCCTGGCTCCTTCAACCCCAGTGACTCTAAAAAGGCGGGCCTGTCGGCCGCGTCGAGGGACGCGATCTCGGCCTCGGCTGCCGCGCAGATCACCACCACGGGCGCCTTCTCGGCGGCGGCGTGGGCGCGCAGCTTGGCGACGAACGGATCGCTGGCGGCGGTCGCGAGCTGCTTCTCGGCGACGTTAGCCAGGTAGAACACCTTCTTCATCGTCAGCAGCGACTGGTCCCGCAAGAGCGCGAGCTCGTCGGCGGACAGGCCCTGGCCGCGAACCGGCTTGCCGGCGTCGAGGCCGACGCGCACCTTCTCGCAGACCTCGAGCACCAGCTTCTCTTCCTTCGCCGCGGGCCCCTGGCTCTTCATGGCCTTCTTGGCGCGCTCGATGCGCTTGTCGACGGTATCCAGGTCCTTCAGGCAAAGCTCGGTGTCGATGGTGGCGACGTCGGCCACGGGATCGATCTTGCCCTCGACGTGGACGATGTTCTCGTCCTCGAAGCAGCGGACGACGTGCGCGATCGCGTCGGTCTCGCGGATGTTCGCCAGGAACTGGTTTCCGAGGCCCTCGCCCTTGGACGCGCCTCGAACCAGCCCGGCGATGTCCACGAAGTTCACCGTGGCGGCCACGACGGACTTCGGATGAAACAGCTTGACCAGCGCATCGAGCCGCGCGTCGGGGACAGGGACCACCCCGACGTTCGGCTCGATGGTGCAAAACGGATAGTTCGCCACCTCGGCCCCGGCCGAGGACAGCGCATTGAACAAGGTCGACTTGCCGACGTTCGGCAACCCGACGATTCCACAGGAAACAGCCATTTCAGTCCGTTCTAATCGACATTTCCGACAAGCGGATCACGGGCGGGAGCCGCGAGGGGGCCGCGCGGCCCCCTGCGCGTCAGCCAATCTTGCCGAACAGCTGGAACGCGATCAGCAGGCCGTAGATGACCAGCGACTCGATGAGCGCCAGGCCGACGATCATCGGGACGAAGATCTTGCCGGACGCCTGCGGGTTGCGGGCGATGCCCTCCAGCGCCGAGCCGGCTGCGCGACCCTGGCCGAGGGCGCCGCCCAGGGCGGACAGACCGATGGCGAGCGCCGCGGCCAAGCCGAGCCACTTGTCGCGATCGGCGCGAATCGGATCGGTCGCTTGCGCGAACGCGGGCGAGGCCGCCAGCAGGACGACAGCGGCCATGCCAAGAGTGACGACGGAAAGGAACAACTTTGACGTGCGGCGCATTCGAAGACTCCTCTATGGATTTTGTGGGTTCGCGGACGAGGGAAATCAGTGCTCTTCGTGAGCTATGGCCGAGCCGATGTAGACGGTCGACAGCAAGGAAAAGACGACGGCCTGAACGACCGAGACGAACACGCCCATTATCAGGAAGGGCACGGGCACGAGGAACGGGATGACCGCAAAGAACGCCAGCACCACGGCGTGATCCGCGCTGATGTTGCCGAGCAAGCGCATCGCCAGCGACACGGGCCGCGCGATGTGGCTGATGATCTCGATGGGGAGCATCAGCGGCGCGAGCGGCAGCCAGGGGCCGAGGAAGTGCTTGAAGTACTTGATCCCGTGCGCGCGTACGCCGAGCGCGTGCGTCAACACGAACACCATGACGGCCAGCCCGAGGTTCGTCTTCAGGGTGTCGGTGGGCGGGATGAACCCGGGGATGAGCGACATCAGGTTGGAGAACAGGATGAAGACGAACAGCGAGCCGATGAGGGGCAGGTAGCGGCGGGCGTCCTTCTCGCCCATCACGCCCTCCATCAGGCCGAACACGGTGTCGCCGAGCATCTCGAAGAGGTTCCGGAGCCCGAAGCGGGGTGGGGGAACCAGGCCGGCGTCGCCGGAGCCGCCGACGGCGGCGGCGTAGCGAAAGGCGCCGAACGCGAGGAAGGCGAAGACCAGCAGGGCGCCGAGGACGTGGTCGATCTGAAAATGCGTGGCCTGGAACATCTGCCAGGTCCAGTCGCGCGCCAGATAGTGATGGAAGAAGTCCTTCAGGGCGAAATAGCCCGGAAGAAACGCGAACCAGGTGTCGTGCGGTCCCATGGCTGGATTGGCTTTCCGGAATTAGCTTTCGTTGTTGGGGGCGCGGTTGGGGGCGCGGTTTGGGGCGCGGCTGCTCTCGGAGGTCATCGTGATTTCGCCGGTCGCGGCGGCCGGTACTTTGAGGCTTTGCGGGCCGAGATACAACCCACCGAAGAGGATCGCCGCGACAAAAACGGACAGGCCCAGGGTGAACGGCAGGACCGGAAGGCCGAACCCGCGGACAGCCACCCACACCAGACCGAAAAGTAACAACATCTTGACCACGAGCGACGCGACCAGCGCCAGGGCCTGGCCGGTCGACGCTCCCGCCTCCACCTTCGCCACGGCCCGGCTGCCGAGACGGCGCAGGACCCAGAAGTTGGCCACCGACAGCGCCGCGCCGGCGCCGGCCGCGGCCATGCCTCGCGCGCCCCAGATCAAGCCCGCCGCCGCGACGGCCGCGACGCCGAGGACGACGGTCGTCCGTTCGATGGTCTGGAGGGTGTCAGCGGCCATGGTGTTTCTTCAGTCGGGGAGGTCGGGGTTCTTCTTCTGGTAGGCCCGGGTCACACGCACGAGGGCCTTGATGGCGGCACCGACCCCCGCGGCGAATCCGATGATGGAGAGCCAAGGAGCCGTACGGAGCTTCCCGTCCAGCCAGTGCCCCCCGAAGTAACCGATGACGATCGCCACGGCCACCTCGATTCCGACGGCGCCGGTGGTGCCGGCGATCCGCCACATCTTTTTCGCTTCAGGATCGATGATCGGCCGTTGCGCTATCACGCCCCGGTCTGCAAATCAAGGTCCCCCGCCGCCTCCGGGCCCCGAGGGCCCCGCTCACAGCGTCGCGAAGACTTCCTTTGCGGCGACGACGAAAGATTCCACGTCCTCGGGCGTGTGCGCCAGCGACACGAACGCGGCCTCGAGCTGGGCGGGCGGCAGATAGAAACCGCGATCCAGCATCGCGTGGAAGAACCGCGCGAAGCGGGCCGTGTCCGCCTGCCGGGCGCTCGCCAGGTCCGTCACCTCGAGATCGGTGAAGAAGATCGTGAACGCCGAGCCGACGCGCTGGACCCGGGCCTTGACGCTGCTGCGCCTGATGACGCGGCCCATGCCGTCCTCCAGCATCCCGCCGAGCATCTCCAGGGTGCGGTAGGCCGTGTCGTCCAGCTTCTTGAGGGTGGCGATGCCCGCGGACACCGCCAGCGGGTTCCCGGACAGTGTCCCGGCCTGGTACACCGGCCCGTCTGGCGCGACGACCGCCATGATGTTCGCGCGACCGCCATAGACGCCCATCGGAAGCCCCCCGCCGATCACCTTGCCCAGGCACGTGAGGTCGGGCCGAACACCGTAGAGCTGCTGCGCGCCGCCACGACCGACGCGAAAGCCGGAGATGACCTCGTCGAAGATCAGCAGTGTCCCGTGCTGGTCGCAGAGCGACCGTAGCCGCGGCAGGTACGCGGGACGCGGCAGCACGAGGCCCATGTTGCCCGGGATGGGCTCGACGATGATGGCGGCGATCTGGTCGCGGTTCCCCTCGGCGGCGAACACGGCCTCCATCGCCCCGAGATCGTTGAACGGGACCACGATGGTGTCGGCTACGGCGGCGGCCGAGACGCCCGCCGAGCCGGGGATCCCTAGCGTCAGGGCCCCTGAGCCGGCGGCCGCCAGCAGCATGTCGGCGTGGCCATGGTAGCCGCCATCGATCTTGACGATCTTCGACCGGCCCGTGAAGCCGCGCGCCACGCGCACCGCCGACATGGTCGCCTCGGTCCCCGACGAGACGAAGCGCATCTTTTCCAGCGACGGCACCGCCAGGCGAATGCGCTCGGCGAGATCAATCTCCCGCAACGTCGAGGCGCCGAAGCTGGTTCCCGACGACGCGGCGGCGACGATGCTGGCGATGATGTCCGGGTCGGCGTGACCGAAGATGAGCGGTCCCCACGAGCCGCAGAAGTCCAGGTAACGGTTTCCGTCGACGTCCTGCACGTGCGCGCCCGAGCCGCTGTGCAGGAACACGGGCTTGCCCCCCACGCCCTTGAACGCCCGCACCGGCGAGTTCACGCCGCCCGGAAACAGCTGGCAGGCGCGATCGTAGAGGCTCTCGGAGGTGGGGCGGTGCGAGGTGATGCCGGCGTTCGCCATGGGCCCCGTCAGTTTAACCCGTATGGCGATGTTTCGCCTTGGAGTTCACGGCCGGGGTGCTAGTTCGGTCCGCCTGTTCCGCCGCCGCCATTTTCGTCGCCCGGCGTCTCGGTATCGTCTTCGGCTGGCTCGTCGTCGGCGTCGTCATCGGCGTCGTCGTCGCCCCCTGCCGCCTCCTCGCCCAGATCCTCCTCGGCGAGGGGCTGCCCGGCGAGCTCGGCGCGGGCCGCGGCGACCTCCGGGGATTCGACGCGCTCGCCTTCGCCCTCCTCCTTCTCGGCCATGCGCTCCATGGCCACGACACGCTCGGCCTCGTCGAGGCGAATCAGACGGACGCCCTGGGTGTTGCGACCGATGGTGGGGATGCCGGCCACGGGCATGCGGATCAGCTTGCCGCCGTCCGTGATGATCATCAGGTCGTCGTCGTCGCTGACGATGCGCAGGGCCACCACCTTGCCGTTGCGATCGCTCGTCTTGATGGTGATGACGCCCTTGCCGCCGCGGTTCTTGGTGGGGTAGTCCTCCGTCGGCGTCCGCTTGCCGAAGCCCTTCTCGCACACGGTCAGCAAGGTCGCAGGGCCCTCGCGGGGAACGACGCCCATGCCCACGACCTCGTCGCCTGCGCGCAGCTTGATTCCGCGGACGCCCCGGGCGGTGCGGCCCATGGGGCGAACGTTCTCCTCGCGGAAGCGGATCGCCCAGCCGTTGCGCGTGCCGAGCAGCAGATCAGACGACCCCTCGGTGATGCGCACGGCCACCAGATCGTCGCTGTCCGCGAACGACAGCGCGATGATCCCCGACACCCGGATATTCCCGAACGCCGCGAGCGACGTCTTCTTGATGGCCCCACGCCGCGTGGTCATGACCACGAACGCGCCCTCCGAGAAGTCGCGCACTGGCAACAGGGCCACCACGCGCTCGTCCTGCTGCAACGGGAGCAGGTTGACGAACGCTTTGCCCTTGGCGGTCCGCCCGGCCTGGGGCACTTCCCAGACCTTCTTCGAGTACGCGCGGCCCTTGCTGGTGAACATCAGCAGGGTGTCGTGCGTCGAGGCGACGAACAGCTGCGCGACGAAGTCCTCCTCGTGCGTGGCGGCGCCCGTGATGCCGCGGCCGCCGCGGCGCTGAGCCTTGTAGAGGTTCTTCGGGTTGCGCTTGACGTAGCCGCCGTGGGTGACGGTGACCACCATCTCCTCGGGCGCGATCATGTCCTCGATGTCGATGTCCGCGATCGAGTCGGAGATCTCGGTGCGCCGGGCGTCGCTGTAGGACTCCTTGACCTCCTCCAGGTCGGCGATCACCACGGCCATCAGCACCGTGTCGCTCGCCAGGATCTCCTCCAGGCGCGCGATGGACAGCCCCAGCTCCTTGATCTCGGTGACGAGCGCATCCCGCTCGAGGCCCGTGAGCTTGGCGAGCCGCATGTCGAGGATGGCCTGCGCCTGGCGCGCCGAGAGGTCGAAGCTGCTGATGAGGCCCAGCTTCGCGGCCTCGGTGTCCTTCGAGGAGCGGATGAGGTCGATGACCGCGTCGATGTTGTCGACGGCGATCTTCAGTCCCTCGAGGATGTGCATCCGATCGCGCGCGACCCGCAGATCGTAGAGGGTGCGCCGGGTGACGACGTCGCGCCGGTGGGCGAGGAAGTGCACCAGCGCCTGCTTCAATGACAGGAGCTGTGGCCGCGAGTCGACGATCGCCAGCATGTTGATGCCGAACGACTCCTGCAGCGGCGTCATCTTCCAGAGGTTGTTCTGCACCACCTCTGGGACGGCGTCGCGCTTCAGGTCGATGACGATGCGCATGCCCTCGCGGTCGGACTCGTCGCGCATGTCGGCGATGCCGTCGATGCGCTTGTCGCGCACCAGCTCGGCGATCTTCTCGATCAGCTTCGCCTTGTTGACCTGGTACGGGATCTCCGTCGCCACCAGCGAGCGTCGCCCCGTCTTCGGGTGCTCCTCGACGCTGACGCGCGCCCGCATCAACACGCTGCCGCGCCCCGTCTCATAGGCCTGGCGGATGCCGCCGCGCCCGCAGATGATGCCGCCCGTGGGAAAGTCCGGCCCGGGGACCAGCTCGTAGAGCTCATCGGTGGTGATGTCCGGGTTGCGCGCCAGCGCGATCGTCGCCGCGATGATCTCACCCAGGTTGTGCGGCGGGATGTTCGTGGCCATGCCCACCGCGATCCCGGCCGCGCCGTTCACGAGCAGGTTCGGGAAGCGAGCCGGGAGGACGGTCGGCTCGACCTCCTTGTCGTCGTAGTTGGGCTGGAAGTCGACCGTCTCCTTGTCGATGTCGGCCAACAGCTCGCCGCCGATCTTCTCCATGCGGCACTCGGTGTAGCGGTAGGCCGCCGCCGGGTCGCCGTCGACGCTGCCGAAGTTGCCCTGACCGTCGATGAGCGTGTAGCGCATCGCGAAGTCCTGCGCCAGGCGCACGAGGGCGTCGTAGGCGGCGCTGTCACCGTGGGGATGAAACCGGCCGAGGACGTCCCCGACCACGCGCGCGCACTTGATGTACGCGCGGTTCCACACGTTGTTCATCAGGTGCTGGGTGTACAGAATCCGCCGGTGTACGGGCTTCAACCCGTCGCGCACGTCGGGCAAGGCGCGCGACACGATGACGCTCATCGCGTAGTCCATGAAGGAGGATTTCATCTCCTCCTCGATGGCGATGGGGATTCTGTTACCTGCGAAGGGGGCCGCGCCGTCAGCGCTCATCGGGCGTTCTTATACCAGAGATGCCCGCGGAAATTCGGGCGCGCGGACGATAGAAAGTCGATGGATCAAACGATCGAAAGTCGATAGGCGCCCTGGCTTCAGTTCTTCCTCATCGGGGCGTGCACGGTCTGGTCGCACATGACGGTGGTTCCGTCGCTCCAGTCATCTTCTCTCAAGTAAAGCGCGTCGTGGGTCGCCGCCTTCCCGTCGGCGGTGACGATGTCGAAGGTCACATAGTTCCAGAATTCCTGGGGGTCGTCGACCGTGTCCTGGCAGTACCAATTGACCGAGTCGGTCCCGTGGGCGCCCAGGCTGTCGACGGCGAGGGTGTACGAGCAGGCGGGCCACTCCGACCACTCGGCGTAAAGCGTGCCGTCGCCATTGTCGCTGATCGTCACGGTCGACGGGTAACCCGTGTCGGCTGGCTTCACCGGGAAGTACGTCGTACCGCTGGTGCTCTTCGGGTTGTCGCAATTCGTGACGACGTTTGCCGGGGTGACGAAGGTCCATACGCCGATATAGTCGGACACATTGACGCTGGACTTGCCGCCGGTGCCGGTCGCGCCGCCGGTGCCGGTGGTGCCGCCAGCGCCCCGTCCCGCTGTGCCGGCGACGCCGCCCGTGCCCGGGATGTCGGGGCGAGCGTCGAAATGGAATCCCGTGCCCGTGTCCCCGAGCCCGGCATCCGGGCCGCCGATGGTGCCGCCACAGATGGTGTCTCCGTTCAGGCAGCAGCTGTTCGTGCTCGTCGAGCACGTGTATCCGTCGGGGCACTTTCCGTCGTCCGAGCACTTCAAGGCGCCGCTGGTGAAGCTCGGAGAGTAGGTGCAGCCAGCGGTCGCCAGCGCGGGCACGGTGGCGCCGAGCACCCACCAGAGGGCCGCAACGGGCATCCGCATCAGAATGCCACCCGCACGAGGGCGCCCCCGAGTCCGGGACCAGCGAGCGGCGTCACCGCCACCTGCCGCGAGGTCCCGGCCTCCCCCGTCGGGGACGGCGCGGTCTCGTAGAGAATCAGGCCGAGCGCCAGGCCTGCCGCGCCGACGCCGTAGCCGATCCACTGGAACAGCTCGGCGCCCTTTCCGAGGCGCTGCACGGAGGGGTCGAACTGCAGGTGCTGCTGGGCGGCGTCCTCGACCTTCTTGGATTCGGCGCGCGCGATCAGCCCGCTGATCGCGCCGCCGACGAGGAACACCCCGCCCACGGACGCGATGACGACACCGGCCGTTCGTCGCGGTGAGCGGGGCGGTGGCGGCGCGGGCGGAGCTGCTTGCCCTGGCGCAGGTGTGGGCCAGGTCCCGGTTCCCGAGCCAGGCGCCGGGAGGGCCCCGCCCGGGATCACCTCGGGACCGCTGGCAGCGGCGGGGGCCGGGAGTGGCCCGGCGGGTGGGGTCGACTGTGTCGGGGAGCCAGAGGGCGGCTGGACCGCCGGGCCCGGCGCCGGCGCCACGACAACCGATGGCTCGGCAGACGCGGGAGGCGTGGCGGGATTGCCTGGTCCCGCGGGGGTGGCCGCGGGATGGTCGGCGGTCAACTTCTCGAGCTCACCGATGCGGTTCTCGATGTCGGCCCGGTTCGGGGCGCGCGGGACGTACCTCAAGTAGTTGCGGTAGAGGCGCAGCGCCTCGACGTTGTGCCCCGCCAGCCGGTGCGACTGCGCCAGGTTGTAAATGAACGCGGGATCGCTCTTCGCCTCGTACGCAGCCTCGAACTCGTGGATGGCGTCGTCGTACCGGCCGATGTCGTAGAACTTGGTTCCGCGCTCGTAGTGCTCGCGCGCCACGGCGGCGCTTTCGGCGCTGGCGGAGCCGCCCAGCAAGCACACCAAGATCGCGCCCAGGGCCAGACTTCCGAAGCTTCTAATCATTAGGCCCGCGATTATCGCTCATGTCGCGCCGAAAATGAATCGGCCCGCCCCTCCCTTCGGCGAGGCGAGCCGTTTCGTCCCTTCGGTCGGGGCGAACGAAGTCGCGTCAGCGTTTGCAGCTGACTTCGCTGCTCGGCACGAGCTTGCCCGTGGGGTCCTTGATCTCGAGGGTGTACCCCCACTCCTTGTCGCTCTTCTTGATGAAGGTGTGGCGGTACCCCATGTGGCCCATGGGGCCCGAGAAGTCGCCCGTCCACACGATCTTGTCGCCCTCCAGACCGGGGGCGGACCCCGCGTCCCAGTCGCCCGCGTTCGTGGCGCCCACGCGCACGAGACGCTTGCTACCCTGGTCCCAGCCCCAGAACCCCTGGACCTTCACGCCGTGATGGTCCTTCGCCTTCTTCTCCTCGTAGCTGTACTGGTCCCAGAAGCCGTCCGCCGCGGGCTTCTGCTCGGCCGTCGCCTTGAACGTGTGCTCGGGGCCGAACAGCGGGTTCGCGAACTGCTTGCCATCGCATCGCCATTTGCCGTTCAGGAACTTGAGCTGGTCGAGCTCCGGCGCGGGCTTGGCGGCGGGCATCGTCGGCGCCGACGTCGGGGCGGCCGCCATCGCGGGAGCGCCCGCCGGGGCCATGAGAGGCGGCTTGGAGGCGATCGCGGGGGCGGTCTTTGCGGGCGCAGGGGCAGGCGTGACGGCGGCGGGCTTGGCCATCGTCGGCGCGGGAGCAGGCGCCATGGTGGGCGCCGGTGCCGGCGCGGCCTTCGGAGCCGCGGGCGCTGCGGGGGCGGGTGTCTGGGCGAATCCGATGGATGCAGAGGCAACTACGGGCGCAACCATGAGAAATCGTTTCAGCCAGGTTCTGGTCATCGGGGGCCTCCTTGTGGCCCGGCAAGATAGCCGAAACCGTCCGAAACGAGAACTGGCAGTCGCTCAAAGGACGGGGAGATCCGGTGTCGCTGGACCGGCCAAGCTGTCAAGCAACTCATACGGCGAAAGGAACGCACCTCAAAGCACCGGGAGGTCCAGCATGGCTCCACCCCACGCAGGCGGACCTGCGTGGGGACCCCGGTCGCTGGACCGGCTTCGACGTCGAGCGGGGAGGGCTCGCGGGAGGGGCGAAGCCCCTTCCGCGAGCGGCGAAGCCGCGTTCTCAGCGCGGGATGAAGCGGCCCGCGGCGGCCTCGAGTCTCCTGAAGTCCTCGAT
>CAYUFS010000018.1:0-98526 GCA_964443975.1 uncultured Myxococcales bacterium | reverse complement strand
CCGTGGGACGCACCTGGTTCGAAGGCATCAAGTTCGGTCTGTTCACCTACAACCTCAGCACGGCCACCGCCGGCGGCGTCGCCGACTTCGATTTCTTCCACTACACGCACGACGGCCCGCACCCGTAGCGGGGCTCGAATGCAATCGATAAGCTTCGATTCGTTCATGAGGCGCCGGTCGCCATCATGAACGTGAGGCCAAGGATCGGCCAACGCAGCCAGCGCATTGCGGACGCCAATCCGGTGCCGTGGCCGAGCTTTCCATCGATGGCAAGCGCCAGCCTGCCGCCCGCGATGAGCGCCGCTGCCGCCACCAGGAGGAGAAGAGCCCCCGTCGATGGGCATGAGGAGGCGAATCACGGGAGCATCGCGCATCTGGAACGCGAACGCTGGGCCTCAGGGCTTGTGGTGGCGCCGGAAGAATTCCCACGCTTGGTCGGCGAAATCGATGTCCTGGTTGGTCTTCCCAAACTCCGCCCACAGGGGCTTCCACATGGGCCGGGGGTTCGGCCACCAGTGCCCCATGCCCACGGCCTTGTAGTACCAAAACTCTTGACCGTCGGGCCCCACCGGATACCGCCGCAGCTCGATCGTGCTGCTGGCGAGGCCGGTGTACCTCTGGTAGGAGTCGCCGACGACGATGTCGGGAAACGCTTCCGTCGTCGGCGCTCCCACGATCTTGAGGGCTGACAGCCAGGCGTCGCGCGTCTGTTCCATCCCAGGGTAGTGCGCTCTCGGGTACTTGATCGACGGGCCCGGGGCGTACGAGATAAACGGATCGGCGGTGGCGGCCAGCATCGCTATCGAGACGGTCTCGTAGCCTGGCCGTGGGTGGCACGACTGCAGCCATTCTCCGCTGGGTTGGAAAGGCACAGGGGCGACCGGCGCGATGGCCACTACGAGATCGGGTGCCTCCAGCGCCAGCTGAAGGGACATGCCGCCGCCCATCGACAAGCCTGTTGCGTAAATGCGCGTGCGATCGATCTTCAGCTCGGTCTCCAGTTGTTCGACGATGCGACGAACGTAGGTGACGTCCAGACCCTCGCCCGCGTGTGGTGCCCAACAACCCGGGAGAAAGCCGCCCTTGGGTGAGGTCGGCTTGTCGCCCGGCCAGACTGGGTTCGGCAACCCGTTCCCGTAGACGACGACAAAGCCATCGCGATCGGCCAGCGTCTCGAAGCGCGAGTGCGTGTAGTAGAGCGCAGCGGCTTCAGCGCTCGCGCTGGAACCGGGGAAGACGAACACCACGGGGAGGGGACCGGCCGGGAGACGCGCGGGGGCGTATACGAGGTAGCGACGGAGGGCTTGGCGGGTGCCCAGCCAACGAATGCTGTCGGGATCGGACCATTCCTGCATGAATGACACCACGCAACCGCGGGACTGTGTATCACTGGGCGACGCGGCGAGGCGCACGGGAGGCTCGGTACACAGTGCGAGCCGGAACGGTTCGGCAACATGGGGCACCGTTGCGGGCGCGGCTGGCATCAGGCAGCCGCTGATCGCGACGACCCCAATAGAAAGGTTGACCATCGTGCTGTTGTGCATGTGCATGTACCGCGGGAGATTGTTCCGGCGCTCTTGTCCTTGATGGAGTCTTCCCAGGCGATGAAGGGCGCAACTCTCTGACCGCCGTCGCGGCTACCTCACGCTTCCGTGGAATTGGCGTTTGCCCGGGCCCAGCGGCTCCCAGGTTGATGGGCAGCGAGATTGACCGCGATGGCCCTTCGCTTGCTACCGGTGACGGCGCATGGACAGTCGCCGGCTGCGTTGCTGGAGTGGCTTGAGTGTGTTTCTCCTGTCGGGTTGCGCTGACCTGCCCCCCGGATCGGATCCACCCACGCTGCGAGTCCCTGGGTTGACCGACAGCCCCCTCCTCCGACGAGCCCTGCTGCGTCGGGCGTGCAGCGGACAGCGGAGCGAACAAGCAGGGGGCGACTATGGCGAGCGGACTTTCTCTTGCGACGGCACCCCGTGACGCCATCGCGCGTATCTAGTCCCCGAAGCCGCGTCGCAAACTACGGATGGAGGGTTACGAGCGGTCGATCAGGAGAGCCGTCGCCCGGCGGCACAACTTCCGAATCCTTCTCCAAGCGGACGCACTTGTCCTTCTCGGCGTCGCCTCGCATTCGTTCCTCGCTCTCGATCTTGAACGACCGGAGGTTTACGACTGCCGTGTAGGTCTCGCAGCCGTCGCTCGACTTGTGTTCCAGATAGCGAAGTGTCAGGCGGTCGTCGGCGACGGCCGTCTCCGCTGGACCAGGGTTGTCGGCCCCATACTGGGTTTCGCAGTCTGTGGCCACCAGCCTGTGTCCGCCGACGCCAACGAGCCAGTATTCCCGCCGATCGCAGCGCACAATACCATCGCCAGCATCTGGTGCGTGGGGAATTCTGACGTCGACAACCTCCAGTACGCCTTCACCACCCTTCCGGGCCACCCGCCGCCCGATAACCTCGCATTTTGGTCGCGAGCGACAGAGCATGGACGCCGCAGGGAACTTCTGCATGGGCGGGCTGCCCAGCGACTGAGGTGGCGTCGTCTGTCGATGGCACCCGCCGAGGGAGCAGAAGGTCAGAACTGCCGCAAGCGTTACGGCAGCCGAATGAATGTGCATCTGGAGACCCGCTCGGTCTTCAAAGTGTAAACGCCTTCTCGGCGGTGTTCGTAGTCAGGGTGGTCATGATCATAGCCGTAGGTGTTCCCCTCCACCGACGGAAACATGCGTTCGGTTGGGCCGGCCCTCTGACGAGGCGGTGCTCGCTGGACGGAACGGGAGCACCACGCAAACCTCACTTCACTGATAGCGCGCGCAATTCAGAAGAAGTCAGGGACTTCGGGCCGTTGAGCGGCTAGTCCTTCTGTCGCGCCCCCCGCGCAGCAAGGAGCCGTTCCGGAAGAGGGCCGCCCTTCGCTCTCTCGATCAAGGACAACAGCATCGATTCGACTTCGCCGAGTTCGCGGTTGACTATCCTGGCGAGGCCCATGGCGCCGGTGGTGCCTACATCGTCCATGTCTCGAAGCAACCCGCGAGAGTGGCTGATCTTCTTTCGCAGCGCCTCGACCTCGTCGCGGCCGACACTGACGGACGTTGCTCTCTTCCGCATAGCCACCGCGCTGCCGCCGAAAACTCGTCCCGGAACTCGTCCCTACCGATCTTCGCGCCGCCTTGCGGCGCGGCTAACTACCTGATTTTTGTGGAGCGGGAGACGGGACTTGAACCCGCGACGTCCACCTTGGCAAGGTGGCACTCTACCACTGAGTTACTCCCGCGAATTTGCGTGGGGATGTTTAGACGAAGAGGCCGCGGGCGTCAACAACGCAAGTTCGGGCCGCCCCCCGCCCGCCGCTCACCCGCTCAGTCGCCGAGACAGATCCCGAGATCGCGCGCGGTCTGGACGGTGTCCGAGTCGAGCGGGACGGTCTTGGTGACGGCGATCGCCTCCTCGATGGGCACCGGCACCATGTGGGGCGGGTGGTAGGCCACCAGGTGGCCGAACTGCTTCGCCTCCACCATGCGCACGGCCGCCGCGCCGAACCGCAGCGCCAGCAGGCGGTCGCGATGTGTGGGGCTGCCGCCGCGCTGCAGGTGGCCGAGCACCAGCGAGCGCGTCTCGAACTTGGTCAACTCGTTGATCTTGTCCTCGAGCAGCTCGGCCATGCCGAACTTGCGCTTGCGGATCTCGCCGCCCATTTCCTTGTGGGTGATGGTCTGCAGGCCGCCCACGGGGATCGCGCCCTCGGCGCACACGACGATGGCGTACCGCCGGCCGCTCGCGTACCGGCGCTTCAGGTGGTCGACCACCTTGTCGAGGCGAAACGGAATCTCGGGGAGCAGAATCACGTGGGCGTTCCCGGCGACGCCGGCGTGCATGGCGATCCAGCCCGCGTCGCGTCCCATCAGCTCGACGATCATGATGCGTTCGTGGGACTCGGCCGTGGTGTGCAGGCGATCGATGGCCTCGGTGGCGACGGTGACGGCGGTGTCGAAGCCGAACGTCGCCTGCGTACAGGACAGGTCGTTGTCGATGGTCTTCGGGACGCCCACGATGGGCATGCCCTTGGCGCCGAAGCGGCTGGCGATTCGAAACGAGCCGTCGCCGCCGATGGCGATCAGGGCGTCACCGCCCACCTCGCGGAAGCGCTCGAGGATCTTGTCCGAGATGTCGGTCGCGACGATCTTGCCGTCGACCTCCATGGGGTACTCGAAGGGGTGACCCTTGTTCAGCGTGCCCAGCATCGTGCCGCCGAGGTGGGCGATGCCGCGCACGGACTCGCGGGTCAGGTCGATGAGCCCCTCGCTCTCGGGTTCGAGGAGGCCCTGATACCCGCGCCGGATCCCGGTGACCTTCCACCCACGCCGCAATGCCGACAGGGTGACCGCGCGAATGACAGCATTCAGTCCGGGGGCGTCGCCGCCTCCGGTGTTGACCAGGATGTGCATGCGACCACAGGCCATATCGCGGCCCGGCACTTACCGCAACTGCGGCAGGCCGAAATTCCGGATTTCTCCATGGTTTCGCGGCCCCGAAAACGCTATTCGGGCCGCTCCCGGCGCAGGCTGGGGACCAGGACGGGGCGATCGATACCGACGGCGGTGATCGCGCGCAAGTCCACGCCGTAGACCTCCCCGAGGATCTTGGGGTCGAGCGCCTCACGCGGCGTCCCCGCGGCGGCGACGGCGCCTTCCCGTAGCAGCACCACCCAGTCGCAGTGCGCCGCCGCCAGATTCACGTCGTGCAGGACGACGAGGACGCCAGCGCCCGTCCGGGCCCGCCGCTGCAGGAGGTCCAGGATCGCGAGCTGGTGGCGCAGGTCGAGGCTACTCGTCGGCTCGTCCAGCAGCAGGAAAGGGGTCTCCTGGGCGAGGGCTCGGGCGATGAAGGCCCGTCGCAGCTCGCCGCCCGAGAGCTGATGCAGGGGGCGGTCGGCGAGCGCGCTGATGGCGCACTCCTCGAGCGCCGCCGCCGCGGCCGCCCGATCGCGCGCGCTCTCGAAGCCGATTCCGCGCGCGGGCAGGTGGGGTACCCGCCCCAGCAACACCAGCTCCAGTACCGACAGCGGAAAGTCGGTCGGCATCTCCTGGGGCACGACGGCGACCTGGCGGGCGAAATCCCGGCGGGACCACCTGGCCACGTCGCTCCCAAGCAGCGTCACCCGCCCGCTTCGCGGCGTCAGGTAACCCATCAGGCAGCGCAGCAAGGTCGTCTTGCCGGAGCCGTTCGGGCCGAGCACGCCGACGAGCGAGCCGCGCGGCACTGCGGTCGAGACGCCGGCGAGCACGTCGCGCCCGCCGTAGGAGAACACCACCGCCTCGGCGCGCAGCTCGTCGGGGGCGGCGTCGCGGGACGCCGTCACGGGCCCTTCGGTCGCGACGCCGCCCGCGACGCGCGCTCGCCCGCCTCGAGCGCCTTCGCCGCCTCCCACAGCCGATCCAGCTCCTCCAGTGAGCCGTCCGCGACGGCGCGCCCCTCCGCCGCCAGCGTCGTCTCGACGTGGCGAAAGCGGCTGGCGAAGCGATCGGTCGCCCCCCGCAGGGCGGACTCGGGATCGAGGTTCAGCTTGCGTCCCAGGTTGACGACCGCGAACAGCACATCGCCGAGCTCGCGCTGCATCTCGTCCCGGTCGCCACCGGCGCGCGCCTCGTCGAACTCGCGCAGCTCCTCGTCGACCTTGGTGCGCGGCCCCATCGGGTCCTGAAAGTCGAACCCCACCGCGCCCGCCTTCTCGCCGGTGCGCGTGGCGCGCAACAGCGCGGGGGCGCTGCGCGGGATGCCGTGCAGGGCGCCGTGCTTCCCCTTTTCGGCCTTCTCCGCGGCCTTGACCTTGGCCCAGTTCGCCAGCACCTCGCCGCTGCCTGAAACCTGGACGTCGCCGAACACATGGGGGTGTCGGCGCACCAGCTTCTCGACGATGCCGCGCGCGACGTCGTCGATGCCGAACTCGCCCGCCGCGAAGCGTAGCTCGGACTGAAACACGATCTGCAGCAGCAAGTCGCCGAGCTCCTCGCGGTGGTCAGCCACGTCGCCGTCGGCCAGCGCGTCGACGACCTCGTAGGTCTCCTCGACGAGATAGGGCACCAGCGTCTCCAGGGTCTGCTCGCGGTCCCAGGGGCAGCCCCCGGGCCCGAGCAGCCGCTGCATCAACCCCACCAACTTTTGCACGGCCGCCCCGGTCTGCTTTCCGGGTAGCGGATCGAGATCGAGGGGGGCGGAGGCGGCGGGTTTCGCGGGGGTATCCACGCCCCGAATCTACACATTGCTGGACGGGGTGGGGCGTGCTACATCGAATTTCCTTGAGCGACCGCCCGACCGCCCCGGCAGAAGCCTCCGCGCCCCTCGGCGTGGGGACCATCACCGAGCGGCTGGCGCTCGACGATAACGCCACCGCGCTGGCGTTTTATGGCGAGCGCAACGGCAACCTGAAGGTCATCGCCGAGACGACCGGGACGACGCTTCACAGCCGCGGCAACGAGCTCACCATCGTCGGCGGGCCCGACGCGGTGGCGCTGGCGCGCAACCTGATCACGCAGCTCTACGGCATGGTCCACCGGGGCGCGCCCATCGCCGCGCAGGACATCGGGCGCGCTGCCGCCGTGCTGCGCGCCGATCATCGGGCCGAGCTGCGCGAGGTGTTCTCTGACACCATCCTGGTGGCGGGGCGCGCGCGTCCCATCGCGCCGAAGGGGCTGGCGCAGAAGCGCTACGTCGACGCCATCCGCAACCACGACATCGTGTTCGGGATCGGGCCGGCGGGGACGGGCAAGACGTATCTCGCGATGGCGCTGGCCGTCCGCGCGCTGATGGAGAAGCAGGTCAAGCGCATCATCTTGACCCGGCCCGCGGTCGAGGCTGGCGAGCGGCTCGGCTTCCTCCCCGGCAGCATGGAGGAGAAGGTCTCGCCGTACCTGCGGCCGCTCTACGACGCGCTCCACGACATGATGGACTTCGAGAAGGCGGACCAGCTGCTGGCGCGCGGCCTCATCGAGGTGGCGCCCATCGCGTTCATGCGCGGCCGCACCCTGAACGACGCGTTCGTGATCCTCGACGAGGCGCAGAACACCACCAACGAGCAGATGAAGATGTTCCTGACCCGGCTGGGGTTCGAGTCGAAGGCGGTGATCACGGGCGACGTGACCCAGATCGACCTGCCCGACAATCGCAAGTCCGGGCTGCGCGAGGCCGAGACGCTGCTGCGCGGGATCAAGGGCATCGCCTTCTGCACGTTCACCGAGGTGGATGTCGTGCGACACCCGCTGGTGCAGGAGATCATCAAGGCCTACGACGCCGCGAGTGCGGCGAAGAACGAGAGGGCGGACAAGGCCGCCGCCGCTGCCGCTGCCTCCGCCGCGCCTCCAGTACCCGAACGCTGACACGGGCCGGGCCGGTGCGCGCGCCGCGATTCTCGAAATGGTCGCGGCGCTGATATGCTGGCGCCGTGGAAGTGGCTGACGCGCGAGCCGAGGTCGATCGGCTTCGCTACGAGATCGAGGAGTTGATCGAGACCGGCCGCGCCCTGTCGTCGGAGCGCGACACGCGGACCCTCCTCAGCCTGATCTTGAAGAAGTGCCGCCACGTGACCGGGGCGGACGCGGGCAGCGTGTACGTGCTGGAAGGGGAGGGCGCGCCCGCCGAGAAGACGCTGCACTTCATGCTGTCCCAGAACGACTCGCTGCAGATCGATTTTCAGGAGTACTCGCTCGGCGTCGACGAGAAGTCCATCGTCGGCAAGGCCGTCCTCGACGCGAAGCCGATCAACATCGCCGATCTGGACGCCCTCGACCTGCCCGGGCGGAACCCCTGGGGGGTCCGGCACAACCGCAGCTTCGACGAGAAGACGGGCTATCGCGCGCGTTCCATGCTGACCGTGCCGATGCTGTCGGCGCGCAGCGAGGTCATCGGCGTCATCCAGCTCATCAACCGCAAGCGCAACCCGGAGCGCAAGCTCGGGTCGCGCGACGACTTCGTCGCCGAGGTGATCCCCTTCGACGCCCGCGCCGAGGAGTTCGCGCTGGCGCTGGCCGCCCAGGCGGGGATCTCGCTCGAGAACGCCATCCTCTACGAGGAGATCCGCAGCCTCTTCGAAGGGTTCGTCGACGCGTCGGTGACCGCGATCGAGTCGCGCGATCCCACGACGTCGGGGCACTCGCGCCGGGTGGCCACGTTGACGGTCGCGCTGGCCACGCGGGTGGACGGGCTCGCGCAGGGGCCGTTCGCCGGCGTCCACTTCTCGCGCGACGATCTGCGGCAGATTCAGTACGCGGGCATGCTGCACGACTTCGGCAAGGTGGGGGTGCGCGAGCGGGTCCTCGTGAAGCCGAAGAAGCTCTACGAGGAGGAGTTGCGGGCCATCGAGAGTCGCTTCGCGTACCTGCGCAAGAGCTTCGAGGCGGACGTGCTCGAGCGGAAGCTGAAGCTGTGCGAGCAGCTCGGCGTGCAGGAGGCGGCGGCCCGCTACCCGGAGATCGACGCCGAGCTCGAGCGCCGGCGCGCCGACCTGGACGGGATGCTGGCGTTCATCGCCAAGGTCAACGAGCCGACGGTGCTGGAGCAGGGCGGCTTCGAGCGGCTGCTGGAGATCGGGCAACTTCGCTACACCGGACCCACGGGCGAGGCGCGGCCGTTCCTGGAGGCCGCGGAGATCGCCGCTCTACAAGTACGCCGCGGCAGCCTGACGGACATCGAACGCGTCGAGATCGAGAGTCACGTCGTCCACACCTACAACTTCCTCAACAAGATCCCCTGGGGCCGGACCCTGCGCAACGTTCCGCGCATCGCCGGCGCCCACCACGAATACCTGAATGGCCTCGGTTACCCGCGCCGCCTCGAGAGCCAGCAGATTCCCATCGAATCCCGCATGATGACCATCGCCGACATCTTCGACGCGCTGACGGCGTCCGATCGCCCCTACAAGCGCGCGGTGCCCATCGACCGCGCGCTGGGAATCGTCGAGTCCGAGGTCAAGGCGGGCAAGCTCGACGCGGAGCTGTTCGACGTCTTCGTGACGGGCGACGTCTACAAGGCCGTGTTGTAAAGGCGATGCCCGTCGACGTCCTGGTGCGGCCGAGCGCCCGCGAGGCGGTGCCCCCGGCGGCGCGGCGCGCGCTGCGGGCGCGGCTGGCGCGCGCTCTCTCGCGGCTCGGGCGCGCGCGCTCGTCGGTGGCGGTGCTGCTGACGGACGATCTCGAGATCCGGGCGCTCAACCGCGACTACCGCCGCCACGATCGCGCCACCGACGTGCTCAGCTTTCACCTGCAGGAGCTGGCGGACGAGCACGATCCGGCGGGCGACGGCGTGAACCTGGGGGACATCGTCATCTCGGTGGAGACGGCCCGCCGTCGCGCGGCAGGCAAGCGTCTGCCCGACGAGCTGGTGCGGCTCGCGATCCATGGCCTTTGCCACCTCTTCGGTCACGACCACAAACGCAAGGCCGAGGCGACCGTGATGTACCGCCTCGAGAGGGCCCTCCGCCGCGCGCCTGCCACGGCGCGCTCCGTCACTCCTGGCGTTCGAGCCCGTGCTTGATCAGGTGGCGTTCGACGGCCTTGCGATGCATTCCGAGCACCCGCGCCGCCGCGCTGATGTTGCCCCGGGTCGCGACCATCGCTCGCGACAGCAGCGCGATCTCCATCGCCTCCATCGGCTTCCGGAGCCTCATCTTCAGCACGCCGTCCGCGATGCGGGCGAGCGGTTCCCCGGCCCGTGCCGGGGAAAGGGCCACGCGTGCCGGCGTGTCCGCGCGCCGCGCGGACGGACCCCCGATGTGAAGGGCCGAGAGTCTGCCGCGAATGCGGGCGGCGAGATCGTGCGCGAACTCGCCGAGCGGAGTCGTCTTGCCCGGGTTGGGTCTTCCGCGGAGGGTCCGGCCGGGACCCTTTTGCAGGGCTCGCTTTGGATTTCCTTGCCGCACGTTGCCTGGGGAAAGCATAACACCGTTCCGACGTCTACCGGCAGCAGGCGCTCTTCCGCGGCTCAGGCGGCTCCGCCGTCAGGCGCCGGCGCCTCAGAACCGCATCCCGCGCTTCGCGCGGTACATGAACCATCTGTAGGTCAAGTAGCCGGCGCCAGCGGCGCCAGGAACCACGAGAAGCATGGGCAGGCCCACCAGGCCCGCCACGAGGGTTCCCCCCCACGCCGCCGCCGCGAAGATCCCCTTCTTCTTGGCCTGGGCCTTGTCGCGAGCCACGAGACTTTCCATGTCGACGCCTCCACGGAAGAGGTAGCACGGCGCCGCTCCGCGGGCCAGAAGCGCAATACCCTATTCGCGCCGCGGCAATTTCGCAGTAGAAGCAAGCCATGGTGGTTCGACGGGCGAAGATAGTGTGCACGATCGGGCCGGCGACGGCCTCCGCCGCTGGTGTGAGAGGGTTGATCAACGCGGGGATGGACGTCGCGCGGCTGAACTTCTCCCACGGCCTGCACGAGGATCACCAGCGCGTCGCGGATCTGGTGCGCGCCGAGAGCGCCGCCATCGGCAAGCCGGTTGCCGTGCTGCAGGACCTCTGTGGCCCGAAGATCCGCACGGGCACGGGCTCGCCGCCGGTCATCCACACGGGCGATCGCGTGACGTTGATCGAGGGCGACCGCGGTGGCCCGGACACCATCGCGATCGGCTACGCGGGCCTCGCGCACGATCTGCAACCCGCGGACTTCGTGCAGCTCGACGACGGGCGGGTGCGGCTGCGCGTGGTCGATGTCAGTGAAGGGCGCGTGAGCTGCGTGGTCGAGCAAGGCGAGGCCCTGCGCGACCGGATGGGCGTGAACCTGCCGTCGCGGCGGGTGAGGCTGCGATCGCTGACCGACAAGGATCGCGCGGATCTGGCGTTCGGCATCACCATGGGAGTCGACTACGTGGCGCTGTCGTTCGTCAAAGGCGCCGACGACATCCGCGAGCTTCGCGACGCGTACCACGCCCTTGGACAGCCGCCGCCGCCGGTCATCGCGAAGATCGAGACGCCCGAGGCGGTCGAGAACCTCGTCGAGATCATGCGCGCGGCGGACGCCGTGATGGTGGCGCGTGGTGATCTCGGGGTCGAGCTTCGCCCGGAGCAGGTCCCCATCATCCAGCGCGAGATCATCGGCGTGGCCCGGCTGTACCAGCGGCCCGTCATCGTCGCCACCGAGATGCTGCAGTCGATGGTCGAGTCGACGCGCCCCACGCGCGCCGAGGCGGGGGACGTGGCGACCGCCGTCTTTCAGGGGGCGGACGCGGTGATGCTGTCGGCGGAGACGGCCTCCGGGCGCTTCCCCCACGATGCCTGCGCCATGATGGAGCGGATCATCCTGGTGGCCGAGGGCAGCAAGTTCTACGCGCCGCAGTCGTCGGAGCCCGGCGAGACCATCCAGGAGGCGATCGCCCACGCCGCCTGCGTGGTGGCGCGCGAGGTGGGCGCCAAGGTGATCGTGGCCTTCACCGTCAGCGGGGGAACCCCGCGGCTGGTGTCGAAGGCGCGTCCCAGCGTTCCCATCGTGGCCTTTTCGCCAGCGGGCGATGCCCTGCGACGGCTCGCGCTCTACTGGGGGGTGATGCCGCGCCATCTCCATGTCTTCTCGAACGTGGACGCGCTGGCTGCCGCGGTCACGGCGCACCTCCGCGAACAGGAGATCGTGTCGGCCGGCGATCGCTATGTGATGGCGTACGGCGCGCCCGTCGGCCAGCGCAACCCCACGAACTCGATTCGCGTGGTCGAGGTGGGGTGACCTGCGGCGGACGCCGACGACGGTCGGCGGCTGACCGGACGAATGCCGCCGCCACCCGGCCCCGGTTTGTCGCTTGACGCCCGTCTACCTAGTTGAGATCGTTCTCGGACGCTTGCACTTACCCCATCCTAGGAGGACCGTCGTGATGTCGATGCGGAGCTTGGTGGTCGGCACGGGAACGTTGACGATGCTCGCGGCCCTTGGTTGCTACGTGACGCCCGTGATCCCCGATCCCGTCATCGGGTTCTCGGCGGGGCCGGTGTCCACGTCAGTGCCCGTCCCCGTGTCGTCCGGAGGCCCGGCCCCGGGGGGACTCATCGAGGCCGGCTGCAGCTACAACGCGAATCAGCTGCAGGGCCCCATCGGCGCGGTGTTTCAGGTCGCGTGCCCGCCCGGTTGCCAGAGCGGCGGTGCGCTGTGGGGCACCGATGTGTACACCGGGGACTCGGGGATCTGCGTGGCGGCCATCCACGCGGGGGCGACCTCGGCCGCGGGGGGCGTCGTGAACGTGCGCCTCGAGCCCGGCCGGCCGGCCTACCGCGGCAGCATGCGCAACGGCATCAGCTCGTACGACTACGGCACCTACGCCAAGAGCTACACGTTCCTCGGGCCGCAAGGCCAGCCCCTGCAGGCGTCGATGGCGATGCCGGCGGGCGGCGCTCCACAGGCGGCGCAGCCGATCGAGGCCGGCTGCAGCTTCAACGCGACCCAGATCCAGGACGCGCCCGGCTCCGCGCACCTGGTGGCCTGCCCGCCGAACTGCGCCCGCAGCGGCGGGCTGTGGGGGACAGACACGTACACCGGCGATTCGGGGATCTGCCGGGCGGCGATTCACGCGGGTCTGCTCGGGAACCAAGGCGGCATGGTCGTGGTCATCCTCGACGTGGGCCGGCCCGCCTTTCGGGGCTCGACGCGCAACGGGGAGCAGTCGAGCGACTACGGCAGCTACGGCTCGAGCTTCCGTCTGCAGGCTCCTTAGTGCGGCTTCGCCGCGGAGGTCAGTTCATCGACTGCGGCAACCCCAGATGAAAGGGGGCGATCGCGGCGTCGAACTGAGCGCCCGCGTCGGTGACCATCTGATAGGTCCCCCGCATCTCACCCGAAGGCGTCGCGAGGACACACCAGCTCGTGTACTCGAAGCTCTCCCCTGGTCGAAGCCGCGGCTGGACACCCACCACGCCCGGGCCGCGCACCTCCTCGACGTGGCCACCGGCGTCGGTGATGATCCAGTGGCGAGACTCCAATCGCGCGGTCGCGTCGCCCTGGTTCGCGATCGTCACCGTGTAGGCGAACGCGTATTGTCTTCCCGACACCGAGGATCTTTCCGGAATATATTGGCTCCGGACGGTCACCATGATTCCGTTCGTGTGGGCGGTAGACATCCGGGTGACACCCTGTCAAACGAAACGAATGTCTTCAAGTACCGCCCCAAGGCCCCAAGCAAGGTCAGGAGAGGACGCAACCACATGACCCCCGCGAACAAGCACTGCACCCCCCCGATGGCCCCGAAGCTCGCCGCGCTCCGATACTAGCGAGGCCACGATGAGATTTCTAATCACGGGGGCCACGGGCTTCGTGGGCCAGCATCTGGTGGGCGCGCTCCAGGCGGCAGGGCATGAGAGCGTGGTGCTGGCGCGCGATCCCGAGAAGGCGGCCAGGGTGCTGCCCGGCGTCCGCGCCGTGATCTGGAACGGAAAGATAGGCCTGCCCCCGGAGGAGGCGTTCGAGGGCGTGGACGTGGTCGTCAATCTCATCGGGGAATCCGTCGCGGGCCGCTGGACCGACAAGCGCAGGCTGGCCGTGCGGGACAGCAGGGTGCTCCCCACGCGGGCGCTCGTGGAGCGGCTCGGGGGCCTGGCGAGCCGCCCGCGGGCGCTGATCTCCATGTCAGGGTCGGCGGTCTACGGTGATCGCGGCGACGAGATCTTGACCGAGTCGTCTCCCGTCGGGACCACGGACGGTTTCCTGGTGAAGCTGTCAGACGAGTGGGAAGCGGCGGCGCGGGGCGCCGAGGCGCTCGGCATGCGCGTCGTCGTCCTGCGGGCCGGGGTCGTGCTGGGGCGCGACGGGGGCATCTTGTCGAAGCTCCTGTTTCCGTTTCGCATGGGGTTGGGCGCCCGATTGGGAGCCGGCACGCAATATTTCCCGTGGATCCACCTCGCCGACGCGGTGGGAATCGTGCTGCACGCGGCGTCACGCGAGGAGCTCGCGGGCCCCGTGAACCTGGTGGCGCCCGAGCCGGTGACGAACGCGGAGTTCACCGCCAGCCTGGCAGCGGCCCTCGGCAAGTCCGCGCGCCTGGCGGTTCCGGCGTTCGCCTTGAAGCTCGCGTTGGGGGACATGGCCGAGGAGATGCTGCTCGCCGGACAGCGCATGTCTCCGGCGCGGGTCCTGCAATCGGGCTACGAATTCAGGTTTCCGATGCTGCGGGAAACCTTGCGGGACATTCTTCGACCTTAGCCCCCACCCCCAGCCAGCCTGGCGCCGGTCGGCCCGATCGCGCCATCGCGCGAATTCGGCCGTTTCGGGGTTGATTTATTTTCGCAAAGGAAAGATGATCGCCGAGCGCCAATTATATCTAACTAAGACCTTGGCGCTGTGGGGACTATGGGACGCATCCTGCTCGCGGATGACAACGACGAGAAACGCCTGGCCGCCAAGCGGGCGATCGAGTCGTTGACGGAGCTCGGCGTGGACGACGTCGCGGATGGGCAGTCCGCCCTCGAGAGAATGCGCGGTGGGGGCTATGACCTGCTGTTGCTGGAGGTGGCGCTACCGGGGCTGGGTGGCTTCGAGATCTGCCGCAGGCTGCGGGCCGATTCAGTGACGGCACAGGTCCCCATCATCTTCCTGACGTCGATCGATGCGCCGTCGGAGGCCCGTATCGCGGCGTTCGAGGCCGGCGCCGACGACTTTCTCGCGCAGCCGGTCGAGGAGCGTGAGCTGGCGGCGCGTATCAAGGCGGCGGTGCGCGCCAAGACCCTCGCCGACGAGGTCGGGCGGCACAGCGTCGAGCTCGAGACCCGACTTCGCGATCGGACCCGGACGGCGGAGCAACTGGCGGAGCAACTGCGGGCCGAGCGGGATACCCTGCGCGAGACCTTCGAGGTCTTCGACGAGGCGTTGCTGTTGATGGAGGGGAACGGACAGGTCGTGGTGGCGAACGCGGCGGGCCGACGCTTGACCAAGACGGCGTCCCGGCGGGACATCGAGGCGCTCGCGGCGGAGGCCCTGTCTCGCGGCGTCATTCGCGACAGGGGATTGAACGACGCCGGGCGGGCGTTCCTGGCCCGGGGATACCCCGTGAGCGGCGGGCGGGCATTGCTCTACATCCGGGACGTGACCGAGGAGCGCGGGCAGGAGGTCCGCCGTCTGCAGGCGGAGAAGCTGGCCTCGATCGGGACGCTCGCGGCGGGGGTCGCCCACGAGATCAACAATCCCGCGGCCTTCGTCCTGGGAAACATCGAAGCCCTGGTGGGAAATGTGCGGGTCATGGCCGAGCAGATGGAGGCGATCGCCGATCCGGCGTTGCGGGGCAACTTGCACGATCTGCTGTTCGAGGTGACCGGGATCTTGCAAGAGACGAAGGAGGGGATGGCCCGCATCCACCGGATCGTGAAGGATCTGTCGTGGTTCTCGCACGCCGACGAAGAAGGCGGCGTGACGAGCGACTTGAACGCCACCGTCGAGTCCACCTTGAGCCTGCTCAAGAACGAGCTCCGGCACCGCGCCCGGGTCGATCGCGACTTGAGGGCGACGCGCACCGTATCGACGAGCCCGGCTCGGCTCGGGCAAGTGTTCTTGAACTTGATCTTGAACGCCGCGCAGGCTCTCGACGGGGGGCGCGCCAGTGACAATCGGATTCAGGTTCGCACCTTCGACGAAAAGGAGGACATCGTCTTCGAGGTCAGCGACAACGGTGTCGGCATCCCGCCCGATGTGTTGCCGCGCATCTTCGATTCATTCTTCACGACGAAGCCCAGAGGGGTTGGAACGGGCCTGGGCCTTTCGATCTCGCACGGGATCATTCGTTCGCTGGGCGGCGAGATCACGGTCGAAACGAGGGTGGGCGTGGGGACGACGTTTCGGGTCCGGGTGCCTTCTCGTCCCGGCGTTCGCGTCGAGGCGACCCCGAGCCTGGCACCACCGGCTTATGGCCGCCGCCGCGTGCTGGCGATCGACGACGAGCCCTTGTTGCTGAAGGCCTACCGTCGCATGTTGGGAGACGTGCACGAGGTGGTCACCGCGTTGGGGGGCCGCGATGCCCTCCTGGTCCTGCAGAAACAGACGGACTTCGACGCCATCCTTTGCGACCTTCAGATGCCGGAGATGTCGGGCATGGAGCTCTATGCGAAGGTGGAGGCCCGCTATCCCGAGATCGTCAAGCGCTTCATCTTTTCGACGGGCGGGGCGTTCTCGTCGGAGGCGCGCCGATTCTTGGATCGAGGGGTGACGTGCATCGGAAAGCCCTTCCGCGCCGATGAGCTGCTGTCGTTGATCGAGACGAAGATCGCGGAGCGTAACAACGAGGCGTCGCAGCCCGCCGACGACGCCGAGGACGAGGACTCCGAGGGCCCGGAGGGGGCCGTACGCGCGGCCGCATCCGCTGCGGACCCGCTGGCCACGCGGCAATCCCAGGCGGACTCACGCTGATGGAAACATCGCCTCGTCCCCGTCTGCTGGTGGTCGCCGCCCTGATTCGACGAGGGGGGCTGCTCTTGGTCTCCCGCCGGCGCAACGACCAGGCGATGCCTGACCTCTGGGAGTTCCCAGGGGGCAAGATCGAGGCGGGCGAGTCACCGCAGCGGGCGCTAGGACGCGAGGTCCGAGAGGAACTGGGATGCGAGGTGGAGGTGGGTCGGATAAGTGATGTGGTGTTTCACGCGTATCCGGCGTTCGATTTGTACATGATGGTGTACGACTGTCGTCTGGTAGGCGCCGAGCCGCGCCCCGTGAGCGTCGCGGAGATCGCCTGGGTTGCCCCCGCGGCGCTTCCCTCGATGGAGCTTCTCCCGGCCGACCTTCCGTTGGCCCGGCGGCTCGCCGACGAGGCGAGTCGGGAAGCGACCCCCCCCGGCTGACGCCCCCTGGCGCACCGCACTGGCAAGAACGCCCGTCGGTCGAGGGGCCTCGCGCGAGTCGAGGCAGCTACGGCGCGCCGGAATTGGGGCTGACTTCTTCGATTCCCGACACGGAAGCGGGGGGCTCGGCGGGCGCGGTCTCCGGGGGCGCCGACTCGTCGGTTCGAGCGGCGGTGTCCGGACTCGGGGCCGAGTCGGCCGTCTGGTTCTGAGGCGAGGCGCCGCCATGACGGAGGGCCTCCCGCTCGGCCACGCGCGCGGCCTCCGTGAGATCGCGCTTGCAGGCGCCACACAAAGTGGGCTCTCCCCAGTTGCCGAGATGCGTTTGCAGCTGGCTCTCGGGGGGCCAGTGAATGACGGTGCTGCAGCCGCTGCAGGCGATCTCCCGGGTCTTTCTATCCTTGAGGAAGGCCAGACAGTCGTCGCAGCGACGCTCGGGCGGACGAATCTCCCGACGCCGCTTCCGTCGGCGCCGTTTTCCCCCGGGGATGGCGCTGCCGACCGCATTGACGACGCCCCCCACGATTGGCGTCGCCCCGGGGGCGGACTCCTCGCTGGCCTCATCGCCAGCCTCACCGCCTTCGCCGAGGGCGGGGTCGCTCGGCTGAAACGTAGCAGCGGCCTCCGCACCGTTCCCGGCGGCGTCGAGCTCGGCTTCATGCCCATCGGCGTGGCCTGGGGCGAGGTCTCGAGCCTGATCCTGAAGCTGATCTTGAAGCTGATCTTGAACCTGATCTTGAACCTGATCTTGCCCCTGCTCCTGACCACGGGCGTGTTCTTGGTCGAGCTTGGGCGCGGGCCGGACGCCCGCCGCCAGCTGCTGGGCGGCGGTCCAGGTCCAGGAGCCGGGGCAGTGCTCCGTCTTGCACGGAACCTCCCGGTCTTCGAGCTCACCGACCTCCTTTTCGCACTCGGTGCAATAGTGAGGATACGGATCGCCCGTCTTGCCGCGAACTGCGCGGGCCAGCTGGGCACCGCGCTTGTCGGTCCAGGTTCGCTTGCAGCCGGGGCGGCGGCAGGGCCGCTCGACGTCCTTCGTTCCAGCGTAGACATCGATGCAACGCTGGCACATGCGGTGCGGGGCCTTCGGCAGGGGCTTGCCCGCGACGGAGGCGTTCAGCTGCGACTCGCGTGGCCACAGCCAGGTGTTCTTGCACCCAGAGGTCCGGCAGCGCACGTCGCGATCGGTGATGCCGCCGAAGACGCCCTTGCAGCTCTCGCACAGCCGGCGCGGGGCCTCGTTGGGCAAGCCGGCCGCGTAGTCACGAATCTGCTCGTCGCGCGTCCAGTTCCACTTGTTCTTGCAAGCCTGGATTCCGCACGTGACGGCGCGGTCCTTCAACTTCTCGAAGACGTTCGCGCACGGGGAGCACATTGTCGGCGTGGGCGTCGTCTCCACGTCGGGCGCGCCCGCGAGCAACTGGGCCAGGCGGCTCCAGACGGTGTTGCGCGTGCAACCCTCCACGCAGCAGGGGATCTCGCGATTGGAGAGCGTCGCCATCTTGGCGCTGTCCTCGTCGCATAAACGATCCGGCGGCGGCTGCCGCGTGGCGAAGGCGGTCATCTGCTCCTTCGCCGTCCAGGTGAACGTGTGGCCACACCCCGGGCGGGCGCAGGTCCTCTGCACGTCGCTCGTCGACTGGAACTTCTCCCGGCACGGGTCGCACATCCGCGCGGTGGGATCGCTCTCGTCGGTGATCGTGCGCCCCCCGAGCTTGGCGGACTTGCCCGTCATTTGAATCCACGTACGGGTGCAACCCGAAACCGCGCATGGAATCGATTTGGCGCCGAGGCGATCGGCGAGCGTGAACCCGAGTGAACCTGTTGGCATCTCGAAGGGTGCATATGCTGACCACAACCCACGCCGAGATCAACCACAATCTTTGCGCAGACGCGCTGGCGGTCGCTGCCAGGGGGGCGCTTGCCTGCCGCGCCCGGCAAGGGTAGACGTACGCCCGTCCATGCAACTCACGATTGAAGACATCTCACCGGTCGAAAAACGCGTAGATTTCGAGATCCCCTGGAGCGACGTGGCTCCGAAGTTGGACAAGGCCTACAACGATCTGCGTCGAGAAGTGCGCCTGAAAGGCTTTCGCCCCGGCAAGGTGCCCCGGCACGTCGTCGAGAAGCTGTACCGGCAGAAGGTGGAGCACGACGTCGCGCAGGAGCTGGTCGAGTCGACGATCGGGCAGGCGATCGAGGAGCGGCAAATCCAGCCGGTGGCGCCGCTCGAGGTCGACAAGATCGAGATCAAGGTCGGGGAGCCGTTCAAGTTCACCGCAAAGGTCGAGGTCAAGTCCCAGGTCGACCCGAAGGACTACGCGGGCGTCGAGCTGAAGCGACGGCCGGTCAAGCTGGACGAGGAGCAGGTGACCGCCGCGGTCGAGTCGTATCGCAAGCGCCTCACCGAGTACAAGCC
The DNA here is from genome assembly GCA_964443975.1 of uncultured Myxococcales bacterium. Classification (GTDB taxonomy): domain Bacteria; phylum Myxococcota_A; class Polyangia; order Fen-1088; family Fen-1088; genus DASYCK01. Next base: position 79,333 of record CAYUFS010000018.1, on the reverse strand, counting down.
GGTCGAGGGGCGAACGGTGGCCTCGCCCACCGATTTGCTGATGGTCGAGGTGCACGGCCGCGTGGGCGAGCACAAGATCAAACGCAACAGCGTGGGCATCGACCTGGAGGAGAAGGTGGGCGGACCGCTCCCGGGGCTGGCGGAGCAACTGCAAGGCGTGTCGCTCACCGCCACGGATCTCGAGGTCAAGTACAAGCTGCCCGACGACCTGCCGCAGCGAGAGCTGGCAGGGCAGAACGTCAGCTTGCGGGTGACGGTAAAGGATGCGCGCGAAAAGAAGCAGCGCGCCCTCGACGATGAGTTCGCGAAGGATACTGGCGAGGCAGAGACCCTGGAGGGACTGAAGGACAAGATCCGCGACCGGCTACGGGAGTCCGACGGCAAGCGCATCGACGCCGAGCTCCGGGCGCAGTTGGTGAAGGAGATCGTCGCGCGCAACGAGTTCCCGATCGCCCCGGCGCTGGTGGACCGCCACGCGAGCGCGATCGTGAACCGGGCCCTGCAGCAGCTGATGATGGCCGGGATCGACGTCCAGGCTGGTCTGGACGCGGGCGCCATCGATCTCGCGAAGATGAAGCAGGAGTTTCACGGCGAGGCAGAGGCGGAGGCGCGGGGGACGATCCTCCTGCAAGCCATCGCCGAGCGCGAGGGGATCACGGTCAGCGACGCCGACCTGCAGAAGCGTATCGGCGAGCTCGCGGCGGCGCGCCAGGAGAATGCGAAGAAGCTTCGCGCCGATCTCGAGCGCGAAGGCCACTTGGCTGGCCTCCGCCAGCAACTCCTCGAACAGAAGACCCTTGATATGCTGATCTCGCAGGCTAAAATCACCGACGAGGATCCCGATCGACTCATCCTCACACCTGCCGAGGCCGCCGTCGAAGGCAAGAAAAAGAGGGACCGATGACCGATTCCCGCCGCACCCACCCACTCGACATCGACGCGCTCGCGCCGCCGATCCGGAACTTCATCATCCCCACCGTCATCGAGCAGACCCACCGGGGCGAGCGTGGCTGGGACATCTTCTCGCGCCTGCTCAAGGACCGCATCATCTTCCTCGGAACCGCGGTCGACGATCAGGTGGCGAACATCGTCATCGCCCAGTTGCTGTTCCTCGAGAGCGAGGATCCGGACAAGGACATCATGTTGTACATCAACTCGCCCGGCGGGCTGGTGACGGCCGGGATGGCGATCTACGACACCATGCAGTACGTGCGGCCGAGCGTAGCGACCTTCTGCATGGGCCAGGCGGCCTCGATGGGGGCGTTCCTGCTGGCCGCGGGCGCGAAGGGCAAGCGCTACTCGTTGCCCCACGCGCGGATCCTGATTCACCAGCCGCTCGGTGGGTTTCAGGGCCAGGCGACCGACATCGACATCCACGCCAAGGAGATCCTGCGAACCCGCGACAAGCTGAACGAGCTGCTGGTCAAGCACACCGGCCAGCCCATGGAGCGGATCAAGAGCGATACGGAGCGGGACTATTTCATGAGCGCGATCGAGGCCAAGGAGTACGGTCTCATCGACGAGGTGCTGGTTCAAAAGCCCGTCCTGCCGAATTCCAGCAAGTAGAGGCCCCGCGCGCGGCGCGCATTCTTCCGCGTGCCCTGCCCGGGGACGCGTGGTACATTTTCCGACGTGCCGAGCGACCGGAAGCGCGATGATCACGGGAACCTGTCCTGCTCGTTCTGCGGAAAGAGCCAGCGGGAGGTCAAGAAGCTGATCGCGGGACCGACCGTCTACATCTGCGACGAGTGCATCGGCCTCTGCAACGACATCATCGCCGAGGAGATCGAGAAGGAGTCCGAGAACTTCGGTCTGGCGCCGGTCCCCAAGCCCGCCGACATCAAGAACGTGCTGGACGACTACGTCATCGGCCAGGACCGCGCGAAGAAGATCCTGGCGGTGGCCATTCACAACCACTACAAGCGCATCGACGCGAAGGTGGGGGGCGAAGACGTCGAGCTCGGCAAGTCCAACATCCTGCTGCTCGGACCCACCGGGTGCGGAAAGACCCTGCTGGCGCAGACCCTGGCGAAGATCCTGAACGTGCCGTTCGCGATCGCCGACGCCACGAACCTGACCGAGGCAGGTTACGTGGGCGAGGACGTCGAGAACATCATCGTCAACCTGCTGCAGAACGCCGACCACGACATCGAGAAGGCGCAGCGCGGGATTGTCTACATCGATGAGATCGACAAGATCGCGCGCAAGGGCGAGAACCCGTCCATCACCCGCGACGTGTCGGGCGAGGGGGTTCAGCAGGCGCTGCTGAAGATCCTCGAGGGTACGGTGTGCAATGTCCCGCCCAAGGGGGGGCGCAAGCACCCCCAGCAGGAGTTCCTTCAGGTCGACACCACGAATATCCTGTTCATCTGCGGGGGCGCGTTCGTCGGGTTGGAGGAGATCATCGAGCAGCGGGTGGGACAAAAGCAGATCGGGTTCGGCGCCAAGATTACGTCGAAGAAGGAGCGACGGGTGTGGGATCTCTTGCGCGAGGTGCAGCCCGAGGATCTCTTGAAGTACGGCATGATCCCCGAGTTCGTCGGACGTTTGCCGGTGATCGCGCCCTTGCACGAGCTGGATGAGCCCGCCCTGATAGACATCCTCACAAAGCCCAAGAACGCCTTGATCAAGCAGTATCAGAAGCTGTTCGACATGGACGGCGTGAAGCTGCGGTTCACGAAGGGGGCGATGTCCGCGATCGCGGAAGAGGCGACGAAGCACAAGTCCGGCGCCCGCGGCCTCCGCGCCATCCTGGAACAGGCCATGATGGACATCATGTTCGAGGTGCCGTCGGTGGGCAGCACCATACGCGAGGTCGTCATCAACGAGGAGACGATCCAGAAGGGCGCCCAGCCCATCTTGATGTACCAGAAGGGCGCCGCCGTGGCGGCTGGGGAGCGATCGTGAGCTCCCGGAGACGGCAGCATTCAAGGAGGGAGCAGACCATGCGCAAGTGGATCTTGTGGATTCCGGTCTTGATGGTGGGGTCGATGATGTACTGGACGATTGCGCTCAACTTTGGCGGGCTGTCGCTGCTCGCGCTGTCGGCCTACGCGGTGCCGTCCTCCGGAGCCCTCGACGACGTGGCGGACCTGAAGGACAGCTACCAACCGATCACCGTGAACGTGATTGGGGCCGAGGAGACCGCCTCCGGGAATACGGCCGCCGACGAGCCGATGGTCGTGGATGTCGTCCCCGATCACGAGCGCGACACTGCGCGCGCCGATCAACGCGGCGCCGGAGATCGCAACGGGCGCACTGACACGGGTCCAGGCCAGACCGCGTTCTAGCAGCGGGCATCAGCGAATCTCGATGGTGTCGATCTTCCCGAGCGGGGAGGTGGTCCGTGATTCGGGTGCCCGGAATCGAACCAGCAGGTCCTGTCGATCGCTGAGGTCGTCCGCGGCGAGCACCACGTCGGCCGTTCGTGGCTTGCCGTGAGTGGACGGCAGGGTCAGGGCGCCGAGCTGACGCCCGGAGAGCAGGGCAATCTCCAGACGAAGCCCCGGGCTCCCGGTGGTGAAGCTCGCGGAGAACATGCGGCGAGGGGAGGCGGTAGGCCCGAAGTCCATGTTGCGATAGGTCGCCCGGTCACCGTCATGGAGGATGACCAGGGCCTGGGCGCTGTCCGGGGTCGCCCCCTCGATCGCCTCCGCGTTCCCGGCCTCGACGCTGTTTCGTAAGTAGGTGGTGAGCGGATAGTTCCACGATCGTCCGTACGGATCGCGACATTCGGCCGCGGCGCAGCGCTCGGATCCGTCCGCGAGCCGTGCACAGCGCATCGTGCAGACGTCGCTGCATGACCCCGCGTCGGCGAAGGAGAACAGCCCGCTGCAACTCGTGGGCTCGACGGCGCAGAATCGCTGCGCTTGCGGCGCCTTCCGCGCGTCGCGTCCGTGGCAAACGTAGCCACTGTGCTTGAACACGTCCCCGAAGAAGACCCCTTCCTGGTGCGGGAAGGTCCGGTCGGTCTCTCCCGGTCGAAGGGCGGGGTCCATGTGGGGGGAGGCGCTGAGCAGGCTGAGCCTGACGTGCTTGCCCGTTCTGTTCGTCAAGGCCAGCAGACAGGCCGAGACCTTCTGCCGACAGGCGTCGTCACAGGTCCCCTGCAACCACTCCGGTGCCAAACCCAGTTGACCGGCGAAGCGCACCGTCCTCGGGTTCTTGGGATCCGCGAGGCTTTGGTCAGGCCGGAGTGCGCACGACGCGACATATTTCCACAGCATGAGCTCGGTGGGGTCCAGGCTCCGGCCCGATCCTTGTTGGCCGGGCCGCAGGCCGTTCTGGACGACAGAACGGGGAGCTTCCGAGCGAAAGGCTCCCTGTTCGATCCACCCTATCAGCGCCAGCAACCCCAGCGCACCGACGGCCCTCGCAAGCAGCTGCCAGCGGTGACGAGCGAGGGTCGGAGCCACGGGACCGGAAGGCTGTTACTTCGTGGTGCGATCCGCAAGCGAGGCCGACAGCGAGCGAGCTGGATCGATGCCGCACGACGAGAGCGCGGACTCCGCCTGTGTCGCCAGGCCGTTGATGGACGAGAGGCCGTTGATGGACGAGAGGCCGTTGATGGACGAGAGGCCGTTGATGGACGAGAGGCCGTTGATGGACGTGAGGCCCGCCTTCGCGTGACCTCCCGCAAGGAGCAGCGAGCCACCCACGAAAACCATCGTCACCAGCTTCGAAATTGCGGTCGATTTCATCTGAGTCCCCCGAGAGTTGTTGTCGGCCCCATGTGGGCCGTTCGCGGGGAGGGTTCAGCAGGGGATGTGCCAGTTTCCGGAAAATAAAAACTCAAATGATTACATGGTTAAAGGGTGTTTTCCTGGACCCTGTTTCCGATTTTCCACCTATGACCGGGGAGCCGGTCATACGGGCACCACCCGATGGGCAGCGGTCCCGGCCTCCACACGTCTTTTTGGCTTGCTCACACGCAGGTTGGTACGATCCCCCACATGTCCGAAGGTCGCCCCGCTGGTTCTCTGCGCACCGTCCCCCTGCTTCCCTTGCGGGACATCGTCGTCTTTCCGCACATGGTGGTTCCGCTCTTCGTGGGGCGAGAAAGGTCCATCAGCGCCCTGGAGCAGGCGATGAGTCAGGACCCGCGCCGCGAGGTTCTCCTCAGCGCGCAGCGCAAGGCGAAGACCAACGAGCCCGTGCCCGAGGACATCTTCACGGTCGGAACCATCGCCACCATCATCCAGATGCTTCGGCTCCCCGACGGCACGGTGAAGGTGCTGGTCGAGGGCAAGCGCCGCGCCGCCATCGAACGGTTCGTGCAGAGCGAGGAGTTCTTCGTCGTCGAGATCACCGAACGCGCCGACGCCGAGGAGAAGTCGGTCGAGGTCGAGGCGCTGGTCCGTGAGGTCCACGCCACGTTCGACAGCTACGTCAAGCTGAACAAGCGCATCGCCCCCGAGATCCTCATCTCGGTCCAGACCGTCGACGAGCCGGGCCAGCTCGCCGACACCATCGTCGGCCAGCTCCAGCTGAAGCTCGCCGACAAGCAGGCGATCCTCGAGATGGACCGCCCGTCCGAGCGGCTCGCGCGCCTGTATGAGTTGATGAAGGCGGAGATCGAGATCTTGCAGGTCGAGCGCAAGATCCGCACGCGCGTCAAGAAGCAGATGGAGAAGACCCAGAAGGAGTACTACCTCAACGAGCAGATGCACGCGATCCAGAAGGAGCTCGGGGATCGCGACGAGTTCAAGAACGAGATCGGCGAGCTGGAGGAGCGCGCGAAGCAGAAGAGCCTGTCGAAGGAGGCGCAGGGGAAGGTCAAGAAGGAGCTCAAGAAGCTGAAGATGATGGCGCCGATGTCGGCCGAGGCCGCCGTGGTGCGCAACTACGTCGATTGGGTGCTGGGGCTACCCTGGGGCGACAAGACTCAGGACAAGATGGACGTCGTGGAGGCCGAGCGCATCCTGGACGAGGATCACTACGGCCTGCGCAAGGTCAAGGAGCGTATCCTCGAGTACCTGGCGGTTCAGGCCCTCGTGAAGAAGCTGAAGGGGCCGATCCTGTGTCTGGTCGGTCCGCCCGGGGTGGGCAAGACGTCCCTGGCCCGTTCCATCGCCAAGGCCACCGGCCGAAACTTCGTGCGGTTGTCGCTCGGCGGCGTGCGCGACGAGGCCGAAATCCGCGGCCACCGCCGCACGTATATCGGCGCGCTGCCCGGGAAGATCATCCAGTCCCTCAAGAAGGCGGGCACGCAGAACCCGGTGTTCCTGCTGGACGAGGTGGACAAGATGTCCACCGACTTTCGTGGGGATCCGTCGGCGGCCTTGCTGGAGGTCCTCGACCCCGAGCAGAACGCGACCTTCAACGATCACTATCTGGACATGGACTACGACCTTTCGGACGTGATGTTCGTCTGCACGGCGAACACGATGTCCGGCATACCCATCCCGCTGCAGGACCGGATGGAGATCATCCAGCTGCCCGGCTACACGGAGTTCGAGAAGATCTCCATCGCCGAGCGCTACCTGGTGCCGAAGCAAGTGCGTGACCACGGCATCGAGACGGTGACGCTGGAGATGCCTGAGGACACCTTGCGGGAGGTCATCCACTCCTACACGAAGGAGGCCGGCGTTCGGAACCTGGAGCGCGAGATCGCCACGGTTTGCCGGAAGATCGCCCGCGAGGTGGTCGCGCAAAGGTCTCAGGACTCGACGTCACGGCAGACGCTGTGGAAGGTGACCCCGAAGCGGCTGCCCCGCTATCTGGGACCGCACCGCTTCCGGCACGGGAAGCAGGGCGGCGAGGACGAGATCGGCCTCGTCAACGGCTTGGCCGTGACGATGTACGGTGGCGACATCCTGCAAACCGAGGTCTCCATCGTCGCGGGCAAGGGGAAGATGGTGCTGACGGGCAAGCTGGGCGACGTCATGCAGGAGTCGGCGCAGGCGGCGATGAGCTATGTGCGGTCGCGCGCGCCGTCACTCGGGCTCGAACGAGATTTCTATTCTCGCGCCGACATTCACGTTCACCTTCCCGAGGGCGCGATTCCGAAGGACGGGCCGTCGGCGGGGATCACGATGTGCACGGGGTTGGTCTCGGCGCTGCTGCGGGTGCCCGTGAAGCGGGGCGTGGCCATGACGGGCGAGATCACGCTGCGGGGCCGCGTGCTGCCGATCGGCGGACTGAAGGAGAAGATCCTCGCGGCTCACCGCGCCGGCATCACCACCGTGATCATGCCGCGCGAGAACGCCAAGGATCTGCGCGATCTGCCCAGGAAGGTGCTGAAGGCGATCCGGATCTGCTCGGTCGAGCACATGGACGAGGTGCTCCGTGCGGCCCTGGTGTTGCCGAACCCCGATGACTTTCTCAAGCAACCTTCCGAGCCCGTGGACTGGCGGGTCCCCGTGGAACGACGCACCGATCGGGACCGGCGCGATGAGCCTCGCATTCCCGTCGCCAGCGCGGTGCCGCCGGCGTCCGTGGGGGATCCAGATTCGACGGCCGGCACCGTCCCGCAGGCACCGCCGGTTCCGCCCGCGGGTACGGAGCACTGACCAACCAAGGCGACTGCGTGGTCGCCTCACCTCCCGGGCGGTGGTGGCCCCGGCTTCGGCTCGCCTCGCCCCGCAACGTCGCGGAGCCATCGCGTCAGGCGTTCGCGGTACCCGGGTCCCCATCCCCGGTTGATGTGCCGGACGACGCCGGCGGCGTCGATGACAAAGGTGCTGGGCAGGCGGTTCGCGCCCCAGCGCCGGGCGGCGACCCCCTGCGCGTCCAGGGCGACGAGCGCCTGGGGTGGCACCGGCGCCTCGGCCGCCCAGCGGGCGACGGCTTCGGGCGACTCCCCGAGATCGACGAGGACGAAGAGCGCGTCGGAGCCAGCGGCTTGACGGGCGGCGGTGAGATCCCGCAGGGCGTTGCGACAGGGGACGCACCACGTCGCGAAGAAATCGACGACGAGGGGACGCCCGGCGACGCGGGCATCTGTTAGCAAGTTGCCGTCGCGTGTTTCCAGCTCCAGCGCCGGACGCGCCGCGCCTATCCTGGGAGGCCCTTGCCCGTCGGAGGGGCCGGGCGTGGCCCATGCGGGGGCGCCCGCGCCGAGCAGCGCGACCACGGCCGCGGCCCGCCGCCAGTTGGTGGCCATCGGCTGCATTCGAAGCTTGATGAGGAGAGGGGGGGATTCGAACCCCCGGTGCTTTCGCACGGTAGTTTTCAAGACTACTGCCTTAAACCGCTCGGCCACCTCTCCGGCCGTCCCGTGAGCTTCTATCATAGCCGTCGCGTTGGCGTTCGCCGCCGGGCCGTGTTACGGAAGGGGCGACCAAGAAGTCGAAAGAGAAGTACCTGGAGAGGTGGCCGAGAGGCCGAAGGCGGCGGTTTGCTAAACCGTTATACGGCCCAAAAGCTGTATCGAGGGTTCGAATCCCTCCCTCTCCTCCAAAATTGAGCGGCTGGCCCGGGGGCACTCCAAGAAATCACCTTTCCACGGGCCGAGTCTTGACGTCGCTTTCGACACACGGCATACGTGTCCGTCCCTCTTGCGGCCATAGCTCAGCTGGATAGAGCACAGGTCTACGAAACCTGGGGTCGGAAGTTCGAATCTTCCTGGCCGCACAAGAACTCAGCCCTCTGGGCTAGCGCGAAGCGCCGCGATCGCCTCGGCGACGCCTCCCCCGGTGGCCGACGTCGAGCGGACCCGATCGGTCGCGGCCCGGAGGACCACCTCGGGTGCCTGTCCCATGGCGAACGACCGCCGCGCGTATTGAAACATCCCGAGGTCGTTCAACCAGTCCCCCACCGCCGCCACGCGCTCGCGCGGGACGTCGAGTCGGGCCGCCAGCCGCGCCAGCATGTCCCCCTTGTTACAGCCGCGGGGCAACGAGCGGACGGCCCACGTCGACAGGCCGCCCATCCCGAAATGCACGGTGTCCAGCGTCGCGGCGTGATCCCGCCGAAGATCGGCGGACGCGCGCTCGACGTTCTCGCGAGGGCCAACGCCCACGGTCACCGCGACGCCCTCGGGCTGCTTCCATGCCTCCGCCTCGCCGAGGTGAGCATGAACCACCAGCTCACGCGACCATGTGTCCACCAGGGCCCGGTAACGTTCGCCGGCGGCGTCGCAGTGAATCGCGTCCGCTAGAAACACGAACGGCACGAGCCCCTGCGCCTCGAGAACCGCCAGCGCCCCGCGGGCGTGCGCGGTGGCTATCGACCGTCGCTCTAGCGCGGCCCCGCTGGCGCAGTCCACCAGCAGCCCCCCGTCCGCGCAGATGAGCGGCATGGTCAGCCCCAGCGCCCGCGCCGTCGGCAGGGCACCCGTGGTCAATCGGCCGGTCGCGATGGTCACCGCAATCCCGTGAGCGTGGGCGGTGCGGATCGCGTGCGCGTCGACATCGGCGACCGTCTTGTCGTCGCGCAAGAGCGTTCCGTCGAGATCCACGGCCAGCAGGAACCGCGGCGGCTTCATCGCGGCTTCACGGGGCGCCTGATGGTGGTTTGGGGGCGGCGGGGCCAGTCAAGGGCACGACCGGCCCGGCCGCTTCGGCCGCGGACGCGGGCGGCGGAAGCTCGGGGTCCTCTCCCCGGGTGGGCGGTGGCCGGCCCGCGCGGGTGTGCGCGACTTGCCCCCGGAAGACCATCACCTGATCGTTGGGGCGCAAGGGGCTGCGAGGCACGTTGTAGATCATGTCCCCGCCCAGGCGACAGCCTTCCGCCCTGAGCAAGCGGAGGCATTCGGTGATGGGGCTGCTCACGTGGCAGGCGATCTCCGCGATGCCCAGATCGTCCCAGACGGTTGCCGCCGGCACCGCCGTATAGGACAGCGCGATGTCGCAGCCCGACGATCGCTGCGGGTACTGTCCCTGACCGGCGCCGCCGGTGGTCGCGCAGGCGAGGGCGCCCGCGAGGGCAACGAGGCCCAGGCCGGCGCGCGAACAGCCGCAGGTCGGGAAGCGGTTCAAAACAAGTCGCGCCATCGGCAGAGGACGATACCGCGGCCCTCCACCGCCGTCCTCGTCCTGGGTGACGTCAACGCCGCGAGCTCGTCGTCCCCGCCTGTCTGGCCGCTTGCCGTGCCCGGGTTGGTGATGAGCTCGTGCGAACCCGGGGCCAGCTGGCCGATGATCTCGAGGATGCGCACCACGTCGAGCCTGCCTGACTCGAGATAGCCCCAGGTTATCGGTCCATGCCGGAGCGCCCCCAGGCGGCGGCGCGTGAGCCAGGCCAGTCCGGCGAGCAGGGCGGTCTCGGCGCCGCGGCGTGGATCCGCGATCCAACCCAGCCCGGCCGGCTCGACCGTGGTGCGGATACCGGCGATGCCAAACCGCCGCGCCAGCCGCTCCACGATCTCGCCGATGGCCGGGAGAAATCCGACGTGGCCCACCGTCGAGAGGTGATCGACCGCGAGGCCAGCGTCGCCAGCTCGGACGATCTGCGCCTCGAGCTCTTGCTCGACGTCGCGGGCGGCGACGTCCCCCTTGTACCAGTCGCGCGCGAAATCGATGGCCCGCTCGCGCAGCCCACCCGTCGCCGTCGCCAGGGTCGGGACGGCGGCGCCGCGCAGGGGTCGGCCACCGATGAGGGCCAGGGCGATACCCACGCCGAGGCGCGGTGCCTGACGGAGAGAGGCGGTGGCTCCGGGCAGGTCGTCGCAGTTGCCCAGGACGGACGTGCTCGTCACGATGCCCTGATGGTGCGCGTCCAGGATGCGCTGATTGCTGGCCGCGGACGCGCCGAACGACTCGGCATTGACAACCAACCGGATCATGGATGCGTTCGCACGCCGCTCCTCCTTACCACACGACCGAGTCGCCTCCTCGCCCGGGCACGTTGACCGCTTGGGCCCCCTCTGCTATTGCGATCGCTCGCCGTGGCCAAGAAAAACCTCGTCAAGGAACTGAAGCGCCCCGATCAATTCGTGGATTTCTGGACCCACGCCTGGAATCGGGCTTCGGCCGTGCTCGGCCCCCGCCGCAAGCCGCTGCTCGCCGGGCTGGGCGCGCTGCTGGGCGTGGTGACCGCCGCGCTGTTCTTTCAGAAGCTCGACGATGACAAGAAGCTCGCCGCCTCGACCGCGTTCGCGCTGATCGAGAGAACCGCGACGGCGGACCTGGATTCCGGAACCGCGACCGTGGCCAAGGATCCGTCGGACGACGCTCCCCGCTTCAAGACCGCCGCCCTTCGGCAGACCGCCGTCCTCAAGCAGCTCGACGAGTTTCTCTCGAAGTACGGCGCGACCGACCTGAAGGACGAGGCCCTGGTCATCAAGGGCAGCCAGCTCCTCGACGCGGGACGCTTCGATGATGCCATCGCCGCCTTCGACGCCGCGGTGGCGGCGAAGCTCGACGTGCGGCTACGTTTCCTGGCCGACGAGGGCAAGGGATATGCCTTCGAAGGCAAGGGGGAGCTCGACAAGGCCGCGGCGGCCTTCGCTGCGCTCGACGAGGACGCGAAGGCCTTCGGCGGATTCTATCGCGATCGGGCCATCTATCAGAAGGCGCGCCTGACGGAGCGCAAGGGAGACAAGTCCGGGGCGTTGAAGCTCTACAAAGAGGTTCTGGAGAAGATGCCCGACTCCCTCTTGCACGACGAGATCACCGATCGCCTCGCTGTGCTCGAGGCGCAGTGATTCGTCCGCGGCCGCCCCGAGCCACGGTGGGCCCGCCTCCGTCCGGACCTTCCCGCCCCCTGTTGTGGCTGCTCGCCGCGCTCGCGTCTTGCGCCTCCGTCACGACGCGCGAATCCGAGCCCGTGAAGGAGCGAGGCGGTCCCGCCGGCATCGTCCACGTGCGCTGGCGGACTGAGATTCACGCCCGCAAGTTGTTCCAGCCTCAGCCCGAGGAGTGCGCCTCCGGCGCGCTGGCGGGGGATCGCCTGGTCATCGGCTCGCGAGACGGCTCAATCGTGGGCGTGCGCCTGTCCGACGGCCATCTTGATTGGGCAACGCCCGTGTCGGGCGGCGTGGACAGCGACGCGCGCTTCGACGCCAAGCGTGGACAGGTCTACGTCGGTGCGGACGACGGCTCCTTCTACGCGGTAGACGCGAACACCGGCGGTGTCCGATTCAAGTACAGCGCGAAGGGGGCCATCGAGCGCGGGGCCGAGGTGGGGGGAGATGACGTGTATTTCGCGACCGCCGCCGATCGGGTGGTGGCGTTGGATGCGACAACCGGCAAGTGGCGCTGGCAGTACGAGCGCGAGACGCCTGACGGGTTCACCATTCACGGGTACTCCGCCCCTCGCTTGCGAGGCAGCCAGCTCTTCGCCGGCTTCGCCGACGGATATCTGGTTTCGCTCCAGGCGGTGACGGGCGAAGTGATCTGGGCCAAGTCGCTCGCCGCGACCTCGGACCAATTCGTCGATGTGGACTCGAGCCCGATCGCGGCCGACGATGCCGTTTACGCCGCGTCCTACTCTGGCGGCGTCTACGCCCTCGACATGAAGGACGGCGCGGTTCGCTGGCGCCTCCCCGCCGAAGGTGCGGGCCCGATGAGCCTCATCGAGGGGCGCTTGTTCTTCGCCGCTCCCCGCCAGGGTCTCCACGCCGTCTCGTCGGCGGGACAGATCCTCTGGCGGCAGGGGCTCGCGGAGGCCGGCGATCTGACCGCGCCGCTCGCCCTCGGTCACTATTTGATCTTCTCGGGCAGCCGGGGTGGCTTGTTTGTCGTGGACGCCCGCGACGGGGATCTGCTGGAGATCTTCAATCCGGGCGAAGGCATCTGTGCCAGCGCGACGCTCGACGCCACCCGCCAGCGGCTCTACGTCCTCTCGAACGGCGGCACCCTGTACGCGCTCGATGTCGACTGATCGGTTGTCGACTGCCGAGCTCGGATCGAAACGCGCCGGGCCGTTCGTGTCAGGTTCCGAGCGGCGAGGGGATGGCCAGGCTCTCTTCGGCGAGATCTTCCATGCGCCGAACGAGCTCCTTGATGCGCCGGGTACCACCCGCGTCGCGGGCTCGCCAGTAAACACCGAAGCCAGCTTCCTCGCCGGGGGCCACCCACGCGATGCGCGCAGACACGGGCATCTCGATCTCGGCGCCTGGCGGCGTGACCTTCAGGATCACGTCGGTCCCGCTGACGAGCTCGTTCGTCTTCACGAACGCTCCGCCACGGCCGATGTCGCGCAAGACCCCGGGCCGGTCCTCGACCGAGCCGGGAACGAGCCAATGGACGGGCAGGTCGATGGGCAGCCGTTGATGGCGACGGGCCGAAGCGATCGACGCGTCACCACGCGCCAAGGCGACGAGATAGTCGCGCCCATGGCGTTCGGACGAGAGGAACTCGACCCCGATGCCGGCCTTGGTCTTCGTGCTGTGCTTGCCGGGTCTGCGCCAGGCCACCGAGCCACGGAGCAGGACCGGATCGGCGCGGAGGCCCACCCGGACGGAAACAACCACCGGCTCCCCAACGGCGAGAGGCATACGTGTAGGTATGAACAGACCTCCACCCGGCAGGTCGCTGAGATAGCGGTCGAAAAACTCGGCTTCGGTTCGGCACAGTGTTTTCAAGATCGTCATGTAGGACTTTCACCGTCATTGTAGTCGAAGAACACCGATGAAAGTATCAGAGTTCGACTATTTTCTGCCGCCGGGCAGAATCGCGGCCTACCCGCTGCCGCGACGCGACGCCTCTGCGCTGCTCGTGATGGGTCGCACGACAGATGAGATAAGCGTAAGTAATTTCAGCAAATTGGGGGAGTTTCTCCCCCCGAGATCGCTGCTTGTCCTCAACGAAACGCGGGTGGTGCCCGCCCGGCTCCGCGGCCGAAAGGCCACCGGGGCCCAGGTCGAGCTGTTGCTGCTGAGCCGGATCGACGAGGTCGACCATGCGGCGGGGGGCGTCGAGGAGTGGAATGCGCTCGCGCGCGGGTTGGGGCGGTCCGGGCCCGGGGTCGAGATCGAGTTGCCGCAAAATTTGCGGGCCGTCGTGGTGTCACGCGGTGTCCGCGGGGCGGTACGCGTGAGGTTGTCGGCTCCGGACGGTGAGGCCGTGGCCGGCTTGATCGATCGGGTCGGGGAGATTCCAGTCCCGCCCTACATCCTGGCCGCGCGCGAGGAGGCGCGGGTGCCGTCCGACCCGACCGCCCCGAGCGATGATCGCGAACGCTATCAGACGGTCTATGCGTCCGCGCCGGGGGCGGTCGCGGCGCCGACGGCGGGACTTCACTTCACCGACACGTTGTTGGACCATCTGCGCGCGGAGGGCCACGAGCTCGCGCCGTTGACCCTCCATGTCGGCCCGGGAACGTTTCGACCTGTGACCGCCGAGGACACCGCCGACCACGTCATGGAGATGGAGGCGTATGCGATCCCCGAGACGACGGCGACGGCAATCGAGACCGCGCGGCGTTCACGACGCGCGATCGTGGCCGTGGGAACCACGGTCGTGCGAACGCTGGAAGCGGCCGCTCGCGCGGGCGCGGGCGTGGTGCGGGCTGGAGCGGGTCGCACCGACCTGTTCCTGGAGCCGGGGGCTGAATTTCAGGTCGTCACCGATCTGGTCACCAACTTCCACCTCCCTCGGTCGACGCTGCTCATGTTGGTGGCGGCTTTCGCGGGGCGGGCGCGGGTGCTGGCCGCGTATGAGCGGGCCATCCGCGAGAATTTTCGGTTCTACAGCTACGGCGACGCGATGTTCATTCGGGGCACGCGATGACGCCACCGTTTCGTTTGCTGGCGTCGGATGGTGCGGCGCGCGCCGGCGTCCTCGACACGGCCCACGGCCCGGTGGCGACGCCCGTGTTCATGCCGGTGGGCACCCAGGCCACCGTGAAGGCCCTGTCGAGCGCGGACGTCGGCGCGCTCGGCGCGGAGATCATCCTGGGCAACACGTACCATCTGGCGCTGCGCCCGGGGGCGGACGCGGTGGCGGCACTGGGGGGGCTGCATCGCTTCATGGCCTGGCCCCGGGCAATCCTGACGGACTCCGGCGGATTCCAGGTGTTCAGCCTGCGCGAGCGTCGCACGGTGGACGAGGACGGTGTCACGTTTCGCTCGCACCTCGACGGAGCCCTCGAACGCCTGACGCCGGAACGAGCGATGGAGATCCAGGCCAAGCTGGGCAGCGACATCGCGATGGCGTTCGACGAGTGTCCCCCCTCCGACGCGCCCGCGGAAGCGATCGAGGCGGCGATGGAGCGGACCACGCGGTGGGCGCGTCGGTGTTTGGCTTCCCCCCGCCCGCCGGGACAGCTGCGGTTTGGCATCGTGCAGGGCGGCGTGGACATCACGCGTCGGCGCGCGCACCTGTCCGAGATCGCGGCGTTTCCGTTCGACGGCTTCGCCATCGGAGGCCTCAGCGTGGGCGAGGCGCCGGCGGTCATGCACGAGGTCGTGACGGCGATCGCGCCTGAGATGCCCGCGGCGGCGCCCCGCTACCTGATGGGCGTGGGCTCGCCGGTCGATCTCCTCGCCGGGATCGCGGCCGGCATCGACATGTTCGATTGCGTGATGCCCACCCGCAACGCGCGCAATGGACAGCTGTTCGTGACCGGAGGACGGCTCAACATCGCGAATGCTCGCTATCGCACCGATGCCGGCCCGGTGCAGGCCGGCTGTCCGTGCGAGTGCTGCGCGACCTACAGCCGTGCCTACCTGGCGCATCTTTTTCGCGCCAAGGAGCTGCTCTACTACCGGCTGGCGACGGTCCACAACCTCCGGCACTACCTGGATCTGGTTCGCGGCGCGCGCGCCGCGATCATCGTGGGCGGATTCGCCGCATTTCGAGCGAGGGTGGAGGCGGCGGCTGCGGCCGGGGACATGTTGGCGTGTTAACGTCGCGGCGTTTTCCGTGGCGTCCCCGTTCTACGTTCGGCCCTCCTCCAGCGCTCGACCTCGCCTTCGGGCGATCGCGTTCGGGTGCGCGTGCGCGACGGCGTTCGGCGCGCTTTCGATGAAGGCGCCCCCGGCGCGCGCCGACGAGATGGCCGAGGCGACGGAGACGCGGGCGGTGGCGGCGCCGCTCGCGGGTGCGCTCACCGCGTTCGTGCCGCTCGTCGTGGGCAGCGTCCTCGTCTCACACGACAGCAACCGTGCGCTGCAGCGGGATGGAATCGCGGTGATCGTCGCGGGCTTCGCCGCGGCCCCCTGGGTTTCGCATGGCATCGCCGGGCGGTGGCGCCGCGCGCTGGTGTTTGGGCTGGCCGCGGCGGCTGCCTCGGCTGGGACGCTCATAGCCATGTCGGCGCAAGATCCGTTCGACCCCTCGATTGGAAACCACAAACGCCTCCCCTTCGGGTTCATGCTGACCGCCTCGTTCTTCCTGGGGGCCGGCGGCGTGGTCGACAGCTTTGTCGTGGGCCCGGCGTCGCGGGGGCCGTGAGGGACCCGACCTGATGCGACGCCTGTTCTGCTTCGGGCTCGTGTTCGCGCTGGCAAGCGGCTGCGTCGTCGTGCCCCAGAATCGCCGCAAGCGTCTCGCGGACTCGATGATGCGCTTCGATGACGACGGACTGGAGGCGCACAAGCGCCAGAAGTTCTACACGACGCGCGAGGCGGCGGCAGGGGGAGACGGGACGCCGGCCGGCGGCGGTTGCGCATGCCAGTAGTCGCCTTGGTGACGTTGTTGGTGGCGCTGGCGCCTCCCTACGAGATTGAGTCAGTGCGACTTCGGTTCACTCACTACGATCAAAAGGGCGTCGGCTACCAATCGGCGGCAGGACCCGCCGGGCAGCCCGGATCTGAGCAACTGACGGTGGAGCAGCCGCAGGCCGAGGTCGTCGCCCGGATCGGAGAGCGCGTGACCGAGCGCCTGTGGGTGCCGATCGACGTGATCACCGCCGCGTCGCCCGACCACTCGGTGTACGGCCTGCCCGTGGGGACGCAGCCGCCCGACGCCGTGACGACCGCGTCGCGGCGAAACACGGCGGGGACCTTCGACACGCTCACCACCTATCGCTGGGATCGTGCGACCGAGGTGTCGTTTCGTGCTGCGTTTCACCTCGAGGAGCCGTTCGAATCGTGGAGCTACGGCCTCGGAGCGACGCGCTCCTTCGCCGAAGACAACACGGTCGTGGGCGCGAGCGTGAACCAGATCGTCGACTGGTTCGATCGGTTTCAGCTCGATGGCAGTCGCAACGGACGCGCCAATCGTTCCACCACGAACCTGAACGTCAGCGTCACGCAAGTGCTTTCGCCCTTCACGATCGCTGTCCTGTCTTACGGCGGCACGATTCAAGTGGGGACGCTCGGCAACACGTGGTCGAGCGTGCTGTTGGCCGACGGAACGCGCGGCGAGGAGCGGCTGCCGAGGCAGCGGCTTCGCCACGCGCTGGCCCTGCGGGTGGCCGAGTGGTTGCCCTGGAACGGGGCGCTCAAGGTCTACTATCGCGCCTATCTCGACGACTGGAGCGCCTACGCCCACACCGTCGAGGTGAACCTGATTCAGCGCCTGTTTCGCGGGTTGCACCTGCGGGCCGAATATCGGGTTCACCGGCAGACCGCGGTGCGTTTCTTCACCACGGCCGCCGATCCCACGCTCACGGGATACCGGACCGCGGACAGCGATCTCGCACACTTCGTGGCTCAGACCGTGGGTGGGGCGATATCATGGGACTTCGAGCTGGCGGGGCGCCTTCGCGACCTGCACCTCGATCTCGGCTACGAGCACTACTTTCGCTCAAATGACTTGACGGTGGACATCGCGACATGTGGCTTCGGGTTGCTGTTCTAATCGCGGTCGCCGTGGGCGCTTCAGGCCTCGGGAGTTGCGCTCGCGGTCGGTCCGCGCCGGGGCCCGCCGCGCCCACCCAGGCGCATCGAGATTTTCGCTCGGTCGCCGTGCGCGGGCTCGCAGGAGCCACGACGCCGCTGTCGGTGGTGCTCGAGCGGCGGCCGACGCTCGTCAGCTTCTGGGCTCCTTGGTGCGAGCCCTGCGTCAGGGAGCAGCCCGAGCTGGAGCGATTGTCGCGCGCTGCCCGGACGTGCGGCGGGGCGGTGGTGGGCGTGGCGGTCGGTGAGGCCCCGGACGTGATTGCGGCCTTCGTGCGCCGCAACGCGATCACGTTTCCTCAGTTCACGGACGAGCGCTTCGAGCTCGCGGACGCCATGGGCCAGCGCCGGATCCCCGCCATCGTCGTCTTCAATGGCGCCGAGGAAGTCGTCTTCGCGGGCGACGCGCTCAACGCCGGCTCCATCTCCGCGCTGAAGACAGCTCTGACCGCGCGCCCGGGCGTGGCGCCAGCCTGCGCGCTTCCCTGAGGCGCGCGGGGGTGCGTGGGGGCAGCGGTGCGGTGGCGGTGGCGGTGGATCGACAGGCCTCGGACCTCGGGGCTGCCACGAGTTGAGAGGTGTCAGGGACCACGCACGGGCCGTCGCTTCTCCCGGAGATCCGAGGCCGGAGGTCCGAGGCCCATTCCGTCCAGCCTCAGCTGTTCTTGAGGCGTTGCTTCCAGGCGGGCAGCGGCTCGGGCGCAGGCGACGGTGAAGGAGGCGCTGCGGGCTCGGCTGCCGGGCGCGGTGCAGGGTGTCTCGGGTCCGGGGCGGGCTGGCGCGATGCCGGCCGCCCAGCGGGCTGCCCATTCACGATCGCCGGCGTGTCTTCGACGGCGGGTGATGGCGGCGCGGGCGGAGGCGGTGAGGGTGCAGGCGCTGCCCCGCCCGCGCCAAACCGGAGGCGCTCGCGCTTCGCGCAGGTCCGCGCCACGCAGTCGAACCCAGGCGCACAGTCGACGTCCTCGCGGCAGTCACCGGGGGCACGGCGGACGCAGGCCGCCAGGAGCGCGGTGCCCATGAACAGCATCGCCGCCCGACTGTTCCACGGTCGCCGCTTCACGGGAATCAGCCTGCGCCAATGCAGACCAAGACGCCCTCGCCGCCTTCCTGGCGGGGCTGGCGGTTGCAAAGATAGCCCGCGCCGAAGCCATTGCAGTCGTTTGCGACGTGGCAGGTCGCCACGCAAACTCCGGTCGGTTCGGCGGCCATGATGCAGGCGGATCCACCTGGACAGTCAGCGACCGTGGTGCAGGTCTCGCTGCAGTAGCCACCCGGGAATGAACTGGCGGTGAGACAGCGCTTCGCGCAGTCCTTGTCGGCCGCACAGTGTGCCCCGACCGAGTGGCCGTTCGGCCCTACCTCACTCGAGCCGCAGGACGACAACCCGACCAAACAAGCGAACGCGACCAAGCGCATATGAGACCTCCGCGCCCGATCTTACAGGGAAATGGAGGCCACCCCTACTGTCGGCGACCGGAGTGTCAGTCCAGGAATCCAGAGGCGCAGCTTTGCTGCGCCGACGTGCACGCCGAGCGGGCAGTGAGGCCTCGCGGGGGCGAAGCCTCTTCCGCGACCGACGAAGCCGCGCTAGTGGATTCCCTGGAAGCAGCTCTCGATCAGCACGTGACAGTAGGTGTACACCAGCCCGACGAACAGGCCGAGGCCCACAAGTCGCCCGGTCAGCCCCAGCAGATCCCGCTTTTTCATCTGCTTAAGTACGGACAGCATCGCGCTCATTTCGACTCCCCCCTCGATCGCTCGGTTTGGTCTGCGGCTACGAGGCCCATCCTAGCGACGCTGTGTAAAGGGCTTGTTTCCAACCCGCCCTTTGGATGTAAATTCTGCTCACCCCGCGCGCACGTTCTGTTCGCGGTCATGCACCGCGGCAGCGTGTTACGGTGAGGATCGACTGACCCTCCGAACCGAGCTCTCACTGGTGCTTTCGTCGCTGCTGATCGGATCCATCGGCATCGCAGGGGGGACGACCATCTACCAGACCAGCCGGACGCTGCGGCGGGAGCTGTCCACCGAGTACCAGCTCTTCGCCGAGAACCGCGCGTTTGCGCTGCGCGACAACCTGCAGATCCTCGAGGACGAGCTGGCGCGCATGGCGCTGTTGCCACCCATCGGCGCCGGCCGGGGCTCCCTGAAAGCAGCGTCGCTGGTGCTGGCGGGGGCCCACCAGAACTCGGTGCTGTACAACACGGCGGTGATGCTGCTGTCCCCGGACGGACTGTGCATCGAAGCCGAGCCCAACATCCCGGAGTTCGAGGGTCAAAGGTTCGGAGATCGGTCCTGGTTCAAGATCGCCGCCGGCGGCGCCAAGGGGCCGCTGTTACGCGTCACCGACGAGCCGAATCTGGGCCGCACCATCAAGCTCATCCAGCCCATCCTGCGCGGCGGCGAGTTCGCTGGCGCGCTGGTCGGTGTCATTGCGCTCGGGGACGCGAACATCATCACCCCGGTGCTGCGTGACAACCTTCCACCCGGAACGGACAGCATCCTCATCGACGCCGAGGGCGCGCTCATCTTCCCTTCCGAGCGGATCGAGGCGGGTGCTGGGACCGATTGGGCCCACGTGATCGACGTCGCCCGGGAAGGGCCCTCGGGCACGCTCTTCGGTCGCGTCGGGGGTCAGGAGGCATTGTTCGCCTGGGCGCCCGTCGCGGCCGGCAGCGGGTACTCGATGGTGTTCGCCTGGCCGTGGCGGATGCTGAACGTGAACTTGCAGCGCCAGGTGGCGACGCTGTTCGGTGTGCTGATCTTCGGAATCGTGTTGGCCTCAATCGCGGGGCTGGTGCTGTCCACCTACTTGACGAGGCCCCTCGTCGCGCTGGCGGCCAGCGCCGCCCGCATCGCGCGTGGCGAACCCTTGCCGGACGTCGCGCTGCCGAAGCCGTCGCGGGCGGCCGAGGTGGGGGCCCTGATCGCCGCCTTCGAGAAGATGGAGACCGCGATCGAGCGACGCGATCAAGAGCTGCGCGAGGGGGCGGCGTCGCTCGAACGCAGGGTGCGCGAGCGCACGCAGGAGCTGGTGGAGACCCAGAAGGCGCTGGTGGACGCGGAGCGATTCGCCGCCATGGGGAAGACGTCGGCGGCCATCGCCCACGAGATCAAGAACGCGCTGAACGGCCTGGGGATGGCTGTCGAGCTCATCCTGCAGGATCCCGCGAACACGGCCCGGGTGGCGCGCCTGCAAGCGCAGGTGGTCGGGGAGATCGCCCGGCTGCGCGACGTCATCGACTCGCTGCTGTCGTTCTCGCGCTCGCCCCGCATCGATCTGCGGTCCGCGGACCTCGTCCCGCTCATCCACCGCGCCGTCGAGTTGCTCGCCGACGTCATCAGCGATCGCGGCGCCGAGATCACGGTGGAGGCGCCCCCGTCCTTGCCGCTCGACTGCGACGTCCATAAAGTGGAGGGCGTCCTGGTGAACCTGATCAAGAACGCGGCGGAGGCCGGGCAGCGCGTCCGCGTGCGGGCGGTGGCGACGCGCGACGAGGCCATCATCGAGGTGTCGGACGACGGGCCAGGGCTGTCCGACGAGGCGCAATCTCACCTGTTCGAGCCATTCTTCACCACGAAGCCGAACGGAACCGGCCTCGGTCTGCCGACGTCGTTACGTTACGTCGAAGCGCACGGGGGCGCCCTGGAGGCGATCCTGGCCCCGGGGCAAGCGGGAGCGCGCTTCAGGATGCGGCTGCCGCGCCCGAGCCGCGAGGCCAAGCCATGAAGCCCACCGTCCTCGTCATTGACGACGAGAAGACGTTCCGCATCGTCGTGGAGGAGGCGTTGACGCCCGAAGGCATCCAGGTGCTCACCGCCGCGAGCGCGCGGGCGGGGCTCGAGGCGTGGCAACGGGAGCCGCCGGATCTGGTGATCCTGGATCGCAATTTGCCGGACATGGACGGCATGCAGGTCCTCGCGCGCATCACGAGGGAGGGACGCGAGCGGGGCAGTGAGCCGCTGGTGGTGATGGCCACCGCGTACGCTGACGTGGCGAGCGCGGTCGCCGCCTTGAAGGCGGGCGCCTTCGACTATCTGGCGAAGCCCCTGCAACTCCCCGAGCTGGTCGCGACGGTGCGCAAGGCGCTCGAGACCCAGCGATTGCGGGCGCAGGTGCGCGCGCTCAGCGATCGCGCGTCGGCCGCCGTCGGGCAGTTCGTGCCCGGCGACTCACCCGCCATGCGACAGGTGCTGGATCTCGTCGACAAGGTCGCGCTCGCGCGCGACACCACGGTCTTGATCCAGGGCGAGTCGGGCACCGGCAAGGAGCTCATCGCGGAGCTGATTCACCAGAAGACGCCCGGCCGCAGCGAGCAGTCCTTCGTGGCGTTCAACTGCGCGTCGGTGCCGGAGGGGTTGGTGGAGAGCGAGCTGTTCGGCCACGACCGGGGCGCCTTCACCGACGCGCGAACCCTGAAGCATGGGCGCTTCGAGGAGGCCGACGGCGGTACCCTGTTCCTCGACGAGGTGGCGGAGCTTCAACCGGGGACCCAGGCGAAGCTGCTGCGGGTGCTGGAGGAGACCACCTTCCGTCGCCTGGGAGGGACGCGCGATCTGAACGTGAGCGTGCGGGTCATCGCCGCGACGAACAAGGACCTGGGGGCCGAGGTGGGCCGGGGCGTGTTTCGCCTCGATCTCTACCACCGCCTCGACGTGTTTCAGATCAAGTTGCCCCCGCTGCGAGAGAGGCGCGGGGACATCGTGGCGCTGGCCCGCCACTTCCTCGAGATCATGACGGCGCGGATGGGGCGCGCGGCGCTGCGCTTCTCGACCGCGGCGGAGGCGCGCCTGCGGGGCTACGACTATCCCGGCAACGTGCGCGAGCTGCGGAACATCGTGGAGCGGGCGGTCATCCTGTCGACCGGTGACACCGTCGACAGCGACTCGATCATGTTGACGGCGCCCGGCCGACCGCTCGAAGGGTCGCCGCGGGCGTTCTTCGCGATCGATCCCCCGGCCGGCGGACCCCCGCCGTCGCTCGCCGATCTCGAACGTGCCTATATCGCCCGCCTCCTCGAGTTCGCAGCGGGGAACCGGACCCAGGTCGCGCGTATCCTCGGGGTGTCCTATCCGACCGTCGCCAAGAAGATCCTCGACTACGGGCTTTGACCAGCGCACCGCCGTCGCAATAGCATCACGTTCGGCCGACTCCGCGTCGGCCGCTTCGTTGCTCCTCCTCACCATACCTACGGGTGTGCCTCGTCGTCGCGCCTCGCGTCCGGCGCGGCTTATCGGCCTCGGCGTTGACGCTATTTCGACGGCGGTGCGCTAGGAAAATGCCGCGACCAGCTCGCCGAGCGTGATGCGCGGGTTCTCGACGCGGCGGCGTTGCTCCGGGGTGAGGGCGTTCATCGCGGCATCGATTGCGGCGGGGAGCTCGGTTCGAAGCGGCCAGAAGCGCGAGGCGCGGTGACGAGGATTCGCAAGATAGCTGAGCGCGGTCGCCGAGGCGTGGCCGAGCGTGATGAGCAACCGCCCGGCGGGACCATCGGTCCAGAGCAACGACGGAATCGCGTCACGCCACCGCAGTCGGCGCTGCGCGAGCTGCAGCCAGAAGGCGCGCGCGCTCGCGTTGGGAGCCGGCGCGTCCACCGTGATCACGACGCCGCTGCGCCCTGCCGGGCCTGTCTTCTGCGCTTGGTCGCAGGCGGCGGTGAACGTGCGCAGGGCGTACCCGAGCACGGACGGTGAACCGCCCAGCGCCGCGAGCAGCGCCTGGGCGGTCTCGTCGGTCAACGCCGGTTCGTCGAGCCGCGCGGGCTCGATGCCCTTGCCGGCCGCCAGCGCCTGAACCCGCGCCACCAGCTCGGGGCCCGCCAGGTCCCCCCCGATGAATGCCAGCATCGCGGCCTCGCCGACGAAGGGCGCGTACGCGGAGGTGGTGGCAGGGAGGGCGTCCGCGAGCTCGCGGAGCGCGAGGGCGCGGAACACCACGAGGGGAAACGACCGTGAGGCCGCGTCCGCGCTGGGCGCGAAGACGCCGATGAACGCCTGAGGCCCGCCGGCGGTCGCGAGCAGGAAGTTGACTGGTGTCTCGGGCAGGTGGGTGCCTTCGGCGCGCAGGGTCTCCATCGCCTCCTGGAACCATTGGTCCAGCCCACACTGCGAAAATTCACCCGCGTTCGCGCGCAGAAAATCCGGTTGTGACCGGACCTTGCCGTAGACGCCCACCGTCGTGCTGCCGTTGCCGCCGTCATTCATGATTTCGCCCCCGTCTCTGCTATCTCCCGCAGCCCGAGGCCCCCGCCACGATACTTCGCGGCACCTCGAGGCCACGAAAGGCCCGCAACAGGGCGGACGGTTTGACGTCCGCCCTGATCACCCCGTCGCTGAGCGGCGGGGTCCACGTTCCGGCGAGATAGTCCTCGCCCTCCGACGAGCTCGTCAGCTTGCCGGTCTCCAGCAACCGGAACAGCGCCCACTCGCCGTCCGGGTAGCCGAGCTCTCCCTCGCCCGACTTCTGATAAAAGTGAAACAGGGCCCCTCGCGACGGCCAGACGAGGTCCTCCCAGCGTTCCTTCGTGTTGAAGTAGCTGACCTTCTTGCCGCCCATGTCGAAGACGATCTTCGTGTAGGGCGCGGACGCGCGGATGCGAATCGAGACGTTCACGCCGAGCTTGCCCGGATCCTTGCTGTAGAGCAGATCGGTCAGCTCTTGCGCGCGCTTCAGGAACGTGGGCAGGGTCGGCTTGTACTTCACGTTCGCCTGATCCTTGACGTGAAAGACGGTGGTGCCGGCGGGATGATCGAAATCGCCCTGCAACGACTCGGCGAAATACTGCCAGAGCGTGCCTGACTTCGGCTGAAAGAACTTTTCGACGTCGCTCACGTGAACGTCGCGTTGATTCTTGGGGCTGGTGAAGGGGTACTTGCCCGCCAGCAGCTGGTCGTAGACGACGACGATGCTGTCGCACCACTTGCGGTTGGCCGAGTCGCCGGTCGCGCCGCTCACCGCCACCTCGGAGCCGCGCAGCGGCGGCATCAGGATCTTCTCGAGGAGCCCGGCCTCCCAGCCGTTCTCGTTGTAGTTCGTGATCAGGTTCGACAGCTTCACGCGCTGGGTCTTCACCGTCGCCTGAAAGGCGCGCGTGTCGGGCTCACCCTGCTCGCCGACCGCGCCGGCGAGCTCGGCGAGGATCTGGCCGTAGGTCTCCAGGCCCGTGGGCTTCGTCAGCCCGAAGGCGAGGAACGAGGCGAACTCGCGGCCCACGTCCTCGGGGCTGTTCGGTTCCTCCGTGCGCGGCTTGCCGCCGTCGCCGGGGCCGCTCCCGCCGTCGTCGTCCTGGCCCAGCTTCTTCTTGATCTTGTCGATGCCGTTCTCGAGCGCGCCCTTGCCCTGCCTCAGCAGGCCTTCGCCGGCAGACTCGTCCTTGAAGACCAAGTCCTTGCTGGCGTTCCGCCAGATCGCGTCGAGCGGTTTGTCCATCATGAACGCCTTCAGCAGGTGTCGGACCTCGTCGATCGTGTTCGGCTCCTTGACGGAGAGGCTCAGCAAGAATGCCTTCCAGGCGTCGACGTAGCGGCGGAAATAGGCGAGGCGCAACGCGGCCGCGTCAACGCCGCCGGGCTTCCGGGAGGCGCCGAGCACCCAGGAGCTCTCGTCATGCTCGCGCGAGGCGGCCAGCCTCGCGATGCGCCCCTTCGCCACCAGCCATCCGGCGGGCGTGAACGCCCCGGGGACCGACGGCCCGGTCTTCCGGTCGCCGCCGTTTTGAAACACGTTGATCGCGCCGGCGACGATGTCGATGAGGCGCACGTCGCGGGGCATGTTGGGATCGCGCACCAGGTCGGCCAGCGGATCTCCCTCGTTGGCGCCGAGCAGCGCCGTCCGCACCCGTGACACGACGTTGGGTTTGCGTTCGATCAGCTCGCTGCTCGCGTCGACGCCGAGGGCATAGAACCGCACGGCGCCCTCCAGCGTGCGCCGTGCGTGGCTCGAGGCGGCGTCCCCAGCCATCGCCGCCCAGCGATCGCCGGCCTTCTGCACGGCCACGTCAATCCACTTCTCGTGCCACCCGTCGCTCTCGGGGGAGGGTTCATCGGCCGCCTTCGCCTGCGTCAACAGCAGGTGCAGCACCAGGCCGCTCGTGGCGCCGTTCGCGTCCACGTCGCCTTGACCGCGCGAGAACGCCAGCAGGCGGTCGACGTCGAAGTCGAGCAGCGGGCGCACCACCAGCTTCTCGACGGCCGCGTGCAGCGGCACCATCAGGCGGTCCCCCGGGTAAAGCCCCGCGAATTCGAGCGACACGTCGGGGCCCTTCGCCGCGACCGCGGCCAGGTGGGTGGCGGTCGGTTCTGCGAGCTCGAAGATCCGGGCCGAGAAGGGTCCGCCGGACGTATGCTCCTCGCGGGCGTGCGCCAGGCGGTCGACGAACGTGGCGCATTCGGCGACGAAGCGCTTGTTGGCCAGATAGGACGACACCGGCAGGACCAGCAGCGCGGCAGCGACGACGGTCGCGCCGGCGGCGATGGCCCACTTGATGAGGCGATCCCGCTTCAGCACGCGGGCGCTGCGAACGGCGACGTCCCGGTCCGGGAAGACGACCTTCTGAAAGACGTCGCGGACGAAGTAGCTCTTTGGCTTGGTGGGCGGCGCTGCGGCCAGGCGGGGGCGGACCCCGAGCGCGCTGGCCATCTTTTCCATGATGCGGTCGACCGGGCGGCCTTCCTGCGTGCCGCTCGTGAAGTACACGCCGCGCATGATGGGGCCGTCCTGGTACACGCTCTGGTCGAACAGGTTCGCCACCAGGTCGATCAAGCCCTGGCGCAACGAATCGAACTGCTGGGGAAACGCGTAGATGTGGTCACGCGCCTCCACGCGTCGCTCCTCGCCCATGCGAACCACGGCGTTTCGCTCGAGGACGTCCGTCAGCTGGTCGAAGTGCTCGGCGAAGACCTCGACGTGATCGGCGTGATCGCGGAGCAAGGGGAGGGTGAACCCCCAGATCTGCCCGCGCTCGCGATCCTTCAGGTCGCCGAAGGTCTCGACGAAGCCCGACAGGAGATCGCACTTCGTCAGCAACACGTAGACGGGCACGACGACCTCGAGGCGCCCGATGACCTCGTCGATGCGCTCCCGCAGTGTGCGCGCGAGATCACCGATCTCCTCCTCCGACTTCTGGAGATCGGGCACCGGGACCGCCAGCAGGATGCCGTTGATGGGCTTCCGGGGCCGGGTCTTCTTCAACAGGTCGAGGAACGCGAGCCACTCCTCGCGGTCGTCCTCCTCCGTGGTCCACCGACCCGCGGTGTCGAGCAGGATGGCGTCATTTGTCATCCACCAGTCGCAGTTGCGCGTACCGCCGACGCCTCTGACCTTTCCGGTCTTTCCGTAGGGCAGCTTCAGCCCCGAGCTGCGGATGGCGGTGGTCTTGCCCGACGCGGAGGGGCCGATCATCACGTACCAGGGCAAGAGGCCCAGCGCGTCGCGCCCGCTGCGCCCCAGCTTCGAGCTCTTGAGCGCCGAGACCGCCTTCTGAAACTCGGCCTGCATCGCCTCGATCTCGGCTTGCAGATCGGGGCGCATTCCGTCGTTCTGCCGGGCGGCGTCGTCCTTCAGCCCGCGCTCGATCGCGGACGCGGCCTTCTTCGAGATCAACATCTTGATGACGAGGTAGGCGGCGAGCCCCAGCACGATCAGCGCCGTCACGACGATGGCCGGCCACAACGGCAGCACGTTCCTGAACACCAGGACGGCCGCCCAGGCGAGGGCGATGAACACCGCAGCGAAGATGTACTTCAACACGTCGTCACCTCACCGATCGAGCTGCTCGACCCGCTCCTGGAGCTCCGTGACCTGATGGTCGAGAAAGACGCGCAGGCCGATGAACACGGCGATCGCCACGGCGAACACCCCGAGGGCGATCCAGATGAAGGGGTTCTGCCGGCTCGATCGGACCAGCGGCTCGTCGGGGGCCTCGCCCGCCGGGGACAGGTGGTCGGGCGCCTCGATGTGGCGATCGATCTCGGGCCGCAAGGAATCGATGATGCGGAGGAGCTCGATCTCGCCGCCTCGCATGCTGTACTTCCCCTGAAACCCGAGCAGCAGGCACTGGTAGTAGACGCGCAGGACATCCATGCGACGGGTGTCGCGGCGGAGCTCGTCCAGCCGCTGGAAGAACCCCTCGCCAGCCAGGTTCTCGTGGAAAAACTGCAGCTGCAGAGGCCTGCTCATCCAGTATCCGCGCATCGGCTCGGGCTTGCCCATGGCGATCTCGTCGCACAGGGCGACGACCGCGTAGGCGATGTCGTCGGCGTCGCGCTGGGCCATGCCCTGATCGCGGGCGCGCTCGCGCATCGTCTCCACGAAGCCGGAGAAGCGGCTGTGAATCATGTCCGGCGAGCCGATGGGCCCATCCAGCTCGCGGAGCTGGGTGAGGGCGTTGAAGCACTCGGAGGTCGCCTGGTTGACCGTGTCCATTCCGTCAGCTCGCTCGGGGGATGGCCAGCAATTCCAGCTTCACACGCTCCGGATCGAACGGAGGTGGCAGGTAGATCGACACCAGCCGATCTTTCAGGATCTGTGCCCAGTAGTCGTTCTGCAGGTTGAGGTTGAAGTAAGTGACGCCCGCGCGAACCGGGATCTCCGACGGGGGGCGGTGGGTGACCTGGATGGGAACCCCCGGCGTGGCGGCGGAGCGAATCACCTGAGGCAGCTGGGTCCGCGAGGCGATCTTGCACAGCCCCGGCAGCCGCTGGGCCAACTGCGCCTCGGGGATCTCGGAGCGAACCGCGAGCACGTACTGGGGCGCCGCCAGCAAGCGGTCGTCGTCCAGCTTGCCGAGGTGGACGCCGTCCACGATTTCCATGGGCACCGTCATGTAGGCCTCGCGCACCGTCGTCTGGAGCAGCTGGGTGACGCGCGCGAACAGCTCCTCGAAAGTCCCGCGGAGGTCGGTGTACACATAGAGCGGAAGGCGCGAGGGGTCGACCTCCGTCGAGAACGTCGCCAGCTGACCGGCCACCTGCACGAGCAGCAGGTACAGCTGGTTCGGGCTGATCTCGCCGTTCGAGGTGGCGTACGTCAAGAGGGGTATGGCGGCGTTGACGGTGGAGAGCTGCAGGAAGCGCGTGATGTCGCCGGCGTTGAATTCGATGCTGGCGCCGTCGCGCTGGCGTCGGTCGCCGGAGAGCTGGCGCTGCTTCGTCACCATCAGCGAGAGCAGCCGGCGTACCCCCCCCATCAGGAACGGCGCGGTGTCGATTCGCATGGTCGGGGGAATGTACGTCTCGTTCACCAGGAGCGCGCCACGCCCGTCGCGGACGATCTCAGCGATCTTGATGGCGTCGAAGTCTTCCCGCGACTCGTCGCCGAATAGCACCACGGTGTTGCGATGGGCGAAGCCGATCGACAGATCGGCGGCCGTGCCGGTCATGTCCGCCATGTTGCGGCTGACGCTGCGAAACCGCGCCCGCGCGGCCTGCGTGCTGGCGGGCTTTGCCGACGACGCGGCGGACCCGATCAGCTGCTCGGCGACGACGCTGGGGACGCCTTCTCGCTCCTTGGGCAAGCCCAGGTACACGTCGCATGACGGCTGGGTCGGCGCGAAGTGCGCGCCCACGGGACGCGCGGGTGGGCATTCCGGATCGCCACTCTCGAATCCCACGTAGAGGCCGTCAGGCAGGATGCCGACGAACTTCGTCACGCGCAGCTGGTCGGTGCCGAGCGCGCCCGGGTCGATCTCGGCGGACACCACCCCCCAGCGATAGGGGGCCAGCGCGGCGATGCGCTCGTCGAGCAGGCGCTCGTGATAGAGGTCCTGCTGCTGCATGTGCTGGGGCGAGACCAACATCCCCTCCGACCAGACGACTCGTTGTGGCGGTTTCATCAGGTCCTTGTCACCGCAGCTCGATGCGGTTTTCGTCGAGGAACAGCCGCACCCCGCCGTCGTTCGGTGCGGCCCCTTTCGCGGCTTCGGCGGGGGAGTGGCAATAGTCCGGGTTGGGGGAGCCGAGCTTCATGGTCACCCTCCAGGTGGTCCCGGTGGGTTGGCGGAACAGCGCGACCGCCAGCAGGAAGCGGCTGTCCGGGTTTCTCACGGCCGGCGGATCGAGCTTCTCACCCGGGTTCACCGTCACCTCCTGCACGCTGAGGAAATCGTCGGCCAGGGTCTCCTTGTCGTGATCGAGCAGATCGTCGAAGGACACCCCGGTGAGCTTCGCGACGCCCTTCAGTTGGTAGAGCCGCACCACGGTGGCCAGCGCCTCGCCCTTCTCGCCGGGGTTGAGTCGTGGGGAGGCCGTCAAGCCGATCCGCAGCGGCTCGGGGGCGGGGCAGGTTGCGGCTGCACCGGCCGCTGGGGTGCCTGGGGCCGGGGCCGGGGCGTGCGAACAGCCAAGCGTACAACCCACGGCGAGCCACGCGAGGCCCGTGGCCGTTCCCAGTCTTCCCGCCAGTCCCGCGAGTCCGGTGCCCTTTGCACGCATGTTCGGCGCGGGGAGCTTGCCAGCAAAGACACCGACAACGCAAGGGTGGAGGGCGTCACTCGATGATCGGTGCGTCGTTCGACGACACGCCGACGTTGCGGTGGACGGCAGGGCCGCCCTTGCCGCCGTTGTCCGCGCGGTCGGCCGAGTTGTCCGCGCCCCGGCCCTTGCCGTGATGGCGTCGGGACGACAGGTTCGGCCTCTCCCGGCGGCTTCGCCCGGTGTCGGACGCCGCGACGGACGCGCCGGTGTCGACCGGCTCGGGGCGCGCGGCCGGCGCTACCGCCGGCTCCAACGCCAGGAGATGCGGCGGCGAGCGGTCGGTGAACCGAAGCGTCATGTCGCGGAAGCCGGGCGCCCGGGCCACGATCACGTGCTCGACGCCGTCGCTGGGCATCCTCCGGTTGAGCGCGCCGCTTCCGGCAGCATGGCCGTCGAGCTCCAGCGTGGCGGCTCGAGGCTCCGTCTCGATCTCGACCCGAAACGTCGGCCGCTCGACGGGCGGGACGACGTGGTGGTCGTCGTCGGCGACGCTGGTCGTATCTTGCTTGAACGGGGCATGCTCCAGCAGGCGCATGGCGCCATAGCCTCCACCTGCCAAGGTCAGGACCGCGAGGCCGACGAGCAGCGGGGTCCGCGAGCTCCTGCGCAGGTTCGGCACGGAGCCAATCGGCATCATGGACTCGCCCGTGGCGTGACGAAGGGTCGAGCTGCTGCCGGGGTGCTGGACCGACTGCAGTGGCGGGGTGACCATGCGTCGCATGGCGTCGGCCCTCGGCTGGGCCAGCAGCATGGTCCCGCCTGGCGCACCGTACGCGCCGGACGAGCTCACCTCGAAGTCGGCGTCGCCGCCGCGGAAGAAGGGAGCCCACATGGCCCGCGCCTGACCGCTCGCGAACTCCAACAGCGTCGCCCCGAGCTCCCTGACGGAATCGAAGCGCGCCGCGGGCTCCACGCTCATCGCGCGCATGATGAGGGCGTCCATCGTCGGCGGCAGGTCCGGCCGCCGCGACAACGGAGTGGCATACCGGCCCTCGGCGATGTCCTTCAAGACGCCGTACAGGTTCTCGCCCTCGAACGCCCGATGCCCGGTCACGCACTCGTAAATGATCGTCCCGAGCGCGTATTGATCGCTCCTGGCATCGGCCTGTCGCGCTCCCTGGAGCAACTCCGGGGGCAAGTAGAACGTGGTGCCGAACGTCGCTCCCGTGCCGGTCAGGACCATGGTCCCCCGACCGCCGGTGACCTTCGAAATCCCGAAGTCCAACACCTTCGGCTGCACGCCTCCCAGCGCCGACCGGGCCAGGAGGATGTTCGCCGGCTTGAGGTCGCGATGAATCACCCCTTGCTCATGCGCGGTGGTGATGGCGGCGGCCACGGGCAGCATGATGTCGGCTGTCTGCTCGATCGTCAGCGAGCCCTGCCGCGCAATCAGGGAAGACAGGTCCTCCCCGTCCAGGTACTCCATCACCAGGAAGCTGGTCAGCCCCTCCACGCCCACGTCCGTCACGTCCACCACGTTGGGGTGACGGATCCGGGACGCCGCCTCTCCCTCGCGAAGGAACCGCAGGCGCGCCTCGTCGTTGGCGGCCAGCGATGGCAGCAGCGTCTTTATGGCGACCCGCTTCTTGAGATCCCTGTGTTCGGCCTCGTAGACGCAACCCATCCCCCCGCGTCCGAGCAGGCGGCGGATCTCGTAGCGCCCCAGCGACGTGCCGGGTGGCAGCGTCTCGGCGCTGAACGGGTCGGATGAGCGGCTCACTTTCGTAAGATTCCTCTTGTGGAAGCCCTTCGTCAAACGCCGAGTTGTTCGGCGAGGCGATCCGTCCATCAGCGGCCGTCGGTGGGCTCGAGCTCGATGAGGGGAATGTCCTCGCGCTTTCGCGGGCCGAGCCGCATCCCCACCGGCGGGCCGAACAGGGGGCGCTCGACCGGAGAGGCCTTCGGATGCGTCCAGTCGCTGACGGGGACCCGCGCCAGCTTGCGCGGCTCGAGGCGGGCCTCGGTGACATCCCGGCCCCTGGTGCGCGGGAGCTCGACGTGCGAGGCGCGGGCCGCCAGCTCGAGCAAGAACGTGAGAGCGTTGTACGAGTAGACGGTCTGGTTGGCGGGGAGGCTCGTCGCGGCGGAGAGCTCGTCGGTCCAAAATACGTAGGGCGCGATGACGAGGCGGTACAGGCGCCTTCGTTCGCCCTCGTCTAGCCCCGCCAGCTCCCGCTGCCCGGCGAAGTCGTTCTCCGTGTCACGGTCCCCCCACTCGTGGCGGTGGCGGATGGCGAGGCGGCGGAGAGCCTGCCGGCGATCGAGGTTCCCGGCGCGAAAGAACGTCTCCAGCTCGGCCGCGTCCACTTGCTGGTCACCATTGGCGTCCGCCGCGGCCACGACGTCCGTCTGGCGGACGACGGCGCCGTCGGCGGTGTCGTTGACGTAGTGAAACGCGCGCCCGAAATCGCCGCTCAGCCGGTCGACGGTGAAGATCTCGAAGTGGATCTCCGGGCCCTGTTCCGGGCCCCGGCTGACCGTCCCGACGCGGCCCACCGGATCGCCCGCCTCGACCCGCTCGTTCAGCGTCACGACCTCGCCGGCGCCGAGCCGCCCGCGAACCTCGGGGTCGCCGTGCGCCACCTCCTGGAGCCAGGGGATGGTGCTCGCCTCGGGCGAGCGCACGTCAGGCAGGGCCAGGTGGGCGAGCAGCGAATAGAAGGTGATGGGCTCGCCGTCGACCTCGACGTCGTGGCGGATGAGCACGAACGAGCGCGACGACGTCTGTCCGTCCCCTTGCGCGCGCCGCGCGGCGATGATGCGTCCACGGGTGGGGGCCGCCACGGTGGCGTCGCGCGCGCCGCGGAGGTGGACGCCCGAATGCCAGAGCCGCCCCGAGGCGATGGGGAAGAATCCCGTCGCGCGCTCCTCCGCGTTGAAGAAGGCGGCCCGTCGCGCCGACAGCAGCTCGGCCTGGGTGCGCGGGATCTCGGTGAACGTGCGAATCTGCACGGGCAGCTCGAAGCCGTTGAGCGCCCGCAGGATGCGCCGCCAGTCCAGGGCGCCCGGATCCCATTTCTGCTTCTGCAGGTCGACGTGCAGGTGCCCGAGGATGCCCGCAAACGCCAGCGGGTCATCGAGCGTGTCCATGATCGGCTCGCCGTCCTTCTCGGGGATCTCGGGCTTGATGCGCGGGAACACCCGCAACAGCGTGCGCGTGAGCGCCACGATCGCGTCGTATTGCTCGGGCCGAAACTCGTAGGCCTCATGGTGCTCACCGTTGATGACCACGTCGCGCGTCGGACGGGTGCGGTAGTCGGGGGGCAACTTCGGCCACTCGGTCCGGTCCACGCGCCCGCGGTTGCAGATCTCCACGCCGATCGAACCCGAGTTCGCCTCCTCAGCGTGGTACGCGCGCTCGACCAGGTCGAGCGTTTGGTAGATCGTCCCGTCCGCGTCGATCATGAAATGCGCCGACAGGCCGCAGCCGGTGGCGCCGCGCGGGCGCGGGCGGTTGTGCATCGACTTGAAGCACGATCGTGAGTTCACGCAGCCGTCGAAGTGCAAGACCAATTGCGACACCACTTTCTGCAGCTCGGGCAGCGTCCGATCGGGGACGTCCTTGCGCGCCCCGAACCGCTTCCAGTCGCTGTCGCAGCACCCCCCGGCCTGATCGATGCAGCGGACCTGATAGGCGTCGAAACCTTGCGGATCGCTCCACAGCACGACCGGGCGCCCGACCTCGAATGGCTGCCCGGCCACGACGATCGAGCTCCCCGGCGAGGACGTCGCCTCGCCGGCCGTTGCGCGTGACGCAAGCAGGAACGAGAGCGCAACGACGCCGAGCAGGGGCAGGGAGCGGAACGAGGCGGCCATCAATCGGCTGCATGTTAGCGGCCGCCGCCGCCAAGGGCGAAGGTTTGACCCCCTCTGGTGGCGAATCTATGATGAATCGCACGGAAGGTGTTCGACAAACTGAGAAAACTGCTCGGGAACGGCGCGACGAAGGAATCCGCGTCCGGGCAGACAGGCCCCGGGCGAGCCGGCGGGAACCTGACGCGCCGGCCAGCGCGGGCGCGGCCCCTCAGCGCCGAGGGCGCGAAGCTCTCGGACCGATCGCGACCGCCCGCGGGCGGTCGCGCCCCGGCGGGGGCGGGGACCACCGGCGCGCCTCGTTCCGAGATCGCGCAGGTCGAGCTCCCCTGTCCCAGTTGCGGTGAGCCGATGCTGCCGGGGTGGGGGACGACGTGCGGCAAGTGTCGTCCCAATCTCGTGGCCGCGAAGACGATGTTCCTGGCAGGCGAGCAGGTGGCGCTGCCGTCCCACCTGGGTGGAGGCATGACCCTTGGTTGGCTGGTCGTCATTCGGTCCGCCGACAAACGCCAGATCGCCAGCTTGATCGAGCTCGATCAGCCGCGCGTAGTGCTCTCCCGGGCGGGGGCCGCCCCCAGCGGGGCGCTGCGCGTGGTGCCGTTCGAAGACGGTTACATGTCGAGCGCGCACGCGGTCATCGGCCGCCCCGCCACCGGGAATCGCAACGACGCATTCACGATCCGCGACCGTGACGCTCCCGGATCGGCGAACGGGACGTTCGTGAACTCGCAGAAGCTGCGACCGGGAGAGAGCGTGCGCCTCGGTGACGGCGACGTCATCAAGGTCGGGGCGACCGAGTTGCTATTCAAGTCCTTGTGGCTTCCCGCGGTGACCGCTCGAAGCCAATGAGACGCAAACCGGGCTGGGTGGTGTTGGCTATGGCGCTCGCGCTCGGGGCGGGCGCGGGCGCGGTTCATGCGGGCCCGGCCGTGGTGTCGACCCGGCCATTTCCCGATCCCGAGACGGGCGAGCTCACGTTCTTCGTGGGTGGCATCAACGAAAACGGCCGATCGTTGAAGGCCTCCCGGCTCGAGCTGGTCCTCGACGGCGCGCGAACGTCCGTCGCGCCGGTGACGCAATCGCTCTCCGACTGGGCCACGGTCTCCGCCGAGGCGAGCCAGACCTGGCGACCGCCGCTGACGGTGGGCCTCGTCTATCTCTGGGTGCAAGGGGTGCCGACCGGGGTGCTGGATGGAATCCAAGGGTTCTTCCGCCAGGTTCCGTCGCGGACGCCGCTCTACCCGACGATTTATGGGCGGATGCGCCAGGATCGCGCGAGGCTGACGGCCTCGGAGGTGAGCCGCCTCGCGGAGGAGGTGCCGTACCTCGAGGGCTACCGGCCGAACCTGATCGAGGCGGTCCGGCTCGACCTGCAAGAGCTGTCGACGGACGCCGGATCGCTGAAGGTCCTGCTGCTGGTTACGGACGGGCGCGACTTCGCCGATCCGAAGGGGGAGGGCCCCGGGGATTTCGCGGCGCTGGGACGGGAGATCCGGAAGGCGGGCGTCACGCTGTTGATCGTCGGTTGGGCGCCGGAGGCCGACGCCGTCCAGGCCAGCGCCAATCTGCGCGATCTCCAGGAGGCGGCGGGTGGCTTCTTGCGGCTCCTGGACCAGAAGCAAGATCTCGACAACGCGCTCGAATCCCTGGGCCAGGCCGTCGCGGACCTGCAGCGCGTGCGCTTCACGCCGCCGTGGACCTGGCGGGCCTTCGGAGGCACCCACCGGTTGTCGATCCGCCTGGCCACGCCGGACGGACAGCAACTGACGGCGGACATGGGCGCGGTGGCGGCCGGCGGGCAGCGCCCGTGGTGGATGCTCGTCGTGGTTGTCGCGGGCCTGGCCCTGTTGGCGGGCGGTGCCGTCGTCGTCGTGCTGAGTCGCCGGCGCCCGCGCGCCGACGACGATGCCCGGGCGGCCTTGGACGACGATGCGGTGTTGACGGCGGCGCACGACTTGGTCCGGCGGGGCGCTTCGCCGCAGCGGGCGGTTGACGAGTTGATTCGTAGCCATCCGCAGTCGGTGCGCGCCCTCGTCGACCTCGGCGCTTCCATCTTTGCGGACCCACGGTTTCCTTACTTCCGAACCCGACTCGGCCGGCTTCGGATGCAAGAGATCATCGACCTCGTCGCGAAGAAGTCCACCGACGGTCCGGCGCTGGGCCAGGCGCTCGCCGAGGTGCTGGCCGAGGCCATCGCCAACAGGACCCCTCCCGAACAGGCGGCCGAGGCCATCACGGGGCGGGTGGCCGCCGACGAATGGACCGCGTTCGCGGGCCTCGATTTCGAGCAGCTCGCCGAGGCCTTGGAGCGGTCGGCTCACGTTCATTCCGTGCTCGGAACGCCGCGCGCCCGCGGCTCCGCGGTCGACATTCAAGACGCGCTGCGAGCCGGCGGCGGTGCCCGCGGCGTCGCGGTGGGCTGGCTCGTCCGCACGGGCGGGCCCGGGACGCGCGGCGAGACGCTTCGCCTCGGAGAGGGCGCGACCCTGATCGGACAATCGCCCGACTGCGCCTTGCGGATCCTCGGCGATCCGGGCGTGGCCGCGGAGCACGCCGAATTTTCCCTGGCCCGCGGAGAGTTCACGGTGGTGGCGCGCGAGGGTCCGGTCAGCGTGGAGGGCACCCGCATCACCGAGCGCCACGTCCTCGCGGACGGCGAAACCGTGGCGATCGGGGGGGGCCTGTTCGTGTTCAAGTCGGCGAGCGCGGGTAACCTGTCGCGCCCCGCGACCGCAGCCCCGCCCCGCGCGGCGGCCCGCCCGCGGTAAGGGAGCCTGGGGCGGCCGCGAGCGGGGTGCCAGGCTGTGAGTGGGCTTCGGACCTCGGACTACGGCTCGGCGCCGGGCTGTGCCTGTTGCTGGCGGAGCCAGCGCGTGAGCAGCGAGGGGCCGTCGGTCACGAGCCGACCATCGCGGGCGGTGATGGTGCGCTCCAGCTGCAAGCGGGCGATGAACGACTCTCCGGCGGCATCCTTGGCGCCTCGCGCATGGGCGGCGCGAGAGATGGCGAGCTGTTCCCGGACCACGAGGGCCCCTTGACTGAAGTTCGCCGCCGCCTCCAGCTCGTACGTGGCGCCGCGGAGGCCGGTCGCTTCACCCTTCGTGCGGACGGGGAAGAACGTATTTCCAACGCAGGTGCCCTTCTCGTCGACGAGCGGACCCGGCGCGAACCGCTCGCCGACGAGCGGCACCACCCGGATGGCGCGCTCGCAGGTTTCCGTCGATCCGGGCGTGGCGCAACGCTGCCCGTCGGCCACCAGCACCTGCCCGCCTCCCATCTGCTCGAGCCGCAGCGACACGTTTTCCCGATAAGCGCGCAGGATGCCGAGCGCACGCACGGCGATGCCGCGCGGCTCGACGGAGGCGATGGCCACGGGGCCCTGCGCCTGCCCGTCGGAGAGCTGCTCGGTTACCACCCAAACCAGCCTCCGGTCGTCCCCGAGCGGCGTCACGATGAGGTCCTCGGGCCCAAGCGCCGTCGGCACCGGCTCGGGCGCCGGCTCGGCGCCGCAGCCATCGACGTCCAGCTTGACCGGTCGACCGGTACAGTCGTTGAGCGGCCGCGCGATCTCGCCCACCGATCGATACGCGTGCAGCATCAGGACGAACCAGTTCTGGGCCGGGTAGGTCCGATCGCGTGGCTCCTTGTCCGAGCCGGCCGACGTCTCGACCGCGCAGAGAGGCCGGGTGGCCGGGCGCCGTGGTGCCGCCACCGCCGGCTTGGCCGCCGGCGGGGGCTTGGGGTTGCCGCAGGCCGCGCCAGAGAGCCCGGCCAGCATCAGGAGCCACCGGCAGCCACGTTTGAACGGCACTATTCCGGGTCCTGTTTGGGCGGTTTCGAGCCGACGCCGATGGTGACGCTGGCATAGGCGCGGGCGAACTCGTTGCCGAAGACCGCCGCGTGCAGCACGTTGTCGTCTGTGATCATCTGCTCGAAGCGTTCGACGTAGGCTTTCCATTGCGCTTTTGCCTTGGCGCCCCCGAAAAGGCGGCTGGCGGCATCCAGGTCGTTCGCCTCGGGGCTCAGCGTCGCGAGCACGGCCCGCACTCCCTCGGTCACGCCCTGCATCATCGCAATGTGGTGAATTCCGAAGTCGGCGAAGATCGCGATAAGCTCCCGCGCCGTGCCGGCAGGGTCGGTGTCGGGTTGCAAGAGATACTTGACGAGGTCGTCGCGGCTCTGTGCCCGGTGAAGCGGCGTCGCGCCGTTGATGGTCCGGACGCCCACCTCCCGACCGAATTGCTCGTACCCCTTTCGCAGCCCGATGAAGGATTCGGTGAACGCCTCGAGGAGCTTCTCGTAGCGCGGCGCGAGGTTCGCGGGCGCCTTCGCCGCGGGCTCCGGAGGCGGCGTCAGGGCGCCGGGAAGCGGCGTGAGTGCGCCCGGACCGGAAACGGACGCCGCCGCGCCAGCTCGGGCTCCCGCGGGCGAAAACCCCGCCACGTTGACCGGCGGCTGCTTCGTGTTGGGCTCGATGGGCGCGGCCGCCTGGCCCCAGGCCAGCGTCTGGAACAGGCCGCTCCGGTGCGCAGGGCGCGGGCCCGGCTCGACCTCGGCGGCGGGGCGCACCACGGTCAACTCGAGCAGGCCCAGGCGCAGGCGCGACTCCTCCGAGAGCTCCATCGGCACGTTCTTGGCCAGGCGCTTGCCGTCCAGCTCGGTTCCGTTGGTCGAGCCGAGATCGAAGTAGGCCACGCTGGTCTGGTCGAAGCGAATCGTCCCGTGCCACTCCGAGACGAACGGATCCTCGAGCGAGATGTCGTTGAGCTGGTTGCGGCCGATCCGGATCGGCGACTTCGTGAACCGAAGCGTTCGGTTGGTTCCGCCCGGGGGGGCTTTGATTCTGACCTCCAGGATCATCGAGTCCAACTCGCGGGTGGCGATGGCGGGTGGGGATGATAACCGATTCGACTAGGAAAAGGGCCCCGAGGGTCCTTTAGATCTCCCCGCGATCCCCATTCAGCAACATCTCGCGACGCGAATTGACAAGTCGCCGCAGGTGCGAGGTAATAGGCGTGGACCGCAAAGTCCCATCATGACGGCAAGCGACCTCGAACTCTTTCTCGCGCCCGTGAGCCCGGCTGCGCCGTGCGGCGTGGATCTCGAGGCCGGTGGCAAGTACGACCCTGCCTTCACGGAGCTGGAGCGCCTGGCTCAAGGAAAGCCCGAGCAACAGATCGGCAGCACCATCATCCCCGCCGAAGAGCCTGACTGGAAGCTGGTCCATCGCAAGGCCACCGAGGTGCTCGCGCGCAGCAAGGACCTACGCGTGGCCTGTCATCTGGCGAACGCGCTCCTGCGAACGGAAGGCTGGGGAGGCTTCGCCCTCGGTCTGGCGGTGCTCCGCGGGTTCGTCGAACGTTACTGGGACACGCTCTACCCTGCGCTCGATCCCGACGATGGGGATCCGCAAGTTCGCATCACCAGCTTCATGAGCGTGTCTGACGGTCGAATCTTGGCGGCGTTGCGGACGATGCCATTGCTCGCGTCGAGGACGGTGGGGCGGTTTTCGTTCAAGGACATCGAGATCGCCGCGGGCGACGCCCAACCCGACAAGAACGCCACGGGGACGCCCCCCACCGCGGCTTCCATCGACGGCGTGGTGATGAATTGCGAGCTCGCGTTGCTCGAAGAGACGACCGGGTCCCTCGCGGGATGCGTCGCCGCGCTCGCGGGGCTGGAGGCGGCCATCGCGGCCCACGTCGAGGCCTCGCGGACCCCCAGCTTCGGCAAGCTGGCGGCCGTGCTGGCGAAGGCCCACCGGTTTCTCGCCGCGAAGCTCGCGCTGAGGGCGCCAGCGCCTGTCAACGCCACGGGTACAGCACCAGAAGGAGGAGAGACCATGGCCCAAGCAAAGCCCGTGGGAACATCCTTCACCGGCGCGATCACCACCCGGGAAGACGTGCTGAGGGCGATGGACGGAATCACGTCCTACTACACCAAGAACGAGCCCTCGAACCCGATACCGCTGTTCATGACCAGGTGCAAGAGGATGGTCATGATGGATTTTGTTGATATCGTCCGGGAGTTGGTCCCGGACGCCATGAAGCAGATCGAGGCCCTCCAGGGGCAGGTCAAACAGGAGTCCTGAGGTCCTTTTGTCGAGGAGGCACGTGGTCATATGAGCACCAGCAGTCAAAAGTTCATCGCGCGAAACCGGGCACCACGAGTCCAGATCGAATATGACGTCGAGCTGTACGGAGCCGAGAAGAAGGTCCAGCTTCCCTTCGTCATGGGGGTCATGTCGGATCTCTCCGGAAATCCGGTCGAGCCGCTCCCCGGTGTAGCGGACCGGAAGTTCCTGGAGGTCTCGGCCGACAACTTCGATGATCGGCTGAAGGCCATGAAGCCGCGGGTGGCGTTCCAGGTCCCGAACACCCTGACGGGGGAGGGGAAGATGAACGTCGAGCTGACGTTCGAGAGCATGGACGACTTTTCGCCGGCCGCGGTGGCCCGCAAGGTGGGGGCGCTCAACGAGTTGCTGGAGGCGCGTCAACAGCTGACCAATCTCGTCACTTACATGGACGGAAAGACCGGCGCGGAAAATCTGATCGCGCAGGTCCTGCACGATCCCACGCTGCTGAAGTCCCTGGCGTCGGCGCCGAAGCCGCAAGAGCCGGGCGCCGCAGCCAACTCGGAACCGGAAAAGGACAAGTAATCATGGCCGAGCCCGAGCAGAACCAGGCAGCGGCGCAACAGGGCGCCACCGCCGAGTCGAACGAGTTCGCATCCCTGCTGCAAAAGCAGTTCAAGCCCCAGACTGACCGGGCGCGCGAGGAGGTCGAGTCGGCGGTGAAGACGCTGGCGCAGCACGCCCTCGAGAAGACCTCCCTCATCGGTTCCGACGTGGTCGAGTCGATCAACGCGATGATCGCCGAGATCGACAAGAAGATGAGCGCGCAGATCAACGCCATCGTGCACCACCCGGACTACCAGGCGCTCGAGAGCGCGTGGCGCGGGCTGCACCACCTCGTCAACAACACCGAGACGGACGAGATGTTGAAGATTCGCGTGATGAACATCTCGAAGAAGGAGCTGCACAAGACGCTGCGCAAGTTCAAGGGCGTGGCGTGGGATCAGAGCCCCATCTTCAAGAAGCTGTACGAGGAGGAGTTCGGCCAGCTGGGCGGGGAGCCGTACGGTTGCCTCGTGGGCGACTACTACTTCGACCACAACGCGCCCGACGTCGAGATGCTCGGCGAGCTGTCGAAGATTTCGGCGGCCATACACGCGCCCTTCATCTCGGGGACCGCGCCCGCGTTGTTTCAGATGGAGTCCTGGAGCGAGCTGTCGAATCCGCGGGATCTCACCAAGATCTTCACCACGCCGGAGTACGCGGGCTGGCGATCGCTGCGCGAGTCCGAGGACGCGCGTTACCTCGGGTTGACGATGCCCCGATTCCTGGCGCGCCCGCCGTACGGGGCCAAGACCAACCCGGTGGAGGAGTTCAACTTCGAGGAGGACACGTCGGGGGCGGACACCAGCAAGTACGCGTGGGCCAACGCCGCCTACGCGATGGCGGTCAACATCAACCGCTCGTTCAAGCTGTACGGCTGGTGCTCGCGCATCCGCGGCATCGAGTCGGGCGGGTCGGTGGAAGGGCTCCCCACGCACGCGTTCCCGACCGACGACGGCGGCGTGGACATGAAGTGCCCCACGGAGATCGCCATCAGCGACCGCCGCGAGGCCGAGCTGGCCAAGAACGGCTTCATGCCGCTTATTCACAAGAAGAACTCGGACTTCGCCGCGTTCATCGGCGCGCAGTCGCTGCAGAAGCCAGCCATCTACGACGACCCAGACGCCACCGCGAACGCGAACCTGGCCGCGCGGTTGCCGTACCTCTTCGCGACTTGCCGCTTCGCCCACTACTTGAAGTGCATCGTCCGCGACAAGATCGGGTCGTTCAAGGAGCGCGACGACATGCAGGACTGGCTTCAGCGCTGGATCATGCAGTATGTGGACGGCGATCCGAAGCACTCGAGCGAGGACGACAAGGCACGCAAGCCCCTGGCCGCCGCCGAGGTCGTCGTGGAGGAGGTCGAAGGAAACCCCGGCTACTACACCTCCAAGTTCTTCCTTCGCCCGCACTATCAGCTCGAGGGGCTGACCGTCTCGTTGCGCCTGACCTCGAAGCTGCCCTCCGCGAAGGCTGGTTGACAGCAAGGCGGTTGGTTGAGCTGGGCCAATATCCGGACCTGGAGGTTGGGAGGCAACCGAATCTGGGGGGACGACGATAGACAGGGTTGTGGGCAGGAATAGTTCCTAAGGGTGACGTTTCAAACGCAGGAATAAAGGAGACCGGCCATGGCGATGGATATGTTTCTGAAGATTGACGACCTCGTGGGCGACAGCATCGACGACAAGCATCCAAAGGAGATCCAGGTGTTGTCCTGGAGCTGGGGAATGAGCCAGTCGGGCAGCACGCATACCGCCACGGGTGGCGGCTCCGGCAAGGTCAACGTGCAGGACCTGACCTTCATGAAGAACATCGACAGCACGACGACCAACCTGATCAAGTCGTGTTGCAATGGCTCTCACTACAAGCAGGCGCTCTTGACCATCCGCAAGGCGGGTGGGAAGGCTGCCGTCGAGTACCTGAAGATCAAGATGATGGACTTGATCATCTCGAACGTCTCGACGGGAGGGGCCGGCGGCAGCGACCTCATCACGGAGAGCGTCACCCTGAACTTCGCCCGGTTCTCCCTCGACTACACGCCGCAGGACAAGACCGGCGCCCCTGGGTCGGCCATGACGGCGACCTGGAACATCCCCGCCAACACGGACAAGATCTGACGTGATCCGGCTCGCGGAGGGGGAGCGGCCCCTCCTGCGGGCCGTCGCGGTCCCGACAGCGCCACGGCGATGCCGTGGCCGGTCGTGGCCCCATCACGGTTTGTTTCGCCGGAGGAAAACGTGCGTCACCTGCTCACATCTGGATCGGCCAAGAGACATTCGCCCAGAAGCAGGCCCGAATGACATCCGCTGAGGAGAGTGTCAGGGCGGGGCGGCTCGACGAGGCCCTGGCCGATCTGCAAGGGCAGGTTCGCAAGAAGCCCGCCGATGCCCGCCTGCGCGTATTTCTGTTTCAGCTCCTCGCCGTCCGCGGCGACTGGGAGCGTGCGCTCACCCAGCTCAAGGTCGCGGCCGAGCTCGACAGCGGCACGACGTCGATGTTGAAGACCTATCAGGAGGCTTTGCGTTGCGAGGTCCTGCGCGCGGAGGTCTTCGCCGGGAAGCGAACGCCGTTGTTGTTCGGCAGGCCCGCCGCCTGGATGGCTTGGTTGGTCGAGGCCACTCGGTTGACCGCCGTCGAGAGCTTCGAGGAGGCACGCGCCTTGAGGGAGCGAGCGTTCGAGAGCGCGCCGGCGACGCCGGGCCAGATCGACGAGCAGCCATTCGCGTGGATCGCTGATGCCGATTCGCGACTGGGACCCTTGCTCGAGGCGATCGTCAACGGTCGCTATTATTGGATCCCTTTCTCGCGCTTGCGCGAGATCCGGGTGGAAAAGCCCCAGGACTTGCGTGATGTCGCCTGGATGCCGGCGAGCCTGTCGCTCTCCAACGGAGGGGATACCGTGGCGTTGATTCCGACGCGCTATCCCGGATCGGAGCGGGCGTCCGACCAGCGGCTGGTGATGGCGCGGAGCACCGAGTGGCTCGAGCGCCCGGCGGAGACATTCCTGGGGCTCGGGCAGCGGCTGTGGACGACTGACCAGGGCGACCACGCCTTGATGGATGTTCGCGTGATCCAGATCGAGGCTGGAGCGACGGACGAGGACGACGCGCAGGGCTCGCAGGGTTTGAATAGTTCGAATGATTCGAACGTTCCACCGGACGACGCTGGAGGACCGGCTTGAGCGGATCGGCGTGCGCGAGAGGACCGGCTTGACGAATGGCCGAGCTCACGAAGAAGGAACGGCTCCAGCCTTCATTGCTCGACCGCCTGACGGACGACGAGCCCGACGCGCGGCAAGAGTCCCGCGATAAGCGCGTGCTCTCTCCGGCGCGCTTGCGCGAGTGCGTGCGGAGGGACCTGACCTGGTTGTTCAACACGGCGAACCTGGCCACCGTGGCCGACCTCGAAGAATTCCCCGAGGTTGTTCGATCGACCCTCAACTACGGCTTGCCAGACCTGGCGGGCCGCACGGCCTCGAGCGTCGACATCCGTGCGCTCGAGCAGATCTTGCGGAGGGTGATCTGGGACTTCGAGCCGCGGCTGATCAAGAGCTCTGTGAAGGTGCGGGTCGTGGCCGAGGAGGAGACGATGAACCACAACGCCATGTGGTTCGACATCGAGGCCGAGCTCTGGGCGCAGCCGCTGCCGCTGCGGCTGTTCCTGCGCACGGAAATCGACCTCGAGACCGGCGCGGTCAACGTGGCGGACGCGGGCGGGCAGGGCTTCTGATGGATCCTCGCCTGCTGCAGTACTACAACCGCGAGCTCCAGTACGTCCGGGAGATGGGGGGGGAATTCGCCCGGGAGTACCCCAAGATCGCCGGCCGGCTGGGCCTCGAGGCGTTCGAGTGCGCCGATCCCTACGTCGAGCGATTGCTGGAGGGCTTCGCGTTTCTGGCGGCGCGGGTCAACCTCAAGATCGACGCGGAATTTCCGCGCTTCACCCAGCACCTGCTCGAGATTGTCTATCCGCACTACCTCGCGCCCACGCCGTCGATGGCGACGGTGCAGATCAAGCCGAGCCTCGGGGAGGGCGCGCTGGCCGAGGG
Organism: uncultured Myxococcales bacterium; assembly: GCA_964443975.1. Classification (GTDB taxonomy): domain Bacteria; phylum Myxococcota_A; class Polyangia; order Fen-1088; family Fen-1088; genus DASYCK01. Next base: position 34,654 of record CAYUFS010000018.1, on the reverse strand, counting down.
TTATCCCATCCCCCGCGGCACGGCCCTGCGCAGCGTCCTGGGCCGCGGGGACCAGACCGCGTGTGAGTATCGAACGGCGCACGAGGTGACCTTGTGGCCGATAGAGATCGAACATGCGGAGTACACCGGGTACGCGGGCGATCTGGGTGATGCGAAGCTGCCCGGGAGGGCCCGGGGGACGCTTCGCCTCAAGCTGCGAGCGACGGCGGGGCTCAACTTCTCGGATCTCGCGCTCGACGACCTGACGCTGTTCTTGCGCGGCGGGGACGAGCTTCCCACCCGCCTCTACGAACAGCTGGTCGCGCACACCGTCGGCGTCGTGGCTCGGCCCACGACCCGCCCGGTGCCGTGGCAGCACGTCGTGACCGAGAGGCCTGTGTCACCGGTCGGTCTGGAGGACGACGAGGCGTTGCTGCCCTACGGCGCGCGCTCGTTCCAGGGTTACCGGCTGCTGCACGAGTACTTCGCCTTTCCGGCGCGCTACCTGTTCGTGAAGCTCGGGTCGCTGGCACCTGCGATCCGCCGGTGTGCCGCGCCGGAGATCGAGATCGTGGTGGCGACGGATCTGCACGAGCGATCGCTGGACGGCGTGATCGGCGCGGCCAACCTCGCGCTGTTTTGCACGCCCGCGGTGAACCTGTTCCCGCGGCGCGCCGATCGCATTCATCTGACCGAGGCGGTGCCCGAATACCACGTGGTGCCGGATCGGACGCGGCCCATGGATTTCGAGGTTTACTCGGTGAAGGAGGTCGCGGGCTACGGCTCCGGCGCCGAGACGGAGCAACGCTTCCGGCCGTTCTTCGCGCGCAACAACCAGACCGCCGTCGATGAGGCGCAGGCGTACTACACGTTGCAGCGGCAGCCGCGCGTGCTCTCGGGGCGCCAGTTGCTGAGGGGGACGCGGTCGAGCTACGTCGGCAGCGAGGTGTTCATCTCGCTGGTCGATCCGAACGAAGGCCCCTACCGATCGAGCCTGCGCCAGCTGGCGGTGGAGACGATGTGCACGAATCGAGACCTGCCGCTGCACCTGAGCCTCGGTCAGGGTCGCACTGACTTCACCATCGAGTCGGGCGCGCCGGTGGAGGCGATTCGCTGCTTGGCCGGCCCCACGCCTCCTCGGGCATCGCATGCCCATGGCGACACGACCTGGCGACTCATCAGCCATCTCTCGCTCAACTATCTGTCGCTGGTCGACGGCGGCAGCCCCGGCGCCGAGAAGGGCTCGGGTCTACGCGAGCTCCTGTCGCTCTACGCCGACCTCGCCGATCCCGCCCACAGGAAGCAGATCGACGGCATTCGGTCGACGGCTTGCGCCGGCATCACCCGGGCGTTGCCGGTCCCCGGTCCCACCACGTTCGGGCGTGGGCTCGAGGTGGAGGTGACCTGCGACGAGGCGGCGTTCGAGGGCAGCGGCGCCTTCCTGTTGGGCGCGGTGTTGCAGAAGTTCTTCGCGAAATATGTCTCGATCAACTCCTTCACCGAGACGGTCTTGCGAACCGTGCAGCGCGGCGAGATCATGCGATGGCCAGCGAGATCCGGACTCCGCCAGACGCTGTAGACGGCAACGGCGAATCCGTCCCTCGCTCCCGGACGAGCGTGGATGACGGGTTGGCCGCCGGCGCGGCGCCACCCGCGAGGGCCGCGCAGGGGGCCCCCCTCGGGCCGGAGCGCGCGGCGGCCATGCAGCAGCTCGTCGACCTGTTGGCCCGCGCGCCCGAACAGTTCGACTTCTTCCAGGTCATGCGTCGCCTCGAGAACCTGTACTGCGACAGCCGCGAACGGCCTCGCTTCGGGGCGGCGGCGCGCCCCAGCGACGAGCCGGTGCGCCTGGGACAGGACCCGTCGCTGGGGTTCGCGCCGAGAGCTCTGAACGGCGTGCAACCCGGACGTGAGGGGGCATCACCGCGGCTGACACAGAACTTCTTCGGCCTCCTGGGCCCGAATGGCCCGCTGCCCCTGCACCTCACCGAATACGCGCGCGATCGCCTGCGGAGCTCTCCGAGCGATCCCACGATGTGCCACTTCCTGGACATCTTCCATCATCGAATGTTGATGTTCTTCTATCGGGCGTGGGCGACCGCCCAACCGACGGTCAGCCACGATCGGCCCGAGACCGATCGCTTCCTCATGTACGTGGGCGCGCTGATCGGGATCGGTTTGCCGGCGCTGCGCGACAAGGACGACTTCCCGGACGCCGCGAAGCTGTTCTACGCGGGGCGCCTCGGGGCCCAGACCCGGAACGCGGAGGGATTGGGCGCGATGATCGGAGACTTCTTCCAGATGCCGGCCGCGATCGAGTCGTTCATTGGCGACTGGCTGGAGCTGCCCCCCGACTGTCGCTGGCGACTCGGCAAGCCGGGCCCCATCGGCGTCCTGGGGCTGTCGACGACGCTGGGCGCGCACGCCTGGAGCCGGCAGCACAAGTTCCGGGTGACGCTGGGACCGCTCGACCGCGCGCAGTTCCAGAGCATGTTGCCCGGGGGACCGAGCCTCCCCCGGCTGAAGGCGCTCGTGCAAAATTACATCGGCGACGAGCTGCGCTGGGACTTGCGCCTGTTCCTGGCGGAGCGCATCGACGAGCCGTGGCGGGTGGGGCGTTCGAACCTGGGCTGGACCTCGTGGCTCGGGCGGCCTGGTCCGGGGCGGGCCCGCCGCGAGGACTTGATCTTGGATCCGCAGGTGCAATAGACGTTCAACCGGTCGCGGGCCTTCACGTCAGACGGGAGCAAACACATGTCCGAAATCAGCCGGGTGGCACTGTTCGGGAAGCTCAACGGCCTTGGGTACAAGGCGATCGAGAGCGCGACCGTATTCTGCAAGCTGCGAGGAAACCCCTACGTCGAGCTGGTGCATTGGTTCCATCAGATCCTGCAGAATCCCGACTCCGATCTGCATCGGATCATCAGGGAGTTTCAGATCGAGCCGGCCCGCCTGGCGCGCGACATGACCGACGCGCTCGACCGGTTGCCTCGCGGAGCCAGCTCGATCTCGGACCTCTCCGCCTACGTCGAGGACGCCGTGGAGCGCGGGTGGGTCTACGGTAGCCTGATGTTCGGGGACAAGCAGGTGCGAACCGGCCACCTCGTCATCGGCATCCTGAAGACCTCCGGGCTGCGGAACGCGCTGCCCGCGATGTCACGGGAACTGGAGAAGATCAAGGTCGATCGCCTCGTCGAGCACTTCGACGCCATCCTGGGCGGATCGCCGGAGAACGCACAATCGGCGGCCGGCGCGGGGGCCCCCGGCGAAGCGACCGGCGCGATGCCGCCCGCCGAGATGGGCAAGCAGGAGGGGCTGCGGCGCTTTTCCATCGATCTGACCGAGCGCGCGCGCAACGGCGAGATCGATCCGATCGCCGGTCGCGACGAGGAGATCCGGCAAATCATCGACATCTTGATGCGACGCCGGCAGAACAACCCGATCCTCACCGGCGAGGCGGGGGTCGGGAAGACCGCCGTGGTCGAGGGCTTTGCCCTGCGAATCGCCGCGGGCGAGGTGCCGCCGCCCCTGAAGGACGTGACGCTGCGAGCCCTCGACGTTGGCCTGCTGCAGGCGGGCGCCAGCATGAAGGGGGAGTTCGAGAATCGGCTGCGCCAGGTGATCGACGAGGTCCAGTCGTCGCCGAAGCCGATCATCTTGTTCATCGACGAAGCCCACACCCTGGTGGGGGCGGGCGGCGCGGCGGGCACGGGTGACGCGGCGAACCTGCTGAAGCCGGCGCTGGCGCGCGGCAAGTTGCGCACCATCGCCGCCACCACGTGGGCCGAGTACAAGAAACACATCGAGAAGGATCCGGCGCTGACTCGGCGCTTTCAGGTGGTCCAGGTGCCGGAGCCCACGGAGGACAAGGCGCTGCTGATGATGCGCGGGATGGCGTCGACGCTGGAGGCCCACCACCGGGTGCAAGTGCTGGACTCCGCCCTCGAAGCCTCGGTGAAGCTGTCGCACCGCTATATCCCGGCGCGCCAGCTCCCCGACAAGGCGGTCAGCTTGCTGGACACGGCCTGCGCGCGCGTCGCCATCAGCCAGCACGCCGTACCGGCCGAGGTCGAGGACAGCCGCAGCCGTATCCGCGGGCTCGACACCGAGCTCGCGATCATCGAGCGCGAGCGCGTTGCCGGATGGGACACCACCGAGCGGGAGGCCGGGGCCCGGACCAAGCTCGACGCCGAGAACACGCGGCTGGCGGAGCTCGAGGCGCGCTGGGCCCAGGAGAAGACCCTCGTCGACCAGATCCTGACCATCCGCCGAAAGCTCCGCGGGCACAGCGAGCCGGTGGAAGGGACGGCGAGCAAGCTGGAGAAGCGCGCCGACACTTCGCCGGGCAAGGGTCCCGTGGGCGGGGAGAAGGCGCCCGCGGCCAGCGCCGCCGAACGGCCCGGTCTCCTCGAGGACCTGAAGCGCCTGCAGGCCGAGCTGGAGAAGCTGCAGGGTAACCATCCCTTGATCCTGCCGACCGTCGATGAGCAGGCGGTGGCGTCGGTGGTCGGGGACTGGACCGGCATCCCCGTCGGCCGCATGGTGAAGAACGAAATCGAGACCGTTCTCAAGCTGGCCGGCACGCTGGGCCAGCGGGTGATCGGCCAGGGGCACGCGCTGGAGATGATCACACGGCGGATCCAGACGTCGCGCGCCGGGCTGGAGAATCCCAGCAAGCCGATCGGCGTGTTCATGCTGGCGGGGCCGTCGGGGGTGGGCAAGACCGAGACGGCGCTGGCGCTCGCGGAGTCGCTCTACGGCGGCGAGCAGAACCTCATCACCATCAACATGAGCGAGTTCCAGGAGGCTCACACCGTTTCGACGTTGAAGGGTGCCCCGCCGGGATATGTCGGCTATGGCGAGGGCGGCGTGCTGACCGAGGCGGTGCGCCGCCGGCCCTACAGCGTGGTCCTGCTGGATGAGGTGGAGAAGGCACACCCGGACGTGCATGAGATTTTCTTCCAGGTGTTCGACAAGGGCATCATGGAGGACGGGGAAGGGCGGCTCATCGACTTCAAGAACACGCTGATCCTCCTGACCTCGAACGTCGGCAGCGAGCTGATCATGAACATGTGCAAGGATCCCGAGCTGCTGCCCGAGGCCGAGGGCATCGCCAAGGCCCTGCGCGAGCCTCTGTTGAAGACGTTTCCTGCGGCGCTGCTGGGGCGAATCGTGACCATCCCCTACTACCCGCTCAGCGACGAGATGGTGGGCAACATCGCCCGCCTGCAGCTCGGCCGGATCACCCGGCGCATCGCGGAGACGCACCGCATACCCTTCGTCTACGACGACGCGGTGGTGAAGCTGATCGTCAGCCGCTGCACCGAGCTGGAGAGCGGCGGCCGCATGATCGACGCCATCTTGACCAACACGCTGTTGCCCCGCATCAGCCTCGAGATCTTGACCCGGACGATGGAGGGGCGGCCGGTGGCGCGGGTCGCCGTGACGGCTCCCGAGGGCGACTTCCAGTACGCCTTCGAATAGCGGAGCCCCATGGCGGACACCCTGAATGACGACCGCTCCGCCGAGCCGCGCGGCGCGGACGTTCAGGCGCTCTCGGTCGCGGACGTCATGAAGGTCGCGGTGAGCCTGCACCGGCAGGGCATGCTCGATGCGGCGGATGAGCTGTACGGCCGCGTGCTCGACGCGCTGCCGGAGCACGCGGACGCGCTGCACTTCCTGGGGTTGTCGCGCCATCAACGAGGACAGCCGGCGGAGGCGATGGCGCTCTTGCGCCGCGCCCTGGCCGCGTCCCCGGCGTACACGGACGCCCGCAACAACCTCGGCAACATGCTCCTCGAGGAGGGGCACCTCGAGGAGGCGCTGGCCGAGTATCACCGGGTGCTGGCCGCACGTCCGGATTACCCGGGCGTCCACGCGAACCTGGGGGTCGTGTTGCGGCGCAAGGGGGAGCTGGCCGCGGCGGAGCTGGAGCTCCGCCGAGCGATCGAGCTCGATCCGTCGCACGGCGCCGCCTACCACAACCTAGGCTCCATTCTGCGCGACACGGACCGGGACCACGAGGCGCTGACGGCCTTCCAGAAGGCGCTGGCCTTGCTGCCCTACGACGGGGAGTCCTACCGCTCGGTCGGGGCGATGCTCTACGCGGTGGGGCGCGTTGCGGAGTGCGCGGAGGTCTACGCGCGGTGGCAAACAATGGACCCGAACTGCCCCATCGCTGCGCACATGATCGCCGCGTGCTCGGGCCAGGGCGTTCCGCCGCGCGCGTCGGACGCGTTCGTGCGCCGAACCTTCGACGGGTTCGCGAACAGCTTCGACGCCGTGCTGGCGAAGTTGAAGTACCGGGCGCCCGAGCTCGTCGCGGAGGCGGTGACGGCCGCGCTCGGGCCCGCGGCTGCCACCCTGGAGGTCCTCGACGCCGGTGCCGGGACGGGCCTGTGCGGACCGCTGTTGCGGGGCTACGCGAGGAGGCTGGTGGGGGTCGACCTGTCGGCGCGGATGCTGGAGAAGGCCAGGGCGCGCGGCGTTTACGACGCGCTCGAAACCGCGGAGCTCACGGCGTACATGCTCGCGCGGCCGAAGGTGTTCGACCTCATCGTCTCGGCGGACACGCTCGTCTATTTTGGTGCCATGGAGCAGGTGCTCGCCGCGGCGGCCGGCGCGCTACGACCCGGAGGTCTCCTCGTCTTCACGGTCGAGCGCGCCCCGGACACGGCGAAGGCAGAGCACCTTTTGAACCCGCACGGCCGATACAGCCACCGAGAAGATTATCTGCGGCGTTCCCTGGCGGAGGCGGGACTGGGCGCGCTGTCACTCGCACCCGCACACCTTCGATTCGAAAACAAAGTCCCCGTGGACGGGCTGGTCGTGACCGCGCGTAACCCGGCAGCATGACGGCAGGAGGACGGCAGGCTTGACGTCATCCTGATCCGCGCGTGGCGCCCCCAGCCAGGAAGAGGAGCTCGGGATGAGCGCGGATGGATTCATCACTGTTTCCCCGATCGCAGGAGACCACCTGCACTTTCAGGCGATGACAGGGGAGGAGGAGCTGAATCGCCCATTTCGGTATGTGGTCGATGTTCTGGCCAAGAATCCAGACATCCAGCCCGCCGCGGCGCTGGGCCAAAGGACGACCGTCACCGTGCGGCAGACGGAGGCTGGCGTCCGGTGCTTCAACGGCTTCGTGACCTCCTTTTCGAGGGTGGGCACGGCAGGGACCTATCACGTCTATCGGATGGTGCTGCATCCCTGGCTTTGGTTCCTCGGACACACGACGGATTGCCGCATCTTCCAGCACAAGACCGTCCCGGAGATCGTGGGGAAGATCTTCCGCAAGCATCCTGGCTCCGCCTTTCGAGAGAGCCTCGAGAAGCCGACCGAGGACTATCCCAAGCGCGAATACACGGTCCAGTATCGCGAGACCGATCTCGACTTCGTCAGCCGACTGCTGGAGGACGCCGGCATCTCCTATCACTTTGTCCACGACACCGAGACCCACACCCTCGTGCTGACCGACTCGGTGAGCGGACGCTGCGGTCGGGAGGGATACGACGTCGTGCCGCTACGGCCGGCAACGGAGGGCGGGAGGACCGAGTGTTTGACGAGCTGGCAGGTGACCGAGGGCATCAAGCCGGCCAGCTACGTCCTTCGCGACTTCGACTACCTCAACGCCGGGGCGAGCCTGCGCGCCCGTCTGGCGTCGCCCCGAGACGAGCGGCGGTTGTCAGGTGAGCTCTACGATTTCCCCGGGGGAAACCTCACGCAGGATGACGGGGAGAGGGTGGTCAGGATCCGCTTGGACGAGGCTCAATCGCTCTATCGGACGGTAGAGACCTCGGGCTCCGTTCGGGGGCTCGGGGTGGGTCAGGTCTTCAAGTCGAGCGAGACGCCATCGAACGACAGCCCGCGGGCGCATTTGATCATCAAGGCCCGCTACGCGTTGCGCGGGCACGCTCCGGAGTCGGGTGGGGGCCAAGAAGAGCACAAAGACGGGAACAAAGACGGGCACGACGAATTCTCCTCGGCCCTGACCCTCGTCGACTCCCAGCTCGCCTTTCGCCCGCCCCGCCGCACGGCGAAGCCCCTCATTCATGGTCCCCAGACGGCCATCGTCGTGGGGCCGCATGGAAGGGACACGGAGGACGAGGTCGGCGAGGAGATCTGGACTGACGACCACGGGCGGGTGCTGGTCAGGTTCCACTGGGAACGCTCGGGCGAGGGGGGGCCCGGCGACTCCGGGCGTACCGCGGGCGGACAGGTCGATGACGAAGACGATGAGCGGACGCCGTGCTTCGTTCGCGTCGCCTCGCTGTGGGCGGGGAAGCAGTGGGGGATTCAGTTCACCCCGCGAATCGGCCAAGAGGTCGTGGTCGAATTCCTGGACGGCGATCCCGATCGACCGCTCGTCACCGGACGGGTCTACAACAACCTGAACCGGCCGCCGTATCCCAACGCCCGGAAGACTCAAAGCGGGCTCAGGACCCACAGCGCGGGGGGCGCGCCCGGCAACTTCAACGAGATTCGTTTCGACGACAAGAAGGGCGCCGAGGAGGTGTACCTCCGCGCCGAGCGAGACCAGCGGATCGAGGTCAAGGCCAACCGGGGACTGACGGTGGGCGGCGACGAGATCATCGCGGTGACGGGGTCGCGGGAGACCAGCGTCGGCGGGGACGATACGGTCACCTTGAAGGGCGCGCTCGACATGACGGTCAGCAAGGCGGTCCGGCAGCGCTTCGAAGGCGGGCACGTCCAACACGTCCAAGGCGCCGACCAGGAGACCTTCGTCGAGAAGGCGAAGACGGCCTACGTCACGCAGATCTTCCGCCTCGAGAGCGCCGAGAAGATCTTGTTGGCCGTCGGCGCGAGCACCATCACCATCACCCCGGACAAGATCGATCTGACGGCCGCGTCGATCACCCTCAACGGAGGCGCGGCCGTCGAGGTCGCAGCAGGGGTGATCAGGCTGAACGGTTGAGGCGCCGCCCCGCGCCGGTGTCCTCAGGGCGCGGGACGCCCGCGTGCCAGCCGCTCGCCCAGACCCGACGCGCGTTCCAGCTTGCGGCTCGCGCCGAGCGTGAACAGGGCGAGATTACCAACGATCACGACGCCGTGCCGCGCCCGGGTGAGCGCCGTGTATAGAATCTCGCGCGTCAGGAGAGGCCCATCGCCGCTGGGAAGGATCAAGGCGACCCGGTCGTACTCGGAGCCCTGCGCCTTGTGCACCGTGAGGGCGAACCCTAGCCCGACGTTGTCAGTGAGCTCGCCGAGCGCATGGACGACGATCCCGTCTCCGCGCGGGAACGCCACGCCCAGCTCTTCCCTTCCCTCGGTCGACGTGCGGATGACGACACCCTGGTCGCCGTTCCACAGCCCTCGCGCATGGTCGTTGCGAAGAATCGTCACGGGCTCGCCCGGCAGGAACACGGGCGGGGAGTTGTCGCCGTTCCACGCATCGGCGGCTGCACTGGTGGCCAGGAGTCGATCGTGGAGCAACCCGTTCAGCGCGTCGGCGCCCGCGACTGCGTCGGCCGTCCGCGTCACGCACAGGAGCCGAACGCGGGCGTGCCTCCTCAGCGCCTCTCCGAGCTCCTCGAGGCCGGGGCCAGGGGCGAGGAGACCTTGCTCATCGGGGGAGAAACGGAAGCGCGCGAGCCCCGCCACCGCGGCATCGCCACCGAGCAACTCCTCGAGCCAGCGGTCGACGAGGCCGGACAGGCCCGCGCGGGGCAGGTGCTCGATCCCGCTGAACGTCAGCTCTCGCGCGCGTGGTCGCGACGGAATGGCAGTGGGGTCGAGGGCCGCGCCGAGTCCGCTTGCGACGCCAAGAATCGCGGCGCCGGCGGCGTCGTCCGGGTTCATGCGGTAGCTGGTCGTCAAGCGGCAGGTGAGCTCGGGCAAGGCGCCGCACAGCTCGCGGAAGACAGCGCCGAGGCGTACCGAGGGCAGCTGATCGGCGTCGCCGACGAGGACCAACCGGGCGTCGTCGGCAACGGCCGCCAGCAGATCCGACATCAAGAACAAGTCGATCATCGACGCCTCGTCGACGATCACCAACCGGTGCGGCAGGCGCCAGCCGGCGTGAAACTCGGGAGCCTCGAGGTCGAGCCGGGGACGCCGAACCGCCGGGATGCCCAGCAGGCGGTGGAGCGTGGACACCGCCACCGCGCCGCCGTTCACGTCGGGTGGCGTCGCGCGCAAGGATACGGCGATTCGCTGTGCCGCCCGGCCCGTGGGCGCGGCGATGGCGACCTGGTCGGCGGTCAGCCCGCGCCGAAACGACGCCCGCAGCAGCGCGACGATCGTCGAGGTCTTGCCGGTCCCCGGTCCTCCGGTGACGAGCGTGAGGGGCTGGGTCAGGCAGGCCCTCACGGCCGCCATCTGCTCGGCTCCGAGGGATGAGCCGTCGGCCCCCATGGACACCGCGGCGAGAGGCTCGTCGTCGGCTTCCCCGAGGGGAGGCAAGGCCCGCGCGAGTCGCGCCCCGAGGCTTGCGGCCACGCGCTCCTCGAATGACCAAAGCGTCTCGGGATAGAGCGCATCCCGCGAAACCACGAAGGGGGCACCCGCGCCTGGGGCCCCGAACAAGGCGGCGAGGGCCGGCGACGTCCCGCCTCGCGCCAAACCGTTCGCCAGGCTGACGATCGCGTCGCGTTCGCCGCCGTCGAAGCCGAGGCGGGTGAGCCGGTCTGCCAGGCCAGTGCGTCCCGGGCCGGCGTCAGATGCGAGGGACAGGTATGAGCCGCCGGTCGCGACGGTCTGACCGAGAGCAACCATCAGCCCGGCGAGCGCCGGCCGATCGTCGAACGCTCCCGGGATCCACCGGCTCACCTCCCAGGCGCCGAGCAGGGTTCCCGGGTCGACATCGCGCGCCAGAAGCCGTCCCCACAGCGATGGGGGAAGCGGGTCACCGCGATCGGCGGCGACGTCGAGGAACAGGGCCCGCGCGGTTCCGCTCGGGTGAAGTGCAGCTGGCCCAGCGGCGCCACGGCGGCCGATCCGGCCAAACCGGCCGGGGGGGCTGGCGATCATGTCCAACCCCCGCCGGCATCGGAGACGAGGCGCTGCTCCCAGGCTCGAAGCTCGCCATAGGACGGGCGGCGCACGTCGAGCCCGGCGTCCGGGGTCGCCTGAACTGCCAGCCCGCGAAGAAAGACGTACACGAGCCCGCCGAACCGGCTCTCCCAGTCCTCCTGACTCTGGACGCCCAGCAGACGAGACAGCGCAACGGTGTAGATCTGGATCTGCAGCTCGTAGTTCGCGGCCACGTGGGCGCGAAGCTCGGACGCGGCGAACGACGGCAGCATGTCGCTCTTCCAGTCGGCGAAATAGACCTTGCCCTCGTGCTCGAACACGACGTCGAGGACGCCGCGCACGAAGCCGCGCTCGGCGCCGAAGCGCCCCTCGTCGATACCCGGCGCGGGGACGAGCTGCCCGGCGCCTGCCGCGAGCGGAAACAGGAAGTCGACCTCGCGCCGCACCTGTCGCGCGGTCGCGATCCCGGCCAGCGCGCCGTCGGGGAGCGCGATCGTCGTCGTCAGGGCGGCATGCACCGCGCGGGCCGCGGCGGGCAGGTGCCGGGGATTGCGGTCCCAGCGGCGACACTCGGCGGCCAGCAGCCGCTGGACGGCCGGTTGCCTCTCCCAGTCAGGGAGCGGCGGCAGCGGTCCGAGCGACGCCTTCTCGAGGACGGCGTGAAGGAACAAGCCGGTGGCCGCGCCGCCTGGGAGGTCCAGCGCGTGCGGGGCGCCTGCCTCCGGGGGGGCCGCCGCTGCCACGGCGTCGTCGGCGGCGGTGCCCCGCTCGTCGAGCACGGGCGGCTGATAACCGCCTGACGCGTCCTTCAAGCGCGAGTAAGAGGTGATCACGAATCCTCGGCGGCTGGCGCGGAGCCTTCCCACATCGCCGACCAGCTCGCCGTCGCCTCGCCCGGGCCCGGGGATCGCGGGTGCCCACGCCGACAGGGCGCTGACGACCGCGGGGTCCTCAGGCGCGGTGGGGGTGGTGAAGGGTACGGTCCGGGTCACGAACATCGCGCGGAAGCGCGGGGCGTCGGTGGCGAGGTGACGAAGGCGATCGTTGACGTGACGGTACGGGCCGGTGATCTTGTCGAACGCCCTGTAATCACCGTGGTCGTTCCTGTCGTTCTCTCTCGTGAACAGGTCCGTGTCGTCCGACTCCGTCGCGGGGAAGAAGGGCAGGTAGAGGCGATGCCGTGCGCGCGTCAGCGCGACGTAGAGCAGCCGCTGGTCCTCCTCGTTTCGGTTGATCTTGATCAGGTCCGTCGTGTCGGCCAGCCGGGGCTTGGCGACACAAAACACCCGCTCGCCGTCGCGATAGAACTGGTGGACGCCGTCGCCCCGGATGGGGAAGTTCGTGAGCGCGCCGTAGAGAAAGACGAACTCCGCCTCCAAGCCCTTGGCCTTGTGCATGGTGACGATCTGCACCGCGTTGGCGTCGAGGTCTGCGCGCTGGATATCTGAATCCCGGGTCGAGCCTTCGCGACCGGCGGGGAACTGCCCGGCTGCGTAACGGCCAAGCAGGTCCGCCACCTCCCCGAGCGACAGCGGGCGCGCCGCCGTGTCCGCGAGCAGCTGATCGAAGAGCTGGCGGTAGAGCGTGAGGCGGCGATCGGACGCCGCGCCCAGCAGCAGCCGCCGGGTCACACCGCTCCCGTCGAGGATCTCCGCGAAGAGGGCCGGGTACCGGCGCGCGTCGGCGAGGCGCTTCCAGCCGAACAGCCGCCCCAGCACCGGATGATGTTGAGGGGGATCCCCGAGCGTCTCCAGCTCCCGCAGCGTCATCCCGAAGAACGGCGTCAGGCACGCCTGCATGCGGGCGATCCGGTCGAGGGGGTCGTCGATGGCGCGCAACAACACCCTGATGTGGTCGGCCTCCGTCGTCCTCCACAAGCCCTCCTGTTTGTAGAATGCCTGGGGGATGCCGCGCAGGTCCAGCTCGGCGCTGATCTCCTGCGCCTCAACATTGGTGCGCGTGAGGACGAAGATGTCCGACAGACGCAGGTCCGGTCGCTCGTCTCGCAGGCGGGCGATCTCGACGGCGATCGCCCGCCGCAAGGCCAACTTGATCGGGCCGACGCGCAACGGCTTCGATGCCCCCTGGGGCGGGACGAGCTCCAGCAAGATCACGCCAGCGCCGTCGCCGAGGGCCCCACGCTCGCTCGACACGGGGTGGTCGTACACGATGTGCGGGTTGGTGAAGAACGGCGCGGCGGCGCCCTGATCGAGGATGGCGTTCACCGCCCGGACCACCTCGTCTGCGGAACGAAAGTTTCGATCCAGCGGAAAGATGGCGCCCTGGCGCGCCGCGATCTCCGCGCGCGCCGTGACGTAGCTTTGGACGTCGGCGCCTCGAAACCCGTAAATGGCCTGCTTGGGATCGCCGATCAAGACACAGGGGTTGGCCCCACCCGAATCGAGAAAGATTCGCTCGAAGATGCGCCATTGCGTCGCATCGGTGTCCTGCGCCTCGTCGATGAGAGCGAACCGAAAGCGGCGCCGCAGCTTCGCGATCAGCTCCCCGCCCGATGGTCCGTCGAGCGCCTGCGCCACGGCGGTGATCATGTCGTCGAAGTCGAACAAGCCTCGGGCCAGCTTGCGACGGTCGAGCTCGGCCCGCACCGGCGGCAAGAACAGCTGGATCGTCGCTTCCTTCAGCGTGGGCAGGGCGACGAGCGCGACGAGCCCGCGGCCCAGGGCGTCGACCTGCGGGCCGAGAGCCCGCGCGGCGGCAATCTCGTCGACGTACTCGCAGAATGGGTCCTTCGTTGCCTCGTCGACGACGGCCAGCAACGCGGGCCAGTTTCGGTCCTCGCGGGCCTGCGCGAACGCCGACGCGAGCGTCTCGAGGCGTCGCTTCAGGGCGCCGATCCGGTTGGCGTGACCGAGTATCGGTTTCCAGAATCGTTCCAGGGCCCGAAGGTCTGTCGCGGCCAGCGCGGTAACCAGCGGCGCTAGCCTGCTCTCGTCGTAGCGGGCGTCCCAGCGGCCGCGGGTGGTGGCGGCGCGGTACAGCAGCGTCTCCAGGCTGGCGACGCCTCCGTGAGCGCCGAGGAAGCCGTCCAGGTAGGGCAGAAACGCGGCATCGGTGGACAGCGTCGTGCGAAGGACGTCGCGAAACACCTCCCCGAAGACAGCCTGGGAATCCACCTGGGTTTGTCCGAGAAGCCGGCCGGTGGCGAGCGGCTCATCCATCAGCAGTCCGTGGCAGAAAGCGTGGATGGTCGTGATGCACGCTTGGTCGAACGACCGTCGTGCCTCGGCGAGGCGCTGTCCCCGCTGCCAGCCGGCCGATCCGTCGCCCGCGGGGCTTCCGCCCGCCCACGCGGCGAGCGCCTCGTCGATCGTGCGGCGGACCCGCATGACGAGCTCGTTGGTGGCGCGCTCGGTGAACGTGACGACGAGGAGCTCGTCCACACGCGCGCGACCGTCGGCGATGAGCTCGAGCGCCAGGCGCTCCAGTTGATAGGTCTTGCCAGTGCCCGCGGAGGCCTCCACGACGGTGGCGGGGCTCGACACGACGGCGTCGAACAAGGCGTTGGCGCCGCTGTCTGCCGGGCTCACGACCGACGTCATGACCTGCCTTTGCTCGATCTTCGCACCGCCTGTCGCAGCTCGAAGAACAACCCGAAGCGGCGGGCGGCCAGGGCCTCGGCCTCGTCCGCCGACGGGGGCGGGTAGTCGAACGCCCGCGGCACCGGGCCGCGACCCGAGGTGGCCTGTTGGCGGTAGTAAGGATCGTCTCGCGTCTCGATGATGCAATCGCGGATGTTGGCGGCGGCGGCCCCATCCTTGTCCTGGCGCTTGCGGGCCAGAAAGATCGCCTCGCAAGGGAAGAGGTAGTCGTGGGTTGCGGTCAGGAGATCGGTGACGAGCTCGGTCAGGTAGGCCCGGGCGCGTGCGGGGCCTAGGGCCGAGAACGAGATCGCGGTGGAGGTGGCGGCCGCGTCTGTCTTGCCCCAGTTTGGTTTGAGGATCAGGGCGCGATGGACGACGCCCGTCGAGGTCGGGCTGGCGCTCGCCGCGAAGGCCAGGTGGTCGAGGAATAGGCGAAGAGCGTCGCGGTCATCGTCACCCTTGGCCGACGGGCCGAGCACGAGCGAGCCGGGCTCGTCGCAGATCCTGAGGAGCGGCGCGGACCGGCCGCGGACCTCGACGTCCACGGTCTGATCGCCGACCTCGATGGGGAGATGCAAGGCCGGCAGCAGCTCGACCGGCGCGGGTCCGGGGTCCGGTCGCCCGAAGACGATCTCGCGGGCGGGACCGAGGATCGGCCACGGCGCGTCCAGGGCGCCCGCCCGCCAGATCTCCAACAAGCGGAGGTGCCGCCGCCGCGTCGCTGCCCCGAACGGCCCGGCCGGGTATAGCCGGGCCAGGCGCTGGGTGCCGGTCGACTGATCGTAGATGTCCTGCAGCGCTGCCAGCGTCGGTGCCTCCGGGCCGCGCCAGGCGCTGAGAAACAGATCGCCCAGCACGGTCCAGTCGAGCGAACGAGGGGCGCCGAACGGCTCGTCGACGGCTTCGCGGGCGGCGGTGTCGTCCCCGACGTTACGTAGACCGAGCGCCACGAGGGCGCCGCCCTGCAAGGGACACTCGAGGAAGCGCCGCAGCTCGGAGAGCCGCAGCGTGCGCCGCGCCGGTACCTGGCCTGCGCTTCGGTCCCCGCGAACCGAGTCCGGCAGCGTCCGCAACCAGGGAGCAAGTCTCGCGCGTACCGACGGGGCCAGCCGCTTCTCGAGCGCGGGCTCGCGCAGGCGCGCGGCGCCCGGGATGGCTGCCAGGATGTCGCGCCCGAGCGCACGCGCGGTCGCTTCGGCCGCCGCGATGGGAAATGCCGCGCGAGCGAGCGCGTCCTCGTCACGGCGCGCCGGAACCTGCCGCGTCCAGGTCGACGGCTCGGCGAAGCCGTCGCGCAGCGTCTCGGTAAGCTCGAGGAGGACCGCCGAGGCGTCGCGTCGATCACCCGACAGGGGATCGCGGTCCACGAACGACAGGTAAAGGCGCTCGCGGGCGGCGAGGAGTGTGTGCAAGAAGGAGGCGCGATCACGCTGCGCGGGGCTCGCGTCGCCCGTGGGGGCCCCTCCGCCGGGATCGAGCGGTGCCACCCGCTCGGCGGCCGGGAAGCGCTCGGGGCTGAGGCCGACGAGGAAGATGACCCGAAAGGGCAGCGCGCGCAGCGCTGCCAGCGAGCCCACCACCACGCCGTTGCCAAAGACCTGCCCGCGGGTTCCGCGCAGCGTCCCCAGCGCCTCGTGAATCAGCGCCGAGGCCACCGTGAGGCGCACCGCCGTGTCATCGCGGTGCGCGGCGGCCAGTTGATCGAGGGCCGCGAAGACGCGCAAGCGCGCGGCCTCGTCGTCAGCGTCGAGAGGAAGGACGTAGGCGTCGAGCAACGCGTGGACGAAGCGGATCCATTCGGCCAGCGTCAGGCGCGCCTCGCGCGCGAAGCGCACGTCGCCGAGCAGCGAGCGAGCCAGGAGGCCGAGCGCGTCCGCCTCGTCGCGGAAGTCGGGCGCCAGTTCGGCGGGCAGGTACCCTTCGGGGCCGCGCGGCCCTGGCATCGCGATCGGCCGATCCGCGCCGCTCCGGGGGCCGCTCGCGAAGCGGCCGAGGACGAGGCGCCGCAGACCTTGATCCCAGTTGAAGACATCGCGCTCGACGTAGGTGTCGCTGAACGCGGCTCGATCGGCCCCGCGGGCGATGCCGAGCGCGTCACACAAGGACAGCCACACGGTCGCGTCCGCGTCGGGGAAGCGCGCCTTGATGTTGGGATGGGTGAGCACGTCCAGCACCTCCCGTCGGGTGAGCGCGCCGCCCGGGAGCGCGAGCAAGCCGAGGATTGCCTCGGGAACGCGACTCACGCTCGCGAGCGGCACGTCGACGAGGGTGTGCGGGAGCAGGTTGGCCTCGTGAAAGACTGACGGCGCCAGCGACAGATAGGGCTCGTCGGGACCAGCCACGAGCACCGCGACGTCGCAGAAGCGAAGCGGCGGACGTGGCGGTCCGGCGCCTGCCGCGCCCGAGGTGGCGGCATCGTCCTCGCGCACCAGCCGCCAAATCTCGGCGGCGATCGCCTCGCACTCGCGCCGCGGCTCGGGCGCCCGCAGCACCACGAGCGATCCATCGGCGGGCAGGCTCAGGCGGCGGGCGCCCGAGCGGAGGGGTTCGCGAACGAGAATGTCTTCCTGCACGCGCGACAACAAGGTGGGCGCCCCCGTCCCGGCCTCGAAGCGCGCATCCGCGTTCGAATCGCACAGGGCGTCGAGGCGCCGGATGGAGTCGCGGCTCGCCCGCCCCCACAGCGCGAGGAACGGATTCTCCCTGTCCCCTCCTGCCGCGGCCCCCGAGCCCCCGGGGGGCGTCGCCGTCGATGGGGTCGAACCCACGAGGCCGAGCTCGAGCTGTCGCACCGAGGTTCGTCGGCGCGCGCTTGCCTTGCTCCCCGGTCCGTTCGCCGGCCGATCATTCGGGGACGGACGGCGGACGGCGTCGAGATCCTCCCAGAATTCTCGGCAAGGATTGATCGCGTAGATCGTGACCGCCGTCTTGGCGGCGAGGCGATCGATGGGTCGCTGCCAGCCCGCGGGCAGCTCGGTGAATCCGAAGAGGTGAACCGCGGGGGGGGGCTGCCACGCCTCATCCAGGTGATCGTCCAGGAAGGTTTCGAGCGTCAGGTAGCGGACGCCCTCGGTCCTGCCACGGCGCTCGAAGGTACCGCCCGGTCCGAACAGCGTCGACCAGAGCGAATGGAGGGCGCGTAGCAGCCGTGGGTCATCGACCGTGCTGTCGTCACGATCGTCGATGAGCGGGTCGAACCGGGCGGCTCGCCAGCCCGCCATTCGTTCGGGACGGGTCAGACGCCAATCGGAGAACAGGGCGGCGGCGGCCTGTGCCATCGACACGCGCCTGCGGTCGACAGCATCCGCGTCGCGTCCGCCGCCCGACAGGTAAGCGTCCACCACCCGCAGAGCGTCATCGTCGGCCGCCGGCCGAGCGACGAGGAGCTCGAGCAGGGCACCCACGACTTGGAGGCGGTTGACCAGGATGACATCGGGGCGGGCCGCCGTACATAGGCGCGAGAAGGCGCCCTCCAACGACATCGTGTCGAGATTGCCCGAGATGCCACGGCGCCTCGCCAGGTCGAGATCGACGAACAGCTCGACGGGCCGCCCGGGGACCACCAGCCACGGGCCGTCGAACAGGCGTCCGGCCGCCGGCAACGCGCCCGCCAGCGCTGCCACGAGTGTCTCCATTTGATTCGAGTACCGGACGCCTGTCACCCGATGGCGTCCCCCGGGACGTCGCCGCGCGGCGGCCCGCAAGCTTTTCGGTGTGAGACCACGTGGAGGAGCAGATGATGCGTCCGGGAGGCACGAACATCCAGAGCTGGCGGGCGTCGGTACCCGGCTGACTTCACTTTTGCCTGAAAAGGCCGATGAACCGGGGATGCAGCGCACCCTCCGTCTCCTTTTCGTCGCCACGCTGGTTGGCAGCGTCCTGGCCGCGTCGCTGGGGGCCCTGCCTCGTGCGTGGGCGGACGGCGCGGCCGAGCCGCAAATCAAGACGCCGGGTGGGGTGGGCGACTATATTCGCCGGGCGCACGAACGCATTCACCGTCGGTGGGCCGAAGGTTTCCTGAAGCCTGCTGCGCCGGGGACCCGTGCCGGCGCCGCTCTACCCGCGACGTCGCAGGACAACACGCCCCGGGAGGTCACCGTGGCGTTGACGATCCGCTGGGACGGCACCATCGCCGAGGCGGCGGTGCGAGCTTCGTCGGGCTCCACCGACTTCGATCACGCGGCGGTGGACGCCCTGCGGAAGAGTGGGCCGTACCCGCTTCCGACATCGGACGTCGTGTCAGATGACGGCTACGCGCACCTCGACTGGACGCTGAGCCGCGACACGCGGGCTTGCGCGGCGGGCGCCAAGCTGGTTCGGGTCGAGGACCCGATCGCGGTTTCGCTACCGCGACTGGTGCTGGGCAATCGAATCGACGAGGCCCTGCGTCGCGTTGCCGAGGGCGGCAAGGACGGCGGGGAGAGCTCGCTCGACCGGTTCGCTCGCCTCTACCTCGGCCGCAGCGTCCCCGACCCCGTGCTCGACGCAGCCGCCTCGGTGGCGCTCGCCGAGACCGGCGACAAGGTCCAGATCGCCCGCCTCAAGGCGGCGCTTTCGTCCCCCGCCACGGTGGCGCTGGCCGCGAAGGGACTGCAGAAGCTGGGTGTCGATATCTGCGAGGTGGTTCGCGAGCCGCTCATGGGGGCGGTGGCTCTCTCGCGGCAGACGGCGTTCGAGGCGGTGCGCGCCGCCGCGGCCTCGGGCGCGGGGATCGGCGCCTGCCGCCTGTCACTCGAGGCGGTGGTCAGGGACGGCAAGCAGCCATCGATCGCGCGTTTGGCTGCGCTCGACATCCTCGTCAAGAACTTCCCGGAGGACCTCCGGCCCTTTCTGCTCGGCCTGATGGCCGACAAGGATCCCGGCGTTCGCGGCGCCGCCACGTTCGCGTCGGTGAAGAGGGGAGGGGGACGTCCGGAGATGTACCGTCTGGCCCCCTTGCTTCACGACAAGGCGATCGAGGTGCGGGGGGCCGCTTCGGCGGGCATCGTGCGCGCGGCGGGCGACCTGGCACTCGACCAGCTCTACTTGCTGTCCCGCGAGACCGATCCACGCCCGGCGCGCGCTGTGGCTGCCGAGCTCGGACAGATGTCCACGGGTCCCTCCGCGGAGTTTCTCGGGCACATGCTGAAGCGCGACGATCGCGACGTCCAGCTCGCCGCGGCTGTCGCGCTCGCGGGTCGAGCCGACGCCCCTGCACGCGCCCAGCTGGAGGCGTTGAAGGCGAACCCCGCGACGCCCGCGGCGGTGCTCGCCATCGCCAATGGCGCTGCCGGCAGGCCGGTCGCCGATGTCGGCTCGCCGGTCACAGACTCCACGCTCGCCCCGTTGCAGGAAATGCTCAAGGCCCGCAAGACACGCGAAGCGTTGGGCTGGATCGTCGGCCGCTTTCCGTCGCTGGCGCCCAAGCAGGCCATCGACGCGCTAGGCGTCTGGTTGATCCGCGAGACCGTCGCGGCCGAGGCCGTCCCCGCCCCCGGGCAGCCATCGCCCCCGCAGGCCGCGGCGGCGCCGTAACAGTCGGAGCCGCGCGCCGAAATCGCTCGCCCACGCGCGAGCCGCGCAGTATCCATAGGAGATGCGCCAGCAGCTGCGTCGTCAGGTCGCCGGGTTCGCCGTTACTCTCGCCGCGCTGTCGCTCGTCGGCCCTCGGCGGGGCGGCGCCTCCGAGCGTTTGTACGTCAGCGCCGAGGACAGCGGCGAGATCGTGATCGTGGAGGCCGCCACCGGCGCCGTGGCGGGCCGCATCCCGGTGGGGAAACGACCGCGCGGCATGCAGCTCTCCCGCGATGGCAAGCGCCTGTTCGTGGCGTTGTCCGGATCTCCTCGCGGCGGGCCCGGGGCCGACGAGTCGAAGCTGCCGCCGGGCGATCGCAGCGCCGATGGGATCGGAGTCGTCGACTTGACCAGCGGGAAACTTCTGACCACCTACCGCAGCGGTCAAGATCCCGAGTCTCTGGACCTGTCGCGAGACGGCAGCAAGATCTTCGTCTCCAATGAGGAGACCGCGGAGGTGAGCGTCATCGACGTGAAGACCGGCGCCCTCTTGAAGCGCGTGGCGATCGGCAAGGAGCCCGAGGGCGTGACGGTGCGGCCCGATGGACAGGTCGTCTACGTCACCTCCGAACAGGATGGAGACGTGGCGGCGATTGACACCGGCACCTTCGCGCTGTTGGCGCGCGTTCCCGCCGGTCCGCGGCCGCGATCGATCGCCTTCACCCCCGACGGGCAGCTGGCGTTCGTCACGGACGAGATGGGCGCGATGGTGACGGTGATCGACGCGGTGAAGAATCGTCTGTCGGGGACCATCAAGATCATCCCCAACGCGACGACTGTCCTCGGCCCGCGCCCGATGGGCTCGGTGATCTCGCGCGACGGCAGGCACCTCTACATCTCGAACGGGCGGGGCGAATCCGTCTCGGTGATCGACGTTGCCAAGCGCAAGCAGATCCTCATCATCGACGGCGTGGGCGCTCGGCCCTGGGGAATTGGCCTCTCATCCGACGGCAAGACTCTGTTCACCGCGAACGGGCCCTCGGACGACGTCTCGGTCATCGACATCGCCTCTGGCAAGGTGAACAAGCGCATCAAGGTCGGAGGATTGCCCTGGGGCCTCGTCGTCGCGCCTCGAGGGAGCGAAGGGAGACGATCGCAATGAGACCCACGTCGGCGAAGGTGCTGTTGGCTTGGCTTTGCATCGCGGTCTCGGGCGCCTGCGGAAAATCCGCCGCGACGAACCCGCCGGGCGCGCAGGGCTCGGTCCTCGAGCGCAACAACCACCCGTCGCGCGACGGCCACTTCGTCCAACCGCTGCTCAGCAGGGCGGCGGTGAAGATGGCCCCAAAGACGGCGGACGCGTCGTTCACCGCCACGTTCATGGGGAACATGTGGGCCTCCCCGCTGTACCTGGAGAACGGCCCTTCTGGAAAGGGAACGTTCTTCGCGGTGACGACGGGGAACGATGTTCTGGCGCTGGATGAGACTGACGGCCACCTGCTCTGGAGGGCGAACATCGGCAGCTCGCCCACCGCCAACGGGGTCAGCTGCGGCTCGATCCATCCGCTCGGGATCATCAGCACGCCGGTCATCGACGCGGCCACGCGAAGGATCTACGTCGCGGGGGCGATCGGGACGACGTCGATCGCGCGCCACGAGGTCCACGCGCTGTCCGTGGACGATGGGACCGACATCAAGACGGGGGGGTGGCCGGTCGACGTGTCGAAGCTGACGGCCGGTGCCCTGGCGTTCACGCCGCCCCCGTACAACCAGCGGAGCGCCCTGTCGTTGATCAAGGGCACCCTCTACGTCGCCTACGGCGGGCATGTCGGCGACTGCGGCAACTATCACGGCTGGGTCACGGGCATCGACACCCGGAACGCGACGCTGACGGGGTCGTGGGCCACCGGCGGCCTCGGCTCCGGCATCTGGGCCGCGGGGGGGATGGCCTCCGACGGCGAGGCAATCTTCCCGACGACTGGCAACGACACCATGGGGTCGCAAGGCCACGTCGACAGTGAGGAGGTCGTGCGGGTGACCGGTCTGGCCAAGGTCGATACCGCCTCGCCCGCGAATGTGTTCTATCCCGCACGTTGGCAGGCCATGGACGGCGCGGACGCAGACATGGCTTCGAGCAGCACGGTCTACATCGAGGTCCCGGGCGCCACGCCGGCGACGTTCGTGGTGGCGATCTCGAAGGACGGCCACCTGTACCTGCTCGACAGCAAGAACCTGGGAGGTATGGACGGCGCCGCGGTGGACTTCGTCGTGGCCGCCTCGGGCATGTCGATTCACACGGCCCCCGCGGCCTACACCACGGCGGCCGGCGTGCACGTGCTGTTCTCGACGGACAGCGGCGCGGTGTGCCCGGCAGGGACACCTGCCGGTGGCGGCAAGGTCATCATGTCGGTGCTCGTTCCCCCGGGCGCGCCACCCGCGCCGAGGATCGAATGGTGCGCGCCCCTCTCCGGCGCCGTGACCTCGCCGGTCGTCACCACCACCGACGGCAAGGCCGAGGCGATCGTCTGGTACATGAACAACGGCAAGCTGACCGGCCTCGACGGCGACACGGGCGCCAGCATCTACGCGAGCGCCGACACCTGCCCGGGGGTTCGCCAGTGGACGTCGCCCATCGCGGTGAAGGGGCGGATCATCGCCGGGGCCGACGGACGCCTGTGCGCATGGACGGTCCACTGACGGAGGTTCGACCCGCGCGCCCCGTCGCGGTACGTTCGGGCCCAAGCCCAAGGAGGGCGAGATCATGATCATGACGACGAGGATTTGCTGGCTGCTTGCTCTGGCGATCGTGTTTCCCACCCCGCTGTTCGCCGCCGGGGGAATCGAGTTCAAATCGGCGACGGTCTATCCCGAAGGCATCGCCTACAACGAAAAGACCGCGGAGTTCTTCGTCAGCTCCATGCGCCACGGGACGGTCGGGGTCGTGAAGGCGGACGGAAAGTACAAGGCCTTCGCGAAGGATCCGCTGCTCGTCTCCTCGGTGGGCCTGCACGCTGATCCGGAGCGGGGGCGACTGCTGGTTTGTGTCTCGGATCCGGGGGTGTCAGAGAAGACGTCGCCGACGACCCAGAAGAAGCTCGCCCGGCTGATGGCGTTCGACCTCAAGACCGGAAAGAAGAGGAACACGGTCGAGCTCGGTGCGCTCGCCGATGGACAGCACTTTTGCAACGACATCGCCGTCGACGGCGAGGGAAACGTGTACGTGACCGACAGCTTCAGCCCCCTCATCTATCGCGTCGACCCGGCCTTCAAGGCGTCGATCTTCTCGAAGGATGACCGGTTCAAAGCCGAAGGGTTCGGCCTGAACGGGATCGTCCACGCCAGGGGCGGCTTCCTGATCGTCGGCAAGTCAGACGACGGTTCACTGTGGAAGCTGAACGAGAAGGGGCCTCCTGCGCCCGAGCAGGTGAAGCTCTCGGAGAAGCTGCCGAACGCCGACGGGCTGGTCATGTCGGACACGGGTGACCTGATCGTCATTCAGAACGGCGAGATCCACCGGGTGGTTCGCGTCAAGTCCACCGACGGGTGGAAGACGGCGAACGTCGACAAGGCCGTCGTGGTCGACGCGAGCTTCCCGACGACGGGGGTCTTCGCGGGGCCTAAGCTGTTCGTGAACATCTCGCGGCTGAACGAGCTGTTCGCCGATCCGAAGAAGGCGAAATCTGACACCTTCACGCTCAAGGAAGTGAGCTTCTGACGCACCGTCCTGGAAGCGACGCAATTCTCCTGAGAAACAGCGCCTTGCGGGTTCGTGGTCAGCCTTTGGGGTAGACCAAGCGGGGGCGGAGTTACGGAATCGGCGCACGGGAATGACGCTTCATGTCTTTCCGGTTGCGCAACAACATCGGCGCCGGCTGGACAGGAACATCAGCGAAACATTCTTCCAAACTCCAGGAAACAAGGGGCGCTGGCGGATATCGACCGTCCAAAAAATGCATCCGAACTCACAATTCTGCTTGCATGGCAATGTCAGCCCGATACACTCCTCCCATCCCTTGGTGGGGAATTTCTCTACCGAGCGACGGAATCGCCTAACTTCAAATCACCTTAACAATTGCCTGGAAGAAACTTAAATACCTAACGTTTCCGGGGGGGAATAATCATGAAACGAAATAGCCCGTCCGACGGCTTTGCTCGAAGCAACGAAGAGCTTCTGAGCGCCCTGCAGCGCCTGGCCGACTGCTTCTCGATCGCAGCCGGTCACTACATCGCGTGCATGGCCTATCGGGACACCTGGCGGAGCCAGATGACCGTTGCGACCGGGATCGCGCTGGTCACGTTCAACCTCCTGGCCGAGTCGCGCGGGCTTTATCGTCGGTGGCGCTCCGAGCCGATCGGTCGTGAGCTGACGACGGCCTTCGCGATCTGGTTCGCCGTGCCCGTGCTCCTCTTCTTCCTGGCGTTCGTCACCAAGACCACGCAGAGCTTTTCACGCGCGGTGACGATTGGCTGGATCGGATCCACGGTGGCGCTGCTCGGCGCCTGGCGGCTCGGGCTGAGGGCCGTGCTCCACTACGCACGAACCCGCGGCCGTAACACCAAGAACGTGGCCTTTCTGGGCGCGACGAACATCTCCGAGCGTCTGTGCGCGAGCCTGCAGGAACGACCGTGGTTCGGGATGCGGTTCGTGGGCGTGTACGACGACCGCTCGCCGGCACGCCGGCACAAGTTCGAAAAGGCGACGTGCAACTTTGGGGGCAACGTCGACGATCTGGTCCGCGACGCCCGCGAGGGAAAGATCGACATCGTCTACATCGGCCTGCCGCTCAAGGCAGAGGGCCGGATCGGGAAGGCGCTGCAGGAGCTGGCCGACACGACGGCCACCGTGTACCTGGCCGCGGACCTCCTGACCTACGACCTCATGCACGCCCAGTGGCATCAGGTGGGCGACATCCCCCTCGTCAGCATCTACGACTCGCCCTTCAACGGGGTCGCGGGCGGGCTCAAGCGGGTGGAGGACATCATCCTCGGGTCGCTCATCCTGGCGCTCATCTCCGTTCCGATGCTGCTCATCGCGCTCGGCGTCAAGCTCACCTCGCCTGGCCCGATCTTCTTCCGCCAGCGCCGCTACGGTCTGAACGCCAAGGAGATTCGAGTCCTGAAATTCCGGACGATGACCGTGTGCGAGGACGGGCCGGTGATCAAGCAAGCCACCAAGAACGACCAGCGGGTGACGGCGCTCGGGCGGATCCTCCGGAAGACGTCCCTGGACGAGTTGCCTCAGTTCATCCAGGTGCTCACGGGTGAGATGTCGATCGTGGGTCCCCGTCCGCATGCGGTGGCGCACAACCAGGCCTATCGGTCCTTGATCCGAGGCTACATGCTCCGGCACAAGGTCAAGCCTGGAATTACTGGCTGGGCGCAGGTCAACGGCTTCCGGGGCGAGACGGACACCCTGGAGAAGATGGAGAAGCGTGTTCGGCATGATCTCGACTACATCACCGCCTGGGATCTGGCCTGGGATCTGAAGATCATCTTCCTGACGGTCTTCGGTTCCAAGAAGAACCGCAGCGCTTACTGACCGGCCTGGGTCGCAAGACCGAGGATGCAGGCGGCGGCCCGCGCTGAGGCCTCTGACGGGCGCCTGTGATACGGTTCCGGTCGTGGAGATCGCGCACACATCATGAAGATCGTCGTGACCGGAGGAGCCGGGTTCATAGGCTCGAATTTTCTGACGAGGTTCGTTCCGCAGCACCCGGAGCACGGCTTCGTCAACCTCGACAAGCTGACCTACGCGGCGAACCTCCGTAGCCTCGAGTCGATCGCGGAGGCGCCGAACTACTCGCTGGCGCGCATCGATCTCGCGGACGCCGCCGCCGTAGACGCCTTCTTCGAGTCAGAGAAGCCGCAGATGGTCGTGCACTTCGCCGCCGAGAGCCACGTGGATCGTAGCATCGTCGGTCCCCGCGCCTTCGTCGACTCGAACATTCTGGGGACCTTCAATCTGCTCGAAGCGTGTCGCAAGCACTGGCCGCGTGGCGAGGGGCTGCTGCATCACGTGAGCACGGACGAGGTCTACGGCTCGCTCGGTCCGACGGGGCTCTTCACTGAGGACTCGCGCTACGACCCGTCCAGCCCCTACTCGGCGTCCAAGGCGGCGAGCGACCACCTGGTGCGCGCCTACCACAGAACCTACGGGCTGCCGACCAAGATCACGAACTGTTCGAACAACTATGGGCCGCGCCAGTTCCCCGAGAAGCTGATCCCCTTGATGATCATGAACGCGCTGGAGGGCAAGCCGCTGCCCGTGTATGGCGCGGGCGTGAACGTCCGCGACTGGTTGTACGTCGACGATCACTGCGAGGCCATCTGGAAGGTCATCGAGCGCGGGCGCGTGGGCGAGACTTACAACATCGGGGGACGCGGCGAGCGCAAGAACATCGATGTCGTCAACGCCATCTGCGGCGTGCTGGCCGAGGCGACCCAGAGACCGGTCGCGAGCTTCACCAGGCTGATCACCTTCGTCGCCGACAGACCTGGCCACGATCAGCGCTACGCGATCGACGCTTCGCGGATCGACGCCGAGTGTGGCTGGGCGCCGCGGGAGACCTTCGAGAGCGGCCTGCGCAAGACGGTCCGCTGGTACCTCGACAATCCGAGGTGGATCGAGGACGTGCGCTCGGGTGAATATCTGAAGTGGATCGACAGAAACTATGGCCAACGCACCGGGAATTGAGAAGGGCATCGTGCTGGCCGGGGGCTCGGGAACCCGGCTGCACCCGCTGACCAAGGCGGTCAGCAAGCAGCTGATGCCGATCTACGACAAGCCGCTCATCTACTACCCGCTCAGCACGTTGATGCTGGCCGGCATCCGCGACGTGCTGGTGATTACCACGCCCCAGGATCAAGCCGCGTTCGTCACCTTGCTGGCGAACGGCGAACAGTGGGGGATGCGGATCTCGTACGAGGTTCAGCCGTCTCCGGACGGTCTGGCGCAGGCCTTGACGATCGGACGGCGCTTCCTCGGAGGCCAACCCTCCGCCTTGGTCCTCGGGGACAATCTGTTCTACGGCCACGGTTTCCCGGACCTGTTGCTGAAGGCGTCGGCGCGCCGCGAGGGCGCGACCGTTTTCGCTTATTGGGTCAAGGATCCGGGCGCCTACGGGGTCGTGGAGATGGGACCGGACGGCCGTGCGCTGTCCATCGAGGAGAAGCCCGCGGTTCCGAGGTCTCACCTGGCGGTCACGGGGCTCTACTTCTATGACGGCAACGCACCCGACCTCGCCGCTTCGATGAAGCCGTCCGCACGGGGCGAGCTGGAGATCACCGACCTCAACCGCTTGTACCTGGAGCAGGGCTTGCTGAACGTGGAACGCATCGGCCGCGGCGTGGCCTGGCTCGATACCGGGACGCCCGAGGCGCTGTTGCAGGCGGCGAGCTTCATCCAGACGATTCAGGCGCGGCAGGGGCTACAGGTCGCTTGCCCCGAGGAGATTGCCTATCAAAAGGGCTGGATCGGCGCCGAGCAGCTGGTAGCGACCGCGACCCCGCTGCGGAAGACGGCCTACGGCCAGTATCTGCTGGGCCTGGTCGGTAAATGACCATCGTCGGCGGGCGGCAGGTGCTAAAGCGATGAAGGTCACCCCCACCTCGCTGCCCGAGGTGCTCCTGGTCGAGCCCGACGTCTTCGGGGACCCGCGCGGATTTTTCCTCGAGACCTGGGCGCGCGAGCGTTACGCCGCGATCGGCATCCCGTGCGAGTTCGTGCAAGACAACCTGTCGCGATCGTCCCGGGGCGTGCTGCGCGGCATGCACCTGCAGAACCCGTTTGGCCAGGACAAGCTGGTCAGCGTGGTGTCGGGCGAGGTGTTCGACGTGGCCGTCGATCTGCGCGTGGGATCGCCGCGCTTCGGCCGATGGGTCGGCGTCACGCTCTCCAGCGAGAACAAGCATCAGCTGTTCATTCCCGCTGGTTTTGCCCATGGCTTCTGCGTCACCAGCGACGACGCCATCTTCGCTTACAAGTGCAGCGATCGCTATCATCCCGAGACGGAGCTGGGCTTCATCTGGAATGACCCGGACGTCGGCATCGCCTGGCCGCTCACCGGCCCGGTCTCGCTCTCGAAGAAGGACGCCGCCTACCCGCGCCTCGCAGAAATTCCCCACAGCCGGTTGATTCGTCATGCCGCCCGTTGACCTTTCGGGGGGCCAGCCGTCAGCCGGCGGCGGCCGTTCTCAGACCTTGCCTGCGATCCTGCTGATCGGCGCAGACGGCATGCTTGGGCGCGCGTTTCGCGAATTGTTCCACGCCGAGGAGATCCCGTTTCGCGCCGCCAACTTTCCCGAGATCGATCTGGCCTCGGACGCGAGCGTGGCGCAGGCCCTCGCCGATCCTGTCGACGTCGTCATCAACTGCGCCGCCTTCACCGACGTCGATGGCGCGGAGACGCGCGAGGCGGAGGCCACGGCCGTCAACGGGGTCGGAGTGGGGCGGCTGGCGCGGCTTTGCAGCGCCCGCGGGGCGCTGCTGGTGCACTTCAGCACCGACTACGTGTTCAGCGGTGAGGCCTCATCGCCGTACCCCATCGATGCGGCGCGCGCGCCGGTGAACGCCTATGGTCGCTCGAAGGCGGTCGGCGAGGCGCTGATCGAGGAATCTGGCAGCCGGTACCTCCTCCTGAGGACGAGCTGGCTTTACGCGCCCTGGGCGAAGAACTTCGTGCGCACCATCGCGGAGCTGGCGAGAAAACGAGATCGGCTGCGGGTGGTGGAGGACCAGCGTGGGCGGCCTACCAGCGCGGAGCACCTCGCCCGCGTTTCGTGGGCGCTGATCCGTCAGCTCGGCGCCGGGGAGGGTGTTCGGCGCACATTTCACGTGACGGACGGAGGCGCATGCAGCTGGTTCGAGTTCGCCACGGTCATCGCCGCCGCCGTCGCCCCTGGCTGCCAGGTCGAGCCTTGCCTGGCTGTCGAGTTTTCCCGGCCAGCGCGCCGGCCCGCCTATAGCGTGCTCGACATCGGCGACACCGAAGCGGTGATCGGCCCGATGCGGCCCTGGCGGGAGAATCTCGCGTCCGTCCTCTGTCGCCTCGAGCCGACCTGAGCGGCACGCCGGCACGCCGGTAGCCCGGCGAGGTGCTCCCCTATTCGGCGGTTGGAGGCAGCGGCAAGTCGGGGTCGTACGGTTTGGGCTGTGGTGACGCTGGTGGGGAGCTCGGGGGCGGAAGCGGCGCCGGCGCGGCTGAGAGTGGGGGCGGGATCAGCGCGGGAGGCGGCGCCACGGTGTCCGGCGTCAAGGGGGGCGGAGCCGTCAAGGCGTCGCTCGCTGCCACTCCGGGGGGGGCCTGGGGCACACTTGGCGCCACCTTTGCCCGCGGATCACGGCTGGTGGAGGGCGGGCGCACCGGCGGTCCAACCGTCCTCGTGCGCGGTCCCACCCGTCGGTCCGCCTTCAACGCCGTGTCGTCCGGTGGCTCGTCACCGCCCGCCGCCGCGGTCGGATCTGCGGGGCGCCGGGCCGCCTCGATGTCGCTCGCAGCCGAAGGGTCCAGTCGAGCGGGCTCCGGCGCAGCGGGCCCGCCCGCCCCCTGAGCCGGGCCGCCTGCCGGCACGGGAGGGAGCTCCGTGGCCGGGGCGCGCACGCCCGAAGGCTGGGGGATCAACGCGGCTGATTCCGAGGCATGCCCCCTCAGGCTATGGCGAATGAAGGTCTGGACCACGATGCCGAGCCCGATCGACAAGGAAACGCCAATCGCGAGGGCCTTGGCAAAGGCATGATTGGGTGCCCCGTCCACCTCGGTTTTCGCGTCCGTCTCGCCTGCCGCCGGGCCTTCGGAACGGAGGGGGGCGTTGGAACCCTGCCCCCTCGGCTCAGCGCCGATTTGACCGGCGCGAAACGTGGCGGCAGCGCTGGCCACCGTTCGCTCCGAAGCGGTGACCACCGGAGCCGCGACGGCCGAAGCGTCCGTCGGCCCGTGCGGTGGTTCATCCGGCTTTCCCAGTCGGCGGGGAGCCGAGCTGTCCATTTCCACGGCGGGGATGACTCCGGTCGCCGGCATTGGCCGCGCGGCCCCGCGCGCGCCCTGGGAGCGTTCGAGCTGACGGGGGAGATGGACGTCCCGCCCGGGAGTCGTGGGCTTGTCGCGCTCGATGATCGGGCTTTGCACACCCATCAGGGTCGTGCGTCCAATGTCCACCACCCGGCGGGTTTCCGCCGTCGAGGCGTTGACGTCGACGACGCCGTCCGGCCTTGCTGGGGGAACGAGCGACACCCGCGGCGAGGCTGCTTCCTGATCGCCGCCGGTGACGCCCTTCCTCGTGTCTCGAGGCGCTGTTGAATCCCGCCCGGCGGCCCGCTCGCCAGCGCGGCCATCGCCCGGCTTCATCCCCCCAGCGCCCGCGACGCCAGCGCCGGGCGCGCCAGGATTCGCGGTACTTGGGGGCGGGGCCCCGGTCGGGCCCACCCCGCGCAGGGGTTTTTCGGACATGGCCCGAATGTTAGCAAGTCGGAAGGGAAATTCGAATTGTGGGCTGCCGCGTCGCCCGAATCATGGCAGGCCTGAGATGCAGACCCCGAACGTGGGGTTGTTCGTGAGCATCTGACAGGTCTGGCCGGCGCCACAATCCGCAGGGGCGCTCATCTTGCACAGTTTTCGGCAGAACTGACCGCCCGCCATCAGATCGCACAGGAATCCGGGAGCGCAGTCCGCCGACCTGGCGCACGCGGAACCATCGATGCCTATCCGGGTCGCGGCGGGGCAGCCGCACGACGGTGTGTCTTGTCCACTGGCCGTGTCCATGAAGAGAAAGCACTCGAGCCCGGCCGGACACCCGGTGGTGGCGGCGCCGCGCGGATCGCACGCGAAGCTGCAGGTCTTGTAGGTCGTCATCGCGGGACAGAAGACGGGATCCCGGCAGGTGCTGGCGCCGGCGCTGTTCGTCAGCGTGCCGCACGCGTCGTCCCCGTTGCAGAACCTCAGGCACGCGCGCGTGGTGGTGGCACAACCGAAGTCGAAGCACTGGGTGCCAGGCGCGCAGTCGTTGTTGCTGGCGCAGGTCTCGCCAGCGCCTTTCGTGCCCCCCGGTACGCACCTGCCCATCTCGTTCGCGCAATCGACGTAACAGGTCTGCGGCGCCGGGCACGATCCGACGACCGCGGGATCGCAGCCGGAAAACGTCGAGGAGCCATCGGGCGCGCCCGCGTCGGCGGCGGCGCAAGTGGTCGCCGACAGCGTGACGCTTGCGTTCGTGACGGCGCCCTGCTTGATGGTCGCCGACGTCGACCCGGTCGCGCAGACGGTCGCGATCAGCGTCGCGACGGTGACTTTGACGTTGATGATCCCCGAGCGATCCGGCGTGAACGAGACCGACAGGGTCTTTCCGGTGGTCGCGTCTATGGACAGCCCCGACGAACCCCCAACCGTGAAAGTGCGAGTGACCATCGGCTGGCCGCTGGCCGATGCCACCGCGACGCTGATGCTCGTCACGCTGGCGAGGGGCATTCCGCTGCTCTTGAGCGTGAGGACCAGGTAAGAGTCATGGGAGCACGCGGCCAGCCCGCCGAGGAGAGCCAGGGCCAGGGAGAGGCCCAGTTTCGTCAGCGCGGTGATGCGGTCGGCGGCACGTGACACGTGGGGTCCTCGCGTGGAGTAAGAGGGGTCGTTCAAAAGGCCGGCATGTTGCCAAAGTCGGTCTTTGGTGCGCTCGGTCCCGACGACGTCGCGATGATCACCACGGCCGTGACGGCGAAGGCGCCGACCGCCGTCCAGAACCACCAACGGCGATAGAACGGCGCGCGCTCGGACGCCGCGGCCACGCCGACGGGAGGTGCGTCAGTCGCTGAATAGACCGAGGGCGCGGGCACCGTGGCAGCGAAGGGCGCGGGTGCCGCCCCCGGGAGTGGTTCAACGGGACCTGCGCCAGGCGTCGGCGCGCCGGCCGGCGACTCCACGATGCCCGCCCCAGCGGGAGGCGCGGTCGGCGCCGTCTGGGCGCTCGCCTGGGTCGCGACGCCCGGCGTGATGGCGACGACGAGGGACAGGCAGGCGATGCAACGAGGGAGATGACCGGGCATCGGGCCTGATTGTCTCATCTCCCGGGCCAACGTCCAAACGCCCTTTCATTGCTTCGACCGGCGCCAGGCGATGCGCGCGAGGAAGTCACCGGCCCGCAGCCGGTCCGCTTCGTTCGGGGCGGCCGCGGCGAGGGCGGCCGCGGCCGCGTGGCTGCGGACGAGATCGCCCACCCGGAAGGCGGCCAGCATGGTCATCCGCAGACACTCACGCTCGAAGTCCGGAGGCAGCGCGGGCCTCTCTTTGCCGGCTTCGCTCGCCGCCCGCAGGTACGGCAAGGCGAGCTGGGGATCGCGGGTGACCAGCTGTCGTCCCACGAGATAGGGCCCCAGGCGATCGTCCGGATGCAGCCGCGCGAACTCGGTGACGAGGTGAAACAGCAGCACGGGATCGAGGTTGCCTGTCGCGTCGTCGCCAAAGAGCGCCCGGCCGAGAGTCCGGCGCGCCGGCTCGTCCTCGAGGGATCTCAGCTTTACGGTCGCCGTTCGCCGCTCCGCTTCGTCCGTGGCGGTCGCCAGCACCTCTCGAAGGGCGCCGCGCGCGTTGTCGAAGTCGTCCATGCGGAAGTAGAGCGCGGCGGCGACATTGGCGGCGCGCGCGCGAACCGGCGAGGTGACGTCCCCGTCACGCGCGATCGAGCCCAGCAGCGCGAAGGCCCGCGCCGAATCCCCGCTGGCGGCGACGGCTTGCGCGAGGTCGACCTTGATCGTGGGTTCCATCGGGTCGTCATCGCAGGCTTGCTGGAGGAGCTCGACCGCGCGCTTGGGAGACGCGCCGAGCAACCCACGGGCCTCCCCCACGCGGGCAGCCTGCTCGCGCGCGCATACCTTCTTGAAGATGGCCGGCCGCCGAAATTGCTCCCGGGCCCGGGCTCGCTGCTCGGCGGACATGGGTTGGCCCGCCAGGAACCGCCGCCATTCGGACTCCAGGGCCGCGAGCGGCTCTCCGTACACCCCGGAGAAGTCCCCCGCCGAGCGGTACAGGGCGCGAAATCGTTCGGCGCCGCGGGTGTCGAACAAGAACCGGCAGAACGATCCGGCCAAGGTGTACGCGCGTGGTCCCGACAGCGTGCTGAAGCCTGCGCCAATGACGTCCACAAGGGGTGGCGCCCGGCCGTCGGCGACGATGGCAGCGGCCTCCTGGTGCGTGGTGGCGCCTCCGTCTGGATCGGTGAAGTCGGCCGCCTCGGCGACGCCTTCGATGAGGCCACTCGCCAGGTGCGGGACCGGCAGCGGTCCCTTCCACCTGATGGCCAGGGCGACGCCGAAGAAGCGATCTCCGAAGGCGCCGGCGAACACGTGCGCCATCTCGTGGCGTAGGCGATTCGACGGGAACGGCGCGGCTTGCACGAAGATCTCGCGGGTCCACGGCTTTGCGTACAATGTCGTGGCGGCCCCGACCAGGGCCTTCTTCATCTCGGCGTTGGCGAATTGATAGACGGTGATCGGCCCCGAGGGCTCGACGCCCAGAGTGTCGCGAAGCTGGTCGTAGCGGAACTCGAGATCCTCCATCGTCAGGTCGAGCTCGCCCGCGGACGTGCCCGCGGCGGTGGGGTAACGAAGCACGATGCGGTTGGAATGGCGCTCGCCGTCCAGGACACGCAGCACATCGGCCCGCCGAACGTGGAAGCCCAGCTCTCCCCGTGCCGCGAACAACGCGATTGACGCGCACACCAGCACCGCCGCCAGCAGGGCCCGGCGAAGGGGCCAGCGCCGCACGTCCCACTGGAACGTCTGCGCCGACGGCGCCGACGCGCCCGACGCCGACCCCTTCGTTCGTGTCGGGATGGCGGCGTGGACGACCACGAGGGCGCTCGTGATCCAAAGCAAATTGACTGCGCGGAAACCGACCAGGCGGGCCGGTACCCGCAGCGCCTCGTCATAGATGGGCCCCGGAAAGAAGCCGCCGAAGGGATCAAGCGCGAAGACCGCGGGATCGACATACAGGCGCCACAACGTCCATGCCACCGACACGACAGGGACGACAAACGCCACCAGCCGACCTCGTCTTGGGCATACGAGCCCCGCGATCGTCCCGGCTCCCGCCGCGAAGATCGCGGTCGCCACCGGCAACAGCGCAAAGAACGCCAGGCCCCCGGGCACGTTGCAATTGCGGACCCGCAACGCGTTGGACAAGGACAGCGCGAGCGGCAGCGCCAGCATCGCGGCGGCGAGGCCCGCGCTGGTGAAGAACAGGCGCAGGACATCGAGCTCGGCGCCGCGCCGTTGAGCCGCACGCACCACGCCGCAGCCGACATCGACGGACGCGAGCGCCGCGAGCAGGCCAACCGCGAACGAGAAGTCGTAGCCGAGCAGGTTGAAGAGGGGGATGAAGCTCAGAATCAGCGCCAGGACGGCGGCGGCCGCAGCCCACGCGAAGAAGCGACGCCCGGCGCGCGCGTTGACGTCCCTGAACGCCGCGCCTAGCATGGCGCCCAGGCGTCCATGAGCAACGAAGACGAGCGCCGCCGTGAGAACCGGGCGGCGATAGAGCTGAAGGTCGAGTACAAGCGGCTGAACACGTTCTTCTACGATTACACCAAGAACATCTCGAAGGGGG
>CAYUFS010000017.1:1292-98835 GCA_964443975.1 uncultured Myxococcales bacterium | reverse complement strand
ACACGAGCCGAGTCCGCACTCGATCACGCCGCGTAGAATGTCCCTTCAGGGTTAGTACGGGCACGTCGGAATGAGCGAGGTGCTTGAAGGTGTACTCCACGATTGCCAAACTCTAGCATTCGTCCCGGTCCGAGCTCTCTGCTTCAGGGAGTCGTGTTCGGAACGACAGCGACGCCGTCTCCGTTTGGAACGACCAGGTCGAGCTTGCCGTCGCCGTCCAGATCACCGAGCGTCACCGAGGATGGGCTGGAGTTGGAGGCAGGAACATAGGAGGCGGCGCCGAAGACACCGTTTCCCTGATTCAGCAGCACGACAACGGCGCTGCACGGGTCCGTGAGCGTGTTGCCAGCCAGATCGGGCCGGCCGTCTCCGTTCAGATCGCCGATCACCACGGTCCCGGAACCGTTGTACGGGTTCGACGCATAGCTGTAGTTGACGGCGGCCGCAAAGGTGCCGTTCCCGAGATTGAGGAGCACGCTTGCACGGCCCACGCTTCCGACCGCGAGGT
Organism: uncultured Myxococcales bacterium; assembly: GCA_964443975.1. Taxonomy (GTDB): domain Bacteria; phylum Myxococcota_A; class Polyangia; order Fen-1088; family Fen-1088; genus DASYCK01. The sequence continues at coordinate 98,327 of CAYUFS010000017.1, read as the reverse complement.
CGAGCTTGCCGTCGCCGTTCAGGTCCCCCGCGGCAACCGACAAAGGATTGGTTCCCGATCCATAGCTGGCGGGCGCGCCGAACGTGCCGTTCCCGTTGTTGAGCAGCACGCTCACGCCCGTGCCGCTGGCGACGGCCAGGTCGGCCTTGCCGTCGCCGTTCAGATCGGCCATGGCCAGCGAAGCGGGACTGGCTCCCGCCAGGTAGCTCGCGGCAATGAACGTTCCGCCACCCATGTTGAGCAGGACGGCGACATCGCCCCCGCTCCATTCGGAGCCGTTGGACGAGCCTCGATTCGCGACGGCCAGGTCGGCCTTGCCGTCTCCGTTCAGATCGCCGAGCGCGACCCAGGCTGGGCCGGTGCCCGTCGCGAAGCTCACGGGCGCGAGGAGGGCGCCGCTTCCGCTGTTGAAGAGGACGCTCACGCCTTGATCGTCGACGACGGCGAGGTCGGCCTTGCCATCGCTGTTCAGATCTCCGGTGACGATGGACCCCGGGTGAGCACCGACGCTGTAGAACTGAGGGGGGCCGTAGACTCCGGTCGTGCTCAAGAAGACACTTACGCTGCCCGGCATCCCGGGGCTGCCGCCGGTACCGACCCCCCCGGTCCCCACTCCCGCACCCGGGCTACCTCCCGAGGCGCCCGCGGTGGGCTGGCTTTCATAGTTGGTGACGGCGAGGTCTGGTTTTCCGTCGCCGTTGAGATCCCCGAGCGCGGCGAGGAATGAGCCCGCGTGGGTGAGGGACTCGACCGGGGCGCCAAACGACAGACTGCTGCCCGGTGATCCAGCGCTGCCGGGGCAGCTCCCGCCTCCCCCCGTGACCGTGCTCCCCCCGTCGCCGATCGGATCGAAGGTCCCACCCGTGCCAATGTCGGTCGTCGGCGAGCCGTCGCCGCCCGCCTGGCCGCTGCCCCCGCTGCCCCCGCTGCCACCCACCCCGTCTATGCCGCCGCCGCCGCTGTGACCGCCCGTCCCCGGCGCCAGGACGACCTTATGATCACAGCCGCCGGCCGTCGTCACAAGAACTGCCATGACCCCCAAGGCGGCCACCGCGGCGCGCACCCGACGAGGAGAAATCGCGACACGGCGATCACATTTGACCGTGAAGCACCGGCCGCCACCAGCGATACGACACGACATTGCGGGCATGACCCATCGACCAGCAAAGGGCGAGCCACCAGGGTGGCGCGCGACCGTCGCGTCGGCGCAGCGACGGAACCCCCGGGGGACCGGTACTACTTCGTGGACGCGCCGGTGGCCTCGAGGTACGCAGGGCGGGCGGTCACCGTGGCCAGCCACCCCTCGACCTTCGGGAAAGCGGACATGTCGAAGTCAGATAGCCTCGCGTAGCCGAGCGAGCTGGCGACGTTGATGTCGCCCACGGTGAAATTGCCGCCAGCGACGAAGGGGCGCCGGGACAGATGCTTATCGAGCAAGGCAAGATACTTGGCGGCGCCGCTCTTTGCCGCGGCCTCGGCCTCGGGGGCAAGTGGCTGCTTCGTCCACATGGGCGCCGCCAGGGCAGCCAGATGGTGCTGCGGATTGAAGGCGGCCCACAGCGACCATTGCCAGGCCGCAGCGCGCTCATGCGGGGTCTTGCCGCCCAGGTCGGAGCCGGCCTGATCGATCAGGAAGGAACAGATGGCCATGGACTCCGCCAAGGTGTGATCGCCGTCGACCATCGCAGGGACTTGGCCCATGGGGTTAATCTTGAGAAACCAGTCGGAGCGGTTCTCGCCCTTCGCGAAATCGACGGTCATGGGCTCGTAGGGGGTGCCCAGCTCGGCAGCAACCCAGTGAGTGCGAAGAGCGGAACCCATGCGCGGGCCGTACAGCTTGATGGTGTTCATGTGGGCCCGATAGATACTGGATATGCTGCGGTTGCGCCATCCCCGCTCCCTTCGGCGTCACTCGCTGCCGCGACCGCCGGGCGGCAGGACCAAGGAATAGCTGGTGCTGCGCCCCCCCGGCTGGTTCTTGGCCAGGATGCTGTGAGACAGCAGGTCGTCGATGTCTCGCAGCGCCGTGTCTTGCGAGCACTTCGCGAGCTTCGCCCACTTCGATGACGTCAGCTTGCCCTCGAAGCCGTCGAGAAGCCTGGCGAGAATTGCGCGCTGGCGTTCGTTGATTTGGATTCCCGCGTGGGCCTCCCAGAAGCGCGCCTTCTGCAGCACGGAACCGAGAATCGTCTCGGCGCGGTCGAACGCCCGATCGAGGCAGGCGAGGAACCACCGCAACCAAGGCGTGACGTCGAGGGTCCCCTTCTGCGTCACTTCCAGGGTCTCGTAGTAAGTCTTTCGCTCGGCGCGGATCTGCGAAGACATGCTGTAGAAGCGCTGGGCGCTCTGCTCGGAGCGGGCGAGGCAGAGGTCGGTGATCGCGCGTGCGATTCGCCCATTTCCATCATCGAACGGGTGAATCGTCACGAACCAGAGATGCGCGAGGGCCGCCTTGATGAGGGGGTCGCACGATACGGCCCGGTCGTTGAACCAGTCGAGAAAAGCGCGCATCTCCCCGTCGAGCCGCCGCGCGGTCGGGGCTTCGTAGTGCACGCGTGTGCGGCCGATGGGGCCGCTATTCTCCGCACCGGCAAGGCTAATCACCGCAACTGATGCGGTGATTAGGATGCGCAACCGCCGCATCAGCGACGCCCCGTGGTCATGCCCAGTTCTCCACGGTCAGGCCGGGGAGCTTCGAGAAGTGTCGAACGTTGTTCGTCACGAGGGTGCAGCGGAAGGCGACGGCGTGCGCTGCGATCAGCACGTCGAAATCCCCGATGGGCGTCCCGCGATCAGCGAGGATGCTGGCAATTCGTCCGAGCTCGGCAGCGGCAGCTTCGTCGAACGAGACGACCTCCACAGACGCCGCAAACGTATCAATCAGCCCGTGTAGCTTCCGAGACCCCTTACGGTCCGCACCATACCGAAGCTCGGCGAGCGTGACGGTGCTGCGTGAGAGTCGACGACCTGCTGGATCGCGTGCCGCATCAGCTTGAACAGCCGTACCAGGTGCCCACCAAGGACGGCCTCGTCGACAGACCACTCGGTCCTACCAGGAGCTAGGGCGCTCCCAAGCATGCAGGTGTAGCGGGCTGCCTCGCCCATCAGATCGGCGGACAACTTCAGATGGGGGTATTCCTTGCCCCAGGCCCGCGCGATTTCGGGGTCAACCGCAACTTTCTCAATCTCGGACAGGATCTGGTCAGCGGAGATCATCGGTGTAGCCCTAACGACCTGGCGATAAGCGGCGGGCGAAGCCCGTCCGCTTCATCGCCTTGTTAGCCCGCCCCCATCGTCGCTGGTATTTCCTGTCGCAGGAACATGGTCGCTTTTCCCGAGATTGCAGTCCTGGCACAAGGACTGGAGGTTCCCCTCCACCGACGTGCCACCACGGGCCCGCGGGATCTTGTGATCAACGTGCAGGACGACACCGGGATGTGTGGCTGGACTTCGACCGCAGGCGACGCAGCGAAAGAGATCTCGCTCGAGAATCCTGAACCGAAGTCGCACCGACACAGGTCTCGATTCGGTTGTGAGCGGAGCGGCAGGGCCGGTGGAGGCGAACGGTGAATCATCGTCTTGGCCCACCCAAGCGACGAAGGCATTGAGCGCCCTTCGCCAGGACCCGAAGCGCTTGTCATATGCGCCGGCGGAATACTTCGACAGGGGAGCACGGATCTCCGCGTACCGCGGCTGTCGGCCAAGTGTCTCCCAAACCGACTCCAGATTCTCGAAGTAGTCCTCCTCGGTAAGTCCGAGCGTCCGCGTTTTCTGAAGACCCGCCGCTTCAAGCGCCTTGAACCACGAACCGAACCGACGCTGGAGCGTGCTGGGATGGAATTTGCCAGCCGCCTTGTACTCGTCGAGGGTCACCCGGTCCTTGCCAATGACGGTCGCAACTCGCTTGAGATCGGAGAGCAGTTCCTCATCGGCGACTCCCCGATGGTATTCGTCGAGTTCAAATCTCATTAGCGTCGTCCTGGTCGGGCTAACGTTGTATTCGGCAGCAGCTTCCCGCCCTCCGACGTTTTTCGCAAGCACTGGCGGGTATGGCGCGCAAGGCCGGTGAAGGCATTTCTGGGTCTCCATCTCCGCGGCATTCAAGGCATCGGTGGCTCCGGACTTCCGAGCTCCACGAAGAACGCCCTCTCGCGCTGCTGCCTAAACCCCCAAAGGGAGCGGCGGTGCGAACGGAAGCCACCGCTAACCCACCGCTAACCCACAGGTCAATGACACAACGAGTGGTCGGCTATCGACCCGTATCCATCCGCGTACTGATCGACAGCGCGCCTGTCAGGTGCCCGGCAATGGCGCGGTGGTCAGATGGGGCAGATCCAATTGATTCCGCTCGGTCCCTTTGCGCACTCGCACTCTTGCTGCGTGTCCGCGTAATATGGGTTTCCATACGACAGATGGACCACGCAGCCGACCGGCCGGCTACTCTCCACGATCGTGGGCGCGTGCCCAAACAACCCGGGCAAATCGCCGCAGCCACCCGCCGCCAGGGGCTGGGCGGGACAAATCGTTCCAGCGGGGCAGCTTTCGGTCCCCGGAACACCGCAAACGAATGTCACCGGATAGGTCGTGGTCGACGAATCACACGCCGCCCACAAGGAAATCGCACCGAGCAGCAGGATCGCTCTCACGCGTTCGCGCCGCGGTACCACGCCACGAAGCGGGGGATGCCCTCGGCGATGGGGACGCGCGGGTGGTAACCGAGCTCCTGACCCACGAAGGTCACGTCGGCGAGGGTGCGCTTCATGTCGCCGGGCTGTTCCGGGCGCCACACGATATTCGGCTCGAGGCCGAGCGCGCCCGAGATGAGATCGACCAGCCCGCGCAGCGTCGTCGTCTGGGAGCCGCCGAGGTTGTAGGTCCGGTAGTGCCCAGACGGATCGGCCGCAAGCTGGTCCACGGTGGCGACGCAGCCGTCGATGATGTCGTCGATCCAGGTGTAGTCGCGCGAGCTGCCGCCGTCGCCGAACAGCTCGATGGGCTTGCCCTCGGAGATGAGGCGCGTGAACTTGTGGATCGCGAGGTCGGGCCGCTGCCGGGGCCCGTAGACGGTGAAGAAGCGCAGGTTCGTGACCCCGAGTCCCGTCAGGTGGTGCGCGGTGAAGGTCAGCAGCTCGCCGGCGCGCTTCGTGGCGGCGTAAGGCGACAGCGGGTGCAGGCAGGGGTCGCTCTCGCGGAACGGGACCTGGCTGTCGAGGCCGTAGACCGAGGACGACGACGCGAAGGCGAGCCGGGCCACGCCGTGGGCGCGACACGCGTTGAGGAGGTTCTGCGTCCCGGTGACGTTGTAGTCGCTGTAGCGCGCGGGGTCGTCGATGGACGGCCGCACGCCGGCCAGCGCCGCCAGGTGCACGACGACTTCGGGCTTCGCGCTCGCGAACGCCTCGCAGAGGTCCGCGCCGCGCCGGATGTCGCCCTCGACGAAGCGGAAGGAACCCGGAGTGATCGTTGCGTCCTCGGTGGCCATGGCCTCGACGGCGGCGATCGCCGCGCGCAGCTCGGCGAGGTTGCGATCCTTCACGGGACGCGGATAGAAGCCGTCGAAGTTGTCGAGGCCGGTCACCGCGTCGCCGCGGGCGGCCAGTCGTTCGCAGAGGTGTGAGCCGATGAAGCCGGCGGCGCCGGTGACGAGAACGCGCACGCTGGCGAGGATAGCCCAAGGCGGACCGGCGCGGGCCCGAATCAGGCCGGCGGGGCGCGCAAGAACAACAGGAACTCGATGTTGCCCTTGCCCCCGGTGATGGGCGACACCGTGTCGCCGACGACCGTATAGCCGAGCGCGCGTGCCGTCGCGACGACGCCCGCCAGGGCGCCGGCTCGCGCGGCCTCGTCGCGCACGATGCCGCCCTTTCCGATGCGCGCGCGCCCGACCTCGAACTGGGGCTTCACCAGCGCGACGACCGGCGCCTCGGGGCGCACGAGGGGCGGCAGGGCCGGCAGCACCAGCCCGAGCGAGATGAACGACACGTCAATCACGGCGAGCTCGGCCGGCGCGGGCAGCAGGTCTGGCGGCGCGTGGCGCACGTTGGTCCGGTCGAGCACCGTCACCCGGGGATCGTTCGCGATCCTGGCTGCGAGCTGGCCGTAGCCGACATCGACACAGAACACGCGCGCCGCTCCCGCTTGCAGCAGGCAATCGGTGAAGCCCCCCGTCGACGCCCCGATGTCGACGGCCACCAACCCGGTCACGTCGAGCGCGAACGTGGCGAGCGCGTGCGCCAGCTTCAAGCCCCCGCGCGACACGTACGGCATGGGCGCGTTGCGCAGGCGCAACGGCGAGGTCGGGTCGACCAGCTCACCGGCCTTGTCGATCGGTTGGTCGCCCGCCAGCACCTCCCCCGCCAGGATCAACGCGCGGGCGCGCTCGCGCGAGGGCGCGAGGCCCTGGTCGACGAGGGCGAGATCCGCGCGCACGCGCCCCGCCGACTTCCTGCTGTCGCTCACCCGGCGACCCTACCAGACGCTCATCCAGGCACGCGCCGGACGCCCGGCGCCGCGGTGGCCACCGCCAGGGACCGCCGCGACACCGGATGGACCAGACCCGGCGCCGCCACATCGGCCAGCGGAATCAAGACGAACGCGCGGTCCAGCATCGCGGGGTGCGGCACCACCAGCGTCGGCCCGGCGTCGATGACGGCCTCGCCGTAAAGGAGCAGGTCGATGTCTATCAGCCTTGGCGCCTTGTCGACGCCGGATGGGCGGACCCGCCCGAGGGCAGCCTCGACGCGCAGGCAGCGCGCCAGCAGCTCGCCCGCCTCGGTGTCGGTCACCCCGCGCAGCACGGCGTTGAGGTAGGGCGGTTGCGGGCCCCCGGGTGCCACGGCGTCCGTCTCGTAGAGGGGTGACAGCACGACGTCGCGCAAGGGACCCTCGCGCGCGATGTCGGCCGCCGCAGCGGCGAGCGCCGCGGCCCGGTCGCCCAGGTTCGCTCCCAGCCCCAGATAAACCGTGACGCTCATGGAAATCAGCCGGCCGCCCGCGGCGCGCCGCTGATTCTATGCGATCGGCGACGGGCGACCGGCGGCGCGCTATAAGCTTCGCCCCATGCGCGCCGCCCTCATCGCCGCGACGCTGACCGGGCTGGCCACCGGGTTGGGCGCGCTGCCGTTTCTGTTCGTTCGCGAGCTGCACCGTCGCGTCTACGACGGAATCCTGGGGCTCGGCGCCGGCTTGATGCTCGCCGCGGCGACACTCGGCTTGCTCGGCGAGGCGTTCGAGACGATGCGCGCCGAAGGGCCTGGGCAGGGCACCCTGTTCATGATCGTCGGCGGTTTCATGGTCGGCGCCGCCCTGGCTGCTGCCATGGATCGCCTCATCCCGCACCGGCACGCGAGCGGCCACCACCAGCACATCGGCCACGGCCCCGGGCACGATCACCACGATCGTCTGACGCCTGCGCACGAGCTCCGTCGCGGCTACGCCATCATCGGCGCGCTGGCCATCCATCGGGTGCCGGAGGGCCTGGCGATCGGCGCCGGCTTCCAGGCGGGTCACCAGGCGCGCCTCGGCCTGCTGCTGTCCATCGCCGTCGGTTTGCAGAATGCGTGCGAGGGCATCGTGATGGCGGCCCCGCTTCGCAAGGCGGGCGCCGACGCCGTCCGAAGCACGGCGCTCATCACCATGACCGGCCTCGCGACCCCGCTCGCCGCGCTCGTCGGGGGCGCGCTGGCGGGGTCCACGGAGGCCGCGATGCCTTTCATCCTGGCGCTGGCAGCCGGCACGTTGATCTATGTCACGTCGAACGAGATCATTCCCGAATCGCACAGCCACGGTCACGAAGGCACCGCGTCCTCGGGCGTCGTCGCGGGTTTCCTGCTGACGATGATCCTGAAGGCCGTGTTGAACTGAAGGGGCCTTCGTCCTCGGGCGTCTGACTTCGGGCGCCCCACCGCCCGAGGCCTTTGGCGCCAACCTCTCCACCGACCGCATCGTATTTGCCGCCTGGGATCGGTCAGGATAGAGTGTGTGGCATCGCCGTGTTGACTCGCCCGTCCCTCCAGCCTTGGGTCGCGGCCCTGTCCGTCGCGGTCGTCTTGACGGTGTCGTTCGGCGCGCGGGCGCAGGATCCCGCCGGCGCGCCGAAGCACGCGGACGATCCGATGGCCGCCGAGGCGCGCAGGCACTACGAGGAGGGTACGAAGGCGTTCAACCTCGGCGAGTTCCCGCGCGCCATCACGGAGTTCAAGGCGGCGTACAACGCCAAGGCGGATCCGTCGCTGCTCTACAACATCGCCCAGTCGTACCGCCTCCAGGGCGACGCGGCCCAGGCCGTGTTCTTCTACAAGTCGTTCCTTCGCAACATGCCGGCGGCGCCCAACCGCAAGGAGGTGGAAGGGCGGATCCGGACGCTCGACAAGCAGGTCGAGGAGCAGCGCAAGGAGCCCGTCCCGCTGGTGCCGCCGCCCGCGGTGACGTCGCCACCGCCCGCCGCCCCCGCCGTCGTAGGAACGGCGCCTGCCATCAGCCCCGTCCCACCAGCGACGACGGAACGCACTCCCCTCACGCCCGGTTCGGCGGTCGGCGATGTTGCCGCGCCCAAGGCTCCGGAGACGCCCCCGCCTTCCACCGTTCCTCCGACCTTGGAGCCGCAGCCGGTCGCCGCGCCGCCTGCCACGGTCGACCTGACGAGCCCGCCCCCCGAAGCGACGCCCGCGACGCCCGTCTACAAGAAATGGTGGTTCTGGACCGGGATCGGCGCGGTCGTGCTGGTGGGTGTCGTCGCCGTGGCCGCTCGCGACAAGCCGCCCTCGACCACGTTCGGCCTGTTCGATCCCACCTTCACGAAGCCATGACCAAAGTCGCGCGCGCCCTGTTCGGTCTCGTCGCCCTCGGGGCGCTCACCGGCTCATGCCACAAGGGGACCTACCTCGAGCTCGTGTTCAAGGCGCAGGGTCTGCCCGCGGTGAACCACATCCTGGTTGGTTTCACGCTCGCGGACGGGCGGGTGTCCGTCGGCAGTCTGCCGGACAAGCCGGCGGCCGGCAACGTGGTGACGTTCCCGTCGTCGGCGGCGTTTCAGCTCGACAACCACAGCGGCGCGATCACGATCCTGGCGACCGCCTACGACGAGACGAACACCCAGGTCGCCCAGGCCAGCGCATCGACCACGATCATGGACGGCAAAACCTGGACGGTGGAGCTGAATTTCACGGCCCCGCCCGCCGGGGACGCCGGCGCCACCGACGCGCCCACGCCTGCGGACGCCGCCAGCGACTCATTGGTCACCATCACGGACGGAAGCCTGCTCGACGGCGGCGGCGACACGTGCGTGGCCGCCACCGTGCAGGCGTCGGAGTCCGTGAGCCTGGACTACAACTCATCCGGCCCGAGCCTCGATTCTGGGAACTTGCTGTGGGCGAACATCGGCCCGGCCGAGCGGACGATCGGTTGGATGAAGTTCGGGATTCGCTTCATCCCGCGCACCGCCCGGATCATGAAGGCCACGTTGAATCTGACGATGGTGCAGGCGACCGGCAACGCGCCGCTCTTGGTGGTCGACTATTCGTCAGTCGATGGGTGGACCCGGAAGTCGAAGGCGGAAGAGGTGCCAGTCACCAGCGTCATCTCGACGGGCGGACCTTATCTCTTGCCCGCGACGGGCACGCCGACACCGTACACGCTCGACCCGAACCACGACTGGGCCCTCGACCTCGGCGCCAGCGACGGGACGATAACCCTGGGCATCGAGAACATGGCGGCGGCCCCCACGGCCCTGCTCGCCTCGAAGGTCACGTTCTACGGCGTCGACCACATCGCCGCCGTCGACGGCACGCGGCCCACGCTCGATCTGGTCATCTGCCCCGCGAATTGACGGCGGGGTGCGGCCTCGTCAGCGCGGCGGCGGGGCTGTCCGCGCGAGCTGCTCGAGGAAGGCCTGTCCCGCCGGCCAGGCGCCGAGCCCGCTCGAGGCGTTGATGTGCCCGCAGCGTCCCAGGTCGATGAGCTGGCTCTCCCAGGTCGAGGCCACCCGTTGCGAGAACTCGAACTTGGAATAGGGATCGTCGCGGCTGGCCACCAGCAAGCTCGGAAACGGGAGTCGCTGGCGTGGCAGCGGTCGCCATCCCTCGACGCACGAGGGGAACGTGGGTTCGTCAGGATCTGGCGGCGCGACCAGGAGCGCGCCGCGCACCGCGAGCCGTGTCCGGGCAGCCCAATGCGCGACCTGAAGGCAACCCAGGCTGTGGGCCACGAGGAGGGTGTTCGATCCCGCTTGGGCCACCGCGCGCTCCAGGGCCGCCGTCCACAGGGCGCAGACCGGATTGTCCCAGTCGTCCTCGGGAACGCGCCGCGCGTTTGGCAGGGCGCGCTCCCAATGTGACTGCCAATGTTCGACTCCCGAGCCGTTGATTCCAGGGAGAATCAGCAACGCGACGGACATCTCCGTCATCTTGCCGGGGCTCTATCCGCCGAGCAAGCGGTCGAGGTTGGCTTTCTCCCACGCCGTGGCGCGCGCGAAGTCAGGGTAGCTCCGCTCGTCCTCGAGGAAGGCCTCGGTGTGAAAGATGCGGCGCCGCCCCTTGCGGACGATGTCGTGGCGGCCGTGCAGCATCTCGTGAAACACGATCCAGCGAATGAAGTAGGCGGGCACGTCGGGCTGATCGAGCACCGGATGAATCCGGATGATGCGATCCTCGACGGCGAAGCTGCCCATCTTGATCGATCGCCGGGCGCGCCGGGCGGTCACAGGCCCCCAGGTGATGCGCGCGTCCAGCCGCGATTCGAACCGCTCGGCGTTCAAGCTGTCGAAGATGGCCTTCAGGTCGTGACACTTGCCCGCGGTGCGGCCGTTGAACGCGCGGGGCTTGTGGTCCTGGCGCTTGATGACGTGCTGGTGGTGCTCGATATAGTCTCCGAGCAGCTGCGACGCGCGCCGATCGTTGTGCACCACGTAGCGGGCCAGGGCGCGCACCATTCGCGGCGGCGCGCTGACGAACATCTTGTGCAGCCGCAGCCGATAGCCGTCGGGCCGGCGGCGTATCGAGATCATGCTGTAGCGGTTGTCCGTCAGCGCGAGCTCGAGGCCCTTGCCCGGGGGCAGGTACAGCTTCAGGGCGACGCTGATCGCCCGCTCTTGCATCGCCAGATCTTCCGAGGCGGGAAGCCGCGCCTCACGCGGTGCCGCCCAGGGACGCAGGTCGCGCCGGGAGGCGGGAGGCGTCGCCGGACCCGTGGGTCCCGGCGCAGCGGGCGAGGACGAAGGAGAAGACGAGGGAAACAGCGAAAGCTGACCGGGCGCGCGGGTGGCGGGAGCGTGGGTGCCCTTCGCGGAGTCTCGGGTCAAGGTGGCCTCTCTTTGAGCATGCTCTCCCTCGGTTGAGCATGAAAAGGCTAGCAGCGCTCCGGGATCGTGGCAAAAAATCTATACAGGCGATTGTTGCTAGGTGCTCGCACTGATTTGGTTTTTCCTGTTGATAACTTGACGGCATCGCGGGAGATATCGTCCTGCAATGCACGTCAAGATTTTGTACTTCGCGATCCTGCGGGAGCGCAGAGGCGCGGCAACCGAGACGCTGGAGCTGCCCGACGGTGGGGATGTCGCGATGGCGCTGGCCATGATCGCGAAGCAACATCCTGCCGTGGCGCCGCTCTTGCCCCGCGCCCAGGTGGCCGTCAATCAAGTGGTCGTGGTGGCGACCACCCTGCTCGGTGATGGCGACGAGATGGCGCTCATCCCTCCGGTGTCCGGGGGCGCCACGTCGCGGGTGCTGGTTCACGACGCGCCGCTGGCGCTTGCGGCGGTCATCGACGCGGTCATCGGGCCGGATCGGGGGGGCCTCGTCACGTTCAGCGGCCTCGTGCGCCGACAGGGACGGATCCCCGATGTCGTGCGGCTCGAGTACGAGGCCTACCGTGAGATGGCGGAGCGGGTGCTGAATGACATCGCCGACGAGATCGAGCGTGAATGGCCAGGCGCGCACGTGTCGATTCATCACCGGGTGGGCTCGCTGGTCGTGGGAGAGGCCGCCGTGGTGATCGCGGTGGCGGCTCCTCACCGCGCCGAGGCGTTCGAGGCCTGCCGGGCGGCCATTGATCGCCTGAAGAGTCGCGCCCCGATCTGGAAGAAGGAGATCGGCGAGACCGGCGCGGAGTGGATCGAACACTGCTGTTGAGGCCCGCCCGTCGGAAACAGCACGAAACGGAACCAGCCGGCCGCCGATAGCCTCGGTCGTGGCGCTTCGGAACGATTCGACGGCGGGTATCGTGGGGCAGGATCCGGCGCTGCGGGCCGTGCTGCAAGCGGTGGCGCGCATCGCGCCGACGCGGGCCCCCGTCCTGGTGACGGGCGAGAGCGGGACGGGAAAGGAGCTGCTCGCCCGGTTGCTCCACGAGCTGGGGCCGGCGCCGGCAGGTCCCTTCGTCGCGGTCAATTGCGGGACGCTTCCGCGCGAGATCGCCGACAGCGAGCTGTTCGGGCACGAACGGGGCGCGTTCACCGGGGCCAACGCCCGGAAGCTGGGCTGGTTCGAGGAGGCCGACGGCGGCACGCTGGTGCTCGACGAGGTGGGTGAGCTGCCGCTGGACCTGCAGCCGAAGCTCCTGCGGGTGCTCGAGACCGGTCGCGTCCGGCGTGTGGGCGGCAACGGCGAGGTCGGTGTGAAGGTTCGTCTGGTCGCGTTGACCCTGCGCGATCTGCCGCGCGATGTGGAGCGCGGCAGGTTCCGGGTCGACCTGTTCCATCGCCTGGCCGGCTTCGAGCTGGTGTTGCCGCCTCTGCGTCACCGGCGGGGGGACATCCCGGCGCTGGCGCAGCGGTTTCTCGAGGAGCTGGCGCCGGAGCTGGGGCCGCGGACGTTCGATCCCGCCGCGCTGACCTGGCTCGCGTCCCAGGATTGGCCGGGCAATGTCCGCCAGCTCCGCAACGTGGTGCGCCGCGCCGCCACCGAATGCGCCGAGCGCATCGTCAGCGAGGCCCTACAGGTTCCCGGCAAGGGCTACGGCGCCGCCGTTCCCGAGGGGGACGCGGACGACCCGGGCCCCCATCGCCTCGCCGATGCTGGCGGGCCGCGGCACATCGTCCCGCCGTCTGGCTCCGGTGATCTCCTGATGCTCGGAGAACAAAGCTTCGACGAGATCGAACGCTTCGTGTACCAATGGGCCCTGCGACGGTACGGCGGCAGCCGGCGGCAGGCGGCGCGAGCGCTCGGCCTGCCTCGGTCCACGTTCTGCGACAAGGTCAAGCGCCTCGGGATCGCATGAGTCGCACTGACGGCGATGTGACGGAGTCATTAAGGACCCCTGACACATCCGCCGATAAACTGGCTTCGTGGACAACTCCTTCATCGACGTTCTGCAACCGCGCCGCATGCGCTGGACTTCCTACATACGGGTCACCACGGTGGCGTTCTGGGGCGTCCACGTGGCTGCCCTGGTGGGCGTTCTTCTCTCCGGGTGGTCCTGGCGCGGCGTCGCGCTCGCGCTCGGATCTTACTTCGTCCGGATGTTCGTGGTCACCGCCGGCTACCACCGATACTTCTCGCACCGCGCCTACAAGACCTCACGCCCGTTTCAGTTCCTGCTGGCGCTCGGCGCGCAAAGCGCCGCCCAGAAGGGGGTGCTCTGGTGGGCCGGGCATCATCGCTGGCACCACAAGCACTCGGACACGGTGAAGGACGTACACTCGGCCAAGCTGCGCGGTTTCTGGCACGCGCACATCGGCTGGATCTTGCGCGACGAGTGGACTGACACGGACCAGGGCCAGGTGAGCGACCTGGCGCGGTTCCCCGAGCTGCGCTTCCTCAATCATCCCGCCATCGCCATGCTCCCGACGGTGGCGCTCGCGCTGGCGTTCCTGTGGCTCGGCGGCTCGTTCGCGCTGGTGTGGGGCTACTTCGTCTCGACCGTGCTGCTCTGGCACGGCTCCTTCTCGATCAACTCGCTGGCGCACGTCTTCGGCAGCCGGCGCTACGACACCGGCGAGGAGTCGAAGAACAGCTGGTGGCTGGCCATCCTCACGACGGGCGAGGGCTGGCACAACAACCACCACTTTTATCAGAGCTCCGCCAATCAGGGGTTTCACTGGTGGCAGATCGACGTCACCTATTATCTCCTGCGGCTGATGCAGGCCGTGGGCTTGGTCTGGGACCTGCGGGTTCCTCCGCGCGAGCTGGTCGCCACCCCGCGGACAGAGGCCGCCTTGCCCCTCGGAACCCCCCAAGCGTCATCGCGCGCAGCATAAAGGCTCCGGGTCTGACAAGATAAGGAGAGTGAAGAGCCGCTCCCCGACGACGATCTTTCTCCACCGGGCCCGCCTCATCTTCGTGTTGACGGCGCTGATCCCCACGGTGCTGATGACGGTCATCGGGATCGTCCTGCTCGCCACGGGGGGGTCGAAGTCGGCGTCGGTGGTCGGTGGTATTCTGGTCCTCGCGTTCTGCGCGACGGCGCTCGTGGGGTACACGCTGGGGACCATCTTCGTGACCCGCGGGGCCAGCCTGGCCGCCGTCCAGAACGAGTTTCTCTCGTCGGTGTCGCACGAGCTGCGCACCCCCCTGACGTCGATCCGCATGTTCATCGACACCCTGCGCGAGGGCCGCGTGAAGGACGAGGGGGAGAAGCAACGCTGCCTGGCGGTGATTCACCAGGAGCTGGCGCGGCTCGACGGTCTGGTGGGCAAGCTGTTCACGCTGTCGAAGATCGAGTCGAAGCACGCCGCGTTCGACCGTCGGCCGGTGGCCATCTCCGCGGTCATCGACGAGGCGTTGCTGGCGTTCGAGGCGATCAAGTTCGGCGGCGCGGTCGACCTCGCGGTCACGACCGAGCCGGGCCTGATGGTGCAGGGCGATCACGCCGCGCTCGCGCAGGCCGTCGCCAACCTGCTCGGTAACTCGTGGAAGTACACGCCGGCCGAGGGGAAGAAGATCCAGGTCGCCACGACCGGGGATCCCACGCACGTCTTCATCACGGTGTCCGACAACGGCGTCGGCATTCCCCGCGCCGAGCAGAAGATCATCTTCGATAAGTTCCAGCGTGGCCAGGCGGCGCTCGACAGCGGCAGCGCCGGCACCGGGCTGGGCCTGACCGTCGTGCGTGCGATCGTCAAGGCGCACCGTGGTCGGGTCGACGTGCGTTCCGAGAAGGACGAGGGCACTCGCTTCCGCATCGTCTTGCCCCGTCGGCCCGCGGAGGCGACTTGAGCGCTGCCCCCGAGGGCGCAGCGGTGAGCGAGCTCGTGACGATCGTCGAGGACGATCCGGCGATCGCGGAAGGGCTGTCCCTGAACTTGCGCCTGCAAGGCTATCGCACCGAGCAGGTTGGCGATGGTGAGACGGCGCGCGTGCGCATCGAGGCGAGTAAGCCCGACCTCGTGCTCCTCGACATTTCGCTGCCCAAGCGAAGCGGAATCTGGGTGCTGGAGCAGCTGCGTGAGGCCGACAACCACGTGCCCGTCATCGTCCTGTCCGCGCGCCAAGACGAGTTCGACAAGGTGGCGGCGCTGCGCCTGGGCGCCGACGACTACGTGACGAAGCCGTTCGCGCTGGCCGAGCTGCTGGCGCGGGTGGGCGCGTTGCTGCGCCGGGCGCGGATCCGCGCCGCCGGACCACGCCCGCCCGTGGAGGCCGCCGCCCCCCAGGCCCCGGTCGACGCCGCCGACAGGCGCCGGGGCGACTGCCTGCGCTTCAGCGACGTGATCGTCGATCTGGCCGCCCGAACCGTGACCCGAGCCGGTCAGCCGGTGAAGCTGACCCATCTGGAGTTCGAGCTCCTCGGGTTTCTCTGTCAGAGCAATGGCAAGGTGTTCTCGCGCGAGGAGCTGGTCCGGCAAGTGTGGGGGCTGCGTCACGCGGGCCACGCCCGCACCGTCGACAACTTCATGGCGCAGCTGCGCGGCAAGCTCGAAGGCGATCCCGATTGTCCTCGGCATCTCTTGACCGTGCGGGGGAGCGGGTACCGGTTCTCGGGTTAGACCTCTGGTTGCAGGCTGTGCTAATGCGACGAGCATGTCGCGCGCTGACCTGGTGGTGCCGAGGGTCGAAGGATCCGTTTACCGCTGGACCTTCGGCGAGACCACGTTCGAGATGGACGCCGCGTGCGGCGCCCGCGTCACGCGCTTTTGCCTGGGCGCCGAGAACATCCTCACCGGGCGGGACGTCAACCCCCTGAACTTCGGCGCGACGTTCTGGACCAGTCCGCAAAGCCACTGGGGATGGCCGCCTCCCGTCGAGCATGACTCGGAGCCCTACCTGGCACGCCCGCTCGGCGACGACGGTGCCACGGTTCTGTTCTCGGGCAGGCCGGACGCCACGCTCGGGATCGCCGCCACGAAGTCGGTCACCGTCGACGGTGCGCGTGCCCTGGTGACGATCGAGTACGGCTTGCGAAATCAATCAGGCAAGGTGGTCCCGGTGGCGCCCTGGGAGATCTCCCGGCATCCCACGCACGGGCTGACCTTCTTCCCCGACGGCGACGGGATCGAGCCAACGTCCACACTGGCGGTGACCCAGGCCGGCGGCGTGGTCTGGTTCTCGTACGACGCTGCCGCGATCACCGATCACCAGAAGCTGTTCGCGCACGGCACGGAGGGCTGGATCTGCCACGTCGACGTCGCCCGGCGCTTGCTGTTGCTGAAGACCTTTCCGGAGGTGGCGCGCGCGAATCAGGCGCCTGGCGAGGCCACCATCGAGATCTACGCTGACCCACACCACACCTACGTCGAGGTCGAGGAGCAGGGCGCGCACCGCCCACTCCACCCGGGCGAGCACGTCACGTGGCAGGTTACCTGGGCGCTGCGGTCGGTTCCCGCTTCGGTGCCGATTCGCGTCGACGGGGCGGAGTTGCTCGCGTTCGCGCGGGCGCTGTCTTCTGCCTGAGGATGACCAGGGTCAGGGTGGGGTGGGAGGGGGAGGCTCTTGATCGTCGGCGGGGGGCGGCGCACCTTCGGGCGGCGGGGGCAAGGCGGGCGAGCCGGGCGGCGGACCGCCGCCAGGAGAGCCCGGAGCGCCGGGTTCCCCTCCCGCCGCCGCCGTCGCCGAGCCGCCGGCATTGCCTCCGCCGCTCGGGTTGCTGGTCCCGCCCAACGAGCCCGCCCCGGAGCGGATGAAGGCGCCCCGCAGTCCCTCGGGGATGGGCGGCATCCCGACCCGGCTGGGAATCGTCGCGACCGGCTCCGGCGGGGAAGCGGGTGGCGGAGGCGGGGGCGGGGCTGCTGCCGGCGGTGCCTCCGGCGCCGGCAGCGTCGTGGGCGGTGGCGGAGGTGGAAGGGGTGCCACCATCGCCGCCGCTCGCCGCTCGCCCGGGGCGGGTGGCGGCGCGGGCGGCGCGATCGCGGCGTGCCCTCCTCCCTGGCGGGACGATGATCCCGAGGTCGGCAGCGGCGAGGTCGGCGACAGCGTCGGCAGGGGCGACAGCAACGGCCCCGCGACGCGCAGCCCGTAGAACCCATCCGGGCGAAGCCCGGGCGAGCCCGCCATCTGCAAGATGCTTCCGATCGTCGGCGCGCTTCGCAGCAGCGCATCGCCCAGCTTGAACCGCAGGTAGGCGTTGACCGTCGAGCTGGCGAGGGGATCGCGCAACGTCACCTCGCCGTCCAGGGTCACCTCGGCGTCGGGCGATTTCACCGCGATGCCCTGCGCGCGCGCCACGCCCTTCTCGATCACGATGCGACCGGCCAGGTCGCCGAGGCGAACGCGCGGCAACGTCAGGCCCGCCGCCAGGAATGGGTTGTTCCCCAGCTTCGCCGCGGTCTTGCCGTCGCCGACGGTGCAAGCGGCGCACTTGAATTCGATCTCCCCGTGGGCATCGGCGAAGCGCCCGGAGGAGGATTCGATGTGGGCGTCCAGGCCCAGGGTCCCCGCGAGCGGGAGGTTGAACAGCTCGCGCGCGCCCGGCACCTGCGCCATCGCCACGTCGCGAACCGTCAGATCAATCTTGAAGAGGCCCTTGGTGCCCTGGGCCTTCTCGCTCTGGCCCTTGTCGTTTTGGCCCTTGTCGCTCTTGGGGGGAACCCGCCCCGACAGGGCAATCTGCCCGCCCAGCCCCACGGCGACGATGTCGAACGACTGGCCGTGCGACAGCAAGAGGGGCAAGAGCGCGACCCGGACCGTGTCGAACCTGGCCTGCATGGGCTTCGGGGCGCCGGGGCTCGCGTTCCGTGAGCGGATGCGGATCTCGTCGAACGCGATCGCGAAGGGAAACGCCGGTCCCGCGTCGCCGATCTCCAGATCGTAGCCCGCCTTGGCGGCGACGGCGACGGCGGCGTCACGGGCGCGGCCGTACGGAAAGCAGAACGTCAACGCGATCGCGTACGCGACGACGCTGACGATCGCGTAGCCGATCGACCGCCGCAACAGGCGGAACCGCTCCGGGGAAATGATCATGGGGCCTCCCTGCCGGGCGTCCGGGCCCTGCCGCTGGCGCCGCCAGCGTCGGAGCCGGTGCCTTGCTCGGTCTTCTTCTTGCCCACCACCTTCTCCTTCACGCGCTCGAACCCGATCGCGGTCAGCTCGGCGTCCAGCTTGTCCGCCTCCGAGAAGCGTCGCTTCAGCGCCACGTGGGTGAAGAATATGGGGCGGGCGCCCGTCTCGACACGCTTCATGAACTTCGACAGCGACTGCAGGTCGACCTCGCGGATCTTCAAATCGACGTCGTGCTCGATCCAGCGCTTCGACACCGGCGTCGGGGGCCGCTCGTTGCTCTCGGCGATCTGCACCGTCTCCTCGCGGGCGGCCGCCTCGATGTCCGCCACCAGCTGGGGCGGATCGCTGCCGAGGCGCGTCTCTTGCGCCTGGGCGCGGGCCTTCGCCTCCAGGTAGCTGTCGCGGTGCTTGGTGATCGCCGCCAGGGCCTCGCGAACGTCCGCGTTCGTCTCCTCGAGATCGCTGATGTTGCTGAAGATGAGGTAGATGGCCAGCGAGACGGCCACGACGATGATGGCGATGCCCAGCACCGTCACCGACCGCCGCTCGCGCACGGGCATGCGCTCCCATTCGGCGCTGAGGTACCCGAGGGGCCTGCCGAGAATCCGGCGCGAGAGCTGACGCGCCTTTGCTCTGAGCGTGATGAGCAGATTCATGTGCGCACCACCGTCATCATGGGCATTTCGAGGCCACGGTGAGAGTGAATTGCTTGGCGTCGCCCGACACCTCGGTGACCGTCCCCTTGGTCACGTCCTCGTAGCAATCTATGTCCTTCAGCTTCTCCGCGATCTCGTCAACAGCCGTCGCCGTGCCGACCGTGCCCTTGATGAACGTCTTCTTGGGGCGGATGTCCAGCTCGGTGATGTCGAGGACGATGTCGTCGTCGGAGGGCACCTTCTTCGAGATCTGCTCCAGCAGATCGAAGGCGGTGGCGCGGGGGACGGGGGCCAGCTCCTCCTTGAAGCCCTTGCGCAAGAGCTGGGTGACCTCCTTCGCATCGGCGCGCGGCTGCCCGAAGATCTCCTGGGTCGCCGTCTTCAGGCGCGCGTCGAGCACCTTGCGCTCGTCACCCAGGTTCGAGAGCGCCGCGAAGACGTCGAGCCCGACGGCCGCCAGGATCGTCGCCGCCAGCAGCGCCAGGTGGGGCGCCTTCTGCCGCAAGGCCGAGAAGCTGACGCTGTAGATGAACGGGCCGCGCCGCAGGTCGATCTCGCGGCCCCCCCGGCTGGCGGCGAGCGCGATCGACGTCGCCAGCGCGAACGAGCTCGACTCGGTCGCGGCATAGACGAGGCGTGTGGTCTTCTGGAGATCGGTGATGGGGTCGACGGCGAAGTCACCGCCCACACCAGCGGGGGGGATCACCTCTTGTGCCGCCCGATTCTGGCTCTGCAGGGTGTTCGGCACCGACAGGAACCCGACCGGCAAGTCGAGCTCGTCCTGGAAGAAGCCGGCGATGCCGCGCAGCCGCGCCGTCCCGCCCGTGAGGTGAAGCGCGCCGATCTCGCGGTGCGACGACGCGCGGAAGCTCGCCAGGGTCTGCCGCACCTCGCGCACCAGCGGCGCCAGGGCCCGCTGCAGGATCTCGTTGGGGCGGCCATCGCGCTTGCCGATGGTCGGCATCCCCGCGGCCAGCATGCGGGCCTCGTTGCGCTTGAACTGCTCCGCCCGGTCGAGCGTCAGCTCAAGCCCCTCGGCGAGGGCGTGGGTCAGGTGCTGGCCGCCGCGCATGATCGTGCGGGCGGCGATCCCGGCGCCGTCGCGCCCGATGAACAGGTTCGACCGGGCGTGCCCGATGTCCAGGATGGCCGGGACCTTCCCCGACTCCTCGTCGGCGCGCGGATCATCGACGGTCAGCGCGCGGTAGGCCACCGGCGCCGCGTACAGCGCGCGCGGGTCGATGCCGCCCGCCCGCAAGGCCTCGAGAAAGGCCGCGATGTCAGTCTGCTTCGCGGCGGCCGCCAGCACGCTCGACCCATCGTCGCCGGAGCGGACCGTGATGTGGTCGAACACGACCTCGTCGAGGGCGTGCACGATCTGGCCCTCCAGCTCGAATCCGATGACCTGATCGATCTTCCGCGGGTCGCCAAACGGCAGCTCGAGCGTGCGAATCGACAGCAGGTCGCCGGGCATGGCGACGTAGAGCATGGCCTCCGAGGACACGCGCGACAGCCCCTCGCGCAGCGCCTCCACCTGGCGCTCGACGAGGGGGGAGGGGCCGTCGCTGATCATCTCCTCGAAGGCGCCGCGGAACACGTTCTGTCGAAACCCGACCTCGAACACCACGAACTTGATCGAGAACGCGCCGATGTCGATGCCGCAGACGGGGTGGGCCATGGCTGCTCGTTACTCCTCTCGCCAATATTGCAGGACGCCAGCGGCTTGTTCGGACGCCGGGTTCAGGGTCATCGGATTCTCCAGCACCCGGCCGGTGTCGACGATTGCCGTGATCTTCTTCTTGACCTTGCCGGACTCGCCGGTCGCCGTGATCCGATAGATCCGGGGTGGCGCCACGTAGGCGACGGCGTCCAGGGCGGCGCGATCGAGCACGAGCGGCCGCATGCCTTGCAAGACCCGGTAGCGAGGATCGTCGGTCAGCACGGACGACTCCGGCTTGGCGAGCACCGCCATGACCGTGTCGAGGCTGTCGAAGCCGCTCGCGGCGCGGTCGCACAGCACCGTCGCCAGGGGGTAGAGCTTCGTGTCGTCGAGGATGGTCGGATCGGCGGTGGCGGTCTTCGTCGGGTCCCCCATCGCGGCGGCGCGAATGATGCCCATGATCAGCGGCGCGCAGTCGCCCTCGCGGTTGCTGATCGTGCCCAGGTTCACCCGGCACATCTTCTTGTCGTCCGAGCTCGGATAGACGGTCAGGTATGGCCCGAACGCCTCGACGAACGCGTCCGTGACGCCGCGGACCAGCTTGATCTCGCCGAGCGAATCAAAGGAGTTGTTGTGGGGGCGGTACTTGTCCCGGGGATCGGAGTCGTAGTGGTAGTCCTCGGCCGAGCCCGACGACGAGCCGTCGAACGAGAACATCTGCTGATCGTAGTCGGCAAAGTCGATGATCGCGCGGGCGACATCGAGGCGTGAGTTGAACTGGCCGCCGGTGTCGGCGTCGCTGAACAGGCGGTCGTAGCGCTGGGAATAGAACAGCCCGACGAGCAGCCGGTAGACAATCCGCTGATGTGCGGCGTCATGCAAGTAAGCGGCGCAGTTGAGGTCGATCTTCCCGTCCTCCGGCGTGATCTCCGCGTCGAAGCGGCCGGACTTCAGGCCCAGCCCCTTCGCGCCAGTGAGGTCGAGGCCGATCAGCGAACCCAGGCTCATCGCCTCGTCCTTCGAGCCGCTGAAGAAGCCCATCAGCATGTCCGCGTAGTCGGTGACCCGCAGGCTGATGCCCAATCCCCCGGCCGGGGCGCCTGGCGTCGCGGCGCTGCCGCTCGTCCCGCCGGCGCCACCGCCCATGGCGTCCTTCAGCATCTTCTGGGCTTGCGCCATCACCGGATCGACGAACTTCGACTGAATCTTGATCAAGAGCCGCGACAGGTTGACGGCCGACCGGGCCATGTAGTGGGCGCGCAGCTCGTCGCGCGCGTTCGCGGCCTCCGCCGCGTCGACGGTCGTGCCGAACGTGAACTCGCCGACGAGCGCGATCATCAGCGCCAGCCAGGTGATCACCACCAGCATCGCGACGCCCCGATCGCCGCGGCGGCCGAGCGAGACCCGCTTCGACGTCCAGCGTATCTTCATCGGTAGCCCACCACCTCGGTCAGCTGGATACGCGCGTCGGTGGCGTAGGTGACCTCCTTGCCGTCCCCGTCGAGCACGGTCAGGGAGATGTGCACGTGCGAGGGCAGGAACCTGGAGCCGTTCACCCTCGTGTCCCAGTCGTCGTGCCATTCCTTCTTGCGGTAGTCGTAGTAGCTGAGCTTCAGGCGCACGACGTCGGGGCAAAGCACGTACGTCTCGCCGGGCACGTCGTGCGGATCCCGGGCCATGAGGCGCCGCGACTCACGGCGCATCAGGTTCAGGATGCGGCGGTCCTCCGGGTCCCGCTCCCCGAAGTAACCGATGACCGACTCGTCGCCCTCGGGCGCGCCCGCGCGCAGGCGCTGGTGCGCGAAGGAGGTCAGCCACAGCTCGTCCACGTCGGGGCGGCTGGCGCCGAGGAACTCGGTGCGGCGGAGCGTGGCGTCCGGCTCGTCGCTCTCCGACAGGAAGGCCATCTCGATCTCTCTCGCCATCCGTAGCAGCGCTGTGCGGACGGTGTGCGTCCGCTCCTGCGCCGCCTCGATGCGCTTCTTGTTGTGCGAGGCCTGGCTGAACGAGCTCCACATGAGCGTCGTGATCAACGCCAGGATGGCGATGGCCAGCATCAGCTCGATCAGCGTGAACCCGGCGGCCGCCGCGGATCGGCTGTGCTGGCGACGGAGGCGCAGGCCGCTCATCGCGTCACCGGCCTCGAGAACGAGGACGACGAGGACGTGGGCGACGTCCCCGACGACGACGTCCCCGACACCCCGCCCGTCCCCGTGGCGCCTGGGCCGCCCGCGCCCAGGGACAGCGCCAGGTCCAGCTTCGCCGGATCGGTCACGTAGGTGACGACCTCGATCGACTGCTCGGGGCGCCCGCGCTCGTTCCAGAACACCCGGACGGTGATCCGGCGGACGGACTCCTCGAGGCCGATGCGCACCGGCTCTATGAACATGCCCATCAGCCCGCCGACCATGCCCGTGAGGGCCTGCATCGGATCCTTCTTCTGAGCCTGGTCGGACGAGGCCTTCTGCGCCGTCTGCGCCATGTCCGTCGGAAGCTGGATCTTCTCGATCGCGGTGCTCCAGCTGAACTCGCGAAACCCCTCGTCGGCGAACACACCGTCGTCGGTCTCGTCGAGATCCTGGAACCCCTTCTCGATGAGCAGATCCTCGAGCGACACGATCTTTCCCCGCGCGAGCAGGGTCCCGGTGGTCAGCATGCGCGCGTGAGCGGTGGCGCGCATGTTGTTGCTGACGACGCTCAACAGCACCACCAGCGTCAACGCCAGGATGGCCACCGCCGCCATCACCTCCAGTAGCGTGAAGCCCTGCTCGCGCGGCGCGCGCCCGGCGACCCTCACGGCGCCTCGTTTCCAACGTCGTCGACCTGGACGTCGAGCGGGGGCTCGACGTACGAATTCACGATGCGCACGCGCCCCGTCACCGGGTGGACCACCAGCGAGTAGATCGTCTCTCCCGAAGGGTCGCTGAGGTGCACGATGGCCGGCTCGGTCTGGCCGAGCGGAAAGAAGTAGATGTAGGCGCGTCCCTTGGTGACGGGGTCCGCCACCCGCGGCGTGAACACGTCCATGATCGTGGTGTTCTTCATCCTCACGGGTTTGAGCGTGGACTCCTTGAACGCCGCGAACCGGGCTCGCTTGGGCCGGAAGTCCATGGGCAAGACCTTCGACATGTCGATGTCCCCGGCCGCCTCCGCCAGCTCCTTTTGCGACGCCTCCTTCTCGTCGAGCTTGGCCTCCAACTCGGCCAGCTTCTTCTGTGAGGACTCCGTCTCCGGATCGCGGGGGAGATAGAACTGGTCGTCCGAGATCTCGGCCCAGTACTTCCCCTGATCGAGGTCGATGACCAGGCGGTGGCACTTGCCGGTGGTGGACGCGTGATCGAACAGATAGCGAATCGCCCCCGACAGGTGCGAGACGCTGGCGCGAAGGTCGCTGCGCGCCAGGGACCGCAGGCCGCGGATCGACAAGCCCGCCAGCAGGGCGACGATCGCCAGCACGAGCAGAAGCTCGATCAGCGTGAAGCCGCCGCTATGTGTCCGCCGCCCGCGCATCGCTCCGCTATTGCAGGTCCCACGAATTGATGTCGTCCGGCGTCCCGGGCTGCTTGTCTGGCCCCGCGGACGACACGTCCACGCCGTCGGGATCCTTGATGCCCGGACAACGGAACGTGAAGGGAGTTCCCCACGGATCCTTCATCTGACTCTTCGTCAGATCGCCCTGGGCGATCAGCTCCTCGATGCCCTTCGGGCAGGCGCTGCTGGTGCCCATGTTGGCGGCGGCGGCGTTCGCGATCTTGCCGACCACCATCTTGGCGGTCTCGATCTTGGCCTTCTTCAGCTTCGGAACCACGCCGAAGCTGACCGCGCCCGCGATGAGGCCGATGATCACGATGACGATCATGACCTCGATGAGGGTGAAGCCCCGCTGTGTCGCCCGCGCGATTCGGCGCGCCGAAGTTCGGCTTGAATGGATTGTTACAACGTTCATCGCAATCTCCTTTTTCTTTTCAACGCAACGTCACTGAACGAAGTTCTGCATGTCCAAGATAGGCGTCAGGATCGAGAACACCACGAACACCACCACCAACGCCATCGTCACGATGATGGCGGGCGACAGGATGGTGGTGAGGCGCGCCACCTTGCCGTCGACCTCGCGCTCGTAGGCGCCGGCCACGTTCTCCAGCATCGTCTCCAGCTGGCCCGAGCGCTCACCGACCGCGACCATGTGGACCATCATCGAGGGGAATTCGCCGGACTTTCGCAGCGTGGCCGCGATGGATTCGCCCTCGCGGATGGCGTCGCGCGCGCTCTCCACCACCTTCTCGAGCACGGTGTTGTTGAGGACCTTCTTGGTGATCTCCAGCGCCGACAGCACCGGGACGCCTGCCGCCAGCATCGTCGCGAGCGTGCGCGAGAACCGCGCCACCCCGACGTACCGAATCAGCGGCCCGAGCACCCACGCGCGCAACTTGATCCGGTCGAGCAAGTTGCGACCCTTCGGCGTGCGCGACCAGCGCCGAAAGCCGAAGTATGTGCCAATGCCGAGCGGAATCAGCAGCCACCAGTAGTTTCCCGCGGCCGATGACACCACGATCAGGAGCTGGGTGTTCCAGGGCAACGTCTTGCCCATGTCCTCGAAGACGGAGGTGATCTGGGGGACCACCACGACCAGGAGCACGCCCATGACCAGCGATCCGAGCACCATCATGATGATCGGGTAGGTGAGCGCCCCGGAGACCTTCGATTGCAAGGCGAGCTGTGAATCCAGAAACGCGGCCAGCCGGAGCAACACCGCGTCGAGGTTCCCGGCCGCCTCGCCCGACCTGACCATGTTCACGTAGAGGTCCGAGAACAAGGTGGGATGCTCGGCCAGCGTGTCGGCCAGCGAGGTGCCCTCGTTCACCTTCTGGCGAATTCCCGCCAGCACCCGCTCCAGCTTCTTGTTGTCCGATTGCTCGGACAGCGCGCTCAACGTCTCGGCCAGCGGAATGCCCGCGGCGAGCAGCGTCCCGATCTGGCGGGTGAGGACGGCGACCTCCTGCGGCCGCACCCGTTCGAGCATCTGCCGGAGCTCGACGTTGCGGCGGAAGAAGGAGCGGGACTTGGCGCCTCCCCCCGCCGCCCCGCTCATCGCGCCCCTGACCCCGTTCGACCCCTTGGTGGCCTTGCCCCCGCCGCCCAACACCTCGGACAGCTCGGTGATGAAGATTCCGTCCTTGCGCAACGCCTGTCGCAGGGCCTTGCCGCCGTCCGCGTCGCGCGTCCCGCCCACCGCCTTCCCGGCGCCGTCCAGTCCCTTCCAGGCGTACAAAGACATCGGGGCGGCCTAATCCACGTCCTGCGTGGTGATCATGAGGACCTCGGCGGTGGTGGTCAGGCCGGCCAGGACCTTCTGCGCGCCGTCGTCGCGCAGCGTGCGCATGCCGCCGTGGGCCACCGCGTGGCGCTTGATGCTCTGCGCGTCCGCGTTCTTGATGGTGAGCTGTCGGGTGGGCTCGTCGATCAGCAACAGCTCGTAGATGGCGGTGCGGCCCTTGTATCCCGCCCCCAGGCAGGCCGGGCACCCGCCGTCGTGGGCGCGAAACAGCTGGCCCTCGGGCGGCACGCTCTGCGCGTCGCCCTTGAAGTGAACGCGCCGGGCCCGCCCCGCGGCGAAGTCCCCGGGGCTGATGCCGATGCTGCTGAGATCCGCGTCAGTCGGAGTGTAGAGCTCGCGGCACTCGCGGCACACCCGCCGCACCAGGCGCTGCGCCAGCAGCGCCATCAGAGATGACGCCACCAGGAACGGCTGCACCCCCAGGTCGACGAGCCGGGTGATCGCGCCGGCCGCGTCGTTCGTGTGAATCGTCGACAGCACCAGGTGGCCCGTCAGGGACGCCTGGATGGCGATCTCGGCCGTCGACACGTCGCGGATCTCGCCGACCATGATGACATCGGGATCATGACGCAAGAACGATCGCAGGCCCGCCGCGAACGACAGCTCGATCTTGTCGTTGACCGCGGTCTGCGAGATCCCGTCGAGCTGATACTCGACCGGATCCTCGATGGTCAAGATGTTGAGCTCGGGTGAGTTGATCTTGGCCAGGCAGGCGTAGAGCGTGGTGGTCTTCCCCGAGCCGGTCGGCCCGGTGACCAGCAAGATGCCGTGCGGGCGATGGATGAGGTCGTCCATCTGGCGCAAGTGATCGTCGCCGAAGCCGATGTCCGCCAGATCGTGCAGGACCGACTCGCGATCCAGCAAGCGGATGGTGATCCGCTCGGCCGCGGACGCCTTCACGGTGGGGATGGTCGCGACGCGCATGTCGATGTCCTTGCCGGCGATCTTGCGGCGAATGCGGCCGTCCTGCGGCAGGCGCTTCTCGGCGATGTTCAGGCCCGCCATGATCTTCACGCGCGAGATGATGGACGGCATGAACTGCTTGTTCGCCCGCCGCACCTCGTAGAGCTCGCCGTCGATGCGGTAGCGGACCACGACCTCCTTCTCGCCCGGCTCGATGTGGATGTCGCTGGCCCGCTCCTTCACGGCGTTGAACAGCAGCGAGTTCACCCAGCGGATGATGGGGGCCTCGTCGGTCACGTCGAGGATGTCGACCAGCTCCTCGCCCTCGCCGCCGACGTCGTCCTCCTCGCCTTCGCCGAGGTTCCCGCCCGTGTCGTGCTTCTTGCCGTAGACGGCGTTGATGAGATCCAGGATCTTCGCCGGGGAGTGCAGGATCGGCTGGATCTCGGCGTTCAGCTGCCCGCGCAGGTCGTCGAGCGCGCCGACGTCCAGGGGATCGGCGGTGGCCACCAGCACTGTCCCCGCCTCGGCGCGCAGCACCAGCAGGCGGTGCTGCTTCGCGAAGGCGATCGGGATCTGGGTGGCCAGCTCGGCGTCGACATCGTCGGTCTTGAGGTCGCCGAGGACCGCGATGCCAAGCTGCCGTCCCAGGGCCGCCAGCACGTCCTCGTCCGTCGCGACGCGCATCTTCACCAGCACCTCGCCGATGCGGCCGCCCTCCTTCGCCTGCGAGACCAGCGCCTGCTCGATGGTGTCGATGGTGACGCTGCCCGCGCCGAGCTCGAGCAGGATCTGACCTAGCAGCTTGTGACCCACGGAGCCTCTCTCACCGGTTCTGGGCGGGCGGCAGCGTCCCGCCGGGTGGGATGGTGACGACCGGAGGCGCCGTCCCGGAAGGCGGCGCCACGGTGGTCGGCGGCGGGGCCGAAGTCGCAGGCGCTGTGATGTTCGGCGGCGACGTGGAGCCGGGGGCCGGCGCCGGGGCAGGTGGTTGCGGCAGAGCCGCTGGCGACGGCGCCGCGATCGGCACCGGCAACAGGGCCGCACCCATTCCCTCGAGCCCGGGCGCCGTCGCCGCGGCCGGTGGCGCGACCGGCGGCGGCGCTTGCGACGACGACGGCGGGGCCGCGATCGCCGGCGGGACGGTCAGGGTCGGGGCGCCGGCGCCCGGCGGCCGCGCGTTGACGGGGATGTCCAGCGCGCCCGCCTCCTCCATCGAATCCTTCTCGCGGTTGCGCAGCAGGGCCTCCTCCTCTTCCTCGATCTCGCGCACGCCGCGGTTGATCTCCTCCAGCATGCCGCGCTTCCGCCGGTAATCGATGGTCGCCTCGGGGTTGACGACGTCCTGCTTTCCGAAGCGCTCCACGAACTCCCGCCGCTCCTTCAGCTTCTTCTCCAGCACCCGCCGCAGGTCGGCCTGGTCGGTGATCACGTAAGGCGTGAGCGCGATGAGGATGTTCGTCTTCTGGGTGGACTTGGTTGTGTTGCGGAAGAAGAAGCCGAGGATCGGGATGTCGCCGAGGAATGGAATCTTGACCACCTTCTCGACCTCCCGATCCTGCGAGAGGCCTCCGATGACGATGGTCTGCTGATCGCGCGCAACCACGGTGGTCTTCGCGCTGCGCTTGGACGTCGCGGGCCCGAGGCCATTGAAGTTCGGCGACAGGATGTCCTGGATCTCCTGGTCGACCTCCAGCCGGATCATGTCGTGCTCGTTCACGTGGGGCGTCAGCTTCATCTTCAGCGCGACGTCGGTTCGCTGCACCGGCGTGGCGAGCGGGATGCCGCCGAACGCGCCCGAGGCGGCGCCGCCGCCGAAGCTGGCCCCCTGGAACGGCAGGTTTTGCCCGACGCTGATCTCGCCGTCTTCGTTGTTCATGATCAGGAGGTGCGGCGTCGACAGCACGTTCACGTCGTTGTTCTGCTGCAGCGCCGTGACCAGCACGCCAAAGCTCGGGATGCTCGACGCCACCGAGGCCGGCGCGTTCAACGTCTGCGCCGCGTCGGGGATCGGGGGACCGATCACGCCGGCCGCCAGCCCGAGCAGCGTGTCGCCGCCGCCCGACAGCAGGCCGCCCGGGTTCAGGGTCTTCGTGATGTCGAGGCCGCCCAGGACCAGGCTCTGCTTGCCGAAGATGGAGACGTTGGGGACGCCGCCGTGAAACGACGCGCCGAGGGTGCGGCTCTTGTCGAGCGAGATCTCCATGACCATGGCCTCGACGAAGACCTGCTTGCGGGGCGAGT
Organism: uncultured Myxococcales bacterium; assembly: GCA_964443975.1. GTDB lineage: Bacteria > Myxococcota_A > Polyangia > Fen-1088 > Fen-1088 > DASYCK01. The sequence goes on along the minus strand of CAYUFS010000017.1, from coordinate 69,161 downwards.
CCAGCTTCTCGATCACCCGGCGCAACGACTGATAGTCCTTCAGCGACGACAGGATGATGAGCGAGTTCGTCGGCCGATCGAAGCTGACGCGCATGTCGCCTTCGAACAGCAACGGAAGCTGCCCGTTCGGGGACGGCGCGGCCGGCGTGGGCGCCGCCGCCGCGGCCGCGCCCCGGCGCGAGCGGCTCGACCCGCCGCCCGCAACGGCCACGCCGGTGATGGCGGTCAGCGTCTGTCCCAGCTCGTCGCAGTTCGCGTTCTCGCAGTAGTAGACGTGGATGCGTCCGTCGCCCCCCTCGATGGGCACGTCCAGCTTGTGGATCAGCGTCAGCAGGCGGGCGTAGGCCCGCTCGGTCGCGATCACGATCAGCTGGTTCGACCGCTCGTCGGGGATCATCTTCGAGATGGTCATCTCCATCGCCAGATCCGCCACCGCACGATTTCCCTTGGGGGTGGCCTGGCCGGCCGGCGCCGCTGCCGCGCCCCGGCGCGCTCCGCCCAGCTGTTCTACCTTGAAGATCTCGGCCAGCTTCTGCGACATCTCGGTGGCGGCGGTGTTCTTCATCCGCACGATCCACACCTTCTCGCCCAGCGTCGGCTGATCCAGCTCGTCGACGATCTTCAGCATGCGCTCGATGCTGGACTGCAGGTCGGTGATGATCAGCGCGCCCTGGGGCGGGTAGACGATGATGTCGCCCTGCTCGGTCTTGAGGCGCAGCAGCACCTGCGACAGCTCGTTCGCGTCGGCATGATCCACCCGCACCAGGCGCGTGATGTAACGATCGCCGGGCGGCGTCTCGCCGTCCTGCCCGGGCAGCGGCGCGCCCATCTTCGCCTTGCCGGTCTCGATGATGCGATAGAACTTGCCGCTCTCCTGCACGGTCAGCCCCACCGAGTCCAGCGCCGCCAGGAACAGCTGATACGCCTCTTCCGGTGTGATGAGCTGCGGCGCCACCACCGTCACCTTCTTGCTGTTGCTCGGGATGCTGCCGGGCAATATGAACTGCTTGCAGGTGATCGACGAGATCCACGAGATCAGATCGCCGAGCTCGGTGTCCGGCTTCATGTTCAGCTTGACGATCCGCCGGTTGCCAGGGAATTTGTGGCACGAGTTGAACTCGCGCTCGGCCTGCGAATCGATGATCCCGGACGTCGCGCCCCCCGCCGGAGCGCTGCCCGGTGCCGCGGCCGTCGCGGCCGGAACGACCGCCGGGGTCGCGGTCGCGGCGGCCGCCCCCGCGGGCTTCCCGCCACCCCGCCGCTCCCTCGCGGTCATGGGCTTCTTCGAATCCTTGGTTCCCGCGGCGCCGCCCGCGCCCGTGGCCGTGGCGGCGGCACCGGCGCCGGCGGGGCGCAAGGTCGGGCGTCCCTGGATCACCGGCCCGACCTGCGCGGTCAACGTGGTCTCGGCCGATACCGGCGTCACCAGGGCGAACCCCAGCACCAGCGCCACGCTGCTTCCCGCCGCGCTGCCCGGCAACCAACCGCGCCGGCTAGGCCGCGGCGACGTCATCACGGTCGTTCTCGATTTCATCGGATGTTGTAGTCCTTGGTGATCTTCGTTCCGTTGCGTTCCAGGGCGACCGAGATGTGGTTCGCGGACTTGAGCTTCGTGTAAATCTGCAAGGCGTTGTCGGGGCTGGTCATCTCGAGCCCATTGATGGCGTAGATGACGTCGCCGTTCTGCAGGCCAATCTTTCCGAACGGTCCGTCCGGTCGAACGCTGAACAGCCGGAAGCCCGCGGACTTTCCGTCGCGAACCTCCGGGACGATGCGCGCCGAGCGCGACAGCAGCGCCATGTTCCCCAGCATCGAGTCGACGGTCCCGCGCTGAATCTCGAAGGAGTGCTCGCCCGTCTTCTTGATGCCCTTGTCCATCTCGGCCACGAACGGATCGGTCGAGGGCGGCGGCGGGGCGGCGGCGGCCGGCGCGGCGGCGGGCGTGGGCGGGGCGTCCAGCAGATCCAGGAATTCGGGCTTCCCGGCGTTGTCGAGGTAGATGCGCGACTCTTGAATGTCGACGATCGTCGCGTCGTGAATCGTGCTGCCAATCGCGTAGGGCCCGGCGGCGTTCTTCTCGGTATCCCGGATCACCGCGACCGACCACCGCGGGTCGTTAGGCGGCGGCGAGAACATGATCGCCATCAGCTTGAGGGGCAGGGCGGTCCTCACGGGCGCGGGCGTCGGCGGCACCCCCACTTCCTCCTGTTCGGGCTCCTGCAAGATCGGCGGGCACGTGGAACAGAAGATGTTCCGCTTCAGGATGGCCTCGACGTCCTTGTCGTAGTGGGTGACGTTCTGGTTCTCGGTCGAGGGCCGCCGCACCGCAGGCACGGTCGGCATGCTGCGCCCGAGCGCCGTTTCGATCATGACGCCGGTGGCCCTGGCCGCGAACACGGCGGACACGGCGATGACCAGCAAGTCGATCGCCCAAAGGTATTTTCGGAGCAGCGTCTCCATCGGTATTCCGTGGCTACGGCGACAGCAACGCCGGGGCCACCTCGGGGGCCGACGGATAACTAAATCAAATCAGCTAATTACACCCTGTTTTGGAGCCAGGCGTCCTGCCAAATTGGCACGGGTTCCAGCCCCGCGTTGCCTCCCCGGCTCGTTTCACGCCCCGCGGGTGGTCACAGGCCGAACGTGGACGCCCAGCGCAGTATCTCGGGACGAAGCCTCTCGGCCTCACGCGCCTCGTCCTCGGCGATGCGGCGCAGGCGCTCGAGCAGCGGTCGCGCCTCTTCGCCCCGGCGTTCCGCCAGCAGCCGCCGCAGCTCGTACCTGAGATGGACCAGCTCGCGTTCGCGTCCGAACTCCATCGAGGCCGCTCCTTTCGAGGCGAGAAACCGCCGTCGAGACACAACCTTACGGGAGGCGCGCCGGCCGTCAAATTATTCGCGCGGTGCGCGCGTCACTCGCCGGCTTGCGCGGGCGGAGACGACAGGTCCTTTCGCGTCGACGACGCTTGCGGGCTGGCGCTCTCGAGGTCCTTGATCTGCCGGCGCGCGGCCGGGGCGTCGGCGCCGGACGGAGAGATGACCATGTACTGCCGGTAGGCGGCCAGGGCCTGAGCGGTATCGCCGCGCGCGCGATAGGACTCGGCGATACCGAACAGCGCGGGGCCGTAGGTCGGCTGGCTGTCGAGAACCCTGCGGAACATCTCGATGGCCTTGAAATGACGCTGCCGCTCCAGCAACACATAGGCGAGGCCCGTCAACGCGCCCGCGCCGTCCGGCTTGGCGGCGAGGGCCTGCGTGTACAGCTTCTCGGCCCTGGCGGCCTGCCCGCGTTCGAGCAACCGATCGGCCTCGCTCACCAGGTGATCGTAGCCGCTCGCCGCCGCCCCGTTCGAGCTCACCGATCGCGCGGCGGTCGTCGCGCCGGCCTTCGGGTGCGGTCCGGCGGCGGGAGCCTTGGTCGCGACCACGGGCGCCGGCGGTACTTCCGCCGCGGCCTCGGGCGCGGTCTTCTCGCTGGGGTGCTCCGCGTTTGCCAGTTCGGGCGCGTGTCCCGTCCCGGGAGCCTCGCTGGGCGCTGTGGCGACGGGCGCCTTGTCACCCCCACCCGGGGCGGCGGCCGGCGGTGGCGGTGAGGCGACCGGACCGCCAGTCCCGTCTGCGCGCGCCCGCTGCGTGCGCCAGTAGTAACCCCCCGCCCCAAGGCCCGCCAGCAGTACGAGGGCGACCGCCACATTGCGCCCGCGGTGTCGCGGCATGAGGTAATCGCCGTCTAGCCCGGCCAGGTCGTCGGCGCCGTCCGGCTCGAGCAGCAGCGTGGTGTGCGCGGCCGAGGGCTCACGCGTCATCGGGTTTGGTCGCGAGGGGACCTGGCCGGCCGCCTTCGGGAGCGCCGCCTGCATCGCGGGCACGGTGGGCGTGGACGTTCCCGCGGACGTGCCCGCGCCGGGAAGGCCGAGGCCGGGGGTCCGACGCGCCGGCCGTGCTTGCGGCGCGGCCTCCGGCGGAGCGGCGGGAAGCCGCCGGTTGGGGACGGTCGGCCCGTCGGAGGACACGGTTTGGCGTGCGTCGAACGGGATGGGGGGCGGCGTGCCGGTATGGCCAGCCGCCGCCGCCCGTGTCGTCGGGTGCGGAGCGCTCCCCGAGGACCCACGCGTCGCCGGGGCGGTCATCGCCGCCTTCCCGACCGGGGCCGCGACCGGGGAGGGCGTGCTCGGGCCGCGCGCCCGATCGGCCTCGTCCACGACCCGGAAGAACGACGACAGCTCCTCGATGTCGTCGAGCGCCAGCCACGGGCCGCCCGCCTGCGACAGCCGATCCGAGCGCGTGGCCTTGCGCTCGACGATCCACTTCTGCAGGGTGTTCAGATCGCGAAAGCGGTGGACCTTTCCGTCATCGGTGCTGAGAGTCCAATCGGGAACGTCTGGCTCCGCCAACTTGGCGCTGCCCGCCGGGGGCGTCACCGTCACCTGATTCAGCGGCGACGAAGGGCGGCGGGTGACGATGAAGCGGTGGCCACATGTCGTACACTGAACCGAGGTTCCAGTGTCGCTCACCGAGCCATCGTCGAGCTCGTACTCGGTCTCACATCGGTCGCAGCGAACGTCCATAGTCTTGAGAAACCCGCAGGCCCGGAACCATAACACGCCGAGGGCGAGGGGAAGCGCGAACGATTCGCGCGAGGGATTGGAAAGCGGGAGATGCTGACCGGCCGGCCGATGTTCCGATGATCCGAATCATTCGCCGAAACGTACCTGTTGCGAGAGTCCGGCCCAGCTGCTGATTGGGCGCAGAACGACGTCAGAAAAAGGAGAGCCTCATGTCGATCGCACCGCGGATGTTTGAACCTTCGAAGCCGTCGCCCTCGCCGTCGTTCGGGACGTCCGTCGCTTCCAGGCCGCGCACGCTCGACGACCTGGCGTCGATGCAGCCGGATGCCCTGGCCGAGCTGTACCGGGGCGCTTCCACACCGTCGGTTCCGTCCCTGAATGGCGATCTGGTGGGGCGTATGTTGGCGATCCCGGCCCTGCCGGCGTGGCTCGGCGCCGTCGTGCGCCGGTTCGCGGCCTGGGCGCGGTTTCCCTGGCGTGGCAAGAGCTTCTCGGCGCGCCACGAGGCGCGCGGCGAGGGCATCAATCGGGTGTTTGGCGATCGCAACCCGCGCCGATGGTTTCGCTTCGACACGTTCATTGCGCCGTCACGGGCGGGCGGTTTCGATGCGTTTCAGCTCGATTACGACAATCCCGGAAATCCCGGCCTGATTCGCGCGATCAAGGACGAGGTCAGGGAGGTGGCGCCGGGCCTGTACCTCGGCCTCGCCTACCTGATGTGGCGAAAGCGGGCTCGCCTGGTCCTCTACTTCGGGCTGAGCCGGCCATGATCGCCGCCGCGACCCTGGCCGGGCCGGAGGTGAGCTGGGGGCGCCGGAACCTTCGCTTGCTCGCGGTGTTCGGCCCGGTCCTGATCGCCACGGGGGTCGCGGGTCTCCTGTTGCCGCCGCGCTTGGCCTTGATGAGCAACGCCGTCCCGTACGATCTGTTCCACATCGTCTTCGGGAGCTTGGGCCTGGCGATCGTCGTGGCCCGGTCTGCTCGCGCGGCGGCGCTCTTCAATCTCGGCTTCGGCGCCGTGGACCTCTACCAGGCGGTCGCCGGAGTCACCGCCGTCTTTCCGGCGGAGGTCTTTCGGTTGCGTCCCGCGGATCACGTCGTTCACCTGGTGCTCGGGCTCCTGCTGGTGGTCTTCGGCGCGCGCTTCTTGATGTCGCCGCGACGATAGGCGTGCGGCGGCGGCGCGGTTTCTTGACCGCGTCGGGGACCTGCGGTCCAATCTTGCAGAGCGCCCCTCGCAAGATGACCGCCTCGACTCACAGCCCTCGAACCCCGGTCTCGCGCCTGCTCCCGCTCGCCGCCGTGGCCTTCGTCGCCGGCACTGGTGCCACTGTGAGCGGATGCGGGAGCTCGGGAGCCTCGGGCAGCGCACCCATCACCCCCAAGGTGCAGGTGACCTGGGCGCCGGCGACCCAGGTGATCGAGGACGCCAAGGCTCACCTGGTTCCCGGGACGGTGCCGGACGCCTCAACCCGGACGTACGTCTTCGACGCGCAGGCGACCGCGATCGCGGCGTTGCAACCCGGGCAAATCGCGGCGCTCGGAGGCATCGCCTACCGCAAGGTCGTCGCGGTCACGACGCTCGCGGACGGGACCATCCAGCTGGACACGCTGCGCACCACGCTGCCCGAGGCCATCACGTCGGGCACGTTGGCCTGGAGCAAGAAGATCGATTTCTCGTCGCCCGACATCGTGGCCAGCATGCAGCCCCTGTTCGCGGGGCAGCGTCTGACCGTGACCGAGCGGGGCCTGAGCGCGACGACGTTCGACGGTGACGTCGGGGGCTACCACGTCTCGCTGACCCTGACGCCGGGCGGGAACAGCGTCGGCGTGAACCTGGCGGTCAAGAACGCGGACCAGACCTTCGCCATCTCGGCGGACGGCCAGATCAGCGGCTTCGACGTGGACGGCCAGGCGGACATCGGTGCGGGCGGCATAGCCTTCCGGGCGGGCAGCCACCAGCTTCAAGGCGACCTCCACGTTCACGCGGCCGCCGCATCGGCTGGCGTGAGTCAGGACCTGCTGAGCATTCCCCTTGGCATCGAGATTCCCATCGAGCTGGGCCCGGTGCCGCTCATCCTCGCGATCAAGGCCGAGGCCAACATCACCCTCGAGCTCGCCGAAGATCCCAGCTCCGCGGAGGCGGAGGTCAGCATTCATTTCAGCAGCGACGCGCAGCTCTCGGCGTCGTCGCTGTCGACTTCGTTGCAGTTCACCGGCAGCTCGGGGAGCGGCGACTTCATGAACATGACGGGCGGGAGCGCAGCCGGCACGGCAGCGGGAATGACGGCCTGCCTCGAGGCGCCGCGCCTCGAGCTGTCCATTCTGGGCGAGGGCCCGTCCGTCGCCCTCACGCAGAACAACTGCGCCTCGTCTACGTTCACGTTCTCGCCCGCGTGCAACGAGGTCCGCGGCAGCATCGTGGGCAGGGCGCTCGCGAGCCTCGGCTTCTTCGGCATCGAGCTCGCGTCCGCCGACGCGGAGCTGTACAGCGCCCACCGGCGAACCGCGCTCGGCGACTGCGGTCCCGACATGTGAGCCGTCGCCGCCGGCGCCGCGACCTGATCGGTTCTCAGAGTGACTCGGGGAACAGCGCGTAGAGCTGCGCGGGTGGGGTGGGGCGCGCCCCCACGACCATCAGATTGCCGAGGTGGTCCACGCGAAATCCGCGTTCGAAGGCGCGACGGAGCACCAGCGGCGCGGCCGCGGACGCGCGCATGACGGCGGACCGACCCGGCAGCGACAGGCTGGCCGCGTCGATGAGGGCTGCCAGCAGCTCTTCGGACACGGCGACGGCCGGGCCAACGACGGCGCGGGCGGGCAGCGCACGCAGAAACAAGAAACCTTCGAGCGCGCGGCGTCGTTCCACGACCAGCACGGTTCCGGTGGTGAACAGCAGCTCGAGATCCCGCGTGCGGTCCGCCCCCACGAGGCGGCGGTCGAGCTCGATGATCGCCTCCAGGTCCTCTGCGCGCCCCTGCCGAATCTCCGGCTGCGCCCGCGTCGCGGGCTTGAGCTCGATGGCCAGCAGGTAGGGAGCGACGTCGCGCACGACGAAGCCGAGCTGCGTGTAGAGGCCGAACGAGTCCGGATTGAAGCCATCCTGGAAGAGTCGAATGCTGGTACACGTCCGGGCGACAGAGATCAGGTTTGCCATGAGGGCCCGGCCCACCCCGCGGGGACCGCCGGGGCGGGCCGCCACGGGGCCGATGCTGGCGGTCTGTCCGCGCACGTGAATGAAGCCGACGCCGACGGGGACGCTGGCCGCCTCGGCCATCACGCACCCGCTGGGATCGAGATCCAGGTACGACCGGCAGAGCCAGGCAGCGCTCTCGAGGTTCGGAAACGGCGGGGTGTGCCCGCGCTGCCGATAGACCTGCGCGAACGCGCCTACCAGGATCTGGGCGGCGGCGTCGACGTCGCCCTCGGTCATGGCGCGAACCTGGATCACCCACGCCTCGCGTGACTGGACGCTGCGAAAGAGCGGACGCTGCTAGTAAAAGGACCCTGAGAGGGTCTTTTAGATCCCCCGCGGGACGGTGCGAGCGAGCAGAGCTCGCCCGCACCAACGCGGCTACCTGAAAAAGGACCCTGAGAGGGTCTTTTAGATCCCCCGCGGGACGGTGCGAGCGAGCAGAGCTCGCCCGCACCAACGCGGCTACCTGAAAAAGGACCCTGAGAGGGTCCTTTAAATCCCCCGCGGGACGGTACGAGCGAGCAGAGCTCGCCCGCACCAACGCGGATCATATGAAATCCCGCCGTCGAAAGATGAGCATCGCGCATGCCAACACCACCGCCGAGTAGCCTATCGCATAGGCGGTCGTCCAGCCGAGGTAGCTGGCCATGACGAAGGCGCCGTGAACGGAGACGTGCTCGGCGCCGAGCGCGCTCCCCGAGGGGGTGAACAGCTGCAGGTTCGGTAACACGGCGCAGGCCGCCGCCACCGCCCGCCCGGCCCAGCCGCCGATGCGCTCCCCGAGGGCACGCACGTCCGGGATCGACCGGCCGACGACGAACACGCCCAGCGAGAACAGCCCCGACAGGAACGGGCTCGAGAATGACGAGAACAGCATGGCCACGGAGGTGACGATGGTGACGTTCATCAGCAGCAGCCACAGCGCCTTGGCGAGCGCCCCGTCGAGCGCGTCCCAGCCACCCTGCACCATCAGCGTCGCCCCCAGCACGAGGCCCATGATCACGATCTGCGCGATCAGGGTCGCCATGACGCCCAGCCACTTGCCGAGCACGAACTCCCAGCGCGCGATCGGCTTGGGCAGGATGGTGTAGACGGTCTTCAGCGCCAGCTCCTTGTAGAGGAGGTTGACCCCGACGAAGATGGCGATGGCGACGCTGAACACGTCCACGCCGAACAGGCCCACGTCGCGGATCATGCGGCGGTCTTCGTGCACCGAGAGCTGCCCGAGCGCCAGCGCGGACAAGATCAGGGCCACCGCGAAGAAGAGCAGGCTGTAAAGGACCTTGTTTCGCGCGGCCTCGCGGAACGTGTTCTTGGCGACCGCCAGGATGCGTCTCACGGCGTGGCCCCCTCGCTCGCGACCGCCTGGCGCACGAAGAGGTCCTCCAGCGATTCGCGGCGCGGGGTGACCGACACCACCGCCGCGCCCCCCGCCAGGGCGGCGCGCAGGAACTCGTCGACGTCCGCCTCGGCCGGCAGCTCGAGCGCCACCTCAGCGTCACCGGGCAGGCGGCGGGCGCCCGGGGGCAGCGGGGGCAAGCCGCCATCGGGGCCGGTGCCGGCCAGCGCGCGCGCCGGCCGCAGCACCACCTCGGTGGAAAGCACGCGCGCGGACAACAGCGCAGCCAGACTGCCCACGCTGCGCAGCCTTCCGCCCACCACGATGGCGACGCGGTCACACGTCATCTCGACGTCGGGCAGGATGTGAGTGGAGAACAGGACCGTCTTGCCGTCGCGCCCGAGCTCGAGGATCAGATCGCGGATATCCTTGCGACCTAGGGGATCGAGGCCGGTCATCGGCTCGTCGAGGACGACGACGTCGGGATCGCCCATCAGCGCCTGGGCGATGCCGATCCGTTGCAACATCCCCTTCGAGAACTTGCGCAGCGGGCGCCCGCGCGCGTGATCGAGGCCGACGCGCGCGAGCAACCCGTCGGCGCGCCGCCGGCGAACGGCGGCTGGCAAGTCGCACAGGGCGCCCGCGAAGTCGAGAAACTCCTCGGGCGTCAGGTATTCGTAGAAGTACGGGGTCTCGGGCAGGTATCCGATCCGCCGCTTCGCCTCGCGATCGGGGACAGGCCGCCCCAGCACCTCGGCGCGCCCGCTGCTCGGGAAGATGAGTCCCATCAGCATCTTCAAGGTCGTGGTCTTCCCGGCGCCGTTGGGCCCGAGGAAGCCGAAGATCTCACCGCGCCGGACCGAGAACGAGATGCCGCGAACTGCGTCGACGCGCCTGCGGAAGAAGCCCAGGTGAAACGTCTTCGCCAGCTCCACGGCGCGCAACACGACGTTGGCGTTCCCCGCCCGCGCATCGTCTTCGCCGCCGGCGCCGCCGGATTCTCCGTCGGTCATGGTCCCCGCGATGATACCCGGGATGGGGCGGAAACGGGCCGGCAGGTGCGACTATGGGGTGTACGTCGCCTGACCCTGGTCCTTGATCGTCGAGGCCTCGAACTCCATCAGCCAGTCCCCGACGTTCTTCGTCACGAACGTGGCCACCCCGGCGGAAAAGCCGCCCGAAGCTCCGAGCATCGACATGAAGCTCGCCGGCACCGTGACCGTCCCCTTCGACGCGGCCGCGACGCAAACGATTTCGACCTGCGAGGGGGCCGTGCCGCTTGTGAGGCTCGCGGTCACGTTGCCGTCGATGCCCCCCGTCCAGGTGATGGCGAGGGCCGCCCCGCGCGAGATCGCATAGGTCACGCCGGTCAAACCAGTCTGTGCGACGGGCGCCGTCACCGAGATGGGGTTGGGCGCCGTCGAGCTCAACGTGAACGCCGGCACGTCGGCGGAGCCCGCCACCGTGAGCGTCGTGGGGCGCGAGGTGGTCCACAAGAACCCCGAGTAAGGGGCGCTGAGGTAGGTGGGTCCGTTGATTCCCGCGGCGGGCATGACGGTGATGTCCGCCGCCAGGCCGCTGACCGTGATGTTGCCCGCGGACACGAGCTGCGCGGGAGGGTTCGTCGATGGCCCGCACTGGAGCAGCTGGCAATCACCCGAGGTGGTGGAGGTGCACGAGCCTTTGCCGCTCATGAGGCCGAAATCCGCGCCAACGCCGCCCGCCACGATGGTCCCGAGGGTCGGAATGACCTGCGTGGTCTGGCTGACGATGACGACACCTATCTTTCCCGAGCTTCCCGCCCCGCCTCCGCTCTGACCGCCAGCCGCGCTTGGTCCACCGCCACCGGCGCCGGCTTTCCCGTTGCCGCCGCCGGTCGCCGCCGGCGTTCCGCCGAGTCCACCGGCGCCGGGCGCTCCTGCCGTCCCGAGCGAGCCCGAGGAACCGCCAGCGCCGGGCGCGCCGCCGAGCGCGAGCCCGCCGCCCGCGCCACCCACGCTGGAGACGACGGCCCCTCCGGCACCACCCGCGGCGCCCACGCCACCCTGCCCGTTGCCCCCTGCCGCGCCCTTCGTGCCGGCCGTGCCCGCGACACCGGCTGTGCCAGGCGCGCCGCCGCCACCGAGCGTTCCGGCCGCCCCCCCAGCGCCGCCGGGCCCGCTGGAGCTACATCCGCCGAAGCAGCCAAGAATCGCGAGGACGGTACACGCACGAAACCGGAAGTTCTTCATCGTTGCCTTTTTGGAAATCGTAAAATGGGCCATCACGTTGCCACGGAATTCGCGGTCCCTCAAACCGCAATGGCCGTTGAAAGGCAGCGGGGGGGACGACCGTCATTCGGCGCGGGGCGGGTCGAGCTCGTAGTCGAAGACGTAGCGGTGCTGGCCGTCCACGATCTCGATGAGCATGTGGCCCGCGAGGCCGAGCAGCGCGCCAGTTCCCGAGTCGGGCACGACCGCCACCTCGAGCTTCGGCTTTCCGCGGTTCATCGCCCCCAGGTGTTGCAGCACGAAGCCCCCCGCCTGTCCGTCGAGCGTCCCGCGTACGTGCTCGAGCGCCACGTACCCGGCGGAACCCTTGACCGAGGGCATGGCGCTCAGCATCTCGCCGGCGCTCGTGGCCTCGAGCGCTCCGTGAAAGACCTTGCGGATCGACACCCGATTCAAGCTCACCTCGGCCGTCTCGTCATAGGGAGGCTGGGGGTCCAACGTGACCTCGAACGTTCCTTCAGCGCGGCGCTTGCTCATCCGCCCAATCTAACGCGGCCAGGGCGCGTTGGCCCCGAAATCGGGCTGCCAGCTGCTACGGCACGCGGGCCTGCACGCCGATGCCCGCGTCGACGGTGAAGCTGAGCCAGCGGACGAAGCCGATCGTCTCGCCGAACTGAAGGTAGACGCCGAAGTTGCGCATCACCTCCACCATCAGCCCGTTCGAGTTGCGGAACCCGAGGTCGATGCCTGAATGCTTCGACGTCGGCTGCTGCTGGGTGGCGTCGTACGCGAACTGCAAGGTGGTGAAGAACTTCACGTGGCTCTCGGGGTCCAGCCAGTAGCGAAAGCCCGGCATGATGAAGAACTGGCGGTAGGTGTTGAAATCCCTCTCGACGCCGAAGCGCAGATCGGTCAGGACGTCCCAGCTGTGGGAGATCCCGAACGACGGCTGCAAATCGATGAAGAACGGCGCGCGGTTCGTGCACACGTTGGCGCCCATCTGGTTCGCGTCGCCGCAGTCCGTGGTGCCCTTGGTGTACGGGAACACGATCCGGTAGCCGTCGCCGGGCAGAACGGCCAGCCCGAACTGGAGGTCGTGGGACAACGAGGGCACGAGCTTGCGTGGCGCGGCCTCCGCGCTGGCGGTCGCGGCGCCGGCGCCGGTGGCCTGCGTGTCCTCGGCCGCGGGCGGCGGGGCGGCCGCTTGCGAGCTCGGGCTCGCCGCCGGAGCCGGCGGGGGGCTGCGCTCGGCCGTGGTGCCGGCGCTCGCGGCGTCATCGCCGCCGGCCTCGGTCGCAAGGACGGGCCCGCACAGGGCGTACGTGAACAAAACCACGAGCGATGGCAAGATGGGCCCGCGACCGCCGCGATTGTGCATATGAGCCAGAGTGTAGTGGAAATGCCCGGTCGCGCGAAGAGGGCCCCGTGACCGGGCCGACGAAACCGACGCGGCGAGCTTGGCTCGCCGGGGCGACGGCGGGCGTCGCGACGACGGCCCTCGGCGGCGGGCGCGCCCGCGCCATCGGCGATCGTTCGAGCCTGGAGCTCGCTCGGCTCGCCGTGCCCGCGCTCCCGGACCCGCGTCCCACGGCGTTGCGCCGCCTGGCCTGGGAGATCGTTCGCCGGACCAGCATCGTGACGTCGTCCGAGACGCCGGAGCTGCGGCCGGCGGACGCCGCCCTGTTCCGCCATCCGTTCCTGGTGCTGGCGGGCGATCGCGCCTTCGCGATGCCGTCCGAAGCCGATCTCGGACGCTTGCGCCGCTACCTGACCTACGGGGGCTTTCTGCTCATCGATTCCGCCGAAGGGCGCGCCGGGGGAGGGTTCGACGACGCGGTCAGGAAGATGCTGGCCCAGCTTCTGCCCGGCGAGCTTCCGGCGCGCATTCCCGACGATCACGTGCTGTGGAAGTCCTTCTACGTGCTGGGGGGCGCACCGGGTCGTGTGCAGGCGGCGCCGTACGTGGAGGGGGTCGAGCGCGACCGCCGCCTGGCCGTCGTCTACTCGCAGAACGATCTCGGCGGCGCGTGGGCGCGCGACGGCTTCGGCCACTGGGAGCACGAGGTCATCCCGGGGGGCGACGCCCAGCGCGAGGAGGCGTTTCGCTTCGGGGTGAACCTGGTGATGTACGCGCTGTGCCTCGACTACAAGACCGAACAGGCGCACATCGATTACATCCTGCGCACGCGGCGGTTCCCACGGTGAAGCGCCTGCTGGACCTGTTCGGGGCGTCGGCGGGGGGCGACTACAACGACTGGCGGGTCGTGGTGGGCGCCCGGCTGCCGCGCTCGGTGCTGATCCTGATGGTCGTGGCGGCCGCGGTGGCGCTCGCGCTTTCGGCGGTGACGGTGTGGCGCTCGCGGCGCGCGTTTGGTCCCGCCATCGTCGCGCTTCGCGCGGCTGGCCTCGCGGCGTGTCTCGCCATCGCGCTGCAGCCGTCGCTGGAGCTGCGGCAGATCGTGCGCGTGCCGAACCGGGTGGCGGTGCTGGTGGACGGGTCGCGTTCGATGGAGGTCACTCCCCCCGAGGGAGGGCCGTCGCGGGCGGCGCGCGCGGCCGCCCTGCTGACGGGGGAAGCGTCCGAGCGGGCGCGCTGGGAGCGCGAGGGCCACCGCGTCGACGTCTACACCTTCGGCGAGGCGCTGGTGCCGACGACCGTCGAGGGGTTGCGCGCGGCGCCCGCCGCCGACGCGACCCGCATCGGCGAGGCGCTGGGGGAGCTGTCGGCGCGCACGTCCGGCCACGATCTAGGCGCGGTCGTCATCATCTCCGACGGCATCGACACGGGGCGCATCGGCAAGGGCCCGATCGACGCGGAGACGCGCGCGGCCATCGCGGCGTTCGACGCGCCCGTGCACGCCGTGGGCATCGGCGAGCTGCAGCTGCGCGATCTCTCGGTGGCCGCCGTCATGGCTGACGAGTTCGCGTTCGTGCGCACGCCGGTCAGCATCGAGGCCGTCGTCCGGCAAAGCGGCCTGCCCGATCGTCAGGTCGACGTGACGTTGACCCGCGACGGTCGCCCGGTGGCCGCGCAAAACGTGGTTCTGCGCGGGGCGACCTCGGAGGAGAAGATCTCGTTCAACTGGGTGCCGGACCACCCCGGCACCTACGTGTTCAAGATCTCGACGCCGGTGCTGGTGGGCGAGGCGCTGGCCAGCAACAACGCCCAGATCTTCACCGTCAAGGTGCTGCGCGATCGCGTGCGCATCCTGCACGTGTGCGGCCGCCCGTCGTGGGACGAGCGCTTCCTGCGGGCGATGCTGCGGCGCGATCCCAACGTCGACCTGGTGTCGTTCTTCATCCTGCGCACCGAGTCGGACGAGCAGCCGTGGAACCGCAACGAGATGTCGCTGATCCCCTTCCCCACCTACGAGATCTTCGAGGACCAGCTGCACTCGTTCGATCTGGTCATCTTCCAGAACTTCAACTACGCGCCTTATGGGGTCGAGCCGTTCCTGCCGGGCCTCCGCGACTACGTCGAGCAGGGCGGCGCGCTGGCGATGATCGGGGGCGACCTGTCGTTCGCGAGCGGCCACTACGGGGACACGCCCTTGCAGGACGTGCTCCCCGTCGAGCTCGGCCACGGCGACGGGGTCGTGACGACGGACGCGTTCAAGCCGCGGCTGACGCCGGAGGGGCGGACGCACCCCATCACGTCGTTGATGCTGGACCCACACGAGAACGAGGCGCGCTGGGCGAAGCTGCCGCCGCTGGAGGGCATCAATCAGGTGCAGCGCCTGCGGCCGGGCGCCGTGCCGCTGCTGGTGCACCCGACGCTGCGAACGGACGGCAAGCCGGCGCCCGTGCTGGCGGTGTCGGAGCCCGGCCAGGGGCGGGTGCTGTCGCTGTTGACGGACACCGGCTGGCACTGGGGATTCCTGGCGGCGGGCGAGGGCGACGACGGCCGCGCGTTCCAGCACTTCTGGGAGAACGCCATCCGCTGGCTGGTGCACGATCCGGCGCTGACTCTCCTGCGCGTGGACTTCGATCGCGCCGAGTACCGCCGCCATCAATCGCCGTCGGTGCGCGTGCGCGCGATGCACCCCGACTTCACCGCGGCCGAGCGCGTGCCCGTGACGGCGACGGTCGCTCCTGCCGAGGCGGAGCCCACCGCCGCGCCGTTGCGTCGCTTCGACGTCGTCACCGACGGCGAGGGGGACGCCCGCGTCGACGTGGGGACGCTGCCGCCCGGCGCCTATCGGCTGACCGCGCAGGCGACCCTGGACGGGCGCGCCGTGCGCGAATCCAAGACCTTCGTCGTGCGCGCCGAGGGCAAGGAGCTGGAGGACGTCGTCTTCCGTGACGACGTCCTGCGCGAGCTCGCGGACCTCGGCGGCGGCACCTACCGGCGCGCCTCGCTCGGCGGCGTGACCATCCGCGATCCCCAGGAGGTGCGCGTGGGCCGCCGCCGCGCCATCGAGGTGTGGTCCAACCCCGCGCTGCTGCTGCTGGCGATCGGGCTGCTCGCGCTCGAGTGGGTGGTGCGGCGCCGGGCGGGCTACCGTTGAGGGGCGGCGTGCGCTTGCGGGAACACGCCGTCCTGTCTTCAATCGCTGCGACGTTGGCAGTCGGATGCGGGATATCGAAGCCCCCGCTGTTCCTTGCGCTCGAAACTGAACATTTCGAGATCTACCGCGAAGACGGGCTGCCGCCGGCCTGCGACGCGACGGGGATCATCTTCGAAGACTACTTTCGTGCCTTCGAGGATTACTTGGACGTTGAACTACCCGGTGGCTCCAAGATTATCTACAACCAGTTCAACACCCTTTCCTATATCGCCGAGTTGTGCAATCTCGACCCAGGTCAGGGCGCTTCCGGCTGCTACGACCCGCAGGGCGACGTCATAGCGTCTGCGTATCCGGTGCACCCACACGAAATCGCGCACGCATTCGAACACAGAGTAGGCGGATTTGGTGCGCATCCCCGATTTTTCGAGGAAGGGATCGCGGCGATGTTGGGTGGCGGGGAGGCTTACGACAGGCCTGACCATCGCGTTGACGCGACTCTCCCGATCGAGGACCTGGTCGACGACCAGGCTTTCGTGGCCTTTTATAATTCGCCGGCTACCGGTGGAGGGGGCGCGCTCTACAGCACCGCGGCCGGCTTCGTGAGGTATCTGATTGATACCTACGGCAAGGATGTCTTCCTGCGGTTCTACGCGTCCGTCAAAGACGCGACCAATGGCGCGACTGTCAAACAAAGGCTCGGCGCGGCGGTCGGCGAGCCATTCGACGACATTCTTACGACATGGCGTGGATCGGTTCAGCCGCTTGTGGATGATCTATCCCCAACGATCCCCGGGTGTGACCGGCCAGCGGACTTGACAGGGGCGGCGGTAGATACCGTCGATCCCTCGTGTGAGGGTACGCGCTTGAGGTTCGACGTTCCGGCCAGCGGGAGGCTGGACCTTCTGCTCAACCCTGGCGGGAAAACGCCGACAATCCAACTCTTCTCATGTCAACGGGGCAGCGTAATGCCCGAAAGAGATTTGAGCGTCAATGGTCCGGTGCGCCTGGGTCTGGATGTCCCGCCGGGCGCCTACCAGATGGTGGTTACCAGCGCCCCGATCGACGTCGCGGCCGCGCTGAGGCCGGTTACGATTGATTTGGATGGTGTGTGCGATCCCAGCAGCGTCGCAGCGGTCATCGGCACCGAAGACCTCTCGGAGTTTGCGTTCGTGCGCCGCTGGGGAAGCACTGAGAAGAGCGTCGCCTTCGACGTTCTCAGTCAATCCACCGGGCGGTTTAACGTGACCTCGATTGGCGGCTCATCCCCTGGGACAACGCCGCGTCGTTACTATTTCTGTCCCAACGTATGTGTCAATAACCCCGACGGTCAGTGCACGTCCGACGATTTTCCTCCGCATCAATTGCCTGACGGGAGCTTCGACAACACGCACCGGGTTCTTGGCGCCCCGGTCGCAGCGGGCGACCTGATTCATTTCGCGACCGGTCCGCGCTGGGAGCAGGATTGGGGCTATTCGGTCCGCCTCTCCATCGAATGAAGCGGACCCGTCCGGAGAATCGACGTGTTGTCGGATCGGACCTGCGGGCCCTGTGGGCGCTCGGGGCGCTGCTCGCTTGTTGGACTGCCGCCTGCAAATCGGGCAGATCCAATGACTCGAAATCGGTGCCGCGTTCCGTGGCGGCGACAAAGGGGGACGCACCAACGGATTCGTTTGCTGGCGTCCCGGCCAGGCCTCGCGGGAAGTCTGCGACGCCTTCCACCGGATCGGGTGAACGGCGTGTCCTGCTCGGTCGAATCGTTGATCTCGCGGAGATGCGGGCGACGGACACGCTGGTCGACGCTCCGGACGACGAGACAACGGACGCCACCGGCGACACGCTGGTCGTGTTGTTGGTGGACTCCACGCTGCGAGGTTTCCGCTTGTCTACGGGGCAGCCCCTTTGGCAGCGGGTGACCGCAGCCCCGTGCCGCCGCCTCTCGCTCGCTGGGCGCAACGTCTACGCAGGGTGTGGAGATAAGCTACTCGCATTCACGGCCGGGCACGGCGCCGAAACAGTGGTCGACCCCGGACCGGGGGCTGGGGATCCGATCCTGCTCAACGATGGCGCGACCGTCGCCAGCGTTCACGGCGACGGTCAGGTCGTGCTCTATCGGGTCGACAATCATCAGCTGATCGCCAGCAAGCGAATGCCGGAGCTCTCTAGAGCTTTCCATCGACGCGTGCTTGCCGCGCCCGCGGGTGGCGGTGTCTGTGTTCTGGGGCTGGTCGCGGCCCCATCCGGCCGTTCGGTGTACCGCGCTGGTTGCTACGACGACACTCTCTCGGCCCTGTGGACGAAGCCGTTGCCCTTGAAGCTGGCACCCGAAGTTCCGTACGACGTCAGGCAACTGGGTCCACGCTACCTGGTCCTCGACGATCAGGAGTCCGTTCTACAGCCGACGCTGCCCTCGGGGCCCGGGCGCGGCTTGATTCTGCGCTGGCGCGACGGTCAGGTGACCTTCTTCGAAGACCAGACCTTCGCGACGGTCGAGGCACCGGATGGGGAACGCCTGACTTCGACGCCGGACGTATTTGCTCGCACCAGGGCGCTCGGCTCCGTCGCGGCGAACGGCGCCCCGTTCTCGCGCCGGGAAGCAAAGGTCGTGAGTGATCAGGACCATTCGTACGTCGTCGTGGTGAACCGTTCCGCAGGCCTCGCGGGCGTCGAGCGCAGGACCGGTCGCACGCTCTTCCTGGTCCCGATGGCCCTCGGGGACTCGTGGTCGCTCGAGCTCGTCGCCGGCCATCCGATCGTGCGCACGCGGTTCCGTGACCACTGGGTCGTCACGATCCACGACTCGACGACGGGCGCAACCCTGTACCGGGACAGCCGTCCGGTCGCGCGCGGCTACTGAATCCACCTGCTCGATGACTTCGACGGGCGGATAGAGCGCGAGACCGTGCTGAGACTCCCTCAGATTCGCGGTTTAACCAACCCGCCACTCGACGACGATCCCTTGATGTCCGCTTCCATGTCCGCATTGACCGCTTGGCAAAGTCTTTGACTGCAAGCACATTGTTCCTGCGAATAGGGTTCATATGACCGCACAAATGTCCGGATGAACTGGCGGCCCCTCGCGGATGTTCTGAGGGGGCCGAAACGGGGCCCGCCTCCCCCCTCGACAGGCACCGACACCCTGGGCGATGCTCGGCGCCATGACGAACCAGGGACGTTTCGTTTGGTACGAGCTCCTCACGAGTGATCCGTCGGCGGCGGTCGCGTTCTACGGCGAGGTCGTGGGATGGAAGACCGAGCCGTTCGGTGACGCGGGCGACTACACGATGTGGGTCGGCGCGCAGGGGCCCCTCGGCGGCGTGGCGCTGCTGCCCGCCGCGGCGAAGCAGATGGGCGCCCCGCCGTACTGGCAAGCGAACGTCGAGGTGACCAACCTCGACGAGGCCGTCGCCAAGGTGAAGAAGCTCGGTGGGCAGGTCCACCATCAGGAGGAGGTCCCGACGGTCGGACGCTTCGCCGTGATAGGCGATCCGCAGGGGGCCGTGATCTCGCTCTTCGCGCCGGCGAGCGACATGCCGTCGCACGACAGCACCCAGCCCGGTGAGTTCTCGTGGCACGAGCTCTACACCTCCGACCACGAGGCGGCGTTCGCCTTCTATCACCAGGTCGTCGGCTGGGAGCGGCTCGGCGAGTTCGACATGGGGCCCATGGGCAAGTACCTGTTGTGGGGCCGCGACGGCAAGCAGCTCGGCGGCATGATGACGATGCCGAAGGGCATGAAGACGCCCGACGGGCGCGAGGTCCCAAATTCGTGGATGTACTACGTGACGACGGCCGACCTCGACGGCGCGCTGGCGCGGGCCAAGGTGCAGGGTGCGCGGGTGCTGAACGGTCCCATGGACGTGCCAGGCGGCCAGCGGATCGTGCAGCTGATGGACCCCCAGGGGGCAGCGTTCGCGCTCGTGACTCCGCCACGCCCGGCGTGACGTTGTCGGGCATCGCGCGCGTGGTCGGCTTGTCGGTCGCGCTCGGTGTGCAGGATCACGCCGAGGCCGCCCCGGCCGCGGCGCCCGCGACACCGGAAGGTTGCCTCGACACGTTGCGGGAGCAGGGCGTTCAGCTGCGGCCCTGGCCCCTGCGGCCGGTCCCATCGCGATCGGGGGTGGTGTGCGAGGCGCCCGGTGGCCTCGCGATCGAACGCGGGGCCGAGCGCATTCGCTACCTTCCACCCGCGCGCGTGAACTGCGCCTTCGCGCTCAGGCTCAGCCGCTTCGAGAAGATCGTCCAGGAAGAAGCGCGATCGATCATGCGTGGCCCCGTGCGGTCGGTCGAGCAACTCGGCACCTACAACTGTCGCAACATGGCCGCCTATCCCGACCTCGTCAGCGAACACTCCTTCGCGAACGCGATCGACATCAGCGCGTTCGTGTTCCAGGGCGGGCGCCGCGTGAGCGTCGAACGCGACTGGGTGCGCGCGGAGCGACCTGCGGGCAGCAGCGCCGCGCTGTTCCTCCGGCGGGTGACGCGCAGGCTGTTCGACGAGCACGTCTTCAGCGTCGTGTTGACGCCGTCCTTCGATCGCCACCATCGGAATCACCTCCACCTCGACGGCGCCGCCTACACGCTCGACGGCACCTGAGACGCAGCCTACCGCTGCGCCGCGAGCTCGAACGAGCGCAGGCGAGCGGCGTGGTCGTAGATCTGTGAGGTCAGGATCAGCTCGTCGGCCTGGGTGCGCGCGATCAGGCGCTCCAGCCGGCCCCGCACCGTGTCGGGGGAGCCCACCGCCGCGCAGGCGAGGATTCCGTGCAGCAGCGCGGCCTGCGGCTCAGTCAGGCGCTCGGCGAACCCGGGGAGCGGCGGCGGCAGCCGGGTCGGATTGCCGCTGCGGAGGTTGACGAAGGCTTGTTCCAGCGAGGTGAGGAGCAGCGCCGCCTCCTCGTCGGTGTCAGCGGCGACGACGTTCACGCCCAGCATGAGGTGGGGGCGCACGAGCCGCTCCGACGGGCGAAACGACCGGCGATAGGTCGCCACCGCCTCCATCAGCAGCGCCGGCGCGAAGTGCGACGCGAAGGCGAACGGAAGCCCCAGCACGCCGGCCAGCTCGGCGCCGAACAGGCTGGAGCCGAGGATCCAGACCTCGATGTCGGCGCCGCCCCCCGGCACGGCTCGCACGCGTTGCCCGGCCTCGGGCGGCCGAAGGTAAGCGAGCAGTTCCTCGACGTCGTCGGGGAAGCTGTCAGGCCCGCCGACCAAGGTCCGGCGCAGGGCATGCGCGGTGGCCTGGTCCGTCCCCGGCGCGCGCCCGAGGCCGAGGTCGATGCGCCCGGGATAGAGCGCGTCGAGCGTGCCGAACTGCTCGGCGATCACCAGGGGCGCGTGATTCGGGAGCATGATCCCACCGGCGCCGACCCGTATGGTCGAGGTGCCGGCAGCGACGTGCGCGATGGCGATCGAGGTCGCCGCGCTGGCGATGCCGGGCATGTTGTGGTGCTCGGCCAGCCAGAAGCGGCGGTAGCCCCAGCGCTCCGTGTGTCGCGCCAGATCGACCGAACGACGAAACGCCTCGGCGGCGTCGCCCCCCTCGACGATCGGCGCGAGATCCATGACCGAGAGGGGAATCACGCCGCCAACCATAGCAGGCCACGCCATCTTCATTGGCCGGCCTGCTCCTCGAAGCGTGAGCACGCGGGCATCAGCAGCCACCCGACAGGACGCTCGTGCCCCTTGCCAGGTTGATTGAGCAACGCGGTTGCGTCGCGCGTCCCTTGCCTGATTGGGCTTGGAATGGGCCCTGACGGGGCCGCAGCTGGCTTGACCGCTCGTGGCAAACAGGATAGTTGGCGCCGATGTCGACCTATCGCGCGTCGTTCGGAAATCGGACGGCCTGTCTCATACCTGTGGCCGCGTTGCTCGCCGGCGTGGGATGCTCGTCTTCGCCCTCCCAGGCGGCGAAGAGTCCTGACGGCGCCGCGCGTTCCCCGACAGACGCGAGCGTCGAGAGCGGCGCGGGAGGCTCGAATGCCGGCTCGCTCCCGCCTCAATCATCTCCGCTGTGCGTCGCCACGCTGAAGGCCGGGCCAGCGGACGCCGGCGGGACCACGATCGCATGGCCGGGCTTGACCAGCAGCACGATCGCGGCATTGCCGGATCCCCGTCCCCTCGCCGGCCTCGGCGTACCCGCCCCACACATAGGTGGCGACATACACCATCTGCATGCGACCGACGCGAGCGGCGCCTACTATTTCGACTGGGCCGGCTCATCAGCCGACGGCGGGTACGAAAAGGGGTTCCTGAAGGTCAGCGCGGACTGGTCACTGGCATGGCAGGTGACCATCGATCCTTCGTTGTTCGTGAATTACATCGCGAGCACCAACGGGAAAGGCGAGGTGGCGATCGTGGGCACCCTCAACCAGACGACCAGCAGCGCCTCGGCCTACACGGCCAAGTACGGCGCGGATGGGAAGATGGCATGGTCCGCTCAGTTTCAGCACCCGTTGAACACCTACACGCAAGGCATTGTGACCAGTATCGCGGCCGACGGATCCGTCGTATCCGCGGGCTACGTCAATGGCGGCGGAAATGACTACGTCATTGTCCTCACCAAGTATGCCGCCGACGGCACGTCGCTGTGGACGAAGGGCTATTGTGAGGGGTTCGACGGCGATGCTCCAGAGACCCTGGTTACGGACTCGGCAGGCAACATCTACTTCTCGGTCGACAACAGCATATTCGCTCTTTCCGCCGACGGCACACCGCTGTTCTCGTCGACATCGCCGCCCGGCACCATCTATTCGTTGTCGCTCTCGGCGGACGAAAGCGCGCTATTCGGCTACTACGCGCCGCTCCCGGTCGGAGACAGGCCCGTGGTGATCAAGATCGACAGCAAGACCGGCGCCATCGATTGGACCGCACATTTCGCGACGACGACCTCGCACGCGATCACCCAAGTGACCGATCTCCTCGTGAGCCAAGGCGGCCTCTACATGATCGGGAAAATGGATGACTCCCATCAGTTCTACGCGCGATTCGACGAGCAGGGAAATCAGTTGTGGTTCGAAGAATACAGCGCCTCCTCGCGGGCCTCGACCGTGGACGGCGACATCGGATCGTTGGTCTTTTTTGATCCGGACGGCCGCGCCGTGGCCGCTGACGGCGGCGTCGATGGCGGCGGCGCGACCGACACGGCCGGCGGGTCCATCGTCATCTTGACGCCAGAGCTAGGGGCATGGCGCGTGGGAACGGACGGCACGCCGCTGTCATTTTGACCCTCCTGGCCGGTCCCGCCCACAGGTTGGAACACGGGCCATGCGAAGCGCCCTCGCTTTATCCATGGACGACCTGGAGGATGCGATGCAGGCCATTTCGGCGCTTGCGTTCGGCGCGCACCATCTCGTCACCCGCAACGTCCGGGACTATCGAAATTCTCCCGTGCCGGCGCTGACCCCAAGGCATTTCTGGGCAGATGGAGAGCTCGATAGCGCCCGCGACGAGGGCGAACAGGAGAGGGCGCGATGAACACGGAATGGCACAAGCAGCACGTCTTGCCGAAGGGCGCGCGGCTCGGGCAGCGGATCGCCTGGCATCGCGAGCACCAGAAGCGGTGCGCGTGCCGCCCCGTTCCCGCCCAGCTCCAGAAGCAGATGACGGGGCCGTCAAAGAAGAAGCGGGAACCGGCCATCGACGAATACCTGGCGACGGTGAGCGCCGTGAACCGCGCGCTGCTGAAGAAGCTGCGGAAGACAATTCATGCCGTCGTCCCCGGGGTCGAAGAGTGCATCAGCTATCGCCTCCCGGCGTTTCGGCTCAACGGGAGCGTCATCGCTGGCTTCGCCGCCACCTCGAAAGGCTGCTCGTACTATCCGTTCAGCGGGACGACGTTCAAGACGTTGGCGCGGGACATCGAGAGCTACAGCCACACCAAGAGCGCCCTTCACTTCGGCCCCCACGAACCGCTGCCGGCCGCGCTCGTGCGGAAGCTGCTCGGGGCGCGCATCGCCGAAGGCGGCCGCCGCCGGCCCGAACCAAGGTAGTCGTGCGCTGGCGATCAGGTCTTCGCCGGTTCGCGGGCGCGGGCCACTTGCGAAAGGCGCGGCCGCGCCGGAAGCTGGCGCCGTGAAGAGCAGACGGTTGACGGTGCGGCCCCCCGGGGCGGACTACACCATCGTGGTGGTGGGCGACCGGCCCTCGCCGCTGCGCGACTTCTATCATTCGCTGTTGCGGCGGCCGTGGTGGGTGACGATCGCCGCCATCAGCGCGGTGTTCTTGACCGCGAACGCTCTGTTCGCGCTCGCCTACATGGTGACGGACGGCGTCGCCCACGCCGACCACGCGTCGTTCCCGGACGCCTTCTTCTTCAGCGTGCAGACCATGGGCACGATCGGCTACGGCGCGATGTACCCCGAGTCGCCCGGCGCCAACCTGCTGGTGGTCGGCGAATCCATCACCAGCCTGCTGCTGACGGCGTTGAGCACGGGCCTCGTGTTCGCGAAGTTCTCGCGGTCGACGGCGCGCATCGTGTTCACGCGCGAGGCGGTGATCGCCCCCATGAACGGCGTCCCCACGCTGACCATCCGGATGGGCAACCTGCGCGGGAACCAGATCGTCGACGCGAAGATCCGCGTCGTCATCACCCGCACGGAACAGACGGCCGAGACCGGCGTCTTCTACCGCATGCACGACCTGAGGCTGACCCGCGAGCGCGCCCTGTCGCTGTCGCGCTCGTGGAGCGTGATGCACCCCATCGTCCCGGAGAGCCCCCTTTACGGCCAGACGCCGGAGTCGTGCGCGGAGGCGGACATGGAGCTGCAGATCATGGTCGTGGGCATGGACGACATCACCATGCAGCCCATCCACGCCGCCCACCGGTATTTCGCCCGCCAGATCGTGTGGGGCGCGCGCCACGCCGACATCCTCTCCGAGTCGCCGGACGGCAACCTGATGCTCGACCTCAACAAGTTCCACGACACCGTCCCTGCCGAGCCGACCCCGGCGTTCCCCTATCCGCGTCGCGAGGTCGCCCCGATCAAGTCGACTGAATGAGCTTCGAGCGGCGCACGGCCAGCGCCGTGAATGCGAAGACAGCGACGCCCGCGACGCCGAACGCGGCCTCGGTCAGCAGCATCCGGCGGGCGCCCCACCTCTCGGCGACCACGCCGAGCAAGAGGCCCAGCCACCACAGCGGGAAGTTCGAGAGCGACGCGAACACGGTGTACTTCGTCGCGGCAGAGCCGCTGCCGATGGCCTCGAGGACGATCGCGGTGAACGCGGCGTAGGCGAGGCCGACCGTGAACGCGTATACGAGGTTGCCGACGACGTACGTGGTCACGGTCGCGGGGCAGAGCGCCAGGACGGCGCCGACGATCGCGAGGCCGAGGCCGACGCCGGCGTACGCGGTGCGTGGGTGGGTGCGCTGGCAGAGGTAGCCGCCGGCGAAGCAACCGACCGTGGTGACGAGGCCCGCCAGGAGCCCCTGCACGAGCGCGACCTGATCGGCGCCCGCGCCCCAGAAGGCGGCGACCTTCGCCTGGGTGAGCGTCCCCTGCGCGGCGCCGGTGCCGATAGGCAACACACACAGGACGGCCGCCAGCAGGCCGCCCTTCGTTCGCAGCATCGCCCGGAGATCGCGCACGACCCCCGCCACCGCGGCCAGCGCGCCGCCGGTCCTGGGGTGCGCGGCGAGCGCCGGCGTGAAGCGCAGCGCGAGGCAGCAGAGCATGAACAGGACGCCCATGATCGCGCCCGACATCCACGGACGCGGGAGCTTCTCGACCAGCAAGAGGCCAAGGCCCCCGCCGAGGCCGTTTCCGCCGAGGTTTCCGGCCTGGAACCACGCGCTGACGCGCCCGATCTGCTCGGGCGGCGTGGACCCGCCGATCATCGCCTCCACGCTCATCCCCACCACGGAGTTGACGAGGCTGGCGAGCGCGACGATCGCGAGGAGGAGCCCGAGCGTGCCCGGCCCGAGCGGCACCGCCGACATCGCCAGCACGCCGAGCGCCGAGAACGCGGTTGAGATCGCGTACCACTTGCGCGGCGACAGGGTGATGTCGACGAGGGGCGCCCAGAGCCACTTCAGCCACTGCGAGATGTACTGCGCGCCACCGACCAGCGCCCCCTCGGAGATCGAAAGACCGTGGCGGGTCGCGAGGAAGGTGAGCGCGACGCTGATGAAGCCTCCGAGCGCTCCGAACGGGATGTAGAGCACCGTCCACACGACGGGATGGGGCGCGGACCATGTGGCGCCAGCGCCAGCCCGGGCGAAATCGCCCGGCGCCGGAGCAGCCATCTCGGGCGTGTTCATCGGGTCCTCATCAAATCACGAGTCGGCGGCTTTGACCTCACCGGGGGGCAGGTGAGGGGGGGTGTGGGTCGGGTGCAGACCTTAAAGATTTGGAGCGCGGCGTCCGAAGAAGGGGCCGGGCTCGTGATCGGCCGATCGCGAGCGCGCGAACCTCAACAGACAGGTCACGGTCGCATGAAGAAACAATTAGCCAGGACTTCCAGAAAATCTTCTCCCTCCGCGTTCCCGGCTTGGAAAGCCTGGCCGGGGGCAGCAATGATGCTCATGTCGATTTGCGGTGCCTGCGCGGATCCGTCCTACACGCGGCTGCCCATCACGCGTGAGCTTCCCGATGCCGCGCAGATCGACGGCCTCGTGGGGCCTGGCGGCGCGGCGGTCGAGCCGACGCCTGGCCCCAGCGGAAGCGGGGGCGTGCTGGGCACCCTCGACATCACCAGCGTCGGCGATCCGGACGCGTCGGTGGCGCCGGGCGTGGGCGCTGCCGGTGGGGCGGCGGTGCCATCCGGCCGCGGGGGCAGCGACGCTCCGTCGGCCAGCGGCGGCTCACTCGGCCAGGCGAGCGGGGGCGCGGGTGCGCCTGCCTACGGGGGCAGCGGCTCGGGAGAACAGTCGGGTGGCGGCGGGATGGGTTCGCCGCCGATCGGCGACGGCACGGGAGCATCGGGCGGCGTTCCCGGCGAAGGAGCCGGCGGCGCGGGCGGCGCGGGCGGCAAGCAAGCTGGCGGGGCCAGCGGCGCCAGCCCGGGCGGCGCCGGTGGCGCCAGCGCCAGCGCGGATGCCGCTCGGTACAATTTCGAAGCCTCGAATCAGTCCTGGGGCATCGCCGTGGGCACGGAACCTTTCACCAGCATCGTGCGCAGCACCGCGCAACACTTCGCGGGCGCCGCTTCCCTGGCCGGCACGCTGAGCGCGGTGGCGGGCAAGAACTACTTCCTCGAGGTCGCCCCGCCCGTTCCGGCCATCCCCGCCAGCGCGACCATCACCTTGCATGTCTTCGTCCCGGCCGCCGCGCAGCTCAGCGCCGTGCGCTCCTACGTCCTCAACGACGCGTTCGTCCTCGCTTACGTCGACACGCCCGCGAGCGCCCTCAAGCGCGACGCGTGGACGACCGTGACGCTGTCGGTCCCGGCGACCGAGACCAACGTGATCCGCCTGGGTGTGAAGCTCATGTCCACCGGGGCCTGGACGGGCACCGTGTACGTCGACAGCATCGACTGGTGATCCCTCGGAGCGGCGGGGTCGGGCTCTCTTCAGCAGGTCCATGAGGTACGGCTTCACGACGGACCCGTCGAGCGATCGCTCCAACCCGAGTTCCCGCCCCCTCCGTCTTCTTCTCCGACAGGTGATCTCGAACGCCGTTCGAAACGGAGCCGGTAGCCCAGGCTCGTCGCGCTGACGCCGACGATTTCCTGGCCCTCCGGTGCGACTGCCGTCACTGCGCTGCGAGATCTCGGTCGAAACGGCGAAGCGCATTCTGCTCGCGCGCTCCGCGACGGTTCGATTCACAAGGAGAACCATGATGACTCGTGCCGCCAGAGATAGCGAAGCTCCGTCCGTCGGAATCGCGCTTGCGCCTCCCCGTCTTCTCGACCGCCAGCTTCTCGTCGTCGCGCTCGGTTGCGCGCTGTTCGCGGCGTGTTCGAGCGCCCCCGATACCGGCACCACATCGGGCACGGGGGGAAGCATGAACCCTGGCAGCGGCGGCAGCGTCGTCACCGGCAGCGGGGGCAGCGTCGTCACCGGCAGCGGGGGCAGCGTCGTCACCGGCAGCGGCGGCAGCGTCATCACCGGCAGCGGCGGCAGCGTCATCACCGGCAGCGGGGGCAGCGTCGTCACCGGCAGCGGGGGCAGCGTCGTCACCGGCAGCGGGGGCAGCGTCGTCACCGGCAGCGGGGGCAGCGTCGTCACCGGCACCGGCGGTGCGGCCGGCGCCGAGAACACGGGAGGCGGGGGAGCAGCCACGGGAGGGGGAGGTGGGGGATTGGCCGGAGGGTCCGGTTCAGGCGGTGCTGCGGGGAGCTCTTCCGGAGGTTCAGCAGGAAGCGCCGCCGCCGGCTGCCCGACAGCCGCGACCTTCTGTGACGACTTCGAAGCCAGCAAGTCGCTCGGCGCGGCGTGGACGTTCGACAATACCGCGAATGGAATGGCGACTGTCGTCGATACCTTCACGACGATGCCCGGTCCAACGATGGCGCACTCGGGGAAGAACGCCGTGCAGATAAGCTTCCCGGCCGGGATGGGGTACGCGATGCTCGTCTCGAAGATGGGCTTTCCCGCCCCGCCCGCCCCCATGGGTTACTGGGCCCGGGCGTGGCTCTTCATCGAGACACCGACCACCGATCCCGGTCATTGTGTTTACATCGAAGGTTCGACCGGGAAGAACCTGAATATGACCGGCGCGCGTCCGCTGAACACGCAGAAGCAGCTCATGACGATCAATATCGACCCGGTCGGGACGGGCGAGGCCGGCTCCCCGAACAGTGGTCCGCCGCTCGCCCCCTACCGCGGCATGTGGACGTGCTTTGAATGGCAGATCTCGGCGACGGGCGGCACGGGCAACATCAACACGTGGGTCAACAACGCGGTGATGCCCACGATTTCCCTGAGCGGAAAGCCCATCGAGGCATTGATTGAGCAGCGCATCGGCTACGAGCGCTACAACATGGGGACTGCAGGCAACATCTGGATCGACGACTACGCGATCGGTACGACGAAGCGAATCGGCTGCCAGTGAGCCGCTATCCGCAGGAGGGGCGTCACCGGCGGAAGACCTGCCAGGTCATGCCTTCCGGGGCGGCGATCGGGCGCGCGATCGAGCGCCCATCTCCGCAGAGACCGTTAGACCGGAAAGGTCTGACGCAATCACTGCGGGTCCGCCTTGAGGTCGACAGAGCCCGGTCCATTGACGCACGAGATCATGTCCGATTCCTCCCGGAAGGAGCACCAATGAAGCGGGAACGACGCTTGCCAATTACCAGGTCGAGGTTGTTGGCATCTGTGTGCTTGTCGATGGCGGCCTGCACCGGCACCATCAACTCAGGCTCTCCGGCGGGCACCGACTCGGGCCCGCCGGGCTCCGCAGCTTCGTCGGGGTCGTCGGGCGGCATCACCGGTTCCGGCTCGGGCTCGGGCGGCAAGTCGAGCACCGTCGGCGGCTCGGGGGGCACGTCGTCCCCGGGGTCGAGCGGCGGAGCGTCGCTGGGCCAAGCAGCGACGGGCGGGACAGGGGGCGTTGCTCTCCCCGCTGGTCCGCGCGACCCGGGCCGGATGGCCATGCGGCAGCTCACCGCGCGGGAATACGACAACACGGTGCGAGACCTGCTCGGGACCGCCCAGCAGCCGGGGTCGACATTTCTGAACGACCAACCGGCGTTCGCGTTCGACAACAACACCGATCAACAGCTCATCTCGCCGATGCAGGCGTCGCTCTACGAGCAGGCCGCGGAGGCCCTGGCCGCCGAGGCCATCACCGCTCCCTTCCGGTCGAAGCTGATCACCTGCGACCTCACCGTCGCGGGCGACGCCTGCCAGCGAACGATCCTGTCCACTTTCGGCGCCAAGGCCTACCGACGCCCACTGACGGCGGACGAGATCACGGGTTACTTGAGCTTGATGGCGGCGGCGCGTGCGGCGGGCGCCACGGCGGACGTCGCGGTGCGTACGGCGATCGAGGCTTTCCTGCAGTCACCGAACTTCCTGTTCCGACCGGAGATCGATCCCGATCCCGCCTCGCCCGCCGTGCACCGCGTGGCCCCCTACGAGATGGCCTCGCGACTTTCGTACCTCCTCTATCGCAGCATGCCTGACCAGACCCTGTTCGATGCCGCCGCGGCCGGCAAGCTGGCGACGGTGGATGACGTCCAGACCCAGGTCACCCGGATGCTCGCCGACCCCAAGGCCACCTTCGCCCAGGACTTCTCGGCGCAGTGGATTGGCGCCACCTCGCTCGACGCCATTCAGTTCGATGTCACGGTCTTCCCGAGCTTCAGGCCGGCCCTCGCCGCCTCGATGAAGTCGGAGCTCGTGAGCTTCTTCGACGACTTCGTCAGGGAGAACCTGCCCACCACCCAGCTCCTCACCGCCAACTTCAGCTACCTCGACGACAATCTTGCCACCCACTATGGGCTTCCCGCGGTGGGGTCGGCCACGGTGAAGAAGACAACCCTCGATTCAGCCCAGCGCGGCGGCCTGTTCACCATGGCGGGCCCCCTGGCGGTGACGTCGTACATGACGCGCACGTCGCTCGTGAAGCGCGGCGCCTGGATCATGTCCCAGTTCCTCTGTCAGGATCCTCCGCCACCTCCCGACAACGTTCCGCCGCTGCCCACCGACATGGTGATGGGGACCCAACGGCAAATCCTGGAGATGCACCGCGCGTCGCCCGTTTGCTCGGTCTGCCACGTGGTGATGGACAACCTCG
Source organism: uncultured Myxococcales bacterium (assembly GCA_964443975.1). GTDB lineage: Bacteria > Myxococcota_A > Polyangia > Fen-1088 > Fen-1088 > DASYCK01. Next base: position 38,663 of record CAYUFS010000017.1, on the reverse strand, counting down.
GCATCGCGCTCGAGAACTACGACGCCATCGGCGCCTGGCGGACCAACGACACGAACGGCGCCCCCATCGACGCGAACGGCGTGCTCGGCAGCGCAGCCTTCAACGGAGGGAAGGAACTGTCGGCCGTCATAAGCGCCGATTCACGCTTTGTTCCCTGCGTCTCCCGCAAGATGCTTGGCTACGCGGTCGGCAGAATTCCGGTGGCCACCGATGAACCCTACGTGGCCGACATCGCGGCGAGCACATCGGGCGGCCCTCCGGGCGTGCGCGACATCCTGACTCGAGTGGTGGCGAGCGATCCTTTCAACATGCGTCACGGGGAACCGTAGGCACACGGAGGAATGTCATGAGCTTCGCGAACATCACCGACCACAACGTCAGCTTCGACAAGAAGGCCCTCGAAGCCGAGCGTCGCCAGCCGGCTCCCCCGCGAATCAGCCGCCGTGCCATCCTTCGGGGTACCGCCGCGGCCATCTCGCTTCCGGCGCTGGATTCGCTGCTGCGGCCGTCCCGGGCCGAGGCCGCGGCGGCGCCGCCCATCCGGTGGGTCAGCTGGCACATCGGGTGCGGCGTCTGGCATCCGAACTGGGACGTGACCACGTTCGGCACGAGCTACACGCTCAGCCCCTCTTTGCTTCCGCTGCAGCCGGTGAAGGGCAAGGTCCTGGTCATGCGAAACCTGGACAACACCCCGACGTGCAATTCGCAGGGCTCGCACGGCTGCGGTCCACCGGCCATGACCACCTGCCGGCAGGGCACGAAGCCGGACGTCACCATGGGCATCTCGATCGATCAGGTCTACGCCCAGTCACTCGGGACGGCGACCCGCATTCAGTCCCTTCAGCTCTCGGTGAGCGACCGGACGTTCTCCGACGTCATGTACCCTGCGATTTACAACGGCACCACGGCCTGGGCCGACGCCACCACGCCGCTGCCGCCGACCGTGAACCCGGGCCAGGTCTTCGACCGGATCTTCTCCGGCGTCACCACGACGACGGCCCCGACCCAGGACACGACGGCGGCGCTGGCTCAACGCACGGCCCTGAGGACCAGCGTGCTCGACTACGTGCAGGGGGAGGCCAAGTCCCTCCAGACGAAGCTCGGCACGTCCGACCGGCACAAACTCGACGAATACCTCACCAGCATCCGCTCGGTCGAGACCGAGATCCAGCGCGTCTCATCGACGCCGAACACCTGCAGCCCCGGCAGCATGACCCGGCCGACGATCACCAAGGCGGCCACCCCGGCGGACGTGCCGACCTTGACGACCATGATGCTGGATCTGATGGCGCTGGCGTTCCAGTGCGATGCCACCCGGGTCATCAATTTCCACCAGGGAAACGGCGGAAGCAGTGGCTTCCAGAGCTGCCCCTGGCTCGGGATCACGACCGACCACCACCGGCTCTCGCACCACAACAACGACCTTGCCCGAGGCAGCCAGCTCCTGAAGATCGACCTGTGGGAAGTGCAGCAGTACGCCTACTTCCTGCAGAAGCTGGACGCCATCAGTGAAGGCAGCGGGACCGTCCTCGACAACAGCCTCATCTTTCTCTCCAGCGAGATCGGCGACGGCAATGCCCACGACCAGGTGAACAAGCCCATCTTGATCGGTGGCAGCGCGGGCGGAAAGATCGTGACCGGACGGGCGCTGGACATGGCGGGAGCGCTACAGGCGAACATGTTCATCACGCTGCTCAACAACGGTCTCGGCGTGCCGGCCACGAGCTTCGGATTGCTCGGGAACAAGCAGCTCGCGGGTCTCACGCCCTGACGGTCTCCGACTGACACACATGAGTCGCCGGGCTCATCTTCTATTCGTCTGGATGGGGCTGGCCGTGGCCGCGTGCTCGTCGGCAAAGGACCCGGCCGGGGCAGAAGGCACGGGCGGCGCCGGGGTAGCGAACCCGAGCGCCACGGGTGGCTCCGGGATGTCGGGCGGCGCGACGGGAGGACCTCCCGCCACGGGAGGAGCGACCCAGGCAGCAACCGGGGGAGCGAATGGAAGCGGCGGCGTGAACCCGACGCCCGGCTCCGGCACTGGAGGATCCGCAGGCAGGCCTGCGGCGAGCGGCGGGGCCTCGGGCGGCGGGACAGCCACCGGCGGCGTCGTGGGCGCGGCCGGGGCGGGCGCGCCAGGGGGAGGTGGCGGCAACAGCGGCGGAGCCGGCGCGGCAGGGGGATCCGCTGGCAGCGGGGGCGCGGCGGGCGCGACGACGCCAGCCAGCGACCCGGGCACGGAGGGCGACGGGGAGGTGATGGCAGGCCCCAACTACGTGACCCAGCCCGACCTCAGAGCCGGAAACGCGCCCGTCGGGAAGACCTTCAGCTTCACCATGAATTCGTCGAGCAGCAAGATCTTCACGGGGCTCGACGCCACACTCACCTCGCCGAAGGCCTTCTCGCGTCTGGTCACCGTGTACATCCCCGCGAAGTACAAGGACGGCACCGCGGCGCCGTTCATGACGATACAGGATGGCGCTCGAGCCCACTACGACCTCGTCAGGCTCGCGGTCGACAACCTCAGTCAGTCGACGGACCCCGCCAGGCGATTGCCGGCGATCATCGTCGTCGCGATCCACAATGGCCCCGGCGACGGCAAGGGCAGCGAGCGCGGCCTCGAGTACGACACGATGTCGGATCGCTATGGGCGCTTCGTCGACGAAGAAGTGCTCCCCGCCGTGCTCGCCAACGCGGACATCAAGGCCGCCTACCCCAACTTGAAGTTCACCGACGATCCGGAGGGGCGGGGCACCGTGGGCTGCAGCTCGGGGGGCGCCGCGGCCGTCATCATGGCCTGGATGCAACCCGACCGTTTTCGCAAGGTCATCGCCTATTCGGCGACCTTGGTGGCTCAGCAGGCCGACAACGCGCCCGAGGCCGCGATGTATCCCGATGGGGCGTGGGACCTGCACTCCGATCTGTCGTTGATCGCCAACTCGGACAAGAAGCCGCTGCGGATCTTCATCGGCGCCAACCAGATGGACAACGGCGCCGGCACCGGTGAGGCCGGCAAGCACGATTGGCTGCTCGCCAACCAGCGCACGGCGGCAGCCTTGAAGGCCAAGGGCTATCACTACCGCTTTCTGTACGGGTTGGGCGCGTCCCACTGCACGCAGGGCGTGGAGAACGCCACGATGGCCGACACCATGCTCTGGCTCTGGCGCGGCTATCCAATCCAGTAGCGCTCGCCGCACGTCGCACTCGAGCTGATCGAGCGGCTTTTCGGGAATGCGCGCGCTTCTTTGTCGCGTCACACGCGGGTAGCGTCGACTCATGTCGACCTCCACGCCGTAGAAGCGTTGCTGACGCGCGATCGGGACTTCTCGCTGTTCGGGGAGCTCCACACGCGAGATCCCTTCGCGTAGCACTCATACGGACTTGGTGGGGACGGGCATCATGAAAGATGTCTTCCACCGAAAGCTCGCGTTCGTTTCGCGTCGCCTCCTCGTCACCTGGTCGCCCAGGGCGTAAAGGAGCGCAACCTGCCCATCTCCCCGTTCGTGATGCAGTCCAAGCTCTGAGACCCGCGAAAGCGATCGACGCTACGATGCGACAACCTGTGCGTGTTCCAGTGACTCGCGCCGGTCATCACTGCAGCGCGCACGTGATGACCGCTTCGGTGGCGGTGCTGCCGTTCATCGTCACGTCGCAGCTCGCGTCGTTGCAAATGACCAGCGCCGTCGTCGCCCCCTGATCCAGCAGGCAGCCCCCCGCGTTCTGTACCAGCTGATAGCAGGGCGTGTTCGTGGGGGTCGCCTTCAGGCCTGCGGCGGGCAGCGGCCTGCACTCGGGCAGCGCCTGCGCCGTCCCCGCGCGCGGCCCCAGCGACACCTGGCAGTCGTGACCGAGCGACGGGTTCGCCGGATCGATCCATGCGATGCGGTCGCTCAGGCAATCGGGCTCGACGTGGGGCAGGATCTGCTGAGCGATGCCCGCCATCGCCGAGCGGAAGTCGTTCGCGCAGATGGGATAGAAGACCCCGTTCGCGCCGAAGCCGTCGACCCACTGCTTGATGCGAACCGCAGGATCGGCGTACTCGGGCATGGTGCCGTCGCTCGTGGGCTGGGTGCACGAGTGGTCGACGACCGGATCCCCCTCGTCGTTCGCCGATGGGTTCGCCTGCGAGATCACCCGGTACAGCGAGTGGCCGCCGTTGTCGGTGGTGGGGCCCGCGATGGCCGCGACCAGGATGTCGTCGGGGTTGTCCTTGAGGGTCAGGATGAAGCTGGTCAGGTCCGAGACGGTGGGCCAGAGGTGGCCCATGGTGGGATCGGCGTTGCCGTTGGGATCGCGCAGCGTCAGGTCGGTCTTGCCCTTGTTCTCGGCGGAGACGCAGCCGTCGAGGGTGACCGGGCTGGCGGGCGCGTCGTGGGGCGGCGGCGCGCCGTTGCACAGGTGGCCGAACTCGTTGCAGCGGTAGGACTGCAGCGCGCCCAGGCCCGACGGGTCCGACGTCGAGTTGACCGACGGGTCCAGCAGCAGCGACTGCGGCCCGACCGAGCAGTCGTCCTCGTTGGTGACCATCACGACCGCCAGCGTCGCCTCCTGGCGCAGGAAGCCGCCGTTGTCGGGGTCGTTCGGTTGGGCTGCCTTGTACAGGGCGTAGTAGACCGACTCGAACTGGCTCTCGAAGCCGCAGCCGCGGTCCCCAAGCAGGGCCATGCACTTGAAGGCGTCGCGAATGTCGCCGTCGTAGTTCGGCGCGCCACCAGGTGATCCGTCGCCTGACGCCAGGTACGTCTGGCCCCCGTGCAGCATCGTGCAGCTTCCGTGGCCGGCGCCGCCGGGGCCTTGCTGGAACTTGCCGCCGTCGTCGCCGGGGTACGAGCCGCTCGCGCACTGGTTCACGTTGCTCCAGGCGCCGCCGCCGAACGACGACGAAACCACCGCCACGTGCAGATCGGGCAGCTGGCCCGTGGTGGGGTTCACCAGAGCGTCCATGAAGTTGCCCAGCTGCTGCGACAACTTTGTTTGCAACGGCGCCATCGACGGCGAGTCGTCGATCATGAACAGCAGGTCCAGCTTTCGATTGACGTACTGTGAAATCCTGTGCTTCTCCAGCGTGGAGGTAGCCGGCGTCGGCGCCGCCAGGCGGTGGCTGTTGCACGAGGCCACCGCCAGCATGGCGAGGAGGCACGCCACCAGCGGCGGTGCGGGCGGCGGGCGACCGGACAGCGACGGGGACGTGGACAGGGAACCGGGGACGGGTCTGGACGTTCGATGCACGGGGACCTCCAGGCGCGCGGCGGCGCGGGGAAGGGCGGCAGCAAGCGCGAGGCCAGGCGATTCCTCGCGGAAAAGCGCCCTCCAGACCCGTCAATCGCAAACTGTGTTGGCAGCGGCCGACAATGGTGTTGTGCGGGAACGCTGTTCCTGCTGGACGTCAAAGGTCCTCTGAATCAAACGGATCGGGAAATGCGCGGGACGGACTGGCTGGACGCCACGCATATCACGCGTGTACAGTGTACAGATGCTGCGCTACAACGTGACCCAAGCAAGGATGCGGATGGCGGAAATGCTGGACAGCGTCGAAGCGGGCGAGTCCGTGGAAATCGAACGCCTGGGCGTTCGATTTCAGGTCGTGCCGGCGGCCCCCGCCAAACCAGCCAAGAAGAAGGCGCCAATCCTCGAGATTCTCGACGAAGCGATCGAGCGGGGTGACTGGACGTGGAGGTATGCGCCCAAGGGCCTGACCTTCACGCGCCGGACATCGCGTTGATCCTGCTCGATACCAACGTCCTGATCTGGCTTCTGGCAGGGAACAAGCGGGTTCGCAAGTTGCCGAAAGGCGCTCGACTTTATGTCTCGCCGGTGAGTCTGCTGGAGCTGCGCTTGCTCGATGAACTCGGACGGATTCGTTTCAAGACCACGCCGGACGCGGTCGAAGATGACGACCGATTCGCGCTGGACGATCCTTCCTCCGCGACCCTTTTCAAGGCTGCCGCTCGTCTGGCTTGGACGCGCGACCCGTTCGATCGCCTGATTGTGGGACACGCGCAGCTCCGCGGGTGGAGGCTGGCCACGTCAGATTCCATGATCATCGACAACCTGACACCTGCGGGGGTGATCGCGCTGTGACGGGAGACGCAGCACTCTCACATTGACCCTTCGTGGGCGAGCCGTCAGGTTCTGGACAGCTTTGACGATTCATCGCGCGCCCTCGCCGCTGATTCCGCCCCAATCGCCTCGACTCATCGGCGGTCCGGCGGTTGCTTACCCGCCTGGTGATGTCGGTCCGCCTGATCTGCCGTCCGCTTTTCGCTCTTGCCGCGGTCGGCCTCATCGGCACTTCGTGTGCCTCGGTGCCGGGCATTCCCGGCGGTCCGCTCCAGCCACCCGCGCGGGTGTGGCCCCGGCATGTTTCGCCGGGCTCTCCGTCGATCGGCGCCGCCCTCTGCGGCGCTATCGCCCGACGCGATCCACGAGCTGCTACAGGCAGCGTCCGGTGGCCGAATTCAGGGACCACGCGCTCCCGCAAACGCACCGCAGCCCTTCGGTGCAATGGCCATGCAGCGACGAAACAGCCGGATTGTCATTGCAGGTTTGGTCCTGGCCCGGCGTGCACAAGGGCGGGTTGGTCAGGAACAGATCGGTCTGGGTCACACCCGCGATCAGCTCGCGCAGGTTGAAGCCGGACCCCGCAAACCAGCGGTGCGCGTCGTTGACGGCGGCACTGTCCTGATCAGTCAGATCCCGGCCGACGGCATATTCGACCCATTTGTGGGTCATGCAGACCTGCGCCTCGGGCGTCTGCACCAGTACCTTCGCCAGCTGCGGAGCGCCGTCGAAATTCGAGTCGCCGCTTTGAAGGCGCATCGTCTGTCCCGACGCGTCGATGACCATCCCGTTATCGGTCGCACGAAATTGACCAATCGGGTCAAAGTGTTCGAAGGCATACCCGAGGGGATCGAGGAGCTGGTGACAAGCTGTACACGCAGGCTCCTGGCTGAGGGATTCGGTCAGGCGCTGGCGGGTCGTCACGACCCCTGGCGTCGTGGTCGGGGGGAGCTGGGAGATGGCATCCGCTGGTGGCAGAGGTACCGGCTGACAGAACATCTTTGCCTGGATGAAGGCTCCGCGCCGGGAGGGATCGGAGTCAACCGGGTTGGAATTCCCCGCGAGAAAGCTCGGCTGCGTGAGCAGGCCCGCCCGCTCGGTCGGATCGAGCGCCACCCGGCGCAGCGATGTCCCCGTGACTCCGTCGAGCTTGTAGATATCGGCCAGCGCCTGGTTCACGAACGTGAAGGGCGCCGTCAGCAGGGTCGCGAACAATCCGTCCCCGTCCAAGGTGACGTAAGAACCGAAGGTCTGGGTCTCGCCGGCCATCGCCCCCGCCAGATCGGCGTTGAACTGAGGAAACAACACCGGGTCCTTCGGCGCGACGTTGGCCAGGTTCGCCACGCGATCGAGGTCCAGCCACCAGCGATAGAAGGCCCCGACACCATTCTGAGCACGGGCATCGATCAGCATCCGCAACGTCAGCGCACGGAGATCCTCGGTGGTCCCCACCGCGCCGGAATCGGCCATGGCCAGCAGCGAGGCGTCCGGCGCAGCCTGCCACAGCAACCGAGCCACGGCGGTCACCGCCTTGCGCGCACCCATCGGCAAGGCGCGCGGCACCGCCGACCCACCCAGTCCGGTGATGCCGCCGGTTCCCGCCCCCGCCGTGCCCGCGCCACCACCGGGGCCCGCGATGATCGTTCCCCCGGCGCCCCCGGCGGGCGCGCCCGTGCCCGTGCCGCCAGCCGCCGGCGGCGATCCGGCGTCCGGGTTCTCACCCACCAGGTGCCGCTTGGCATCGCACCCGGCGAACGCCGCCAGCATCATTGCGCACAGGGGCCAGGTCACATTCGAGCTCATTCTAACCTCCGAGAATCCGAGCGTGGGTGATGAGTGAAGAACCGCCCCCGAACCTTACAAACATCGCCGGCCGCCCCGCCGTACGTCAGGAACGAACGGGCACGCGTGCGGCCCACGCTCGATGCACGGCGCCTTCAGGGGGTCGGCTGCGTGGATTCGGTGCCGGGTAGTTCGGACCCGCCGCGTGCACTCAGCCGACGCGCTTCGCGTGCAAACCTTCCGTGTGGAAACCGGCGGAGATACCCCTCGGCCTCGTGCCTGGCCTCGACATGTCGCCCCTGTCGCGACAGGCACACGGCGCTGCCAAACAACGCGCGCTCCACCAACTCGGGGGACGCCGCGGGCGACCGAACCCGGTCGAAATCCGCAAGGGCGCGCGCGCAGTCGGAGGTCGCGCGCAGCTCGCCCCGGATCACGCGCAATTCTTGTTCGCGCCCGCCGCCATCCAGCGACAGCGCGCTCAATGCCGCCAGCGCCTCGTCCTGTCGTCCCAGCATCAACAATGCGTCGATGCGCACCGTGTCTGCCTCGGCGGTCAAGGTGCCATTGGGGAAGCGTCGCCGATATTCCGCCAGCGCCGCCAACGCGCCGGATGCGTCGCGGTCCCGCCGCAAGCGGCTGATGGCGCCGTTCAGCTGCCTTGCCTCGGCGGCCAGGGGGCTTTCGCTCAACGGCGTGGGGGCCACAATCGGTCGCGAGCTCGGTGCCGAGCTCGGTTGCTCAAGCGACGGCCCCGAAACCGCCGCGCCAGTCATCGCGTCGCGCTGATACGCACCGCGAGCCGAACGGTGGCGTGCGACCTGTTCGGTGGACGACACCGGCGCCGACGCCACCGACACGGCGCGAGCCCACCAGTGATTCACACCGCGGGCCGCGATGACCACGCCACTGCCGAGCAGGAGACCGGCCGCGATTCCCCAGCGCAAGGCGGGCGCGCGCCCCCTCCTCAATCGCCCCAGCGCCGTGGCGGGCACCGCGGCGGCGGGCGCGTCGCCCAGCTCGGCAGCCAGCCGCGCGCGCACGCGGGCGTGAGCCTGTGGACCAAACGCCGCCCCCGGCACGGGCACCAGCCTGAACAAACGGGCGGCACGATCTTCGGAAGCCGTGCCTCCCGGGCGGCGATGCACCCACCGCGCCACCGGTGCGCCGTCCGTCCCGTTGCTGCGATCGGACGCGGACAGTCCGCGTCCTTCGTCTACGTGTACGTGGTCGTCCTTGATGGTCATGGGGTTCCCTTGGCTTCGTACGCCAACAGGCGTTTCAGAAACTGCTGACGCCCCCGATGGAGCCGAATCCAGACGTTGGCAAGCGATGTCTTCGTGATCGCGGCGATCTCATGCCCGCTCAATCCTTCCAGCTCGAACAGGATGATCGTCGTGCGGTATTTCTCGGACAGACCGTCGAGGATCTCGTACAGGGTTCCTACGGCCTCTTTTCTCTCCAACAACTCGAGGGCGCTCGGCTGATCCGCGGGAATCCGGGCTGTCTCGTCGAGGCCGGGGGCCTCCCACCGGAATTCGTGCGCTGGCGCGCGTCCAAACAGCCACCATGTCCGGCGCTGCATGCGACGGCGTTCCTGAGCCACCCGAACCACGATCTCGTACAGCCAGGTCGTGATCTTGGCGTCGCCGCGAAATTCGTTGAGGCGTCGACACGCAACCAAGAAGACCTCATGGACCACATCCTCGATATCGCGGGTCGGCCCCAGCAGCCTGGCCGCCCATCGGGCCACGGAATCCGCGTGCTGGCTGTAGATCGTCCCCACGTCGAGTCCGGGCGCCGCCTGAAAAGGGGCCCTGGGCGCGGGCTCTGGCGCATGTGCGCTCGGCCCCTCCAGGGTCCCCGGATGCGGAAAGCGAGAGGGTGAAGACATGAGAGGTCGTCCGTCCGTCCCGACTTATGTGGTCGAGGCGACGGAGACCTTACACTTCTTGTTCAGGTCAAGGCCCGAGCCAAAGACTGACGCCCAGCGCCAGCGTGGCCTCGAAGCGGGGCAAGGCCGCGGAAGCGTCGAGCGGACGCTCGTACACCTCGTGCGGAAATAGCCAACCGACCAACGCGACATCGGCCCAGGCGCGGAGCCGCCCGCGTCCGACGGTGATCCGCGCGCCAGCGCGCAAGCCGGGATCCAGGCTGCCGTCACTTCCGTTCGACGCGAAGCCGCTCCCGCGAATCGTGAGCCGCGCCCCCACGGCCTCCGCGTGAGCATCGAGAAGCCAGCCGCGAGCTCCGATCCTCGAGCGCCGGTGCACCCCCAGCGCCAACGCGAAACGGCGCCAGCGCGCGGAACCCGACACCAAGGGCGTGGTTCGTTCGGTCGTCGCGGAAAGGACCGCTTGTCCGCCCCAACCGATGTTGATGGCGTCGCCAGCGCCGCCGAGGTGGTCGTGCTGGCCCTGGCCAGCGGGCGTCCAACCGATCGTGACCAATCCCCCGAGCGCGCCGCCCGCTGAGTCCGTGGGTCCGAGCGGCGCCAATGCTCCAAGGATGGCGGCCCCCACCTCGATGGGCGCCCGATGCCCGATACCCGCGCCGTCGAAGCGTGCGGGCACGGTCGCGGCGACGGCTCCCGCAACGGGTGGGGGTGACGACGCCTGCCGTGCCGGCGCCGGGGTGGCGCTCGCCGGCACTGAGACCACGATCGGCGCGACGGCTCCGGCCGCGCGAGCGGGCAACAGGGCGAGCGGGGGTATCGCGAGGGGCGGCGGCATGGGCAGGGGCGCCGCCATCTCGGGCGGCGGCGGCAGGGCGAGCGGCGGTGGTCTCGGTGGACGGGGCGAACGCGGCAATGGCGCCTCCATCTCCGGCTGCCTCCCGGGCCCCGGGGCCGCCCTGCTCGGGGGTTGATCCCCGGCAATCTCCAGCTGGAACTCAGGGTGTACGTCGCTCTCCCAACTCGCGATCACCGCGCTCACGGCCGCCGCCAGATCCGCGCAGGCAAACGCTCGGGAGAGCCAGCGCCGCCCGAGCTCGGCACCGTCGTAGCGCCGCAGGGTTACGCGCAGTCGCTGACCGTCTTGTTCCAGCTGAGCCACGTCAGGCTGGCCCGCTGCCCCCACCGACGGCAAAAGGGCAGCCACCAGCCTCGTGACTTCCTGAGGGGTAGGACAAGGCGTGTTCCCCTGCACCGTCACCATCGGCTGCGCCGGACCGGCGGGCGCCCAGAGCGCGGCCAACGCGAACCACAACGGAGGCATCACGAGCCGTCACTCCTACCGCACCGAACGGGCATCAGGAAATCGACTGCCGCGGAACGTGCGCTATCTGCCGTGGGTTCGCCTTGGCCGCTCGACGCCCAGCGGAGCCAGCGGGTGCGACTCGACCGCGATTGGGAAGTAAAGGTGAAGCTGCGTCCGTCTTGGCCGCCGCGCCACGGTCCGTGATACGATCAAACCGTGGTGTCCGGAGATGAGCGCACCGCGACGGAGGCTGCCTGCACCAAGCCGCAGCCCGGTTCGAGGTGCAATGAGGGGATCTCGGCCGTTCTCTGTGCCGTCTTCGCGGCAGCGCTCGCCGTCGGCCTGTCCTGCGATGGCGCGGCGAGTGGGGGGGCCGGCGATAGCTCTACGTCCCCGCCCGACGGCGACGGGATGACCGGCGGCATGTTCGGGACTGGCGGGCTCGCAGGGACCGGGGGCTCCCTGGGCTCGGGGGGTTCGAAGGGATCGTTCTCGTGGTCGGGCCAGGGGCTTTCGTTCTCGAGCGTTGGCTACTACGAGGCCGCCGCGACCGCCGACGCCCAGTCCCTCACGTTCACGATTTCATCGGACTACTCGCAGCTCACCATCCCCTGCTGGCTGAAAGGAAAGTTCGCGACCGTCCCTCCGCCGGCGGGCATGTATCCGATTGTCGGCGCCGCTGCGCAAGACGACGGGACCTTCATCGGCGGCTGCAGCACGACGGGCCGCGAGGCGACCATCTACGCAGACCCGAGCGTCAGCGGAATGGTCACGCTGACCCAGTCGACCGTCGGCCTCGTCGAGGGGTCGTTCACGATGCGGACGCGACCAAACCCGTCGTTCGGAGGATCGGGGGGCTCGCCCGGTCCCATGATCGACTTCACGGGCATGTTCTCGGTGGGATGCCATCAGCCCATGTTAGATCCATCCTGCGCCGCTCGATCCGTTTCACCTCCGTAGCTGTGCGTGGGGGCCGAGTGCACCGCTCAGCCCGGCCTGGACCCGAGGGATGTTGGCCCTGTCACCGGAATCTTCGCCGGGCCGGAGAAACTGACCGCTGGGCGCGCTCTCGCAGTTGCCCGCCGCGATGACTGCTTTGCTGGCTCGTCGACGAGGATCTCGATGGACTGCGGCCCGCTCCGACGAAGGGCCGTTCCGTTGAGGCGAGTCCAAGCCGGCAGGCCGACGCTGCCTGGCGACGGGCCGCGGCCCACTCCGGCCCCAACCCCGCCCCAGACGCAGCCTCCCAGCGCGAGGACGCAGCCGAGCATCGACGTACGTTCGCTCCTACCGACGGGCCGCGGGTTCATGAACGCTCTCCTGAGCAGCAGGGCGATGGGGAGGTCAATGCGGCCTCACCTTGTACGCCCTCGAAGGGCGCCCCGCCCCTGAGCTGAACGCGTCGCCTTGGCCGGGACGGGCTTGCCGTCAGCTGGCTGCGCGCTTCGGTCCGCCCGACCGCCGCCGGGCGCGGCGTCCAGGTCCTTCACCAGCTTCCTGGGCGCCTGGGCGCGGTAGCTCTCGTCGATCCAGGCCTGCAGCAGCTCCAGCGGCGGCGTGTCACCTGCCTCGAACTGCGCCGTGACCCAGCCCGCCTTGCCCAGTCCGTAGGGTGTCGGCGTTGCGAAGGGCAACTGCAGGGCGAGCTCGCTCGATCGGGGCAGCTTGCAGGAGATCTTCAGCGGCTCGCCCTCGACGCTGAGGTAGGCGAAGGTCTTGTCCTTCACGGCGAGATCCATGTGCCCCGGCCACGGGCTCTTCGTGTGCGCCCCCGGATAGGTCAGCCCGAACGCGCGCAGCTGCTTCATCAGCGCGTCGGCGTCTCTTTGCGCCACTCGACGCGCGCCCGTCACCGTCATCGCCGCCTTCGGTTTCTTGGCCCTCTGGTCGCTCATGGAAGCCTCGGTCTGTGAGTCTAGCCGCGTCGCCCGCCCGCCAGGACCGCGTGCTGCCGCGCTCGCTCTCTGACAACATTACTCGGATGGCGAACACCGCGCTGTGGTCGGTCCTGGGATTGGCGGCCCTGCTCGGGTGTGGTTGCGCCTCGCAACGTATCGATCCGCACACCGCCGGGGACCGGTGCCTTTATTCGTGCCCGGAAGGTCTGACCTGTATCGGGACGACATATGGTCGGGGGCGCGCGTTGCCGGGCCAGTGCCAGCCCGCCGGCGGGCGTTGCCTGGCCGACCGCGACTGCCATGCGCGCGAGAGATGCGCACGTTCCGGGGAGGCGACCGGTGTCTGCGTCCCTGCGGACGGGATACTTTAGATCTCGTAGCGCAGCAACCACCAGCCGACACGCGTCCCGAAGCCAGACCAGACGAGTCCGATCCCGCGCTCTGCTCGCTCGCCGGACATCGCGAGGCAATCTTTTCTTGCACGCCTGCGGCCCCGGCCGGGTTTACTGGGTTACCGAGCGCCGCCCACCTTCATGGATCCTGACCGTTTGACCACCCTTTACCGCGAGTACGGGCCGACCATCTATGGCCGGTGCCGCTTGTTGCTCGGCGACGAGCGCGAGGCGGAGGACGCGACGCAAGAGACGTTCTTGCGGGTGCACCGCCACCTCGACAACGTGCCCGACGCGCGCGAGGCCCTGTTCTGGATCTACCGCGTGGCCACCAACTATTGCCTCAACGAGATTCGCGACCGCCGTGGGCGGGCGCGGCCGGCCGCTGTTCTGCCCGACGCCTTTCCCGAGCTCAGCGCCTCGGAGATCCGTCTCGCGGACCGCGATCTGGTCCGGCGGTTGATCGAGCGCGCGCCCCCCAAAGAGCGGGTCGTGGTGTGGCTTTATCACGTGGACGGGTTCGAGCAGAACGAGATCGCCGGAATCGTCGGGGCCTCCCGCCGTACCGTGGCGGGCCGTCTGTCGCGGTTCATGGCCAATGCCCGAAAGTACATGCGAAGGAGCGCAGCATGATCGCAAGTGATCCGCACCTGACGTCTCTGGATCTCGATCGCTTGGAGCTCGGCGGCGTCGAACCGGACGGGCGCGAGCGGATCGCAGGCCACGTCGCGCGGTGCTCCGCCTGCGCCGCCCGACAGGCGGAGCACCGCGAGCTGCAGCGACAATTTCGGACCACCGTGTTTCCGCGCACGGCGGGATCGCTTGCGGCGCATCGATCCCGTGGGCTACGGCGCGCCTTCGCGCCCGGGCAGGCTTGGGCGCTTGCGCTGGCCGTGGTGGCGCCGCTCGGCGCCGGTATGGTGCTGGTCGCCCGGGTCGCGCGCCACGCCGAGAGCGATTCTGCGCCCTCGATTGGGGTGAAGGGCGATCCGCCCCTTCACGTCTTCGTCCGGCGCGGGGGCGGCGCGGCCGGCGTCAGTGTGCCGGTGGCGCGGCTCGCGGATGGGGCGCGGCTGTCACCGGGCGACGCGCTTCGCTTCGTGCTCGATCCAACCGGGCTGCGCTACGCCATAATCGCGTCGGTGGACGGCGCGGGGCAGACCAGCATCTATTTTCCGTTTCATGGCGCCGCGAGCGCGCCGGTCGAAGGGAGGGCGGCGCTGGCGGTCCCGAACAGCATCGTCCTCGATCGGGCGCCTGGCCCCGAACGTTTGTTCGTCATCTACAGCGACCGACCGGTCGACGCGCGAACCGTGCGCGAGGCGCTGGCGCCGGCGGCGTCGGGGGGGGCCTCCGCCATCCGGGCCACGCGACGCTTGTCGATCCCGGGAACCGTGCAATCTACCCTGCTGTTCGAGAAGGACGGCGCGCCATGACCCGGACGTTCGCCGCCACTCGCACGCCGGCCGGTCGGAGACGTGGTCTCGTGATCTGCCTCGGGACGATCCTGGCGACGATGGCGGCGTCGGCGCCGGCGCGGGCGGAGACGCGCCGGATCGCGGTGATCGTCGGCAGCAACCGCGGCGACGCCGCGCACGCCCCCCTGCGATACGCCGAGCAGGACGCGACCAAGATGGGCGCCGTCCTCGCCGAGCTGGGCGGGCTCTCGCCCGAGGATGTGTTGTTGTTGCGCGGACCCACGGTGGCCGCGGTACGGGGTGCCATCGACGAGGGAACCCGGCGGGTGGCTGCCTGGCACGCCGCGCAACACGGGCAGGCGGTGCTGCTGTTCTACTTCTCGGGCCACTCCGACGGCCAGGTCCTGGAGCTTGGGAATGAAGCGCTTCCCTTCGCGGAGCTGCGCCAGCGCATGACCTCGAGCGGCGCCGAGGTGCGTCTGACCATCGTCGATAGCTGCCGCAGCGGCGCGCTCTTGGCCTTGAAGGGCGGCACCCTCGGGCAGGCCTTCGACATCCGCTTGGCCGACGAGCTGGCGAGCACCGGCGAGGTGTTGATCGCCTCGAGCGCCGCCGACGAGTCGGCCCTCGAATCGTCGGAGATTGGCGCCTCGTTCTTCTCCCACCACCTCATCTCCGGGCTGCGCGGCGCCGCCGATCTTTCGGGCGACGGGCTGGTGACGCTGGCCGAGGCGTATCAGTACGCGTTCGCGCGCACGCTGCGCGCCACCTCGGACACAGTGGTGGGCCCGCAACACGCCGGCTACGATTACCACCTCGCCGGACGCGGCGATCTGGTCCTCACCGAGCTGCGGCGGCCGTCGGCGGTGTTGGACCTGCCGTCGGACTTCGATCGCTTGCTGTTGCTGTCGAGCGCGCGTCAACAGGTGGTGGCCGAGCTCGGGCCGCGCTCGGCGCACCGGATCGCGCTCGCCGCGGGCGACTACAAGGTGCGCGGGTGGCGGGGGTCGCACACCTTCTCGGCGGCCGTCAGCCTCGGACAGGGGCAGGAGATCCGCCTCGCCGCGGCCGACCTGCTGCCGGTCATGGCCAACGGCGCCGCAGCCAAAGGCGGCGAGCCTGCCGCGGTGCTGGCGGCGACGGCGATCGCGACGACCGTTCCCGCGCCCGACACCGCCGTGCGCTGGTGGGCGCTGTCGGCGGCGCTCGGGCTCTCGAGCGGCGTCGCCGATGGCGCGTGGCTCGGCGTCGCGCGGCTCGGGTTCGAACGGGCCGCCCCGATCCACGGCGTCGATCGGATCGAGCTGGCGCTGCTCACCGGGACGGGTCGCACCGACGGCTTGCGAGAAAACCGCGTGGGAATCGAGCTCGCGCCGAGCTGGTGGATCGATCGTGGCCGGCTGGGCGCCGGTCTCGGCCTCGGGCTCGGGGCGGGCGCCGCCGTCGAGTGGACCGACGGCAGCGAGAATCATTGGAGCGGTCTTGGTTGGGCCAGCCCCACGCTGCGTATCGAGCTGCGGCTCGGCCGCGACGTGGCGGTGGGGGTACGCGCGCAGTTCCCCGTCACTTTGCTCCGCCGCGACGATCACCTGACCGTCGCGGTCTTGCCCTTCGGTGGTCTCGAGTTTTCCGTCCGGCTGTGAATTATTTTGCGCGTCGGACCAACGAAACGGGTTTATCAGGCATGACGAAGACAATCTCGAATCTCTGGTGGATCGCGGTCGCGACGACGATGGGTATGGCGACGGTTGGCTGCGGCCCCGGAGTGCTCAGCAGCGTGCCAGGCGAGCTCGGCAGCAAGGGCGGCGATTCCGTGAAGAGTCACGGAACAGGAGGCCATGGCGGTCCGGGCGCGGGTGGCGGGCCCGGCGGCACAGCCGGCGGAAGCGGCGGGCCCGGTGGCATGGCCGGCGGAAGCGGTGGGGGCGGCGGTGGGGCCGGCGGAAGCGGAGGGGCCGGCGGAAGCGGAGGTGACGGCGGTGTGCCGGGCGGCGCGGGCGGCGGCGGTGGCGGCCCGGATGCCTCCTGCGCCGTCTCCGTGGATTTCTCCAGCCCTGGAACCCTGGCCACTGACGACATTCCCCTTGGGCCGCACAACCAGGTCTTTCTGGAGCCGACCGTCGACGCTTCGCCAGTGATGAACTACGAAGGGCAGATCGTCTTTCCGGGGTCGACGTTCAGCCTGCTGTCGAACTTCGCGCAGACCAACACCGTCGCCAAGCTCACTCCCGCTTCGGGGACCATGCTGGATCCCTGGCTCGGCGAGCTCTCGCTGCTTCGCGCGGGGTGCCATCCCTCGACGCTGGTCGGGATGACCGTGAAGGTGAAGCTGCTGTGGCACCTGGACGGCGCCACCGCCGCCGTGCCCGATCACGGCGTCTTCCTCGGCACCTATCACAACGGCGTTCCGGCGGTCTACGACGACGCCAGTCTGGCCTTCTCTGAAACGGCGCAAGGCGACGTCGGAACTCGCACGCTGAACACCCTCAATCCGCTCGTGCTCAGCCACACCTTCACCGATCCGGCGGACGGAGCGGAGGGGATCTTCCTGCGCGTTTACCTCATTGATCACGAAGAAGATCTGCCATCGATGGTCCACGTCGGTGCCGTCGACTGGACGAGCGATCAACGGTGAGGCGCAGCCGGTAGGACTCGAAATACCGCGGGCCAACCGATTCCAACGCCCTGGCGACCCGCAGCGCCACGTCGATGACGTCTTCAGGCCAGTCGCTCACGTTTCGGACGCCCGTCGAAAGCCTGCGCGCCACCTTGGCGCCATACAGTCGCTCCGCGAGGCGCTGGTGAAGCTCCCGCTCGGAAAGAATTGACGCGCGCCCAGTGCGCGGGCCAGGTGGGCAGCGGCGCGACGAGGCGCTTCGATTGTCTCATTCAACCGCGGGAACGACAAATACGGCATTGCGCTCGTGCAGAAGCGACCTACGTTGGGCCAGCCCTGCAACGTGGGCCCATCGCAAAAGGCGCCCGCGTCCGGGCCGGCCCGTGGCCTTTTGTCCTGGAGCCGTGACTCTCACCGAAAGGCTCTCATGCGCTCTGTGTTCCTGCGATTGACATTGGCGACTCCCTTGTTGGCGATCCTGCTCGCCGGTGGCGCGTCTCGCGCCGCGATGGTGGTAGAGGGTGGCGGCCACGACGTCCCGGCCGTCAGCGGCGCGCCCATGGGCGAGGTCGCTGTTCGGCGCGGCGTGCAAGGTCCGGCCGGCTTGTTCACGGCCCGCCTGTCCTTGCTGGTCGACGCCAGCAAGAACTCCTTCGGAAAGCCGACCTCGTTCGCTCCCGATCTCTATTACTCGTTCACGGACACAGTGCAACTGGGGCTGCTGCACACGTCGCCCATGGGCTGGCAGACGGGGCCTGGCGCCGGTCTGTGCCTGACCGGCGCGAACAATGGCTGTCCGCACGTCTACGACAACGTCGGCCTCGACTTCATGTACGGCCTGCTGTACGGGGACGTGCACCTGTCGCTGCATTCGTCGCTCTTCCTCGCGCCCATCCACGATCCGACTGGCATCATGTGGACCGTCGGGCTATCGGGGAAGTTCCACTTCACCAACATGGTGGCGCTGTTCTTCGATCCGCAGGTCGGCATCATGCTGGAGCACCGCGACCTTTACAAAGACCAGCTATTCATCCCGCTCGAGCTACAGATCCAGGCGACCGCCGCCGTCTCGCTGAAGGTCCTCACCGGCGTCACCGGGCAGCTTTCGGCGCTGGGCGACACCTACCGTGTCCCCCTGGGTCTGGGCGTCGTCGCCAACCTGACCCGCCACCTGGACCTCGGCCTGCGGTTCAGCTTCGACAACCTGCTGGGCCACCAGGCGACCGGGGAGTCGCGCGCCGACGAGCGCTCGATCGGCCTGCTTCTGATCTTGCGGTCCTGACGTCGGCAGAGCGCGGCGCCCGACATCCCGCCACCGCGATCGACCTGTGTCTACCTTGCAGGATACGAGCGTGTCTGGCAACACTCCCGGGGTCGATGGCTCGCGATCACCGGGCTACGCACGCTCGCGTTCGGCCAAGAGCGCCTCGAGCTCGGCGATGGCTTCGAGGTCCTTGGGTCGGCCCGCTGCGCGCTTCGCACGAATCAAAGCTGGCAGATCCAGAACCCGCAGGGCGCGACCGTAAACCGACAGCGTCACGGTGTGCGGGATGACCTGCTCATAGTTCCCGCCACCCGCCATCTCGCCCAGAAGGTCCACGTCGCCCAGGCTGGTCGTCAGGGTGAAGTTGAGCCCCCGCTCGATGGTCGCCCGATCGAAGCGGAAAGGGAGGCCGGGCGGCGCGCCGCGAAGATACGGGTGATGCGGCGCCAGCGCTGCGGCCAACCGCTCCATGTTCGCCGCAGTCCGGGAATAGATGAAGTCCACGTCCTGAGTCAAGCGAGAAGCGCCATGGGCCTGACCCGCCAACCCGCCAATCAAGATCGTTTCGACACCTGCGTCGGCGAAAACACCGACGATGTTTGCGAGATCACCCTCCACGCCGGCTGGCTCCCGCCCTGCGTATCTCCGCCGCCAGGCGGGCAGCTCGGTCCAACATCTCCCATCGCTCTGCCGGCGTTCGCATCAGGTTCTGCCTCAAGAGTGATCGGTCGACATCGCGCTTGTACGCCTCGATGACAGGGTCGGGCTCCAACCCAAAACGGCGCAACACGAGCGCATCTTCGGTTTCATCGGACACGCTGATACTGTAGCGCCCGGGGACAGTTCCGCCAGCAGCTAGGGAACGCCGTCGACGTTGGCGGGATCGACGCCGAACAGGTAGTTGCACAGCGCCTTGTAGTTGGTCTCGTTGCACGGCGATTCATGGCCGCCCGGGCCCGTGATGCGGTGAGAGTTGTCGTAGGGCGGCCCCACCGACATGTCCACGGGCTGGCCGACGTAGCCCAGCTTCTCCATCGCGAAAAGATGTTGCGGATGCTGCGCGTCTGCCGATCCCGACAGCGTGTAGAAGCGATCGATGGGGGTGAGCGGCTTCTCGTCGAGCCATGTCGCCGAGACCAAAGCGGGGCAATATGCGTCCGTGCCCGGGCCGGAACCGCTGCTGTTGTCGCGCGGGCCGGCGAACGACACCGAACGCGAGGCGCGCACCAGCATCGCGAAACGGGGCGCGTTGCTGGCGCCGTGCGAGATCCCGGTGAAGATGACGTCCGACCAGCGCACCGTTCCGTCCTGGTTCAGGAAGTAGCCCCAATCCTCCGTCGGATACATCTTGTCCAGGTACTTGAGAGCCATCTCTGTTCTCTTGGCCACCCCGTCGGACGGTACCATCGTGATCGTGGCGAAATCGTACTTGTTCGTGTGCTGGACACCGTCGAAGACCTGGCGGCGCGCGTCGCTGAAGAAGCCGGCGTCGCAGTGCAGGATGTTGTAATTCTCGTAGGCGGCGATGCCGAGAACGTGATAGCCGCGGGGCAAGACGAAAGGCCCCTCGTTGCCGAGGGTTCCAGCGGTGCTGCCCAGTCCCCCGAATGGCAGCACCAGCTTGCCAACCATCTTGGCCGAGCGCGGATCGACGGAGGCCACCTCGGTGTTGTCGTTGAACGAGACGGCCGCGTCGGCGTCTTTGGCCCGGAAAGTGTGAGTGAGGCGCATCTTCGCCGCGGTCACGTTCAGAGGCCGCCACGGCAGTGTGTCGCCCGGAGCGGCCATGTTGCCCGCGCCGCCCCCGTCGCCGCCGACCGGGCCGCCGCCCATCGAGCCGCCGCCGACCTGGCCCCCGCCGGCGACGCCGCCAGTTGGGTCAGGCGGGGAACCGCCGCTGCCGGCGGCGCCACCAGTCCCGCTGTCCGATGCGCCTCCGCTGCCCGGCAGCGTGACACCACCCGAACCCGTGCTGGTGGTTCCGCCGCTGCCGACGGCCGCCGTGGCCCCGCCCGACCCTGGCCCCAACCCGGTGACGGATGAGCCACCCGGGCCCGCGACGCCGCCCTTGGTACCGCCCGTTCCGTGCGAACCAGTACCCCCGCCATTGGAACCACAGGCGAGCTGCGCCAGGCTGATCCACGCGCAGGCAAGAAGACACAAGCAGCGTTTCTTCACTCGATTGCTCCTTCCATGTCCGCGCCAAGTGCCCCCAAGGGGAAGGCGACTTTCTTGGCGACAGGCTGCGACCAGCTGAAGGTCTTACGCCGAGTCCCGCGTCCAAGATGAACGCATCGAGCGTAACACACCCGGTTTGGGCGACCTGTGCTCCGGTGTGCGTGTCGGTCACCAGGATTCTCGCCGCGAGCTGAAAGCGCCTCGCAATGTTCACCAGGAATGTGGCAAAATTGAGGGCTGGCTCGCCCGCGCACGAGTCTTGCTTGGCCAGGGCCGTGATCTCTCGCGACGGCTTGCGAGTGGCCTCACTAACTAACTTTCCACGGAGGGCGCATATGGACAACGTTGTTTGGAGAGCGTGGCCGGTCCTGGCGGTAGGTCTCCTCGCCGCCTGTCAGAACGATGGCGGCGCGGGCGGGGGCGATCCGAAGGACGGGACGGCCTCCGCGGCGTCGAACGCCGAGAAGGTGATCCAGCAGACCGGCAAGGCGTTGTCGTTCACGCTCGCAGACAATGGGACGCTCAAGACGACGATTGGCGCCAGCGGGTCGTCTGCCAGCACGGTGGCCGGCTCGATGATGAGCGGCGCCATGCCACCCGCCATGTTGAAGGCGGTGGTGGGGCCAGCACTGGCCGCGGACATGACGGGCACGGCGATGCCCAGCATGATGACCTCGCAGGAGAAGTTCGATCAGATCGGTCAGCAAGTGCGGCAGTCGATGCAAGAGCGCCTGTTCGTGGACTCGAACCTCGAGGGTGATCAGAACGGGACCGCGACGTATTTGCTGAAGCCCGACCCGACCTGCCGGCCGCTGCCGTCGGATTCGGATCCCGCGGGCACGGTGCCGACGATCGACAGCCACTGCCAGGACCAGCTCACCAAGGTGGACGTGCGCATCGCGGTGACCAACGACGGCGACGGATCACGCTTCACGATCCTGATCGGTCCGTCGCGGTTGCAACTATTCGCCTTCATCGTCCACTCGGATTCGCTGGCGATCGAGATCGACCTGCCGATGGCCAAGGCCGCGTCAGATTACATCAACACGACGCTTCAGACCGACGCCCCGACCGGCACGTACGATCGGCTGCAAGGCAAGCTGCGGCTGTCGCTGCAGTTGGCCGGCGACCAAAAGGTCACGGCAGCCCTGGCCGTAGTGGAGGCGATCGACGTGGCGCAGACGAACGGGGCCGAGGTCACCACGGCGGCGGCCGACCCGCTTTACGCGATCACGGGAGACGGTGTCAGCGAGACCGCCGAGCTGCAAGCAGGCGTCGGCGCGACGGAGATCGACGGGAGGTGGGATCCCCAGGGGCTGGGCATGGCGAACCGCGATCTGAAGATCACGCTGGGCGGTTACTACGGCAAGTACACGCTCGACGAGAAAGCCAAGCAGATCGTGCTCGGCGACGTGGGCATCGGCGAGACAAGAGTCATGGTTCGCGGGACCACCATCTTCGACATGAACCTGAACGCCGACTCGATGCGGCGGTTCTCGGGCACGCTGACCGCCGATTCGACCGCGGGCACCGTCCACATCGACCTGACGCCCAAGCTCGACCTTAGCCTGGCGTTCGACTACATGTCGATCGCGTCCGACTACGCCTCGCCTCCCGCGGCGGCGACGTTGCACGACACCTACGGGTTCGTCCTGGCGAACGGCGGGAGCGCCGTCGCGATCGACACCGTCAAGGCCGTCGGGACCTTCAGCGGAGGCATCAAGGTCGACACCGGAACGCTGACCATCTCGGCGGCGAGCGCGCCGGCGGAGACCGTCGTCGTGCCCGCAGGGAAGTGCCTCACCTCAACCAGCGTGGCGCCCGCCAACAGCAATCCACTGCTGGGCGCGCTGCAGGTCACGGACTGCCCGTAGAGTTCTGCATCGCCGCCAACCCCGCTGCCCGGCCCCCGACGCCGGCGCTTCCGCCGCCAGTGCCACGTCCGACGCCAGCGCTGCCACCACCCCCGAACCCGCCGCGTCCTGCCATTCCGCCGCCGCCGCTGGCGCCACCTGTGCCCGCGCCGCCAGTCGCGGCGCCACCGCCCTTTCCGCCTGCGCCTCGCGAAGGCCACGGCGCGACCCGCGCGACGTGACGGCCGACATGCTATCGCATCGGGGCGCCGTCTTCGCGGCTGGAACATCGCAGTCGGTCGAGCATCTACGGTCCGCCATTCACATTGAGGCTCGTCGAAAAGTCTGCCGCCTGCAGGTCGGCGGCGCCAAGCCTCCGGGTGTTCCCCACGACGTCGGACAAGATGACGTCGCTGACGGTCCAGGCGCCTCCTTCGCCGAACGCCGGGAAGACGACGTTGCACTTCGTGGCGAATGACAGGGTGCCGGCAGGCTGAATTTCAGGATTGCACGAACGGACTTGGTCCCCGCTCGGGCTCGAGAAAACAACGTCGCCGTACGAGATTCCGGAGAGATCGTCCGCCATCGACATGGACACCGTCACGGTGGCCTCGCCGCTGGTGGTGTCGATGCTCGTCGGGTTGATGGAGAACGCCGTAAGGGTCGGCGGCGTCACGTCCTGCGTACTGACAACGTTCAGAGCCTCGGGGAAGCCTGCCGCCTGCAAGTCGGAGACGCCGAGTCTCCGGGTGTTCCCCACGACGTCGGACAAGATGACGTCGCTGACGGTCCAGGCACCTCCTTTGCCGAACGGCGGGAAGACGACGTTGCACTTCGTGGCGAATGACAGGGTGCCGGCAGGCGGAATTTCAGGATTGCACGAACGGACTTGGCCCCCGCTCGGGCTCGAGAAGACAACGTCGCCGTACGAGATTCCGGAGAGATCGTCCGCCATCGACATGGACACCGTCACGGTGGCCTCGCCGCTGGTGGTGTCGATGCTCGTCGGGTTGATGGAGAACGCCGTAAGGGTCGGCGGCGTCACGTCCTGCGTACTGACAACGTTCAGAGCCTCGGGGAAGCCTGCCGCCTGCAAGTCGGAGACGCCGAGTCTCCGGGTGTTCCCCACGACGTCGGACAAGATGACGTCGCTGACGGTCCAGGCACCTCCTTTGCCGAACGGCGGGAAGACGACGTTGCACTTCGTGGCGAATGACAGGGTGCCGGCAGGCGGAATTTCAGGATTGCACGAACGGACTTGGCCCCCGCTCGGGCTCGAGAAGACAACGTCGCCGTACGAGATTCCGGAGAGATCGTCCGCCATCGACATGGACACCGTCACGGTGGCCTCGCTGCTGGTGGTGTCGATGCTCGTCGGGTCGAAAGAAAACGCCGTGAGGGTCGGGGGCGTCACGTCCTCGCCGCTGCGCCTTTCGCCCGTGCACGAGACCGTCAGTGTCACGGTCGCCGCGGGAGCGTTCGGATTGCAGGCCGGGTTGCTATTTGTCACTGACAGCACCACTGGAAACGCGCCGGCGGCGGAACAGTGAAACGTCGCGGTCCCGCCAGACGACGAAGTCACTCCGGTCCAGTTGTAGGCCAGCGGGAAGCCGACGGCACTCTCGTCGGGACCCGCGCTTGCGACGATGGTGACGTCGCGGCCGACCAGGACCTCCGCGGGTGACGCGACAATCGAGTCAACGCCCGGGCAAACATCGACCGTGCCGTTGATAGCTATGCTGCCCGTGTCTTGTCGACGATGGCAAGTCAGGACGACGGTGATTGACACAGTAGCGTTCTCATCCACTGTCACTGGCCCAGCCGTCCCCGCGCAAGCGTCCGACGCATCAGCCATCGCAGACACATCGAGGATGTATCCCGGACCGGCCAACAACCCACCAATCACTGCGCGAATGGTGCTGCTTTGGCTGACATCGATCGTACCCGACTTAGCCGTCGGCCCGCCCGATATCACATAGCTCACCGATGACAGGCTGAAGCCGCCGGGCACGGTCAGAGCAAGTGAGACCTTGCCCATGTCGCCCATTTTTGTCTGGGGCGCGGGTGTCGAACCAGCAGAGCACGCAAGCCCCAAAAACGAAGCGAGTGAGACAACCTGAAGCGCGCTGAGTGGCTTGAAACCAAGGATCGGCATCTTGGACCTCCGAATTCGGGTGGTGGGTTCGATGGCTTGCATTTCACCTGGTGTCAGGTGGTCAGCGGAGAACAATCCACGGGGTACATCGGTGAGCAGGCAGCGATGTCCGGCGCGCAGGCGACTCCCTGCGAGAGCGACCATGGCGCGGCCGCCGTCGGTGAATATTTCGGCGCCCGTGTAGGGCAGGCAGCGCCGCATAGGCGGGCCTGCCCTGGTGATGCGCGCCTCTGATCGGGCCTATTGGGCCGTCAGGGGCTACACACTTCCTCGACGAGAATGTTGTCAAGCTCGACGCCGAGGTAGAGAGAATCTCGAAAGTCCTCCTCGAGCTCGACCTCGGTGAGGCTTGATATCTGCGCCGGGGAGATTGGATAGTGTGCCGTTTCTGAGGTGCCTTCAGAACGAATTAAGCGACCAAAGACCACGCCCGCGACGCCATCCACGAACACCTCCAGGTGTACGAGCTCATCAAAGCCGCCGCGGACAACTTCATCTCCGCCGGGCGAGATGAATTGCCACTGTGGCTGCCCCCTGTTGGTGGCGTCGTACCAATCGGCCGTCCAACCCACAGCAGTTGAGAAGTCTTGGGACGTCAAGCGCGGACCGGAGGCATGAGACCTGTACGAGGTGAAGGCGTACGAATCCACAGAAAACATGGAGGTACGAGAAGGGTCGAGTGGCCGTGGAAGAGAGTGAAGAACAACGGCTTCGTTGGCGGCGACATACTTGCCATCCCCGGTCCGGATTCCGCCATTGGCGACGATAGTGGTGAGGCCGCTCCCCGCGGAAAGGATCAGGGGAGCCGTATACGTCGCACCCTCGTACCAGGCCCCCTGCCCCGCCAGTCCGATACCGGTCGCATAGCTTTCAAAATTGTCGGCGAAAAGCGGCGGGGGGCACGTTCCCCCGGTGCCTGCTCCCCCCGCCGACCCACCGCCCTGGCCGCCGGTAGACTGGCCGCCCCCGCCCTGGCCGGTGCTGCTGTGGCCCCCGCTGTTTTGGCCCCCCGTCGCCGAAACGCCGCCAGTACTGGCGCCGCCACCAACACTGGATACGCCACCGGTCGCCACGACGCCGCCGGTTCCCGAGACCCCGCCCGTTCCCCCAGCGCCGCCAGGACTGGCCGCCACCCCCCTGCCCCCGACGCCTGAGGTCCCGACCGCACCACCGGAAGCCACCGCACCACCGAAAGCCACCGCACCACCGGAAGCCACCGCGCCGCCAGAAGGCCCCCCACCGACTGAAGCCATCGCCCCACCAGGAGCCGCCAAGCCCCCCGCCCCCATCGAACCGGCAGCGCCCGCAGCGTTGCCCGCCATCCCCCCGGAGCCAGTGGCTCCCGCATCAACCTTGTTGCCCCCCTCGCCAGATGCGTCGCTCCCCGAAGACGCATCTCTGGCCATCCCGCCGGTCCCCCCACCAGCAGGGCCATTGCTACCACCGCCGGCACCGAGGACCCTCACGCCCGGTACACAGCTCGCCCCGTCGAGCAGGGCGAAAACGACGCAACCGATTCTGATTTCGACGGTATTCATTGTCTTGGAGAGAGAGACGAGCGCCGTCGCCTTTTTGTCACGCGCCACAATCACTTTCGTCGTCGACATTTTCCGAGCCGTCTGCTGGCGCGAAGCGGCGCCGTATGACGGCCACTCCCGCGCGCACCAAGCGGCCAGCTTCTATTGAAGTGATTCCAAGCTGGTGTCCAATTTCGTCCGGAGTTGCCCCTTGGAGCCACAGGCGCAGCGCCGAGAGCTGGTCGAGAGGGAGGTTCGCATGCGCAAATTCCAGGAGCTGCCGTGCCGTTTCAGCGGCCGTGAACGGAGGGCGCCCGCCCTGCTCGTCGATCAATGTCGATGAAGCAAACTCGTTCAGTAGCCGCTTCGGACTGGGCGTGCCGTCCGGAGACTGGCGGGGGCCGACCTTCTCCCGCACGTAATCCCGGATCGCGTTCGCCGTCACGATTCGGATCCAGTCTCCGAACGTCTTTCCGCGATTGTTCCGCCGCCAAGGCAGGTAGGTCTGAAGCGCATGGCCGTTGTCGTCGCCGATCTTCTCGACGAGCCGCGCGACCACGTTGTGGATGTCGTCCTCGGAGCGGGCGAGCGCGCCCATGCTTCTGCTCGACCTCACCAACGCCAACCATGCGGGCCAGAGTTGCTCCACGAGCTGGCGCCGGGCGCCGGCATCACCCGCCGCAGCCCGCGCGACTAGTGCCTCACAGTCCTCCAAGTCTTTCCCGGCACTGGTCACCACGTGCCGCTCACCCAGGCACCTTGCGTCCCCAGGCCGAGCGTGACTGCTGTCGACCGCCGGTCGACGTCCCGCGGCCCAACAAATACCAGCACCATCCCAGTCGCAAGGGCCGCTGCGCCAATGCCGGCGACGACGAATCCAGCAGTCTGGGTCCTTCTCGCCTGTCCGATCGTCGCCGCCCCAGCCATGCTGCAGACGTCCTTATCGTTGCAGTCGGCGTCGTGTACGAGCATCAACGTCCGAATGCCGAGGTATCCTGCAACTCCCAGCCCCGCGGCGCCTATACCCCCCAGAATCCAGCCCACGACCCGCTTCCTCGACCCCCTCTTCGTGCTGGTCGTCTCCGCGACCTGAGCTCTCCGTTCGACCTGCTCAGGCGTATCGACTTGGACCGATTGTCGCTGTGCGACCTGGCTGGAGGAGCGGATGATCGCCGCTGCGTCCGGAGCCCGTCGCGGCGGCACCTCTGCTTTTAGGGCGAAGGTAAGTTCGACCACCTCGCTTTCGGACGCGTTCACGGAGCGCCGCTCCTCTTGAAATCCCGGTGCCCGTACGATCACAGTGTGTTCTCCGGGGTCGACGGGCAGGGGCCTGTCGAACTCGGAGATATCGATCTCTGGCCGCACGCCATCGAGCAGGATTTCTGGCACCCTGTTCAGCGATCCGAAAAGAGACATCCGGATCATCGGAATGCGCGGTGTGAGCTTGACCAGGTCGCGGTCAATCGCGTCCTCGAGCTCCTTCTGGCGTGTCGGACTTCCTGTAAGCCGGCGGTTGAGCGCCCTAGCATTCTGATACGTGTCTCTCGCGGCCAGCAGCTTGTGTTCGTGATCGCGACAGCGCGCTATCTTCACGAGACTGCTGACCGACGGGTCAAGCGTCATGCTTGCTTCGAACAAGGTGCATGCCGCTGGCCAATCACCGTGAGCCAGAGCATTTAGCCCGGCGGCGAACTTTTCGTCCGCTTCTCGCTTCGGATCGACGTCGGCGCTACGCGCAGCGTGCGCAAGGGACAAGAGCGCGAGAATCCCGACCGTCGTCGCGGTCGCGACAGGACGGGGCCCTCCCGCACCGATCCGCCGAGACGCAGATTGCCGTGTCATCTAGTGTCGGTCGGATCGAAATCCGCTGCGGGAGCAGCCGCGGCGGGCTTGCTCCGCGGCGACGCCTGGACGAGATTTGATTCCGGCGCCGTCTTCCTCGCAACCGTAGGTCTTGCTTCAAATGGCTTCGCTCGGGTCTGCCCCTTGTGCGGGGCTGTCGGCGCCGCTTGCCCGGTCGAAGGGACGTTTGGCAAAGCAGACGGAAGAGACACCGGTCCTCTACCTGGCACGGATGAAACCCTCGTCGAAGAATGCAGCGCATGAAGCGAGGGCGGCGACTCGATTCCGAGGGTTGAAGCGCCTTCCTGCAAGCTAGCGTGGGCCCCTTCCACCGGCACCGGGGCCGCTCGGACGACGGCGAAGTCCGCCGCAGGTTGGGCCCCCGCTGCAGTCGGAGGGACTGCCTTTCGACGGTGTAGCCCGAACCCCAGTGCCAAGACGGCCACTAGGGTCACGACCGACACGAGCGCAATGCGGATAGGATGCACAAGTCGAGCCGAGGCGGGGCGACTGGGGCGCGGCGCCGACGCCGCCTTCACCATATCGGGATCTTCAGATGGTCCAGGCAAAATGAGCGTCCGCACCTGCTCCTTGACGGCCGGCGCTTCCACGAGACCGACCCGGTCCGCGATATCAACGAACGCGGTCTGTCCAGGCCAGGGCGAGGACATCCCCAACGCCTCGCCGAGCGCCCCCGCCAGTTCGCTTGCACTGTCGAAGCGCCCGGACGGCTCCACTGCCGTCGCGCGGCTGAACCAGCGGTCGAAGCTCGGAGGAAGCGTGACCCCGATCTCAGCAGCGCGCTGGCTGGCCGGTTCGACGGCACCACGTGCGATCCCGAACAGCACCGCCTGATGGGCGCCGGCACTCGTTGATTCTCGCGTCCAATATGGCCGCCCAACCAGGAGCGTGTAGACGATATGGCCCAGCGCGTAGAGATCCGCCCGCGGATCGACGTCGCCGGCGCCGCGGATTTGCTCGGGCGACATATACATCGGCGTACCGACACTGCGCGTGGTGTTTGGACGCGTATTCTGGGCGACCACCTTTGCAATCCCGAAGTCGAGGATCTTGAGCCGCGGCGTCCCGTCGTCCCGCATCGTCAAGAACAGGTTTTCCGGTTTCAGATCGCGGTGAACGATTCCTGCTCCATGCGTCTTTTCGAGGGCGAAGCTCGCCTGCCAGATCAGCTGCACGACCTCCGCCGGAGAAAGCCGTTGCTTTCTGTCCAGCACGCCCCCGAGGTCTTCTCCCTTGAGAAGCTCCATCACCAAGAAAGGAAGGTTGGTTTGGTCGTCGACGCCGGCGTCGAAGACCTCGACGATGTGATCACTCTCGATCTCCGCAGCGATGGTCGCTTCAAGTCGAAAGCGATCCCGCATCTCGCTATCCCAGATCATGCCGGGCAACATCGTCTTCAGCGCCCGGCGCCGCCGCGTCTCGAGATCCAACACCTCGTACACCGCACCCATACCCCCAGACCTGATGAGGCGATCCACGCGATAGCGGTTGTGAAAGGTGGTTCCGCTCGCAAATTGCTCACCTGAATCAACCGCCAATGGTTACTCCCGCTGATATACGCCCGACACTGTCTGCATAGCGTAGGACGAACCAGGACCCCGTATCAAGCCTAAACAGGGGAACACGGCGGCGGCGACGAGCGCGACGTCGTCATCGCGGGGCGCTGGCGTGGGATGAAAGACGGGCTCTCGCCCGACCGGAAAGCTGTAGACCCCGTCCCATGCAGACTTCCGAATTATTCTGAGTGGTCGGGCGAGTCGGACGCCTTTGGGGTGATGTTGGGCCTTTGCCGCTCGGCGGAGGTCCGACTGGTCAGCATAGTCTCGGTGCTCTTGTCGGCCCTTGGGCCGGAGCATTTCTGCACGTATGACTATGTGCTGCGCCGACTCCGCGGCGGCGCGCTTGGCGACGTCCTCGAGGATTTGGCCGCGAATCTACACAGGCGCGGTCACTCTCAGAGGGTCGGCCAAGCGTGTCGGCACTCCGGATTGCCCTCGGGCCCCGAGGTGCGGACGTTCGGGCTGGAGCTCTTCGTGGCCGAGCAATTCTTTTGGGGAGACGCGGTCGGCGTTCCGGTCGTCGGGCTCGGCATCATCCGCGACGACGGTTTTTGACGGCGCTGCTGGGCTGAGATCGTCAAAGACGGACCGACGCGGTCGGTCGTGCGGCGGTGCTCTGGGTGCCGGCGCCGGAGGGATCTGTGGCATCGTCAGAGGCAAGCCTGCGCGGCAAAAGTTGAGTTTAGGGCAAATATGGCGGGAACGGGGGACGGCCGCAGGGAGCATCCGGGCTCCGACCCACATGCAGACATAGATGTTCTTGCCGTTGTTGCATGTTTCCCGGGCGAGATTTCTCGGCGAAAAGTGGCCCTTAAACTCACTGACCACAGGGATCGGCTTCTGCGCCATCGTCAACTGACGCCAACTGCCGCCGCGGCTGCCAGTATCAAGCTTTGCCGCTGGCATCCGCGGGCAGGCAGACGTGATAGGGATCGGGCATGAAGATCGTCGCGGTGATCCTTTGTGCGGCGCTAGCGGCGAGTTGGCACCGATCGGTACGTGCCGAGGAGATTCGGCCCGACTTCGGCGGGATCGAGCGCAGCAGCGACGCGGCCGAGACTTACCGTTTGAACGCACTCAAGATCGTGGACAGCGAGCTGTCGAATTCGTTTCCGACAATATTCGGTGGCTTCGGGAACTGGTGGCGCCCGGTTCGCGGCACGTTCGGTGACGCCACCACGTACGACGACTTCTTCCGCAAGATGGGGCGGGACGACCTGGGTCAACAGCACCGCCAGCGCCAGGCGGTGGCGGCGACGTTGTTTTGGAGCGGGGTGATCGTGTTGGCAGGTGGCCTTGGGTTCGCGTTGCCGGAGCTCGTGAACCCCCACACGACGCGCGCGGAGGTCGGGTTGGGCCTGTTCGGGGGCGGCGTCCTGATAATGACGGTCGGCGCGAACATCCAGCCGCCGCTGCTGAGCGAGGAGCACGCGCAAGAGATGGTCAACGGTTACAACCGCCAGTTGCAGATCCACCTGGGCCTGCAGCCGGTCGCCGCGTCCACGGTACGCGATCGCCTTCCTCTTGGCCTGAGCTTGAGCCGTCGCTGGTGACGACGGGCGGATCGTCGTGCCCACCCTGCAGCGGCGGAAGCAATCGATTCATCGTACCGCTTTAGTGCCTGAAGCCACGCGGCGGGACGACGTCATTTCGGCCGCGCCGGCTCCGTGATCTTCGCGGGGTGATAGGATCCGCGTCCACGGACCTCACGCCCGTTCGACGATGATTGATTCCAACCAGCCCTCCACGCTGCTCGGCCGAATCGCCGCGCTCGAGGCAGACCTGGCCCGCGAACGACGGGAGCGGGCCGACGCCGAGGCGGCGGCGGGCAAGAAGCTCGCGGCCATCGAACAGGCGCTGGAGCGAGCGGTGGACACCCGGGGCGATCGCGCCCAGAAGATCTTTCAGAATGCCGCCGACGCCATCCTGTTGGTCGACGGCCGCGGCATCTACACCTATGCCACCGCCTCCATCGAGCGCGTCACCGGCTACACGGTGGACGAGACCGTGGGGACCAACGCGATGGACTGGCTTCACCCGGAAGACCTCGCGAGCCACCTGGCCAAGCTGGTGAGGCTGCGCGAAAGGAACTGGGTCGAGGGCCCGTCGCCCGTGACCCAGTACCGCCGCAAGCACAAGACGCGCGGCTGGGTGTGGGTCGAGGCGCTGGGCGCGAACCTCCTCGACGATCCGGCGGTCGGCGCCATCGTGGTCACCATGCGGGACATGACCGAACGCCGCCGCATCCAGGAGGAGCTGCAGCGGGCCAAGGAGGAGGCCGAGGCGGCCAGCTCCGCCAAGAGCGCCTTCCTCGCCAACATGAGCCACGAGCTGCGCACGCCCCTCAACGGCGTCATCGGGATGGTCGACCTGCTGGCACGCTCGCCGCTCGACGATCGGCAGCGCCGCTACACCGAGGTGGCGCGATCGTCGGCGGACCTGCTGCTGGCGGTGATCAACGACATCCTCGACTTCTCGAAGATCGAAGCCGGCAAGCTGGACCTCGAATCGGTCGCTTTCTCGCTGGTCGAGGTCGTCGAGGAGGCGGCCGACATCCTGGCGCTGGCGGCCGAGCAGAAAGAACTGGAATTGAGCTGCCGGACGAGCCCGGCGCTGGCGCGCCCCGTGCTGGGCGATCCGGCGCGGCTACGACAGATCCTGGTGAACCTGATCAACAACGCCGTGAAGTTCACGCCCCACGGCGAGGTCGCCATCGCCGCGAGCCTGGTGGAGGAGCGCGGCGACACGGTGGTCGTGCGCATCGACGTCCGCGACACGGGCATCGGCATTTCCGAGGCCGCCCAGCGCCGTCTGTTCCAACCTTTCAATCAAGTGGACGCCTCGACGACGCGCCACTTCGGCGGCACGGGCCTGGGATTGGCCATCTGCCGCCAGCTGACGGCCCGGATGGGCGGCTCCGTGTCGGTCGTCAGCGCGGAGGGCAAGGGCGCGCTGTTCTCCGTGGTGCTACCGCTGCAGCAGGCTCCTGGCGCGGTGGTCCAGGAACATCCGGCCGCGGCATCACGCCTGGCCGGGCTTCGCGTCCTGGCGGTCGATGACAACGCCACCAACCGCGAGGTTCTGAAGGAACAGCTCTGCGGCGTGGGGATGAGATGCGATTGCGCCGCCAACGGGCCGGCGGCCCTGCGGATGCTCGCCACCGCGGCGGCCGACGATCCCTACGCGCTGGCCATCGTCGACGTCAGCATGCCCGACATGGATGGCTTCGCGCTGGTGCGGCTGATCAAGGCCGACCCGCGGCTGGCGTCGACGGTGATCGTGATCCTGGGCTCGCTCGGCAAGCCGTTGTCGGTCGACGAACAACGCGCGCTGGGGATCGCCGGCTACGCCAGCAAACCGGTCGGGCGGCGCGCGCTGCTGCGGAAGCTGAGCGCGGCCTGGACCGGCGCGGCTCCTTCCCCTGTGCCGGCACCGCCGCCGCCACCACCGCCGTCCATCCCGCCGACCGCGGACGGCCCGCTGCGCGCGCTGCTGGTGGAGGACAGCAGCATCAACGCCGAAGTCGCGGGCGAGTTGCTCCGGTCGGTGGGGATCGAATTCGACGTGGCGGTCAACGGCGTGCTGGCGGTCGCCGCGGCCCTGGCCCGCCGGTACGACGTCGTGCTGATGGACTGTCAGCTGCCAGAGATGGACGGCTTCGAGGCGACCCGCCGCATCCGCGAGCACGAACGGGCGGGAGCCGTTCCCGGACGCGGCGGCGCGCGGCTTCCCATCTTGGCGCTGACGGCGGGCGCGACGACGACCGAGTTGCGGCATTGCCAGCAGGCGGGCATGGATGACTGTCTGACCAAGCCCATCGATCCACGCAACCTCTTCGAGGCCATCGCGCGCAGCACGGGACGACCGCTCTGACCGCGGGGTGGCGATGGCGATTCCGGCTGCTGGCCCTGGGGCGCGCGCGCGACCCGCGGCGTTGATTTGTCGACCGTTGCATGAGGCCACTCCTCGGGCCGGGATGCGAAGTATCGATCTGATCAGGAACTCGGGGGGGTGTTTGACGGGGCAGCAGCGGGCGGTTCTGGCGGTGCCATTTCCAAGATGGCCGTCAACAGCCGGTCGTTGGAAAGCACCTTCCGCACGAGGTCCGCGAAGGCGGCGTCGAGCGCGAGCTTTGCGGTCTCACCGCCTTCCGTTCTAACGTTCTCTTCCACGGCGCTTCCTTCGAAATGGCCGTGATAGATGGGCGTACCTCTCTCCACCGGCCCCTTGTAGACGCGGACGTACACCCTCACCTCGGCTTCGGCGTCATTGGAGAGAACCCCGGTCCTGAATTCGTTGAAGAAGTGGTTGAGCGTGACGACGACCAGGACACTTCCCGGGCCGGACGAGCGGAACCCCCTGCGTCTGAATTCGTTCTGAAGGTTGTCTTCCACGAATACCGCCACGTCGTTCGTGGTCACGATGGGGCCTAACCCCCACCAGGTATAGGCGTTCTTCTTCATGCCCACGCGCGTCGGATCGTTCCGTGCATCGTGAACGACCACCTTGACGGTCAGCCGATTGCCGTCCGCTATGCGCGGCCCCCACCACTGGGGCTGGTAATCCACGAAGATCGTATCTGCG
Source organism: uncultured Myxococcales bacterium (assembly GCA_964443975.1). Taxonomy (GTDB): domain Bacteria; phylum Myxococcota_A; class Polyangia; order Fen-1088; family Fen-1088; genus DASYCK01. Next base: position 4,326 of record CAYUFS010000017.1, on the reverse strand, counting down.
CAGCCCGCGGAGATCGCGCCGACGACCGCGACGACCAGCCCGACCAGACAAACCTGTCTCAGATTCACGCGCGCGGGGACAGTGCGTTCAAGCGCCCTTTCCACCCCGACATTTTTCGCCGACAAGAAATCTCACGTCAACTCTGCCGGGCCGGCGCTTGCCCGCCCCCCCCGCTTCGCGGCGCTCGCCGAGCCGCGCCTGCCCCACCTGTTGGTGGCCCACAACTCTGAAGGCGAGGCCCCATCGATCCCGGTGCTGGTCAAGACCCAGGGTTCCGCCACAAAGCTCGTCGGTCAGATGCAACCGTTCGGCGAGGCGAGGTCGCTCGGCCGGCAGGCGCTCGGGGGCGTTTGCGGTCCCGCACTACTCCCTCCAGATCGGCGACGGCGTCGATTCGGTTTCCGATACTTCGTTGAGCCAGGGGCGCGAGAGAGCAACCACCGCACGTTGCCGTCGTCTCTCCGACGAGATCGCGACACCAACGTAAGGGGTTCGTCACGTTCATGTTCGCGCCGAGCTTCACGTGGGTTCGCTCAGGTGGTCAGCGGGTTTACGATCTGCAGTCCCGGATCCGGGGCCGTCCACGCGCTGCCCGGGCCTCGACTACAACCCGCCTGGGGTGCTTCCGAAGCCGAAGCAGGTCGGCTAGACCCAACCCCGCCAAACGCGGCCGGGAGCAGGTGTCAGAAGGCGGCGACGCACGTGAGTCCGGCCGTCGTCAGGCGGGGAGCGCAGGCGAGCGCGGTTCGCGCCGGCTTCTCCCTGGGCGAGGTCAGCAACAAGTACGCTGCCAAGCCCGCCAGCGCCGCGCTCGCGCCGTAGCCCACGATCGCCCAGGTGCGTGCCTGTGCGATCGAAGCGTGAAGCGCGTCGCAACCGGGGCCGCCGTAGCCTGGCTCGCCGCTCCCGCAGTTCAGCCCGCGGGTCGCTGGATCCGACACCAGGGGTCCCACCTGGTCATCGAACTCGTGAGTCTTGCGGATCCAAACGGTGGTTTGAAAGACGCCAAGACCGAACGCCAAAGCGCCGCCGCCAGCCGCCGTCCAGCCCATCAGTCGCCAGCGATCGGATGGGTGAACCGCTTCCCGCGGCGCCCCTGAGGTGTTGCCGCCCGCCGGGTCGTCGATCTCGGGCGATATCGGCGTCAACAGCGGTGCTGGTTCCGTCCGCGCGCCCGCCGAGGCAGAACCCGGAGGGATTGCCGCCGGTGCTGCCGACACAGGCTGCTGCGTGATCTCGAGGGATTGACGGTCGCCGCCTGACACCGTCACGTGGCGCGGCCCGCTCTGGTAGCCCTCCAGGCGGATCGCGATGACGTGATCTCCTCTGCTCAAGCGCAACGGACCGTCGAGCGGAAGCTGAGCGGCACGGCGCTCGTCGACCATCACCTCACCGCGGTTCGGATCGGCCCCGACCAGGACCTCACCCAGGTTGCGACGCGCGTTCTCGAGCGCCGCCTGCAGGGCTTTTCGATTGCGCAGGACCCACGGGTGACCTTGCGACGCGAGCGCTTCGAGGAGATGCGCCTCCCCGTCCAACCAGTAACCAAGGGCGAGCTCGCACAGCCCGAGCTGCCCCGCGGTACGCGGCGTGCGATCCAGATCAAACGCCTTCTGGAAGACCGTGATGGCCTGCCCGTCCTTTCCCGCCCGGCGTAAGGAGACACCCTCCCGAATCAGCGTCTCTACATCGGCTGGGTCGGCGGCCCATGCCGCCCGCGTGGCGCCCATGGAAGCCGCGAACACCAGGGGGAGCACGAAGCACCGCGATCGTGCTCGCGCGCGACGTCGCCCGAGCTGCCGCCGCCGCCCCCGCCTATCGATCACCGGTTCTCGCACCTGCCGTGACACTGGAGTCACCGCTCGATGCAGTATGACCAGGTGTAAGTGCTCCCACACGCGGAGGACGGAGCTCCGTTCTGCCAGAACCCGGCGTCTGTTGTCGACGACGAGCCCGTGACCGCCGTCGAGGCCGTCACCGACGTCCAGTCCGAGCAAGTGCTGTCCACGGTTCCTTTGTCGGTCAACGTGGCCGAGCCAGTCCAGACCGCGCGGCCGTCCAGGTAGGTTCCGTCGCCTTGTTGCCATATGCCGCTCGCCAGCTTGAGCTTCACCAGGTCGCTGCCCAGGCCCACGAAGATCCCGTCCGGGCGCACGTACGTCGCTGTCGGGCTGATCAGGGTCGAAGCCGCGATCGTCGTGGTCGAGCGCAGTGCGCTCACGGCGCCGGTGCCGGCCGGCTTCGAAGCATCGCAGCGTGCATCAGCACTCTGTCCGCCGAGAACAGGGCCATTGGTGAGGAAGATCTTCTTCCCGGCGACCGGCGAGATGGTGAGGGGCGAGGTCCGTGTCTTCATGAAGCAATAAACAGAACCGCGGAAGAAGTCGCACGTTGCAGACTCCCAGTAGAACCAGAACGGGGGGCCGCAGCTCGTGCAGCCAGCGGTGAACTGCGCAGGTCCAGTAGCCGCCGTGTAGTCCGAGCAGGTCGTCATTGGGCCCGTCGTTCCGTCGGATTGCATCCCCGTCAAGGCCGCCGACCACGGTTGGATGACGCCATGTTCGTTGGCAACGATTGGATTGAGCAGGCGGCTCTGCGAGAACAGCGTCGCGAGATCGTCGGCAACGGGAGCCCCGTCTGTCCTGACAAACCCGCGCGCGTTGCCCAGGCGCGCGAGCGGTGACGCGTGCGAGTCACCCATCAACGCGACGAACGCCTTACCCGATGCGTCGTTGATCCCGGCTGCAGTCGCCAGCTGGTTGCAAACGGCGTCGTATGCGGCCACACCGCCTAGATTGGACGGCAGGTCGGTCCTGGATGTCACGAACACGAGGTTATAGCCGCCCGCTCCGCCCGCAGCCCCGCCCGCGTTGCCACCCGTGCCGAGCATGCCGCCAGTGCCGAGCATGCCGCCCGTGCCGAGCATGCCGCCAGTGCCGAGCACGCCGCCCGTGCCGAGCGCGCCGCCCGTGCCGAGCACGCCGCCCGTGCCGAGCACGCCGCCCGTGCCGAGCACGCCGCCCGTGCCGAGCAC
>CAYUFS010000017.1:0-1192 GCA_964443975.1 uncultured Myxococcales bacterium | reverse complement strand
GCCGCCAGTGCCGAGCACGCCGCCCGTGCCGAGCACGCCGCCCGTCCCTACCCCATGTGACCCCGCAAACCCGCCAGTCCCCGTTCCCGACGCGTCGGATCCGGCCTGGCCACCTCCGCCCGAAGGCCCGGGCAGACCGTTGGCGTCCATGGCGCCTGCCGCCCCACCAGTCCCGGTGGTACCAATCGGCCCCGAATCTCCGTCAGCGGTCGCGCCGTCCGTGGGTCCGTCATTCCCGATTCCTGTCCCTCCGGAACCGCCGGCGCCCGAGGTCCCGGCGCCGCCGATGTTGGAAGCGTCTCCAGCCCCCGAGCCGCCTCCTCCCGTGCTCGGCCCCGTGTTGTCTCGACCGGCATCAAACGGAACCGACGCCGATCGCTCGCAAGCTGAAAACACCTCGGTGCTCCCGACAGCCAGCAACACAATCAACACCCGGGCCACGTCAGGCATCCTCATCCCCCCCATTTTCCGGACCATAGGCGACCAGGTGGCCATGGTCAACGGCACCGTTTGGCGCCGACGGAGCGCTATCATGCCCCGCTGACGTCGAGCCGGCGGAGTCGCGCGGGGAGCCTGATCGTCGTCGGGGGGGTCGTCGAGGTCCCCGCTCGGGACCGGCCGGCTCGACAGTCTTCAGAGCCGCGCGGACTCAGCGCTCCACGCGGGATCTTCAATGATCCTCGCGACTGTCGTTTGCTCGGCTTCGGAACATCGAAAGACGGTTGAAATTGGCCCGGCATTGGCCGAGCAGGTCGAGCCACCCGCCGGGTTGGCAACCCGTTGGGGTCGCTGCCCGGATGGGGCGCGGCCCAGCCGATCCGGGACCTATGCTCCCAGTATTCTGACGCTCGGAAATACACGGCGAAGTCGCTCGGCAAGGACCGCACCCAGGTTGAATTTCGAGGTCTGCACGCACTTTTTCGACGCCGTGTTCGATGACTTGTCATGTCTCTTCCGCGTGCCGTCGTCCCGGGACGAACATACATGATCACCAGGCGTTGCTCCGAACGTAGGTTCTTCCTGCGGCCAGACCCAAAGACCAACAACGCGTTCATCTACTGCTTGGCCGTGGCCGCCCAAAGGTGCGGCAAGGACCGCACCCAGGTTGAATTTCGAGGTCTGGACGCACTTTTTCGACGCCGTGTTCGATGACTTGTCATGTCTCTTCCGCGTGCCGTCGTCCCGGGACGAA
>CAYUFS010000016.1:0-100931 GCA_964443975.1 uncultured Myxococcales bacterium | reverse complement strand
CCTCTCCCTAGCCCTCTCCCACATTCGTGGGAGAGGGGACCGGAAGCCGTGGCGTCAGGACTGTCCGCGCGCGCGCCCAGAACGCCGCCACGTCCGCCAGGGACTCCGTTCGCGGACAGTCGGCGGGCAGGCTGCCGAGCAGGGTCCGTCCGTAGCTGCGGCGCAGGATCCGCCCATCCAGCAGCGCCACGATGCCGACGTCGGCGTGCGTGCGGATGAGGCGCCCGAACCCTTGCTTCAGCGCCAGCGCCGCGCGCGGCACCTGGTAGGTCCCGAAGGGATCGGCGCCGTCGTCGCGCAGCCGCTGGATGCGCGCGGCCGTCAACGGATCGTCCGGAACCGCGAACGGAAGCCGATCGATCACCACCAGCGACAGCGCCTCGCCCGGAACGTCGACGCCCTCCCAGAAGCTCTGGGTGGCGAGCAGGACGGTCCCGATCTCGTTGCGCAAGGTCTCGAGCAGCACGTTCCGCGGGCGGTCGCCCTGCACCAAAACCCCGCGCGGCAGCACCCCGCGCAGGATCTCGGCCGTGCGGCGCAGGTTGCGGTAGCTCGTGAACAGCAACAGCGCGCGCCCGTCGGTGATCTGGCACAGCTCGCCCGCGCGCGCGGCCGCGGCGTCCGCGAACCGCTCGTCGGTGGGCTCCGGAAGATCGGCGGCCACGTACAGCAGCGCCTGGCGGTCATACCGGAACGGCGATGGAAAGATCACGTCCGCGGCGGTGTCAGCCAGTCCGAGGCGCTGGCGGACGTAGTCGAACGTCCCGGCGACCGTCAGCGTGGCCGACGTGAAGATCGCCGGCCCCGGGTGCGCGGCGAACGCCTGGGACAGCCGAGGCCCGACGTCGATGGGGGCGGCGTGAATCCCCAGGCCGCGCGGGCCGACGGCGATCCAGCTCACGTCCGAGCGCGCCCGCGCCCCGGCGCCCGCGTCCGACAGCGAGGACAGGTCCGCCCGCACGACCTCCGCCCGCCGCCCGAGCGCGCCCAGCTCCGGCGCGTCTTGCGCCTGCTCGCGGACCGCGTCGCTCTCCGGCCCGAACCACAGGGCGATCTCCTCCAGCACGGCGTCGAGCTCGTGATAGCGCGCGCGCACGGCGCCCGCCCAGAGGTCGGGGGGCATCGGCAGGCGCGTCTCCTCGCCGGCGCGCGCGCGCGGCAGCCGCTCGCGCAGGGCCGTGGCCAAGCCACCGGTCGTCCCTTGCAGGCGCGACGCCAGCGACTCGGCGCGCAGCGGATTCGGGACGCGCGCGCGGCCGAGGTCGCGCGCGAGGCCGAGCAGGCGCGCGGTCGACACGTGCACCCCGAAGAAGTCGCCCGCGATGTCCTCGATCTGGTGGGCCTCGTCGAAGACGACGGCCTCGTACGGCGGCAGCACCTGCGCTTCGGGCCAGGCGCTGCGCAGGGCGAGGTCCGCGAAGAACAGGTGATGGTTGGTGACGACGACGTCCGCGCTTGCGGCGTTCCGCCGCATCGTCGTCACGAAGCAGCGGTCGTGAAACGGACAGCGCGGCCCCACGCGCGTTTCGGGTGAGCTCTGCACCTCGCGCCAGTGCGCGCTGTCGTCGGGCAGGTCGGCGAGATCCGCGCGGTCGCCGGTCTGAGTCTCATCCACCCACGCGCGGAGCCGCTCGAACGCCGGGTCGGCGACCAGAGAAAGCTGTTGCTCGTAAAGCGAGAGGCGACGCCGGCAAACGTAGTTGCCGAGGCCCTTCATGACCGCCCAGGTGAACGGCCGCGGCATCACGCGCGCGAGGCGGGGCAGATCGACGCGCGCGATCTGATCCTGCAGGGTCTTGGTCGCCGTGCTGATGACGACCTTGCGCCCCGACAGGATCGCGGGCACAAGATAGGCGAGCGTCTTGCCCGTTCCTGTGCCCGCCTCGACCAGCAGTCGCTCGTCGTCGGCCAGCGCGCGCGCGATACGCGCGGCCATCGCCACCTGACCCGGGCGGTGCTCGTAGCCGGTGACGGCGGCCGCCAGGCGCCCGCCGGGCCCGAGCAGCTCGCCTGGCGTCACCGTGACCGACTCGCCTTTTCGTCGATGCCCGAGATCCCGAAGCGCTTGCGCAGCTGGGCGAACACGTCATCGACCGCGACGCCCGCCGCCTCCAGGCCGACCAGCATGTGAAACATCAGGTCCGCCGCCTCGTGCGCGGTGTGGGCGGCGTCGGCCTCGGGCAGGGACTCGGCCAGCTCGCCCGACTCCTCGGCGAGCTTCGCCAGGATCTTCGGCCAGCCCGCGTCGAGCAGCGCGACGACGTAGGACTTCTCTGGGCGCTCGCGCCGCCGGCGCGCCACCAAGTCGGCCACCCGCGAGACGACGACGGCAGGCGGGTCGGGCGGGCCGTCGTCCTCGACGAGGGCGTCCCCCTCGGCCCGGCGAAAGAAGCAGCTGGTGGTCCCCGTGTGACAGGACGGCCCGTCGGCGTCGACCAGGTAGAGGACCGCGTCGCCGTCACAATCGAGGCGCACCTCGCGCACAGCGAGCCCGTTGCCCGAGGACTCCCCCTTTCGCCACAGGGCCTGGCGCGAGCGGCTCCAGAAGTACCCCTGGCCCGTCTCCAGCGTCAGTCGCAAGGCCTCGCGGTTCGCCCACGCGAACATCCGCACGACGCCGCTGCGTCGATCCTGCGCGATGACGGGCACCAACCCGGCGCCGTCGAAGGTCGTGGCGTCGAGGAGACTGGGGGCTGCGGCGGGAGAGCTCATCGTCGCGGCCGAATCTATCACGAGGCATCGCGAGGCGAGTTTCCCCGCACGCGCGGGCGTCGAGCGGCGTAAGGTGGGGCATGGCCCTTCGCTCCGTCACGCTCGACGCGCTGATCATCGATGACGAGGCGTCGTTCGCGCCGCTGCCGCTGTACGTGGCCTTGAAGGCCGCGCTCGCCCGGTCGGAGCACCGCTTTCTGATTCCTGGTCGGGGGGGGACGATGAGCTGGGATCGGGCGCTGTTTCTCAACTTGACGTACTGGTCGCCCGAAGCGGCGGCCGACGTGCTGTGCGACGAGCACATCCCCGCGGACGTCGTCGCGCACGCCGCCTGGCACCACGTGGTCAGTCACGAGGTCGGGCTGGCCGCGGGCGCGGGCCCCCCGACGGCCGAGGGGCTGTTCTTCGCCGAGTCGATCGCCAGCGCGTTCGATCTGTTCCTGGTGGGCCGGCTGCTGCGCGAGGCCCCCGACACGGACTTCATCACCACGCAGGTGCCCGTGATGCGCGAGGTGGCCGAGGAGGCGGGGCTGTCCGATCGCGCGTTCGAGGCGCTGCTGGCGGGCGTGTGCGCCGCGCCGGCGCGCGCGTTCGAGGAGCTCCGCGTCCTGCTGCTCGATGTGACCATCGCGCTATGGGGGTGCCGCGCTCCGACCGACGCGGAGGCGGTGCTGGAACGGTACGCGGCCCACCGCTTCGGGCCTCTGCTGCACCACTATCAACTGTCGAACTGGATCCTCTACGCGAGGGCGTACGCGCGCGGGGCGCCCGAACGCACGCGCGCGGTCCTGCGGCTCGACGAGGCGTTGCGCGCCGCGCCCGACGCCCTGGCGTGGCTCGAACGCCACTGGCTCGGCGGGGCTGGCCTTCCGGAGTAGAGTCATTCTCCATGCCACCCGACGCAGGCAGAACCGTGTTCTTGTTCGACGTCGACAACACCCTGCTCGACAACGATCGGGTGACGGCCGACCTCAAGCGCACCTTGATCAGCAAGGTGGGCGTCGAATCCGAGCAGCTATACTTCACAATCTTCGAGCAGCTCCGAACGGAGCTCGGCTACTCGGACTACCTCGGGGCCTTGCAGCGCTACCGCGTCGCCTATCCGCGCGATCCCAACCTGCTCGCCGTGTCGTCGTTCCTCATCAACTATCCCTTCGCCAATCGGCTGTTCCCGGGATCGCTCGACGCGGTCGAGCACGTCGCCGCCTTCGGCGAGACGGTCATCCTGTCGGACGGCGACGTGGTCTTCCAGCCACGCAAGGTCGAGCGCGCGGGGCTATGGGACCTGTTCGGGGGGCGGGTGTTGATCTACATCCACAAGGAACACGAGCTCGACGACGTCGCCCAGCGCTACCCGGCCGCGCACTACGTCCTCGTGGACGACAAGGTGCGGATCCTGACCGCGGCGAAACGGATCTGGGGAACGCGCCTCACGACCGTTTTCCCACGGCAAGGGCACTACGCGCTCGCGCCCGACGTCACCACCTACCCGCCGCCCGACATCACGCTCGAGCGCATCGGAGAGCTGGTGAACTACAGCCTTCCGCAGCTCATCGCCGCCGCCGGTGGCGCACTCAAGGGGTGATGAGGCGGACGTCGCTGATGAAGTACCCGGTGTCTCCGAAACACGAGCTCGGAAGGCCGCGCTTCTCCTTGTAGTGCAGCGCCACCTTCTTGCCCTCGGCGGCGGCCACGCGCTTGGCCATCTCCGCGTCCCGCACCGTGAACAAGAAGATCTGGGGCGGCACGCCCGGGACCTGCGTCATCGCGAGCTCGCCCTCCCAGGTGCGGCAGATCCAGCCCTTGTGCGAGAACTTCTGGACGTAGCCGATGCGGTCCCCGTCCGAGTAGCTGAACTCCAGCGTCACCAGCGTCCACAGGGCGACCACGGCCCCGACCACGCCCACGAGCGCGACCAAGATGAGCTTCCACCGGTTGCGACGGAGAAAGCTCCGGTTGCCCACCGCTTCCTCGCTCATGCGGGCACGCTACCGCGCATGCGGCCGCGAAGAAAGGGCGGGTCGCAATCGACGCAAGGTTGTCACGCTTCTCGCATCGGTGTCACGCCAGGGGGAGGGTGAAGCAGAAGGTGCTCCCCGGGCCGCTCGTTTCGGCGAACCACACCCTGCCGCCGTGGGCCTCGACGATGCCCTTCACGATGAAGAGACCGAGCCCCGTCCCGAGGCGGGCGGTGCTCTTGGTCTGCCAGAAGCGCTCGAAGAGGTGGGGAACCTCCTCCTCGGCGATGCCTGGCCCCGTGTCAGCGACGGTCACCACGACCTCGCCCCCCGTGCACGACGCGCGGACCGTGATCGCGCCCTCGGCGGGGGTGAACTTGATCGCGTTGCCGATGAGGTTCGTCAGCACCTGCTGGATCCGGCCGGCGTCCGCCGAGACCGCCGGAAGGAGATCGGCAGGAAGCTCGCTCTTGAGGTCTTGCCGCTTGCTCGTCGCCAGCGGTTGCAGCGCTTCGACCGCCTCGGCAATCAGGACAGCGGGATCGACGCGCTGCCGCTCGAGCGACAGCCCGCCGGCTTCGATCCTGGCCGTCTGGAGCAGGTCATTGAGCAGCCGATCGATCTTCAGGGCCGAGCGTTGGACGACCAGGATCTGCTTCTGGCCAGCCTGACGGGGGTCCTTCTTGCTCTCCTCGAGGAGGGCGGACGCGCTGAACAGACACGCGGTGACGTAGTTCTTGAGATCATGCGAGACGATGGACAGCAGGTTGTCGCGAGCGCGGGTCGCTCGCTGTGCCTGTTCGTAGAGCTGCGCATTGTCGAGGGCCATCGCCGCCCGCTGGATCAGCGCCTCGGCTCGACGAAGGTCATGCCCGGAGTAGCGCCGGGCGGATTCCGCGGCGCACATGGTCACGGCGCCGAGCGTCCTGCCCCGCGCGACCAGCGGAATGACCAGCATCGACGTGATCCCCAGGCCGGGGACGAGCGCTTCGCCTACCGGTTCTTGCCCTCGCCCAGCAGGGTCGGCGATGCCCGCCACCTCGCCCAACGCGACCTCGCTGAACAACATCGACTCTCGTGAGGTCATTGCCGTCGCCTGAGGCGATACGTCCCCGGGCTCCGGGGCGGCTCGTCTGACCCGGGCGGCGAGCGTTCGCTCCTTCTCGTCGTCGGCGAACCTCACCTCCAGGCGCAGCGCCTTGCCATCGGCGCACGCCAGGTCGACCACGCAGATGTCGGCCAGCGCTGGCACGGCGAACGCCGCGATCGCCTTCAGAATGCCCTGTACCTCGAGGCACGACCCCACGACGGCGCTGAACTCGGCCAGCCTGCGTTGCTCCCTCTCAGCGCCCTCCGCGGCCGCCTGACGGGCGATGATGATGGCCTGGCGGTCAACCGCGACCGCGAGCTGATTGACCACGGCGTCCATGAAGGCGAGGTGGTGCTCGTTCCACGGACCGTCGCCCTCGAGCTGAAGGGCGCCGAAGATGGCCCCCTTGCCGTCGACGAGCGGCAAGATGACGAAATACCTGCCCGTCCCGGTGGCAGCCTCGGCCGCTTGCTCCGGGCGCGGGAGGTCGAGCGTGTCGGCGGTGTCGAGATCGAGCGCGACTCCGGAGCGAACGAAGTAACCGTAAGTCGTTTGTGCGTGCACCTTGGCCAGCAAGAGCCGGTCAGGGCTGCCATCGGGGGCGCGCCACAAGATGCTGCGCGGCGGCCCCGGCGTCTCGAGGATGAAGATCGCGCTCTGCAGACCCAGCGTCCGGGCGACGATGGCAACGACCTCGGCCAGGGTCTGTTCCACGCTCTGGAACCGGATCAGCAGCTTGCTGATGGCGTAGAGGTGCTCGAGACGTGGGTCCGGCCCCGTCGAATGACGGTCCCGCATCCTCTCTGCCCCCAACGTCGTCGCCGCCGGCATGCTGCCCCTTCAGATCAGGTTCCAGACCGTGGTGGCGGATTCAGACCCGGCTCTGGCAGGATGACCAACTCGGCAACACGATCTTCAACCTCGAGACCGCCCTTCGTGATCGAGAAGTAGTAGGTCCCCCGGTCGTGCTTGCTGCCTCGCGTCTTCACCACCGTGAGGGACGGTCGGTCCTCCCCGGATGACCGGATATAGCGAAGCAGCACGATGTTGTCGGCGACAGGAGAAAAACCGTGGTCGGTGACGGAGCCCGTCGCATACATCGACCCGGCCTCGAAGGTGAGGAGCGTCGTCACATCGAGCGCCTTGAACCGCGTGACCAGCGCGAAGAGCAGCTGTCGCAGGTCCTCCGGAAAATTTCCGTCCGTCACGATGTGGCTCACACCGTCGAGCACCAGGCGCCGGATCTTCCCGGCCTGGATCTTGTCGGCCAGCAGCGTCAGGAAATGGCTGGTCCGAAACTCGCCCCGTGACAGGTACAGGACCTCGCAGAGGCCCTTCGCCACCGCGTCGCTCAGCGGCAAGCCCACCCCTGCCGCGGATTTGAGGATTTGCGCCGAGCCTTCCTCGAGCGAGACGTAGAGCCCCGGCTCGCCCCGCTTCGCGCCCTCCGCGATGAATTGCAGGCCGAGCGTGCTCTTGCCGATCCCGGCGCTGCCAGAGACCAAGGTGACGCTGCGCTGGAGGAACCCACCTTCGCACAGGGCGTCCAGACCCGTTATGCCGGAGGACAGGCGCTGCGATGGCTCGAGCGGCTCCGGCACCTCGTGAAGATCCACCTCGACGTTGTAGCGCGGAAAGATGGTCAGCCCGCCAGTCCCGACGATGATGCTGTGTCGCCCCTTCAGGTGGGCGGTGTTCCGGAGCTTGTAGACCTCGATGTAGCGCTGGCGCTCCATCCCCTCCTCGGTCAGCGACAGCAAGATGACGCCGTCGACCACGGTCTCCTCGACGCCGAAGCGGCTGATGCTCCGCGAGCCGTACGGGATGTCCGTGGCGAAGAATCCCACCGCCTGCGCGTTCTGCACGATGCTCGCGAGCTGAAACGTCTTCTCCCGGACGATCTGGGGATCCCTGATCTTGTAGAGGAACACCGAGACCGAATCGACCGCCACGCGGCGTGCCTGCGTGGCCTCGATTCGCTCCTTTATCATGAGCAGGTGCGCCTCGACCATGATCTCGGGCTGGGGAATGAAGATGATCTCGATCATCCCTCGATCGATCTGCTCATCCAGTTGCCAGCCGAGGCCGCGCGCCGACGCGCGCAGGCGCTCCTCCGTCTCCTCGAAGGAGAACAAGATCCCCTTCTCGCCCGCGAGCGCGCCCCGGTACAGGAATTCGAGCAGCAGGACCGTCTTCCCAGTCCCCGCGACGCCCCCGATGAGGAGGCTCGAGCCCCGCGGGATCCCGTCCCCGAGGAGGTCATCGAGGTTGGAGATGCGGGTCTTGCAACGATCGACGGGCGGCCCGCGGTCCTCGCGCAGGATGGTCACGCGCGGCGCGAACACCTCGACGCCTGCCGATGAGATGAGGAACGATTGCTCGTCGCGGCTGTGGTTGGTCCCCCGCATCTTCATGACGCGGAGCAATCGCTGCTGTTCGCCCGATTGTTCGCGCTGGCTGACGAGGATCAGCCCGTCCACGATCGAGAACAGTGGGTTGGTGTGGATGTCGGCCTCCCCATACTCGCCGAGGAGGAACGTCGTGGTCTCCCAGGCCATGAGGTTGATCGCCAGCTCGTAGGCAAACTTGCGGAGCTCCTCTTTGGACCTGGCAAGATCGTCGAACGCCTTGAAGCTGTCGAGGACGACGATGCCAGGCTTGATCTCCCTGACCCGGTTCATGATCAGCGCGGAGGTCTCATCGAGGCCCTTCGTCCGGAGCAGGATGCCAAGGTCGACGAACCGCACCGCCGCCTCCAGCTTCTTGGGATCGAAGAAGCTGAACGGCTTGAGATAGCGAAGGGTCTTCGCAGTCGGCTCGGACAGCGTGTTGAAGTACAGCGCGGGGCGCTCGGCGGAGGCATTGTGAAAGCAAATCTGCTGGGTGAGGATGGTCTTGCCCGAGCCGGGTGGACCCGCGATCAGGGTCACGGTCCCCTGCGGGAATCCCGCCCCGAAGAGCGAATCGAGGTTGCGCACCCCCGTTTCGATGCAGGTGTCGTCCAGTTTCTTGTTGGTCATCGCCTTGCGTCCTCGCCGTTCTTCGACACCTGCTCTTGCCGCTCGTCTGGCGCCTCGGCCTCGTCGGGGGCCCCGTGATCGCGCGCCACCTTGGACAGCTCAACGTGGAGCGACGGGGACAATATGTCGGCCGTCAGGTTGCCCAGCACCGTCAGGAACTCCACCATGACGAATTCAATCGCTTCCCTCAACTGCGCGGGAGCGACCCCCTCGAGGTTCTCGCGCAGCTTGTCGAAGCGCAGCCCCCTGGCCTCGACTTCGAGACTGGACATCATGGGGTACTTCTCGGTCGCGTAGTGCAGCACGCGGTCGAGGATGGCCGTGAGCGTGACGTTTCCGAGCGTCTGGTGGGCACGTCGCCAAAGCGCACCGAACCCCTCCTCGAAGGCCAGCACCACGCCTTCGGCCGGTAGGTTCTCGGTGGCACGCGCCATCCAGGCGACCACGTGCGCGCGGTGATCGTGTTCGTCCGCCATGAGGCTACAGCTCCTCTCGCGGGACAGGCGCAACGATTGCCCGCGGTCCGGGACGGTGCACTAGAGCCGTCCTGCGGATGGCTTGCCCGCAGGCCGACGCCCGGTGCTCCCCAGCTGAATGCAAGGGTTCACGCGCCTGCGTCCGATTCTCGGAGTTCCCTCACCCAGCACGCGCGCTCCAGACATTCACTGCCTTCCAGCTTATATCACGCTTGTCTGGCATGGGTCGTGAAGAACAGGCCGATAAATGGGGCCTTGACGAAGGAGCGATCGAATTTAAGTTGGCTATCCGAGTTGAAATCCTTGGCTAGCATCGTCGACCCTCGGGGGGCGGTGGTTCTGGGAGACAGAGAGAGGGAGACGCGATGAACAGCGATCTGGGCGTGCTGAAGAGACCTGCGAATGGTTTCGTCCCGCCCGCCAGGGGACCTGTCCGGTCATCGCCGCACGTCGCGAGGGGGCGCCTTCTCCTGGTCGAGGACGAGGATGTCCTGAGGGATTCATTGCAGCCATTCCTGGAGGGCCACGGCTACGAGGTCGCCACCGCCGAGAACGGACGCGCTGCGCTGCGGAAGCTCGAGTCCGTTCCCCTTCCGGATCTGATCCTGCTCGATCTCGCGATGCCGGTCATGAATGGGTGGGAATTCCGATTATTGCAAAAGGACGATCCGAGACTGGGGCTCATCCCGGTCGTTGCGCTCTCCGCGGATGCGAGCGCTCAGGCGGCCGCCATATCGGCGCAGGCTTATTTGCGCAAACCCGTCGCCCCGAACGACCTCCTGGCCACGATTGATCGGGTCCTCGTCGAGACGCGACAGCGAGAGCTGTTGCGGTTGAGCGAGACGGAGCGGCTCGCCTCGCTGGGGCGCCTGGCGGCCGGGGTAGGGCACGAGATCAACAATCCCCTGGCCTTCGTCATGTTGAACCTGAGCGAATCGATCAGCGCCCTCGAGACCGCGATTCGCGGCCTGCGGGCGGCGCCGCTCGCCGCTCCGCAACTGGGAGAGCTGACGGGGACCCTATCCGACGTGCTCGACATGCTGCACGACTGCCACATCGGCGCGGAGCGGATTCGCGTGACGACCGATCACTTGCGCCGGCTATCGCGGCAGGCGGAGACGAGTCGAGGGCCTGTCCAGGTCAACGAGCTGCTGGAACAGTCGGTGTCCATATTGGGGAATCAGATCCGCCACCGCGCGCAGGTGGTTAGGCGCCTGGGTGTGCTTCCACCCGTTCGAGGAGACGAAGCGCGGCTCGGACAGGTATTTCTGAATCTCCTGATCAATGCCGTCCAGGCTATTCCCGAGGGAGATGCGGAGCGAAACCATATCGAGATCGTGACGACGGTGGCGCCGGGAGAGCTCGTTCCCGAGGTGGTGATCGAGATCCGCGACTCCGGCGCGGGCATCGCGCCCGAGATGCTCGAGCACGTGTTCGAGCCCTTCTTCACGACGAAGCCGGTCGGGGAGGGCACGGGCCTCGGGCTCTCGTTGAGTCGCCAGACCGTGATTGATCACGGGGGTCGCATCACCGTGGAGAGCGAACCCGGGCACGGAACCGTGGTGCGTGTCTTTCTGCCGGTCAACGCGGCTGGTGCTCAGCTCCTGGCGCTCCCCCGGCTCGATAGCGCCGTGGACCGTCAGCCGGAGCGTGGTCGAATCCTCGTGATCGACGACGAGCCCCTCATCGACCGCGTCATTCGGAGGGCACTCACCAGCGAGCATGATGTGTTCGTGTGTCAGCGCGTATCGGAAGCAATCCAGCTGCTCGAACGCGGCGAGACCTTCGACCTGGTGCTCTGCGATCTGGTGATGCCGGGCATAGGCGGGCCCGAGTTCCACGCCATCCTGGCGAAGCGGTGGCCCGCGCTCTTGGCGCGAACGGTGTTCATGACCGGCGGGGCCTTCACGCCGGCGACGGTCGAATTCGCGGCGAAGGTGTCCGGCTCTATCCTGTTAAAACCGTTCCAGATGGATGCCTTGAAGGCCCTGGTGAGGGAGCGCGTCGGGAGCCAGAGATTCGCCGCTTCGAAACAACAGTCGACGTCCTGAGCCACCTCGCGTGATGGCGTTCGGCGGGATGGAGGCACCCCGATGCGCCAGCCCGACACAGCGAAGGACGGCCGGGGCGCGAGCGGGTCGAAGCTCAAGCGGACGCGCACCGACGCCGCGATGAGGTTCATCGTGGTCGACAAGCACAAGGAGCTGGAAGGCATCTGATTCCCTCACGCGGCGAGCTTGCGCGGCGCGCGATTGCACGAGACGTTTTGGGGCCGGGCCGTCTTCGTTGCGGCGGCGTGCCGGGCTGCCGGCCGCGTCGCCGGGGCGCGCCTGCGGGCCGGGGGCGTGCGCGCCTGGAGGGATGACGGCGGCGCGGTCAGCAGGGCGCGCATCATCTTCCGCGCCCGGTTGAGCCGGGTCCCGACCGTGTTGCACGGGATTCCCAGGTGCCGCGCGATCTCTGCGTATGAGCAGCGGCGCGTGAGGTGCAAGTCGAGCACGGTCTGAAAGGGCGGGGGCAGGCGCCTCAAGGCGACAGTGACATCATCGAGCTCGAAGCTCCGCCACAGCGCAGGCGTCTCGGGCTTGGGTGCCGGCAGCTCGCTGAACGTCGAGGGCTCGGACAGCAGCTCGCGCGAGCGCAGCCGGCACCGATCGATGAAGAGATTCGTCATGATGCTGAGCAGCCAGGCCCTGGGATTCGTTCCGGGCCGAAACTGGTGGAAGTGCGAAAGCGCTCTTTCGAACGTGTCCTGGACGAGATCCCAGGCGCGCGCGTGGGACCGCTCGAGGCAGCTGGCCCGCCGCAAGAGAAACGGCTGGGCCTCCAGCGCGATATTGCGAAACACCGTGGAAACCTCCGAGCTCGTTGCCGTCGTGTCGACCATTGTGGCGCAGCCGGTTGCAATCGCCGCGCCCGACCGACGAGGGGTTTTCGCCGCGAAAGAGGCCGATCGCGCCGCGCTTCAGCGGACACCCGCGGCCGGTTCGTCCGCCGCCGACGGTCAGATTGTGCACGCTCCCTGCCGGACTGCACAAATTGAGACCCGCTGACGCCGCCGTCACCGTACGCGGCTCGTCCGCCGCCGCCGCCGCCCAGAGAGCCCCCACAGGGTCGCGCCGACGATCCAGACCAGCAACGACGACATCGCGGGAGCCCCGCTGACGCCGCAACCGCACCCGCCAGCCTTCGCCGTCATGGCGCCGCTCGCACCGCCCTTGCCGCTCGCGCCCCCGACACCGCCGCCCGAGCCGCCGCTCTGCATGTCGCCGCCGGTCCCGTTCGCTGTCGGCGTCCCCCCGCTGCCGCCAGGCGGGTCGCCGCCCGTGCCGGTGCCACCCTCCCCGCCGCCTCCGCCCCTCGCGTCCGACCAACCGCCGGTGGCCGGGCTTCCCCCGGTCGCGGTCACGCCTCCGCCGGACCCCGGCCCTCCCGCCTGGCCCTGGCCGTCGGCGCCGCCGGCGTACGCGCCGCCTCCGCCGGCGCCAGCAGTCGACCCCGCGCCGCCCCCGTTGCCGGCAGCGCCACCCGACCCGCCGGCGCAGGGCCCAAGCTCGAACGCCCCGATGTCCGGCGCAGCCCCCCTGAAGGGAAGCCCCACGTCCACACCCTTGTCGACGAGCGCGCTCCCTGGCGCAAGGCGCATGAAGGGAACGCAGGGCAAGCTGCCGTCCGCTTGTCGTGGGCCGTCCATCCCCGCCATGGACGTGCTGAGAAAATCGACGTCGCTCACCGTCACCGCGGGGGTCAAGTCCCACGAATCGTGGGACGCGTCGACCATCGGCCCCGTCGCGTCCGCCACCAGCGTTCCCCCGTAGGCCAGGTTGTTGCGCAGGACTCCGAGGTTCAGGACGGTTCCGTCGGGCAGCATCCCGAGCAGGTCGAAATCCGGGTGATTCGCGTAGGCGGTGTTGTTGTAGAAGCGATCCGCCGCCGGTTCATGGTTCGCGTAGAACCCGGACGCCTTGTTCGAGAACGCCAGGCAATTTCTGACGACGTGACTCGGTGGGATCGCGGGCACCTTGGTCTCCGGCACATCGAAGCCCCCCGCCTTGAAGCCGTTGCCGTTTCCGGCCGGGGCGGGGGTCATGGTGCCGGGGAGGAAGCCGTTGTACCAGGACCAGGAATTCTCGACGGTGACGACCTCCGCGGCGTGAATGAAGTCCCAGCCATCGTCGCTGTTCCACCAGGAGCGGCAACCGCGAAACACGTTGCCGGTGCCGCCCGTCGAGACATGGCACCCGAATCCATCCGCGCTTTGTCCCGCGCCGTTGGCCGTCATCGGATCGTAATTCTCGTGCGAGTCGCAGTTCAGAACCAGGTTTCCGCCGCCGTCCTGGATGAACAATCCCGGTCCCATGTTGTGGTGGAGATCGAGGAGCTCGAACACGTTGTTGCTGCCCGAGACCCATACTCCCCACGATTCGTGGTTGAGGTTGTTGTTCTGCGGAACGCCGGTGACCGCGAAGCCTGCCAGGTGCAGCCAGCTCCCCGTGACCGCGAAACCCCGCACCCGGCAGGAGTCCTTGATCCCAGAGAAATCGAAGATGGGCTTCTCGCCTGGGTAGCCACGGTATTCGATGAGCCGGCCCTCCACGCCACTCTTGGAGAGGACGACGCCGTTGATGGTGTCGGTCTCGCTGGCGCACGCGGCAGTCCCGGCGGAAAAGCCGTAGCGACCTCCGCGAAAATAGACGGTGTCGCCGGGAGCGGCCAGCGCCTGCGCGTGCGCGACGGTGGCCCAGGGGGCCGCCATCGTGCCCGCGGCGGCGTCGTTCCCCGTCGGAGCGACGTAATAGCTGGTGGCCACCGCGGTGGCTGCCGGAAAGGTCGCGGCCACGGCAACGCCAAAAACCGCGGCCATCCGAGCAGGCCGACACGGGGAGGCGGGGGCGTCCAGACGATGATCTTGCCACACGTCGGCCCCGTCTGCCCACGCCCTCGTCGCGTCCGGAGGAGGTCGGTGGCTCAGGGACCGGCGGCGCTCAGACCTTGCGCTGTCTGCATCACCACCTGTCCCGGATGAAACGGCGAGCCGCCCGGATAAACGAACACCTGGTAGGTGCCATCGTCGAAAGTCACCATGACCTCGTAGCGCCTGTGCTCCACCGAGCCGGTGCTGGCCGCCGCCCCGACCGCCGCTCCCCCCACCGCGCCGACCACCGCGCCCGGGCCACGTCCACCCCCGAGCAGACCGCCTATGAGCGCGCCGGCCAGCGCGCCACCCGCGGGATTACCCTCTTGCCGCTGAACGACCTCGCGCACCCAGGACACCCGGCCGTACCGGGCCCACGGCGGCGGATCCTCGGCGGTCCAGGTGGTGCTGGTCGTCGAGGTGGTCGCGCAGGCGATCGGGGTGGCTACGAGCACCAAGCCGGTCAGGCCGCAGAGCAACAGCTTGACGGAGCGCGCAAGCTGCCCGTGTGAGGTGAGGAGAGGGGTCGATCGGTGTCGGTTCATGTCGTGGTCTCCCTGACGATCATGGCGACAATGCATCCGGGAGACCAACGGCATCAACGCGAATCTTCCAGCTTGCGGCCGGATTTGCACGTCGATTTGTGGGGGGTTCGCGGGGGCGGGGGCCGATTGTGGCGATCGAGCGTGCCGCCGAATCACAGTCGCCGACGGCACCAACCCGCCGCCGGTCAACCACCCAAGGGAAATGCCTGGGTGGCGATGAGCTGCATGATGCGGACGGTCTCCAGCTCCGTCGCGTCGATGTGGATGTGAACGGTGGCGTTCGCGCGCGCCAGCGACACGCGTCCGAGAAGCGCAGAAAACCCGGTGAGGACGACGAGGGGGTTCGCCATGATGGAGTGCCGCAGCCGCGGCCATTCCCGCTCCCACGAGATGGCGTCCGCTTCGTTCGAGAATTCGCCGTCGACGTCCGCGAAGGGTTGGGGCGCAATTCCCAGCGTCGCGGTGAGCACGCGCGGGACGGGCAGCCCATAGATTTGCGCGGGTGGCCCCGCGCTGCCGGTGTCGTCGGCGGAGGTCCCCCGGGTCCCGTCGACCGCGTCCCCGCGGGCGCGCGGGCGCCGGGGCGCGAACACGTCCTCGGCCGACAACATCGCGACCGCATCGGCGGGCATGATGCTGTCCTCGGCGTCGATGCGGCGAATCAGCGCGGCCCAGCTCGCGTGCTCGTCGTCCGGGGCCGCGGCGCCGCCCGCCGCGTCGGCGCCGCCCGCCGCCGCAGCGCCACCATCGCTCGGGCGCGCGGGCGCCGGCCGGCCCTCCAGAATCAGCTTGCGGTAGGCCGGGGGCGTCACCACCGCCAACCGGGGCGCCGCCAGCAAGATCAAACGCTCGTCGCGCCGGCTGGGGTTGTTCGGGTCCGGACGGCGCTCGGCGAACGGCCGGCCCCGCTCGGTTCGCCAGGCGAGCTTTCGTCCCGTCGCCCGGGCCCCCCGATCCAGCGCCTCGCGCAGGGCCGCGTCGGTCAAGTGATGGCGAACGGCCAGAAACGTGACGTTCGGGTCGACGGGATCGGGCGTCGCGAGCAGCAGCGTGTCGACGTCGCGGTAGAGCTCGAGGCCCGTCCCTTCGAGGAGCTCCCGCCTGTCAGGCAGGCGCATCAGCACGGCGTCGACGACCGCGGCATAAGGGGTGTCACGCAGGCGATCGACGCGCAACAACGCGGTCACGCGCGAGCCCTCGGGACCGTAGGATCGAACGCTCTGGGGGCGGGGTGGCGTCGCGCCGCCGTCGGGGTCGACGGAAGCGGCGGGCGCGGGCGGCTTCGGCCTGGGCCTAGGCCGGGTCTTCTTCGCGCCGTCCTTGCCCGGCGTCGTGACAACCTGTTCGGCCGGCGGCGGGGTCTCGTGCGCGTGCGAACGCGCGTCGCCGGACGCCCGCTGGCCGAGCGGCAGATCGGCGAGCTCGTCCATCCGCATCCCCTTGAGCTCGATGTCGACCGGCGCCCGCGGCAATCTCCCGATGAGCGAGGTCCCGACGACGATCGCCAGGGCCAGACCGTGAAACGCCACCGACAGCCCGACGGCGAGACCCACGCGGCGCCGCGCCTTCAAGGTTGCCCCGCCGTCAGCACGACCGGCCGCAAACGCGGCTGCCGTCGGGACAAGCCGCCGGCCCCGCGCCGCCGCCGCAGTCGATGTCGCAGTCTTGCGGCCTGGCGCAGCGGACCCGACAGCGTCCCTTCGCGCATGAGACGTCGCACGCGCCGTTGCACGTCACGTCGCAGTCCGCGGCGTTGTCGCAGCTCACGTGGCTGCGGGGGCCGACCGAGGCCGTGCAGCGTTCCTTCACCCATTCGCACGAAACACTACAACGGTCGCTGCACCCGGCTTCACACCGCCGCGCGCCATCGCACAGAGCGGTGCAGTTCTGATCGCAGGCGACCGAGCAGGTGTCGTTCTTTTGCGCGCAGCTCAAGGTGCAATTGGACACGGCTTGGTTGCAGGTGTGGTGACAGGTGGCTCCCACCGGGCAATAGCAAAGCCCGTCGTTCGTGGGATCGCGGCAGGAGCTGTCCCGGTAGCAGGACAGCACGGGGAAGACGGAGGCCGCGGCCGCCAGAATCAGAATCAGCGCCGGGTGCCGGGCCATCCCGATCGACGGTAGCCCGAGGCGCGCAAAAGCGCGATTTAATGGGCTCTTTCTGCTGCGGCGGGGCCCGCGTGCAGCCGATCAGGGGGCCTTGGGACACACGCGCGCTGGAGCCGGGAGCCACACGGTGTCGGGCGCGGCGCATGCTTTCTGCTGGCGCTCCACGAGACGCTTGCCCCACTTCGTGGTCGCCTGGATCTTCGTGGGCGGGCATTTCCGCCCGGGATCACACGAATAGGCCCCGAAGCCATCGGCGTCCGCCAGCCCGATCGCGACGACCGTGGACGGCCCGACGGCGGTCATCAGGATCGCGAGCGCGTACGACTTTCCGAGCTGGGGGAACCCCTTCGTCAGGGCTTCCCCGGCGCACCGGCGCGTTTCGTCGGCCGAAACGTCCTTGGCGGTGGTGCCCTCACCGCCGCGATCCACACAGGGCGGCGCGCCGTGGAGCGGCCAGCTCTCGAGCCCGAGCGCCTTGTTGACGGCCACGACCGCCTCCGACATCTCCTGCGCCACCGGGGCGGGCAGCTTCACCGGGGCGGGCCCGGTCGCCGCCGCCAACCAAACAACCGCCGCCGTCAGGGTCACTGTCGTGGTCATGGGCACATCCTACGATTCGGTCACGTCGATCGTGAAGCTCACCTCGTCTGCGAGTGAGGATGCCGCAGCGGAGCTGGCAGAAGGGGCCGTCGCAGCGAGGTCCGCCCCGATCTCGAAGCGGGTGCGTACGATGGACGGAGACGGGGCGCGACCGGCGGTCAGGACCACGCCGTCGCGCGGGCGCTCCTGGGTGATGTGTGTCAGCGCAGCGCCCAGCCACAGGCTGGCGAGGCGCGCCTCCTCGGCGGGATCTTCGGTCACGTCGGCGGCGATCAGGCGCCCGTCGTCGCGAAGCGTGGGGATCAAGGTCGCGAGCCACTCTGTCGATTCGGCGGTGTCCAGCGCCGCGACGTTCTCGATGACCAGCGCGTCGACCGTCCCCGGGGCGAGCGGAAGCTCGACTCCGGCGACGACGACCGCCAGGCGGCGTCCGGCCGCGCGCGCGCGACGGGCGAGCCGGCGCGCGCGCTGCCGCTCCTCGGGTTCGACCAGCAGCACCGTCGGAATCTCGGCCGACAGCGTGTCCCCGAGCCACGAGGGACCAATGACGACGGTCGTGCCCACCCCGCGCAAGCGACGCAGGATCGCCTCGAGCACGCTGGCGCTGCCCAGGGGTCCCGAGAACAGTGGCCCTCTCACGGGGCCACGGTAGCACGCGGACCTCGAACGCGAGCGAGCGCGCGAGCCGAGCCATCGCCACCCGGGTGCTAACCTGGCAACGTGCACGTCGTGGGTCGTCCCTCGTTTCTGCGGCGGGTTCCGCGCGGAGCCCGATGAGCTTCATCCGGGAAATCTCCGCGGATGACGAAGCCATCGGTGGGAAGGCGCGCTCGCTGGCCCGCCTGGCCGCGCTCGGCTTGCCGTCGCCGAAGGGGTTCGTCGTGGCCACCTCCGCGATGCGGGACCTCCTGGCACGGGGGCCCGCGCCGCCCGCGCAGTTGAGGACGGCGGCGGACCTCGCCGCCCTCGATGCGGCGCGAGGCGCGATGACGGCGGCGGAGTTGCCTCCGGAGCTCGACGGCGCGCTTGCGGCAGCCGTGGCCGCGCTTCAGCCCCGAGGTCCCGGCGCGGCCACCTTCGCGGTGCGCTCCTCCGCGCCCGCCGAGGACGGTGCCGACGAGGCTGCGCCCGGAATCTTCGATTCGGTCTTGCGCGTGCCGGCCCGCGACGTCGCGCGCGCCGTGAGGGCCGTGCTCGCCTCCGCGCTGTCACCCGCGGCGTGGGCCTACGGGCTTCGCGCGCGGACGCGGACGCGCGGCGAGATCGCCGTGCTGGTGCACGAGTTCGTCGACGGCGGGACGCAGGGCGTCGTGTCGTGCGAAGGGCCCGCGCGCGCAGGCGTGGGGCGGCCGCAGGTCGCGCTCGACGTGCAGCAGGGAAGTTTGACCTCCGGGGCACGCGCGACGCTCGAGGCAGGCGCGGAGACGGCCGCGGCGCGCTTCGGCGCCGTCGAGCTGGAGTGGACCGCCACCGGCGATGACGTCACGTTCCTGCAGCTGCGCCCGTCGAGCGCGCGGGCGGCGGGGACAGGTGGCGCCCACGCTTCGCCCGCCACGCGGCAGGCGGAGGCCGACGGCTGGACGTGGGACGCCGCCCACAACCCCACGCCGTTGTCGCCCGCTCAGGCGGGGCTCGTCGCCCTCGTCGATGAGCGGTGCGTGCTCGAGTTTCGCCAGCGCGTCGTCGACGGATTCCTGTTCTGGAAACGCGAGGCGGCGCCGATCGGTGCGCGCCCGCCCGAGAGCAAGGGCGCGCCGTCACCGGGGACGGTGTTCGCCGACCTGAGCGCCGACGTCGATGCCGCCCTGGCGACGCTGGGCGCGGCGCCACCCCTGGAGGCGGCGCTGGAGGTGTACGTGAAGGCGTATGGCCGGCTGTTTGGGCAGGTCCAGCCCGCGTGCGCCGCCGCGCGCGCGCGCCTGACGGCGTTTCTCAGCGCGCACTTGCCCGAGGATCGCGAGGGATGGCCCCGCCTGTTCGACGACGTGCCGTCGGCGGCGACCCGGCGGCGGGCCTCCGCGCGCGCGATCGGCGCCGCGCCCGATCCGGAGGCGCGACAGGCCGCGGTGGAGCGTTACCTCGCCGTGTTCGGTGACGAGAGCCCGCGATGGGATGTCGCCGAGACGACCCTGCGCGAGACACCGCAGCGCTTGCTGCTGCTGGGGCGGGGGTCGGCCGCGCGGCGCGCGCCCGCGGACGAGGCTGCGCCGGGTGCGGGGCGCCTCGATGTCATCGAGCGCCGCTTGCGGGAGCGCACCGCGCCCGGGACGTGGCCCGCTATTCGCGACGAATTTTGGGCGGCCGTCGCGGTGGCGCGCGAGGCGGCTGCCGTGGCCGAGGACGACGACGCCCTGTTCGCGCGGATGCAGGCCGTGGTCAGGGCCGCCCTGCTGGCCCTCGGCGGGCGGCTCGTGGCCGCGCGGCGCCTCGCCGAGGTCGACGACGTGTTCTTCTTGCCGTTGGCGCTGGCGCGCGCGCTCGCCGCCGAGGCCGACGACGACGCCGCCGCCGCGGTGGAGCGCGCGCCCGGGACGCCGTCGCGCCTGGCGCCCTTCGAGCTAGTGCCTCAGACCCGAAATGGCTATCCAGCCTCGCATAGCTACGGCTATGCGGCCTCCTCGCGCCTCGTCCTTGACGCCGAGTCCCGCGCGATCCTGGACAGCCATTTCGGGTCTGAGGCACTAGCCGCGGTCGCCGCGAACGGGAGGGCCGTCTTCTCCGCCTTCGCGACGCACCCGCCAACCCCGCCGGTGCCGCGGATCGCGACGCTCCCCGACGGCGGCGGGCGCCTCGTTGCCGGCGCGGGCGGCGCGCGCGGACGGATCATCGGGCGCGTCGTCCGCCATCCGCCCGTGGTGCCCCTCGGGCCCGGCGACGTGCTCGTCGCGGCGACGCTGCTTCCGTCCGAGTTGCCGCTGCTCGATCCGGCCGCGATCGTCGTCGAGACGGGCTCGCCGCTCGGTCACGTCGCGGCGCAGGCCCGCGAGCGCGGCATCCCGGCGGTGGTGGGCGCGCGTGGTGCGTGCGCGATCCTGCGCGAAGGTCAGACCGTCCTCGTCGACGGCGATCGTGGCGACGTCGTGGTGCTCGCGGAGGACTGACACCGTCAGTCTTCTCGGCGAGACCTTGCCAGATCGTCCGCCACGGCTAATCTCCGCCAGATGAACCCAAGCCCAAGCATGAAGCGGTGGCTCGCTGGAATCCTCCTCGTCGGTCTCGCCAGCGCCCCGACGGGCGCCGCGCACGCCCTCGATCTCGGGGGTCTCGCCAAGAAGGCAGCCGGCGGAGCCGCCACGGGCGCACGCGACAAGGTCGCCAAGGAGGTCAACGCCAAGCTGCTCGCCGAGGGCCGGAAGAACCAGTGCAGCTTCAAGACCGACAGCGACGAGCTGATGCCCGGCTGTGACAAGAAGCTGAAGAGCCTGGCCAACACGCTGGTCGAGATGAAGAAGAAGCTGGCGGTGGGGGGCGTGACCGACTTCAAGTTCGAGGTCTCCGGCCACACCGACTCGAGCGGAAAGCCCGAGCACAACAAGGAGCTGTCCGCCCGACGCGCCGCCACCATCGCGCGCGAGCTGGTCGCGCGCGGAATTTCGCCTCACGAGATCATCTCGGTGGGGATGGCCGCCGAACGCCCGCTCGTCACCCCCGACGATACCCCGGCCAAGAAGGCCAAGAACCGCCGCTACGAGCTCCAGGTGCGGTTCTAGTCATTCACATCCCCGACGAGCACGTCAGGGAACGGCGACGGCCGCTTCCGCGACCGGGATCTGCTCGGGCGGGGGTGGGTCGCAGCCAGGTTGGGCGGTCGGTCGGCGGAGGGGTTGGCAAGGGTCGGGAGGGTCCCTCCCTGGCGCGGAGCGCCAGAAACCAGCGGACGAATCCAGCAGCGCACCCTTTTTCCGCTGAGCCCCCTTGGCGTCGGAAAAACGTGACTTAGCTTGGGCGGCACGTCATCAAGGGCCCCGGGGTGGGTCGACGCTGTCCTCTCTTGACCAGGAGTGTCCATGTTGTCGGTCCGCGCCAGAAAACTCACCTACCGTTCACTTGGAATTTCGACGTCGTTGTTGTCGATTGTCGCCTTCGCGGCGCCGGCGCACGCCCAGGACAACACGGCGCCACCCGTGGTCGCGCCCGTGCCACAGAGTGTGACGTCCGAGACGACGACCGTCCGCGGCGGGGACAGCTCCCCCACTGAGTACCTGTTCGAGCTGGGCCTCACGGGCGGCGCGCATTTCTTCGATTCGCAGAGCGGCCTCGGCCGCGCCACCAACGATCCCGCCGATCTCTCCCCGAAGACCTCGTTCGCGGTGGGAATACGCATGGCGCTCAACTTCAATCACTGGGTCTCTTTGGAAGGTGAAACGGTGTGGATTCCGACCCACACCGTGCGCGATCCCGGCGGGACCACCGTCAACGTGTTCGGCTACCGCGGTAGCGTCGTGGTGCACCTGATCCCGCGGGGGCCGGTGCGGCCATTCTTGCTCGCCGGTTACGGGGGGCTATCGTCGATCTCGAACGACACGACGGTCGTCGACGGGGACACAGATGGGTACTTTCACGCGGGCGCCGGCGTCAAGATCGCGCTCGGGCCGCACGCCGGCCTGCGCCTCGATGGGCGTGTCATGGCGCCGCCAGCGTTCCTGGGCAAATCGGTGGCCGTCGGTAACGAGACGGGCTACCACGGTCCGGACTGGGAGGCGCTGGGCGGGGTGTACCTGAACTTCGGCGAGGTGCCGAAGGAAACGAACACCACCACCAACACGACCGTCACGAGCCGTCAGGAGGTCGTGCTACCGCCAGCGCCGAATCCGGACCCGGACGGCGACGGCATCGCCGGCGCCGCCGACAAGTGCCCGAACGTCGCCGAGGACAAGGACGGCTTCGAGGACGACGATGGCTGCCCGGATCCCGACAACGACAAGGACGGCATCCCCGACGCGCAGGACAAGTGCCCCAACCAGCCCGAGACCTTCAACGGCATCGACGACGAGGACGGCTGCCCAGAGATCGACACTGACGGCGACGGCATCCTCGGCTCGCGCGACAAGTGCCCCGATGAGCCCGAGACGTTCAACGGTTACCAGGACGACGATGGCTGCCCGGACGAGCTCCCGGTGGCCGTGAAGAAGTTCACCGGCGTCATCCAAGGCATCAACTTCAAGACCAACCAGTCAACGATCTTGCCGGGCTCGTACGGCATCCTGGACGAGGCCGTGGGGGTGCTGAAGCAGTACCCCGACATTCGCCTGGAAATTGGCGGCCACACCGACTCGGTTGGCAAGGCCGACTACAACCGGGATCTCTCGCAGCGACGCGCCGACTCGGTCAAGGTCTACTTCATCGGGAAGGGCATAGACCCCTCCCGGTTGACCTCGGTCGGGTTCGGGTTGGACCGTCCCATCGCCGACAACAGCACCGAGGCCGGCCGCTCGAAGAACCGCCGCACCGAATTCAAGCTGTTGATCGGCGGCGATGGCAAGCCCGCTTCGCAAGCTCCCGCGGCGGCGCCGCCGCCTGCTGCGCCGGCCACCGGCAAGCCGGCCGCGACCCCCTTCGATTCCGGCCCGCCCCCAGCGACCCCGTAGGCGCCGAGCGCTCTCGCTCTCCATCAGTCCTTCCTCGATCCCTGAGGGGGAGCGCAGCGCCTGCCGGCACGGGGCGCCTTCGGGAAAGACTTGCGGGTTTTCGCTGGCGAGGGCCGCGAAATCTCGGCGCGTGACATTGGCTCGTCGCTGGCAGACACCCACGTCATGCGGCTGCCTCACATCGAGAGAATCATCGTCGCCACCGACTTTTCCGAGGGCAGTGACGCCGCGCTCGAGCACGCCGTCACGCTGGCGCGGGCGCTGAACGCCTCCGTCAACATCGTTCATGTGCTCGACCCGACGTGGGTCGCCACCGGCGACGCCGACGCCGACGCCCACGCCGAGCGGGTGGACCACGCGCTCGAGACGCGGGCGCAACGCCTCAGCTCGCTCGGCGTCATCTGCCAGACCGACAGCCTGGAAGGCCACCCGCCCACCGAGATTGCGCGCCACGCCGAGAAGGTCGGCGCGGGCATGGTGGTCGTCGGCACCCGGCGCCACCGCGGCATCGGTCACGTCTTGCTCGGCAGCGTGGCGGAGCGGGTCGCGCAGCACGCCAGGTGCCCGGTCCTGGCCGTGCCGGCACGGGAAGGGACGAGCTAGCGCTCCTCCCTCGGACTAAGGGTTGAAGTAGGAATCCGCCGCCATCGGAACGAAGGCGTCGCGCGCGGACGTCGAGGAGTCGACGCGCCAGTCGGTTTCCTTGTTCATGTGAAACCACACCAGGGCCTTGATCGACGGGTACGACGCGCGCAACGCCGGCAGCATGGCGGTGATCCAGGCGGCCTTGTCGCCCCCCAGCTCCGTCGAGGCCGTCTCGGGCAACATGATCGGTTTGCCCTTCGCCGCCATCCCCGCGTAGACGGTGCCCACGATGTCGGCGAACGACCGCCAGGTTCCACCGGCCAGCACGGTGCCCCAGTTGTAACCGTCGAAGCCCATCCAATCGACGTACGAATCCCCCGGATAGTAGTTGCTCCACTGATTCCAGGCATCGCCGGGGACGCTGTCGACATTCGGGGAAAACACCCACAGAACGTTGGTGGCCCCCGCGCTGGTGAAGAGATCGTGAATGTGGCGGTAGACAGCGATGTATTTGGCGGTCGCCGCGGCGTTGGCGCCGTTGTGGAAGCCATCCCACGGGTACCAGTTGCCGTTCATCTCGTGTCCCCATCGCAGGAAGAACTTCTGACCGATGTCCTTTGCCGCCTGGGCGCGCGCGCGAATCATCGTGTCGTGGACGCCGTTGATGATGTCGTCGAGGGGGACGCCCACGCCGCTCATCCACGTTTCCCAGGTGACGAGCGGGAGCTCGCCAGTCTGGAGGCTGCTACGTACCCATGGGGCGAAGTCGTCGGTCCAGCCAAAGAAATTGTGAACGATGGCCAGCTTTCGCCCGAGCGTCGTTTCGAGCTGGGCGACGGTCCCTGTGCCGACGAACGCGCCCAGCAGGGCGCCGCTCGCCGGCGCGAGCAGCGGGCTCCCTCCGCCGCTGCCGCCGCTGCCGCCACCAGTGCCCGCGGCCCCGGCCCCGCCCCCGCCCCCGGCCCCGCCATGATCGCTCGCCTGTCCGCCACCGCCTTGGCCCAGGGCGCCACCCGTTGCTGGCGTGCCGCCGCTGCCGTTCGTGCCGCCCGTGGCGGTCGCGCCACCCGTCGCGGGCGTGCCACCTGTGGCCGGTGCGCCTCCGGTGGCGGTCGCGCCGCTCGATGCGGCCGTGCCACCGGTGCCGCGCGCGCCGCCCGAGGCCGTCGATTCACCGCTGCCACCGCTGCCTCCGCTGCCACCGCTGCCGCTCGTCCCACTGCTTCCGATGACACCACCGGGGCTCGCCGCGCCGCCGCTGCCGGTCCCTGTCGCTCCCCCGGTCTCCGTCGCGCCCCCTGTCGCGCCGCGCCCCCCCGTTCCCCCGCCCGCCGACGTCGACCCTCCCTGCTGGCAGCTCGCGACCGCGGCCACGAGCACGACCATCCCAATCGCCAATGGCATCATGACCTTCACAGAGTGGTCAGCTTGCCCGCCTGGGGCCGAAAAGACTTCGCATCTTGTGACCAGCGGCCGAGGCCACGAGGGTGAGCGGCGTCAGCCGATCGCGGCCCGTGCCGTGGCGACCGAGGTGAAGAAACGAAACACGCTCGCGGGGCCGCCGACCGCGCCGTCGCTGAAGCTCTCTTTCAACCCGTGGAGATCGGCGGCCAGCGCCTCGTTCACGACCGTGAGCAGCGTGATGCCGATGGCGGCCGCCGCGCGCGCCAGGCCCTTGAGCAGCGCGAACAGCTCGGTCGGAACCAGGTGATCGAGGCGGGACAGATCGAGGACGGCGTGCTCGAAGCAGGCTTCCCCGATGGCCTGGAGCGCCGCCGCGACTCGCGTGGACAGCTCGTTCAAGTAGTGATCGTGGTCCCGACCGCGGCGACGCAGGCGCGAGACTCGAATGACGTCCTCCTCCACTGTCACCAGATCGCCCCACGCCGAGCAGTACTCCTCGACCAGCAGGGCGATCGCGGCCGGCTGAATCGGTCTCCACGCGATGTCGTCGAAGCCGAATGGCTCGAGTGTCCCGGCGACGGCGCGCGGGTCGTCGGACTGACCCACGGTCGCCATCGCTACCAGGACGGCGACCGGTTGAAGCCGATGCAGCTGCGCGATGACACCGGTCAGGTTGAGCACCGACGCATCGGCGTCGAAGAGGATCATCGCGTACCCGCCCCCGTGAGCGAGCGCCAGGGCACGCTCGACGGTCGAACAGCAGTCCGCGCGCACCGACGCCGGGAACAGGGCCGCCAGGCGCTCGTGCACGCTGGTCATGGCGTCGAAGATGAGGACGCTGGCGGTCGCGGTGGCCCGGACCGCAGGCTCCGGACCCCGAGCGGCGGCGATAGAGCGCTCGGCGGCGCCTCCGGCGGGCGGCGGGAGGGCCTCCGTGACCTTCTGGCGCAACGCCTCCGAGCTGCAGGACTTGTGAAGGTAGCCGGCGATGTCCAGCTTCAACAGGGCGGCGATGGAAGCCGCCGCCGTCACCCCGGTCACGACCAGCACCGGCGTCTTCAAGCCGTGCGCGCGCAGCTTGACGATCAAGTCGATGCCGTTGAGCCTCGGCAGCTCGACCTCGGTGACGATGAGATCGACGGGCTCGCACATCACGCGCTCGAAGGCCTCCATGCCGTCGGGTTCCTCGGCCGATTCGTGTCCGAGCGCGGCGAGCTCCCTGGATAGGCGGCCCCGATCGGTTTCATTGCTGTCGACGATCAGGACCCGTGACATTCACACCCTCCCTCGTCCTTCGACTGACCGCCGAACCACTTGCAGCGACGTGCGCCCGACGGGCTCACCTGCCGTTCAGACGTCCCGATTGTGCTCCAAGTTCGAGCAAACGTCACGGGGATCGGCGGGTTTCGAGGGCGCGTGCGCGACAGCTCACGGAATGATGATCTTGCAGGTCGTCGAGCAGGTGGCGCCGGTCGCGCCGTTGCTGGCGCCGGTGTCGCACTCCTCGTAGCCCGCCGCCACCATGCCGTCGCCGCAGTGGGCCGCCAGCTTGCACTGAGGCGAGCACCCCCCGTAGCTGTTGTCGTTCTTGCCGTCGTCGCACTCTTCTGGGCCGTTCTTCACGCCGTCGCCGCAGTGGGGCGCCAGGATGCATCCCGGCGCGCAACCGCCGTAGGCGCCTGAGTTGCCGCTCACCCCGTAGTCGCACTGCTCGGGGGCCACCACGACGCCGTCGCCGCAGATCCCGGGCTTGCGACAGGCGATCGTGCAGCTTGGATCGTTCGCCGTGGTCGGCTCGCACTCCTCGCCGTACTGCTCCTGCAGGACGCCGTCGCCGCATCGGGGCGGCAAATCGCAGTTGGGCAGCTGCTTCGTCGGATCCCCGCAGGTGTTGTAGCTGCCGTCGTTCGCGCCGTCGTCACATGACTCCTCGGGGTGCTGGACCTTGCCGTCGCCGCAGTAGCCGGCGCGCTGGCAGGTCGCCGTGCAGCCCGTGTAGCTGCCGTCGTTCACGCCGTCGTCGCATTGTTCCCCGTACTCGGTCTGCACCAGCATGTCGCCACAGCGCGCGGGCAGCTTGCAACCGGGACCGCAGCCGTTGTTCGAGCCATAGGCGTCGTCGTTGCGCCCGTTGTCACAGGCCTCGTGGTCCGGATCGACCTTGCCGTCGCCGCAGTTGGGCCCGAGCTTGCAGTCCGGCGTGCACTGGTTGTAACCACCGAGGTTCATCGCGCCGTTGTCGCACTGCTCGGGCGCGGTCACCACGTGGTCCCCGCACGTCGGTCCGCACGCTGTGACCGCGCCGTTGAAGCCGGACAGCGTCAGCTTGTACGACGACGAGGTCTTCTGGCGTTCGGCCTGGAACACCGCCACCTCGTAGACGTTTCCGTTGGTCATCCCGAAGGTCGCCGCGTTCGCGTTGTTGATCGTGATCGTTCCCGGCTGCGGGCTGTGGATGCCGCCGATGTCGACCGCCAGCCGCCGGTTGATGAACACCCAGACGTCGTCGTCGCCGAGGAAGTCGAGGGTGTACGACTTGGTCGCGTCGAACGGGAACCAGTAGCGCACCTCGCTCGTGAAGCTGAAGTTGTGCAGCGCGGCTCCGGTCTCGATCGGATAGCTCCCCGTGGGCTCGTAGGGTGGCGGAATGGTGGCCGAGGAGCGCTCGCCCACCGGAGTAAAGTTGTCGCCGTCGACCGGGAAGAAGGTCGGGGTTCCGTCGAGGAGCGCGGTCTGGTAGACGGCCGTGTAACTTCCGCCCACCGCCGTGCAGGAGATCTGCGTGTAGCCCATCGCCGCGAACGTCGTGCAGTTGGTATTGCTGCCGTCGTTCACCGTGCAAGGGATCGGGTTCCCGGCGGCGTCGAGCAGCTCGCGGCCCACGTTGCCACAGTAGTAGGCCTTCGTCGTGACCGGCCACTGCTCGCCGTTCGGGCCCCAGCGGTTCACGTAGGCCCCGGTGCCATTGTTCCACAGCGTCATCGTGCTGGGGGTCGTGTGGTTGGTGCCGGGCACCTCCGTGTACCACTCGGCGAACGAGGCCGCGCCCGAGATATACCCCTGGTTCGCGGTGCCCGCGAACACAGGCTTGCCGGCGGCGTTGAGCATGTTCCCGACGAGACCCTTGACGGCAGCGTTCTGGCCGATCGCGCCGGGCTCGAAGTCGATGTGGGCGGTCAGGAAGTCCCGGTAGACGACGGGCACCTGGATCCTGTCACCGAGCGGCGGTCGGGCGCACGTGAAGCCGGGCTCGACCGCGCAGGTCGCCGAGCACCCGTCACCCGAAAGGTTGTTGCCGTCGTCGCACGCCTCGCCGCCGAGCACGATGCCGTCGCCGCACTTTCCTGAGCAAGCGCCCGTCGCGCACACCGGCTCGTTCTGGCAACTCGACGAGCAGCCATCGTAGGGCATGGTGTTCCCGTCGTCGCAGCCCTCGGCGCCTTCCTTCTTGCCGTCGCCGCAGGTGGTCGCATGGCATTCGGTGACCGGGGTGCCCGTGCATGCCCAGCCGGGATTCCAGCGGCACAGCGTCGAGCAGGCCATGGCCATGTTCGGGACGTTGAGGGCCGGGTCGCAGGGCTCGTTGCCGGTCAACAGGCCATCGCCACAGTCAGGGATGCACGGCGCCTTGACGAGCGGGCATACGTAGCCGCCCTCGATCTGGCAGGCGGCCGAGCAACCGTCACCGTCCGCGGTGTTGGCGTCGTCGCACTTCTCAGCGCCTTCGATGATGCCGTCTCCACATCGGACCTCGGGGCAGACGCACTTCTGGCCAGGAACGCACGAACAACCGGCGCCCTTGATCTTGCAGTCCGCCGAGCAGCCGTCGCCATCGGCGGTGTTGCCGTCGTCGCACACCTCGCCGAGGTTGACGTTCACGACGCTGTCGCCGCAGCGCGCGGCCCGGGTGCAGGGCGATCCCGGCGCGGGGCATCCCCACCCCGGCTCGAGCGCGCAGGTGGCGCTGCAGCCGTCGCCGTTCGCGGCGTTGCCGTCGTCGCAGGTCTCGCCCGCCTCGACCCGCTTGTTGCCGCAGACGGACACGGACACACAACGTTTGCCCGCAATGCACGAGTAACCTGCGTTCTGCACCGTGCAGGTGGAATTGCAGCCGTCGTTGTCCGCGGTGTTCCCGTCGTCGCAGACCTCACCCGGATTGATGGTGCCGTCGCCGCAGGCGAACGCGCGCGTGCAGGGGCCCGCGGGCGGACAGTTCCAGTTCGGCTCTGGCTGGCAGGCGCCGTTGCACCCGTCGCCTGCCAGCGTGTTGCCGTCGTCGCACAGCTCGATCCCGCCCTGGTTGTTGATCCCATCGCCGCACCCCTCGGGAACGGCCAGCTTGCAACCTGACGAGCTGTCGCACGCGGCCGCGGTCTCGGCCGCGAACCGATCGCCCTGGCTCGTCAGATCCAGCGTGCCTCGGCCGTCCTTCGCCCCCGCATCGCCCCCGGTCTCGTGAACGGCGGCGCAGCCCGCCAGGGGGACCGCGAGCAAGGAAAGCCCGATCAATGTCAGACGAGGACCGAGGTGCAACGTAGCCCTCCGGGAGCAAGGTCGAGAGCCAAGACTGTCCAAAGGACCGGCGTGTCGACCGCGAGAGCTTATAAGAGACGCTCGCGCGAGGATAGGCGAAGTTGACCCCTGGAATCGACCTCGCCACGCGCGACGTCACGGTGTGCGCAGGGCACCTACGCGGGCGCACAATCTTTCAGGTGCTTCTCCATCCTCATGACGGGGATTGAAATGTTCGCCGACACGAGCCGTTCGGGTCCACCGCCATACGGACGAAAGCCCGCGTTCAAGTAGAAGGGAACCGCGTTCAGGGACATGGCGCCGTGCAGGCGCGCCAGGCCGCGGTTGCGTGCGCGCGCTTCGACCTCGACCAGCAACGCGCGCCCGATGCCGTGCCGTTGCGCGGGTGCGTCGACGAAGATGGCCCTCAGGCGGCAGTCGGGGGGATCGAGCTGGGCGACGCCCACGACTCCCTCAGCCTGTTCCGCGACGACGGTGTCGAAGGGGCCCACGGCGTCGACGAACAGGTTGCGCGCGTAGCTGGCGTAGACAGCGTCGCGCTGCCGCCGATCGTAGTGGTGCCGGCATCCGTGCTCCACGGCGCGTTGAACCAGGCGCAACACGTCGGGCACGTCGTCGAAACGCATCGTGCGCGTCCGCAACGGCGCGGCGCCCGTGATGGCCGTCCGCTCCCAATCCTTCACGACGTCCTCCCCCCGGTCCAGGCAGGCACCTGGATGATGGCGAGCTGCGGGCAAGGATGGCGGCAGGTGGAACGCACACGCCGTTATTGCACGATCTGCCGCGGAGGCAATCGGTCGGCCACGGACCTCGCCCGGACCTGGGGGGACCGCCACGTGGATCAGGCTCAGTTCCCGAGGACCAGGAGATGAACCGTCGCCCTGTCGTCCGTGAGGCGCCGGGCCAGCTGATACCGGAGTGACAGCGTCAGCTCGCCGAGGCCAAAGAAGGCGGTGAGCGATCCGCCCGCCGACGCGTGGCGGCCGCCGGTCGCGCCCAGCGTCGCCGCCGTCGCAAACAAGCCGAGGTCGAGTTGCTCGAGAAAGAACGACGGCAGGAGACCGAAGGTCGACGCCGAGCCCCAGTCGATGATGAACGGGTAGCGGTAGCTCAGATCGCCGATGAGCGCGTGGTTCGTGGCGAGGGCGTGCTCCTCGAAGCCGCGCAGGGTCTCGATGAACGGCATCTGCGCCGGCGACAGGGGCGGCACGCCCGACACGACCTCCTCGCGGTTGGAATGTTCCCACAGCGTTCCGGCCAGCCCTCCCCCTACTTGCAGCAGGGGATCGTCGTCGCTGAGCCCGGCCAGCTCGCGCCCCCGCGCGATCAGCGTCAGGCGATGACGGCGCAGGAACGGGAGCGGGACCTGCACACCCGCCCGGGCGCGCAGATCGGTGAAGCCGCTCGGGGCGGTGGTGAGGCGAGCGGGGAACACCGCCGCGTACGCGTCCAGGAACAGCGCGCGCCGTGTCCCCGTGTAGGGGGTGGACTCGACCCCCGCGTAGCTCGCGAAGGCATAAGGGCCCGCGAAGCGTTGCAAGGGGTAGCGAGAGATCAGCAGTGCGTCCGGATCATCGGGCCGGTACCTCTCGATCGCCGCGAAGCCCAGGCCGACGGGGTCTCCGTAGAAGGATCGCTGGATGTCGAGCTGCGCCTGGCGATCGCGTAGGAACAGGGAGTAGTTGCTCGCTGCCGGTTGGCCCACGGAGCTGGGTGGCCGCTCGCGCGCCGAGAACTGCGACGCCGAAACATCGATGGTGAACGGCGCGAGCTGGCGATTGGCGTAGGCGAACGAACCGCTGAACAGGTGTCCCTCGAACTGATAAAGCCCCGACACGGTCCAGCGATGCTGTTCCAGGTGATCTGCGCCGCTGAGCGCGAGGCCGAGCAAGGTGGTGTTGTCGGTGGAAGCGAACGTCGGGCCCCGCAGGCTCGGGACGAAGAGATGGTCCAGAGCGGACGCGGAGGTGTCCGTCGCGAGAACGGACGGAGGGGGTGGCCCCGCCGAAGCCGCAGCAGGCGGAGGCGTCGCGGCGGGCGGAGGCGTGGCGGCCGGCGGAGGCGTCGCGGCCGGCGGAGGCGTCGCGGCTGGAGCGGTCGGAGCGTCGGAGGGCTCGCCATTGTCTGCATCGACGCCAACGTCGCCAGCATCGCCAGCGTCGTGCGAGGGCGCGCCCCCCGTCGTCGCGACGGACACCCGCGGTCGACCGGCCGCCGGCAAGGGGACCTCGTCCAGCGTCCAGTGCCAGCCCTCGCGGTTCAGGAATCTGACGGTGTCGCCCCCGGCGAATTGCGGCTCGAACGCCAAGTAGGGCGCGTGCGTGACCTGGACGGTGTCGCCGGTGGCGAGATCGTGGAGATAGACCTGAAAGCGCCAATCGCTTGGCGTGCTCCCGACGTACGCGATTCGATGCTCGTCGGCCCAGGCAGCCTCGTGAACGGGCGCGCCCCCGGTCGGAAGCGTCGCCAGCCGAGCTCCGGTCGTCGCGTCGAACACGGCGATCGCGAAGCTCGCGCCGTCGAAGACCGTGGCGGCGACGCGGGCGCCGTCGGGCGAGTGTCGCGGGCCAGCGACGTAGGCTCGGGGGGGCTGCGCGGCCAGCGTGCGCACCATGCCCGTGCGGAGATCGACCTCCGCGAGATCGTGGTGGTCGCCGTCCGCGCGCGGAAATACGTAGCGGGTGCCGTCGGGGCTGATCGAACCACCCACGCCGTGCAAGTCGGGGTAGGCCACGGACAGCGTGTCGGTGGGAAGATCGTAGCGCAACAGCCGGCTCGCCTGATACGTCGGGCCCTGATCCAAGGACACGAAGAAGACCGAGCGTCCGTCCGCCGTGAACGTGGGCACGCCGCTCTGCCGCGGCGAGCTGACGACGAGCGTCCGCGGCGGCGCCACATCCGTGAGGTCGCGTTCGACGCGCACGTGACCGTCCGGCGCCACGATCACCAGGCGCGACGGCAGGTCGTGATCCGCGGTCAGCAGCGCCTCGGTGCCATCGCGGGCACGCCCGTAGCGGACGCTCTCGCCGACCGCGCGCAACGAGCGCTGCTGGGGCGGCCGCGCCACCACGGGATTCCGCGCCGTCACGTCGTCGGCGAACTCGTCGATCAAGGTGGACAGGCTGGCGTCGTACGCCTGCCAGAACCGGACGTCGATGGCGAACGGGTACAAGATCGAACGGCCCTGCACCGCGATCAGATCCCACAGCTTCTGCTCGCCGTAGCGCGCGGCCAGGAAGCTCACGAACTCGCTGCCGATCAGATAGTGGTTCCCCCCGAAGAAGTCGCGATTGGAGGCGCTCAGGTCGCCGCCGTTGATCCGGTGCCCCGCCACGCCAGCGGCGAACGCCCCATGCCAGAACGGCCACGAAAGGCGCCCCACGCCGGGTTGCAACTTCGTCTCGTAGTACACCGCCAGGCCTTCGTCGAACCAGCGATCGAAACCCTCCTGCGGTGTGTACACCTCGCCGAGCAGCGTGTTCCAGAACCACGCGAAGCCGGCGATCTGTTGCAGGTGAACGTAGTGGGTGATCTCGTGACAGCCGATGATGGAAGGGTCGGGCGGGATCCCGCCCTCCAGCATGAAGACATCCGCGGTGTTGAAGGTCGGCACGACCGCCACCGTCTCGTAGCCCTCGATGCGTCCCGCCACGAACGCGTTGTTGAACGGCAGCTCGGGGAGAATGACCAGCATCTTCTGGTCGGCGACCTCGTTGTGGATCCGCGCCAGGCGCTTCTCGTAGCGGGCACATCCCTCCACGCGCTCGAGAAACCGGGCGGCCTCCTGCTTCCTCCCGTCAGGGAAATACAGGATCATGTCGTCGGTCTCCATCCGTCGCATCGGATGGTCGACCAACGCCGAGGCCACGTCGTCGGGCAGCCGCGGCGTCGCGATCCCCACGCACCCCGCGACCGCGGCCCCGAGCCCGAGAACGCCGAGCCCGCGAACGCCCATCCCGCGCCACGCCCGCGTCCGGATCAATGTCAGTCGCCGTCTTCGGCCAGATATTCGAGGATGACCTCGTCCAAGCTCTTGTCGTCGCGAACACCGGACCCAAACACTCCAGGCGTTCGCGCGGCGGCGTCGGTGCTGGGTGGGCTGGCCACCTGGGCGGGCGGATCGGACTTGGCGGCGAGAGGGGCGTCGGCTGGATTCGCGGCGACGGCGCCCGGGTCGGGCGCCGCCTGGTGCGACCCGCCCGCGACGATGTACGGCACGGGAGGACGGATGCGCGCGCGGGCATCCCCCGCGTTCGGGCCGCCGATGACGACGCTCCGCTGAATCACGACCCCGTCGGTGGACGCGGTCTTCGCCACGTTGGGCGGGGCGTTGCGCACGAACGGTGGCCGGCGCGCATCGGGGGGCCGCACCGAGATGGCAGGCGGGGCCGACTTGTTGCGTGGCCGTTGCGCCTCGATGGGGCGAGTGGTGCGGCGCGGGATGTGGCCGGGGACCCCCTCGGAGGCAGGGGGGGGCGGCGCGGTCGAGGCGTTCGGTGCCGCGGGCGGGACAGCGGGCGCGATCGGCGCTGTCGCGACCGCCGTCGTCACCGACGGTGCGGGCGGCGGCTGGGGGATCGGCGGCGGGACGGTGACCGACACGCCGCGCGCCGCGAAGAACGTCACGATCCTTTCGTTGAAGGCGCCGGCGACCATGTCCTTGATGACGGTCCGGTGCTGCGTCTGCATCAGGGTGCGCACCTGGTCGTCCGGCAGCATCGCCTCGTATTCGACCTTGCGGGAAACCAGGATGGTTCCCCCGTAAAACAGGTGGGTGAACAGACGCGGCGTCGACGGCCCCGAGTCTTCGGTCTGAACGTGAAACACGTGACCGAGGTGACTGACGTTGTGGTTGTAGCCGACGAGCGGGCTACGGTGCGCCTTTGCCATCGAGTGCGGCAAAGTATAGCGCCCAGGCGCAGGAAATGTGCGGCGCCCGACCGATGAGGTAAGCTCAGCTGTTCCAATGCGCCGCTCCCGGATCACGCGCAACACGAACGAGACGCAAATCGAGCTTTCGCTGGCCCTCGACGGGTCGGGTGATCGCCGCATCGAGACGCCCATCCCGTTCTTCAATCACATGCTCGAGTCGTTCAGCCGCCACGGGCTGTTCGACCTGCAGGTCGCGGCGCGCGGCGACGTCGACGTGGATGCCCACCACACCGTCGAGGACGTGGGGATTTGCCTCGGCCAGGCGTTCAAGGAGGCGCTGGGGGATCGCGCCGGAATCACCAGGTTCGGCGAGGCGACGATCCCCATGGACGAGACGCTGGTCTCGGCCGCCATCGACTTCGGGGGCCGCGCGGCGCTCGTCTACCGCGCGGACGCGCTGCGGGGCCGCTGGCTCGGGACCTTCGACGCCGAGCTGGCGCGCGAGTTCTTCGGGGGCTTCGCGTCCGCTGCCCTTTGCAACTTGCACCTGGAGATTCGCTACGGCGAGAACGCGCACCACATGGTCGAGGCCCTGTTCAAGGCGTGCGCCCGCGCGGCGTCCGCGGCCACGCGACGGGATCCGCGGGTCGTCGGCGTGCCGTCGACCAAGGGAACCCTGACGGGCTAGGGGGCTCCGATGACTCGGTCAAAGCCGCGCGTCGCCGTCGCCGATACGGGCAGCGGGAACCTGCGCAGCGTAGAGAAGGCGCTGGTGCGGGCCGGCGCCGACGTGGTCGTGACGTCCGACGCCGCGGTGATCGCGGCGGCCGACAAGCTCGTCGTGCCCGGGCAGGGGCAATTCGGCGCCGTCATGCGGGGGCTCGATCGCGAGGGCGGCGCGCTCCGGCAGGTGGTGCTCGAGTCGTTGCGCGCCGGCAAGCCTTACCTCGGACTTTGCCTCGGCCTGCAGGTGCTGTTCGAGAGCAGCGAGGAGAACCCCGGCTGTCCCGGGCTGGGCGTGTTGCCGGGGACGGTGCGCCGCTTCGCGGAGACGCCCGGCCTGAAGGTGCCCCACATGGGCTGGAACCAGACGTCGCGGCCGGGAGTGGTCGGCGGCGACCGGGCGCGCGCCGCTCCGGCGCTCGCCTCGGTTCCCGACGGGACCTACTTCTATTTCGTGCACAGCTACTACGCGGTGCCGGCCCGGCAGGAGGACGTCGCGCTCGAGACCGAGCACGGCATGACGTTCTGCGCGGCGGTGGCGCGGGACAACATCTTCGCCTGTCAGTTTCACCCGGAAAAGAGCCAGGACGCGGGTGCCGCGCTCCTGGCGGCGTTCGTCGCGGTATAAGGCGCGCCATGTTGGTTTTTCCCGCGATCGATCTGCTGGGCGGCAAGGCCGTCCGC
Organism: uncultured Myxococcales bacterium; assembly: GCA_964443975.1. Lineage (GTDB taxonomy): Bacteria > Myxococcota_A > Polyangia > Fen-1088 > Fen-1088 > DASYCK01. The sequence goes on along the minus strand of CAYUFS010000016.1, from coordinate 65,117 downwards.
CTGCGCCAGGGCGAGCGCGCCAGCGCCACCATCTACTCCGAGCGGCCGTGGGAGCTGGCGGCCGCGTTCGCCGCCGCCGGCGCGCCGCGCATTCACGTCGTCGATCTGGACGCCGCCTTCAGCGGCGGCGGCACCAACAACCACGACACCATCCGCCGCATAGTCGGGGCGACCACCGTCGACGTCGAGGTGGGCGGCGGCGTGCGCTCGGTCGATGACTGCCAGCGCCTGTTCGACCTCGGCGCCAGGTACGCGGTCACCGGCACGGCCGCGATCAAGACGCCCGAGATCGTCGACGCGGCGTGCGCGAAGTTCCCGCGCCGCATCGTCGTCGCCGTCGACGCCCGCGAGGGCCTGGTCGCCGTCGAGGGCTGGCAAGAGGCGACCGCCGCGACGGCGCTGGAGATCGGCGAGACGGTGGCGCGCGCCGGCGCCGCGGCGGTGCTGTACACCGACATCGGCCGCGACGGGATGCGCACCGGTCCCAACCTAGAGGCGACGGCGCGCCTCGCCCGCCGCATCACCCCTTGCCCGGTGATCGCGTCCGGGGGCGTGGCCACGCTCGCGGATCTGGACGAGACGATCAAGACCGGCGCCTTTGCCGTCGTCATCGGCAAGGCCATCTACGAGAAGGCGTTCACGGTCGAGGAGGCGATCCGGCGCGCCTTCGTCCGCAACCTGTGAAATACCGTGCTGGCGAAGCGAATCATTCCTTGTCTGGACGTGGACGCGGGGCGCGTGAAGAAGGGCGTTCGGTTCCAGGAGCTGCGTGACGCGGGGGATCCGGTGGCCGTCGCTGCGGCGTACGACGCGCAGGGGGCGGACGAGATCTGCTTCCTCGACATCTCCGCGTCGTCCGACGGGCGGGCGACCACCCTCGACGTCGTGCGCGCAACCGCCGAGCGCGTGTTCCTGCCGCTGACGGTGGGGGGCGGCGTGCGCGCGGTCGAGGACGTGCGGAGCTTGCTGCTGGCCGGGGCCGACAAGGCCGGGATCAACACCGCGGCCGTCGCCGATCCGGAGCTGGTTCGCCGGGCCTCTGACGCGTTCGGCAGTCAGGCCATCGTGGTGGCGGTGGACGCGCGGCGCGATCCCGCGGCGCCGCCCGAGGCCCCGCGATGGACCGTCTACACGCACGGCGGCCGCCGGCCGACGGGCCTCGACGCCGTCGCGTGGTGCGTGCGCGTGGCGGAGCTGGGCGCGGGCGAGATCCTGCTGACGAGCATGGACCGCGACGGCACGCGGGACGGCTTCGACCTCGAGCTGACCCGCACCATCGCGGACCGCGTCCCGATTCCCGTCATCGCCTCGGGCGGCGTGGGGACGCTCGAGCACCTGTACGAGGGCATTGCGACTGGGCACGCCGAGGCCGTCCTCGCCGCGTCGATCTTTCACTTCGGCGACCACACCGTCGGGGAAGCACAGGCCTACTTGCGCAGCCGTGGCATCGCCGTGCGGGACCCGTTCCGGTAACAAGGAAGGTCGTTTTGGAGTTACACTCCCGCCCATGAGGCAAACACGAAGACTGGGAATCGGGGGTTGCACCGCGCTGGCGCTGACGCTGTTCGGCGCGGGCGTGACGTCGGCGGCGAAGGTCAAGCCGGTCAAGGTGACGATCAATCAGATCACCGCCGACGGCGTCGGCGACGCGATCGGCTCCATCACCATCAAGGAGACGAAGACAGGCGTCGACCTGGCGGTCGACCTGTCGAAGCTGACGCCCGGCGAGCACGGCTTTCACGTGCACGAGCACGGCATGTGCGATCCGGCGGACAAGGAAGGCAAGAAGACGGCCGGCCAGTCGGCGGGCGGACACTGGGATCCCGCGGCGACGAAGGCCCACAAGGGGCCGGGCGGCGGAGGCCACCGTGGCGATCTTCCGAAGCTGGTCGTTCCCGAGAGCGGCAAGGTGAAGACGAAGCTCTCGGTCGAGGGCCTCACGCTCGCGGATCTGAGCGGCAAGGCGCTGATGATTCATCTGAACGGCGACAACTACAGCGACACGCCGAAGCCCCTCGGCGGCGGCGGTGACCGCGTCGCCTGCGGTGTCATTCCCGGCGGAGCGCCGATGCCTCCGGCGGCGATGGCGCCGACGACCCCGGCCGCCGCGAAGCCCGCCCCCGCCGAGCCGATGAAGGCCCCGGCCGCGCCCGCGAAGACCCCGTAACGCGACCCGCGGCCGCGGCAGATTGCACTCGGCCGCGGTAGATTGCGCGGTAGATTGCGCGGTAGGTTGATCGATCGCTCCTTTCCGATTCACCTCTCCCCGCTCGCGGTCCGCTCGCGGGTCGGCGGCGTAGCCGCCGGGAGAGGGGCGCGGCGCGGCGCTCTTGGAATTCCCCTCAGCGTCAATGCGGGCGGGTCGGCTTCTTGGGTCTTGGCTTGGCGGCCGGCGGGCGAACCGCAGATGCCGCCGACGGGAAGACCGCCCCGCCGGGTTTGCTCGTGGCAGGCCTCGCCGCCGCGGGTTTGTTTGCCGTGGGCTTCGCCGTGGCAGGCGTTGCCATCGCTGGCGTTGCAGGCTTCGCCGTCGCGGGCTTCGCGCCCGCGGGCTTCGCCGGCGCCTGCGGCCGCGCGCGTGGGGGCGGGGGCGGCGGCCCCTTCCCGTCGGCCAACACCTCATCGACGGTCGTGCGCACCTTCCCGCCGGTGTCGCCAGGCTTCACCGTCGCCGGCCGCTGCCACGGGATCTCGCTCAGCGGCTGTCCCACGGCGACCTCGTTGATGTAGCGCGCGAACATGGGCACCGTGATCATGAAGGCGGCGTCCTTCGCGCCGAGCGGGCGCTCGCGCAGGTCGTCGCCCACCCAGGCCGTCGTCATCCAGCGCGACGTGTAGCCGATGAACCAGACGTCCATGGTGGCGCTGGATGTGCCGGTCTTCCCGGCCGCCAGGATCGCCGCGTTCCGGATGGCCGGGGCGTGACCGTGCGTGACGACGTGCCGGAGCAGCGTCGACGTCAGCCACGCCGTGCGCTGCGGGATGGCCTGCTTCGTCTCCTTGCCCGCCAGCGCCACCAGCTGATCCAGCCGATCCTCGGGGCGCCCCATCGGATCGCCGATCCAGGTGTTGTCCTCGAGGATCTTGCCCGTGCGGTCCCGGACGCGCCTGACACTGACCGGCTCGACGAGGACGCCGTTGTTCGCGAACGCCGAGAACGCACGCGTCATCTCGTCGATGCGCGAGCACGACGCGCCGAGCGCCAGCGCCTGATCGGGGATGATCGGTGTCGTGATGCCGAGGCGGCGCGCCCATGCTTCGACGTCGTGCCCGCCCATCAGCTTGAACAGCTGAACCGACGGGACGTTCTTCGACCAGATGAGCGCGTACTCCAGCGACACCTGGTACTCGACGGTGTTGTTCAGGTTCGTTGGGGTCCACACCTCGCCGGTGATGGGATCGACCTCGGCGCGCGGGACGTCGTTCAGCAGCGAGCCGAAGCCGTAGCCTCGGTCGAGCGCCAGCGAGTAATAGATGGGCTTGTAGGTCGAACCCGGCTGGCGGCACGCCTGCGTGACCCGGTTGAACTCGGACCTGTCGTAATCATCCCCGCCGATCATCGCCGTCACGTAGCCCGAGGTGTGGTCGTACGAGAACAGCGCCCCTTGCACGCGCGGCGTCTGCTCGAGCGCCAGGGTCACCGTGGCCGGGGGCGCCTTGCCCTGCTTCGCCTCGTCGAAGGCGGGCATCCACTGGACCTCGCTCTTCTCGTCGTACGTGAAGTCCGAGAACCGTCGCAGCTTCGAGCGATGCGCGTTGCGGACCCAGATCACGTCGCCCGGGTGAAGCACCCCCAGACTGGACGTCAACGTGCGTCCGTTGACCGCCGACTTCGAGTCGTAGGGGGCCGCCCACGACATGCCGCTCGCCGGCAACGTGTACGTGCCCTTGCCGACGTGGACCTCGGCGCCCTCCTTCGACACCGATTCGACGAGCCCCAGGTAGATGTGGTCTTCGGCGGGCGGCTCGGCGCCGTAGCGAAGCGCGCTGCGCCGACGAAACTCCTCGGCGGCGGGGCCGGCCAGGCGCGCCACGGGGCCCCGCCAGCCCTGTCGCTTGTCGAGCTTGCGCAGCCCGAAGTCGACGTTCTCCTGCGCGGAGGCGTCGATCCAGGGCACGACCGTCGTCTCGATCTCGTAGCCTGCCTCGGCCAGCTTCTTGTCGCTCTCGCGCTGGGCCAGGGCGCAGGCGTCCTTGGCGCCAGTTTGCGGCGTGGGCCCGCCTAGGCGGAAGCAATCCTGCCACAGCTTCTGGTCGCCGTACCGCCGGGCCACGTCGCGCCGCACGTTCTCCGTGAAATACGGCGCGTACATGCGGAAGAAGTCCGGGCGCGGGCGAATGGTCAGCGGGCGCGCGCGCCAGGTCGTGGCCTCGGCGTCGGTGAGATATCCGGCGGCCACCATCGCCGACAGCACCTGATCGCGTCGCGCCCGCCCCGCCTCGAGGTTCGTCAGCGGCGAGAATCGCGAGGGCGCGCGAACGAGCCCGGCCAGCGTCGCCATCTCGCCGACGTCCAGCTCGTCGACGGACTTGTCGAAGTAGCGGCGCGCCCCGCCGCCGACGCCGTACGCGCCGGCACCCAGAAAGATCTGGTTCAAGTAAAGCGTGAGGATCTCGTTCTTCGTGAGGTGCGCCTCCAGGCGGCGCGCCAGGATGGCCTCGCGAATCTTGCGCTGGATCGTTCGTTCGGACGTCAGGAACGACTTCGCCACCTGCTGCGTGATCGTCGAGCCCCCTTGCGCCACCTCGCCCGCGCGCAGGTTCGCGCCGAGCGCGCGCGCGATGCCGCGGTAGTCGAGGCCGCCGTGCTCGTAGAAGCGGCGATCCTCGGCCGCCAGAAACGCCTGCACGAGGCGCGTCGGAATTCGTTCGAAGGGAATGAAGTCACGGCGCTCGGTCGCGAACTCCGCGAGCGGCGTCCCGTCCCACGCCCGCACCGCCGTCGTCGTAGCCACCTGCGCGCGATACGACGCCAGATTCGGCAGCGGCGGCAGCGTGGCGGCGAAGTAGAGGTAGAAGCCCACGGCGAAGCAGAGACCGAGCCCCGCCGCCGCGATCAGACCGAACATATAGAATCGAAACAGCCAGTAGATGAAGCCGCCGTCGGCGACGTTCGCGACCTCGACGCGGGGACCGTCGACCGTGCCCGTGGCGGCCATCGCCCACGGTGCGGTGGCATCGTCGACGTGGCGCGCCGGGCCGGCGCCCTGGGGTTGCGGCGCGGACTCGGTCGGAACCGCGACGGTGGCCTGCGCGGGGGCGGGCTCGGCGCGGGCTCGCGTGCTCCTTCCCGCGGGTGGAGCACCGGCCGGCGGGGCCCCTGCCACGTCGCCGGGGCGCCGCGGCGCCTCGCCGAGCGGCTGGGGGCGAGCCGGCGGCGCATGCTCCTGGAAGAACGGGTTCCTGGTGATCGTCGTGACGCCGTCCTCGGAGAACGGCGCCGAATGCTCGGACGCGTCGTCGGCCGGCAGGTCGTCCACGAGCTCGTCGCCCGTCGCCGTGGGGCCCGAGCCCGTTCGCGCCGGGAAGGCTGGCGGCGGTGGCGCGCTCGCCGTCGTTGCGAGTGGACGAACCGGCCCCGTCTTTCGCGGGATCGGCGCCGGTGCCAGCGACGGCAGCGGCTGCTTCGCCGCCGGGAGCGGGCGCGCGCCGAGCGACGGGCGGACGGCGGGCGCGCTGGTCGGGGTCGATGGCGGCGGCGGCGCGGCGGGGGTGGGTGCAGGCGCAGGCGCGAGGGCGGGAGCAGAGGTGGACGCCGCCAAGGTCGCCGGCACTGGTGGTGTCACGGTCGCGGGGCGCCCGGGCGCGGGGACCGCGCGGGCGTGCGCCGGGATCGGCGGCGGCGCCGGCCGATCGGAGGGCGGCTTCTTCTCGCCAGGGGGGCCTTCAGGAGGGCCTTCGGGTGAAGGCGGCGACATCCCGGGCAATCTACCACCGCCGGCGCTCCCGGAGCCATCGCGGGCGGATACTGATCGAGGTCGTCAGAAAGCCCGGGGGTTACTGGCGGTACGCGGTCGGTCCCACAGGGCGCCTTCTGGCGCTGACCACGGGGAAGAATGGCTCGCCCGTGTTCGGGTTCGAGATGAACGACGACACGCCGTTCTCCCTGATCTTTCCCCTTTTCTCCCCCCATTTTCTCCCGCAAGCGCAAGGAAGGCACGCGGAGAGGGCCCACCTAGAGAGAGCTCGAGCGGGCTACTCGGAGCGCCCGCCAAGAAATAGGCCGGCGCGGCGTCCGGGCGGCTCGTATTAGCGCCCGGGGTTGTTCTATCCTTCGGCGCCGCCCTCATCGACGCCTCGATCCTGATGGTCGAAATTCAGCGCTGAACACGGTCCCGGCGCCCGGCTGCTTTCTGGGTTCGTACGCGACGCCCGTCGGAGCTCTGCTTCGCAGCTCGTCGGTTGCTCGTCGGTGATCGGTCTTGACGTCGACCTCGGCGTCTTGCAGATTACTTCCCGCATTTTTTCGCCGTGATTCTCCGAGAAGTAAGAGCAATATCGCGGACAGCGGCTGCGCTCCTGGCGCTGGCGACGTTCTTGGCCGCCGAAATAGCGACTCGCGCCGACCCCGGCGGCGGGCCGGTCGTCTATCGCGGTGGCCAGGTGTTCACCGGTCGTTCGGACCACGTCGACGCCAGTTGGTTCGTCGTGGACGCGGGCAAGATCGCGGAGGTCGGCGATGGAGCCATTCCAGGAAGGTGGCAGGCCGCTCGAACGGTCGATCTCGGCGGCCGCTTCGTTGCGCCCGGGTTCGTCGACGCGCACGTCCACTTCGTCGACGGCGGGCTGAGCCTCTTGCAGGTGGACGCGGGAGACGCCCACAGCGCGGACGAGTTGCGCGCCGCCGTCGCGCGGGCCGCTGGTCGCCCGCTTGGCGGCTGGGTCGTGGTTCGAAACGTCGGCCTCGACGTGCTGGGGGGCCGCTACCCCACGCACGCGGCCCTGTCGCCCATCGTCGCGCCGGCGGCTGGCAAGCCCGTCCTGCTGTTGCTCAAGGGCGGACACCACGTCTATGCGAGCCCGGCGGGGCTCGCGCGCCTCGCCGTCGACGCCGGATCATCCGATCCGCCAGGGGGCACGATCGTGCGGGACACGGCCGGGGCGCCGACGGGCCTCCTGGTCGATGAGGCAGCGTGGGACGCCGTGCGGGCGTTGGAGCTGGACGTCGACCCCGAGACCATCGCGCAGGCCATCGTCGCCGCGCAGCGGCTGGCCGTTCGTTACGGCATCACGACGATCGGTGACAACACGTTCTTCCCGGCGAATGGCGCTGCCTACGCGCGGATGGCCAAGGCCGGGGTGCTGCGCATACGCGTCAGCGTCCGGTCCTTCGGCGCTGAACCGTTCACGCGCCTGACGATGAAGTCGCTTGGCGCGGGCCTGTTTGGGCGGAAGGACGCGCAGGTTCGTTACTTCGGCGACAAGTATTTCCTCGACGGCGCGCTGTCGACGGCTGGGGCCAGCGCCTCCGGTACGGCGCGAATCGAGGCGGGGCCGCGCTACACGGTCGACGAGCTCAGGGATCTCATGCTGTTCGCCGGGCCATTCGGCACGGCGTTCCACACCCAGTCGCGCGAAGGCGCAATGCGGCTCGTGGAAGCGCGGGGAGCGATCACGTCGCGCCGCGCCGGCGCAGGTCCCGACGTCATCGATCATTGCGGCCGCTGCGGATCTGACGATCTTCCGCGGCGGATCCGCGACGCCGGCTTTCGCGTCACCGTGCTGCCTGGGCAACTACACGAGCTACCGGCGCTGCTACGCGACCTGCCGACAGCGACGCATCCGTGGCTGCTCCCGATGCGCGAGCTCTTCGAAGCCGGGGTGGAGCCCGCGCTGACCTCCGACTGGCCGTTCGGCGCGGAGGTGTCCTATCCCGAGCTGCCGGACGGGTTCCATCGCACGGGCCTCGCGCCGCTGGCGGGCATCGCCGTCGTGACGAGTGGCCGCACGCCGAGCGGCGATCCCATCGTGGGCGCCGGCACGAGAACGATCACCATGGGTGAGGCGCTGCTCGGCGCCACCGCGTACGGCGCACGCGCCGTCGGACGTGAGGATGTCGGGAGGATCGCGCCCGGCGTTCGCGCCGACTTCGTGGTGCTGCCGGTGTCGCCGTTTCAGGTCGACGCCACGGCCCTGTACGGCACGGATCCGCTCGCGACCTACATCGACGGCGCCGCCGTCTGGGGGGGGTTGACGCCGGAGCAAACCAACCCGCTGCCTCCCGACGCCGTGACGTCGCAGTTCGCGACACGGCCCACGGGCCACGCCTTTTCGCCCGTCCTTGGCTACGATCCAATCCCTGGCTTTCTGGCCGGCGGGGCCTACTTCTTCTTCCCCTACGCGCCGCGAGGTCTGCGCGGATCACTGCAGGCGTTCGGCTCGATCTCCCAGGGCCGCGGCTACTTCGAGGGGGAGGTCATCGACATGCGGGGACCGGGCCGCGTGTCGCCGCGGCTCTGGCTGCGCGCCAACACGCTCGAGGAGCGCTACTACGGCGTGGGAATGCACACTGCCCCAAGCGCGTACGTCGCGACCGATCCCGTACGGGTCGAGGGCGCGCTCGGCGCGACGCTATCGCTGTCACGAACGTTCGCGATTGGCGCCGACGTGAGGGGAGGCGGGATCCATGACGGGCACGCCGCCCAGGTCGAGGCCTTCACCCAGGGCGTCGAGGGCCCGGTCGACGGCGCCTTCGTCGGCGCGCGGGTCGAGCTCGCGCACGACACACGTGACAGCGTCTTCGCGACCAGACGCGGCGGTCGCGAGGTGCTGTGGACGGAGGGCTACGCCGTGGAGGCGAGCCGTCGCGCGTTCCGGCAACTCGCCGGCCTCACTGTCACCCGCTTCATCCCCCTGCGCGCGCCAGATCTCGTCCTCGCCTTGCGCCTCCAAGCCGCGACCTCGGTCGGCCAACGCTCGTACGCTACCGACTACGCGCTCGGCGGCCCCGACGCGCTTCGGGGCTACTACGCGAACCGGTTCCGGGGCGAACAGCTCCTCGCGGGCGCCGTCGAGCTGCGCGTTCCACTGCTTGGGCCGTTTGGCGCCGTTGGCTTCGGCGAGCTCGGGAGAATCTGGGCCAAGGGCAGCGCCGATCAGGGCGGCATCGGCCGCTCGGCCGGCTTCGGCCTGCGGTACGGTCTGCCGCCCGACCGACTGGTCCGCCTGCGCCTGGATGCCGGCTTCGCGCCGGATCAGTGGGGCATCTTCTTCAAGTTCGACGAGGCGTTCTAGAACCTGCATAGTGCAACAGCGGGCCCCTTCCTGAACGGTTGCCCGTTGTGGCAACGCTGCCTTATGCCGTTGGTGCAGCGGACTCGTCTGACCTTACGCGCTCGGCTCCGTACTCCCCTCGACGCGAAAAGAGGCGAACAGGCGCGTGGTCACCTTTCGATTGTGAGCGACCGCCAGCCCAAGATCTTCCTGCGTCATTCTCGATCGGGCCACGCCCGCGAACACCGCCGTGGACGGTGGAAACCGCGACGGCTCGGCCGGCGCGGGGCCGACTTCGCTGGCGCGGTGGGGGGCACCAAGCCGGACGGCAAGCGCGTCGGCCATGGCCTGCGCCTTCTGTTTGGCGATGACTGCGCAGGTCGCCAGACGGCGCGCGCTCGCCGCAGGGCTTTCGTCGAAGCCCCATTCCATTTGTCCAAGCGTGACGTTCTTCTGACTGGTGATCGCCCCCAGCACGTCTCCCAGCCGATCGAGGTTCCGGCAGCGGACGCGCAAGCTGTAGCGGGCCGACGAGCTCTTCGAGAAGATACCGCTGCTGGTACTGGCGGAAATCCGCTCGACGAAGATCAGCTCCTCCGCGATTCCAACCTGGCCCAGGCTCTCCACCAGCGCATGAACCTCACGAGCCTTGGTCAGGGCGGCGCGGCCGGTGAACAAAGAGGAGCCCTCGACTTCCACGAGGACATCGACCTTGTCCGCCGCCACGTCCTCTTCGTGCTCTGCGAAAACCTCGATCAGGTCCGGTCGATCCTGCGCTTCCCGTTCTGGCATCGTGGGATGAGACTATCATCCCCGAGGCGCGAGCCTCGACCGTGGCGGGTCAGGGGGACGAGGCGCCGTTCTCGTCATTGGCCTCATTGGGCCTCATTGGGCCTCATTGCACGCGGAAATGCGCGAGAACCCGACGCCAGCCGAGGTCGCCGTCAAGCCCCCCAGGATCAATCCACCCGAGGCAATGCCGATCCGGGACGCGCTCGTTCCACCGAAAGCACCGTGCGGGGTCGCGGCCACGCCCAGGACTGCGAGAAGGCTGGCCACCGAGAGCGTCAGATCCACGAAAGGCAGCGCCGATGAGGTCGTGCAGTCAAGTTGTCGCCGGCGCTCCCTGAGCGGCGGCGGACCCTCAACGAATACGAGCGAACATCCTCCCACGGTCATTGCGAGCGCGAGCAGGGCTACGAGCGGCGTCTTGGCCATCCAGGCAATCATCGGGCCGCGATTGTATCAGGTGATTTTCGCGGTCGGAGAGGCCACATCGCCGCGGAACTTCGTCAGGTAGCCTGCGCAGCAGAAGCAGGTGCGATCCTCATGGTCGAAATGGTCGAACCGCCCGGCCGCCCTCGCGGGGTCGACCATCCCGCAGACGGGATCGCGGGCCGTGCCGTTGGGCGCTTCGTTCATCCTGTGGTCTGTACGATCTTTCGGGCGCCGCATTACCCCCGGGCCGGCGCGCGCCTCGATTTGACGCTGCGCGGGTGGTGCGCCAAACATGCCCGGAATGAGGCGCCGGTCGGGATGGCGGAGCGTGGTCATGATCGTGTCGTGTCTCGCCTTTTCGGCCCTGGCGCCAACGGCTCGCGCCGAGGAAAAGAAGAAGGCGCCCGGAATGTTCGACTTCCAGAAGTGGCGAACGCCGCAAGGGCACCAGCAAGATGCGATCAAGCACCTCGAGCCCGAGCGCCTCGATCTGACGCCCGCGACGCCCGCGCAGGGCGCGCCGCGCACCCTGCGCGTTCGCGTGTATGCGGACAGTGACTACCGCACCACCGTCCTGCACTGGCAACGAGGGATTCGTGGGCAGATCGATCGGGTCAACCGCGTGCTGGAGGAGGTGTTCAACGTGCACTTCCAGATCGAGTCCTTGCGCCCGTGGGACGGGTCGCACGTCGGCGCCGGTCTGGGCCCGATCTTGACCGAGCTCGAGGCGCTGGATCCAGCGCGCGAGGTGGACTTCGTGATCGGTCTGGTCACGCCCTTTCGAGGCCTGGCCACGTCGATGCATCAGATCGGCTGGTCGCACCTCCTGGCGCGGCACTTCGTCCTGCGGGGGATGGACGACGAGGAGGAGAGTTTGGCGCTCGATCGCCAGTTCAACCTGCTGGATCCAGAAGAACGGCAGCGCGTCTACGACCAGCGCAAGGTGCACAAGGAGTTGGTCGTCTTCCTGCACGAGCTCGGTCACGCCCTGGGCGCGCTGCACGAAGAGGATCCCACCGCCATCATGAACCCTGCCTATGGCCCGCAGCGGGTGGCCTTCACAGCTTTCGAGAAAGAGCTGCTGGCGTTCGTGCTCGAGCAGCGGGTGGGGCACCCGGCCGAGCCCTATCCTGAGAGCGAGGGGCTGCCTGCGATCTTGCGTCGAGCACCCCCGGAGGAGGGCTCGGACAAGGACCGGGCGGCCCTGTTGACGTTCGCGCTCGAACGCGCACGGCATGCGGGCGGGGGAAGCGGCCCGGCGGCCAGCTCTTCCGGCGCCGACGACGCGCCGGGGAAGACCGCGCCGGCGGCCGCAGCGGGTGAACGTCCGCCGGTGCGGCTCGACATGCCCCCCGCCGATGTCGCGACGTACAACCGTGTGGTCGAATCGCTGGCGGCTCGCCATGCGGAGGACGCCTGGACCGAGCTTGCGCCGTTGACCAAGAGGTATCCCAAGAACTTCCCCGTCGCGTCGCTGGCGTGCGCCCTGGTGGCGGGGCAGCCGCATGCGGTCGAGGCGCGGGCCGTCTGCGACAACGCTTTCTCCCTGGGCCCGACCGAGCCGCGGCCGATGCTGGACGCGGCCGCCGCCTACCTGCAAGCGAAGGATCCCGGGAGAGCGGTCCCGCTGGTGATGGCGGCCGGCGCGCGCATCGCGGCCACGGACGCCCAGAGCTGGCTGCGGTTGACGTCGCTGGCCATCGGGGTTGGCGCGCTGTCGACGGCTGACGCGGCGCTGGCCCACGCCGACAAGAGCAGTCCCGCGGCCCGCGCCGCCGCCGAGGATCTCGAAGGTCATCGGATGCGCATCGCGCTTCCCCGGGATGCGACGCGCTGGAACATCGCCCCGGAACGCGAGCCTGCCTACCTGGTCGCCTTCCTCCAGGTGGAAGACCTGCTGGAGGCGGGGAAGCTTCCGGCGGCGCGGGAGCAGGTGCGCACGGTGGCGCATGACTTTCCGGATTGCCCCGGCGTCGATCTGCTCGAGTGTGAGCTGGAGGTCGGCGCGCACCACCTTCCGGCCGCGGCCAAGCGTTGCGAGAGCGCGCTGACCAAGTACGGTCAGGCCACGCGCGCCCTGTACCTGCTGGGGTTCATCGCCGCGCGGGGGCGGCAGACCGACGTTGCCCAGCGACACCTTCACAAGGCCATCATGCTGGATCCGCGGGACCCGGCGGCGTGGCGCGAGCTGGCCCGCCTTTACCGGAGCATCCACGCGACGCAGAGCCTCGCGGAGCTGGAGGCGCAGCACCAGGCGCTGCTGTCGACCCCGCTGTCTGAGTGAGCGCGGCGCGCATGGGCTGCTCGTAGGGGCCGGATCGTTCGCGGAGATAGCCGCGCTGACGACGAACGGCAAGTTCTTCTTCGACGTTTCGCTCGAGAGCGCGGCCTCCGACATCGTGGCGGTACGGCAGCTGGCGTCCGCAATCAACACGCACTTGTCGGCGCGTTGAACGGGCGTTCACGCCTATCGCTGGACTCCATCTTCTCCAGCCGCTGACCGCCCGAGTCATCGCCTTTCAGGTCAGCGCGATCTTTTTGGGGGAATAGAGCTCGGCCGGAAACGTTCTGAAGGGCTGCCACCGGACACAAGCGACAGAACCTTTTCTGGAGGACTCCATGCTCGAGGACACCATGATGGAAGGCGCCACGCCGGTAGAGCAGGCGAGGTCATTGAGGGTGCACCGGTGGCTTCGCCATGCGGCCGCGATCGCATTGGGGATCGTGACCGCGGTGGCGCTCGCCGCCCCCGCCCGGGCCCAGCTCATCGACCGTAACCTCGCGCCCAATGTGATCAAGGAGGGAATTGCCAAGACCTACGTCCAGGAGATCGGCGCTGGGCGCGGAGACCTTCTCACCCCCAATTCGTCATTGTTCATCATCGGCCGCGATCCAGCGCGAGCAATTCGCCGCGGCCGCCAGATTTTTCAGCGCAAGTTCAGCGTGTCACAGGGGTTCGGCCCCCGAACTGGCGACGGGCAGGGAAACATCAACTCGGACCTGAGCATCGGCGCGGGGCTCGTCGACTCGTGCGCCGGTTGTCATAGCCGCCCGCGCGGCTCGGCGGGCGCGGGTGGAAACGTCGTTACCCGCCCCGACAGCCGCGACGCCCCTCACCTGTTCGGTCTCGGTCTGAAAGAGATGCTCGCTGACGAGATCACGAGCGAGCTGCGCGCGATACGAGCGCAGGCCATTGCGTCTGCCAGCGCCCGTCACACCGACGTGTCGGCGAACCTGGTCACCAGCGGCGCCAAGGGGGCCGTGCGCTACGGGAGCATCGTCGCCCATTCCGACGGGTCGGTGGACACGAGCGGGGTGGTCGGCGTGAATCCGGACCTCCGCGTGCGTCCCTTCGGCGCGCATGGAGGAACCATCTCGATCCGCGAGTTCCTGGTCGGGGCGTTCAACGCCGAGATGGGCCTCGAATCGCCGGACACCGACCTGCTGACCGCCAGCAGCGGTGGCCGCGTCGTGACTCCGGCGGGCATGGTCCTCGACGGAGCGCTCGACAAGTTCGAAGCCCCCCCGGCGGTCTCGGTGACGGACGATCCTGATGGCGACGGCAAGGTCAACGAGGTCCCGGCCAGCATCGTGGACTTCGAGGAGATCTACCTGCTGAACTACTTCAAGCCGGGGAACAGCTTCGACAACCTGAGCGGCGAAGCTTACGACGGCCAGAACCAACTGACGCAACTCGGATGCACGACCTGCCACGTGGCCAACCTGACCATCACGAAGGATCGGCGGGTCGCGGATCTGGAGACCGCCTTCGACGCCGTGCGCAGCAACCCGTTCAACCGGCTGTTTGCCACCGCGACGACGCTGTTCACACAGACCGATGACGGCAGCGGCTATCCCACTTTGAAGCGGCCTGTGCAGGCGTCATTCCTGGTGCGCAACATCTTCACCGACTTCAAGCGCCACGACCTCGGACCGGCCTTCTATGAACGGAACTACGACGGGACCCTGCAAAAGGAGTTCATGACGACGCCTCTATGGGGCGTGGCCACGACGGCGCCCTACGGACATGACGGACGCAGCTCGGCGCTGACCGACGTCATCCTGCGACACGGGGGCGAGGCGCAGGCCGCCCGCGATCGCTTCGCCCGAGCCGGCCTCGGCGTTCAACGGAACATCCTCATCTTCCTCAACACGCTGGTCCTATTTCCCCCAGACGACACGGCTTCCACGCTTTCTCCTGCCGTGCCGTCGACGGCAAACTACCCTCAAGCCGGCCACGGCTCGATCAAGCTAGGAGCGCTGTTCAACGACCCGAGCGATCCGGAATAGCCGGCGTACCCGGCCAAGGCGCGAGTTTGGACACGACGCAGGTCCCAGTTCCAGGGGCACGGACAGGCTTTCGCGCGGGGCGGGAAGGGGAGGTGCCGTGCGGGGCGACTGGACGACCTCCATTGTTGGTTCTGTAGGCCTTACATGACTACACTCTAGTCACCAATGTCTATCCCGGTCCGTTCGGAAACTCTGTCATCAGTAGAATCAAGATTTTCTGAGATTGTGCGGCGCGTTCGTCGGACGGGTGAGTCGATCGTAATCACGCTCGACGGCGAGCCTGCGGCCCGGATCGCTCCGATTGAGCGCGGGCCACGCCGCCTGACTCGTGCCGAGGTTGCGACGGTCCGCACGCTGATGGACGCCATCAACCGAATTCCCAGGCCAGGCGACGCGTTCGATGCCACCGCGTTGGTGGCGGAAGGACGCCGGTGAGTAAAGCGGTTTTCGACGCAGCGGTGGCTTGCGGTTCGGTGAGGGCGCGCGCGCTCGCGCTGGTTTTGTTTTCGGGGTGCGCCACGACACACCGGGATTTTCGGGCCGCCGACGTGAAACCCGGGCAGGGCGTCGCCATCGGACGCGTGCACGTCCGTTACAACGACAAGACCTTCACCAACCAGTGTTTCATTTGCCTGAACTCGGCAAACGGACCCTGCCAGAAATTGACGGAGGATGGACTGGTCTTCCAGCCGCTGCCAACCGGGACCGCGTCCCTGAAACGCATCGCGTGCGTCGATGTATCCCTCCAGCACCACACGATCGAGCACGCGGCGTTCGTTCAACCGAGCGGCACCGTCTACTTCGGCGACGTCACGATCGAGTGGGCGAACAGCGGGGGACTGAAGGCGACGGCGATGTTCGGTTTGGTCGGCGCCCTCGTCGACGAGTCGAGCGAAGACGGTCAGATTCAGGTCACCGTGGATGGCGACGGCGCGAGTCGCGTGATCGGCTCCTTTCGGGCTCACATCGGTGATCCCAAGGCGGTGGTCTACCAGAGCCTTGCAGTCCGACCCGACGCGCCCACGCCTACCAGGACCAGTGACCCAGGGTCCGGCCTTTGACCGCGTGTGTTACCGACGCGCGACCGAATGGTCTGCCATCCGCCGGGAGAGCAAGGACGGAACTGCGGCAGCCGTCCGACAGAACCGGCTTCAGAGGCGCTGCGACTCGTAAGAACCGACGACTGAGTCACTCGTCTGCCGGGTGGCAATGAGAAACCCCGCCCAAGCGCAGTTCTGGCGAGCTGAAGCAGAATCCGTTCCTCTCGTGCCGATTCCGTACAGGGCTGTTTTTAGCGCCGCCCAGTTCGCCACGATCCGAGCCGGACTCGTCCCGTACTCGATGGACGATAAGTGGTTCGTCCTCTTCGAGGATCATCACCTCCTGTTCTTTCGAAGCTGGACCGGGCGCATGATCTACCGGGTAAGTGTGGAGCTCGTGCCGACAGGCGCCAGGGTCATCCAAGCGGAGGTGCTGGACAACCCAGATCTTTACGAGCGTGGGTCCATCGAGTACGAGGCCACTCTTCTTTCGGCTTTCGTTCGGCGGCTACTTCTTCATGAAGACGTGCAATACCCGGCGAGGCCTGGCCAGCTTAATAACTAAGCTAACCCGCCGTGGCAGTCGGACCACGGCGATTTCGGCGCCGCTCGCGGGGTTACTGGCACCGCGCTGTCGGTACGCCGACCTCGCAGTCGCACTGAAAGTCGCCCACCACGTCGATTTGCTTCGAGGCCATCAGCGGAGGCGCACCATTCGTCAATGCCTCCAACGTATACGAGAACGTCCCCTTGATATGGAAGCCGTCGAAGACCGAGATATCGAAGGAGCCCTGCTTGGCGACCGCGAAACCATCGTTCCCCGTCGACATCGCGGCGAGGCTGGGATCGAAGTAGGTTGCGATCTCCCCCGGCGGCGCGGCCCACTGGTTGTAGCCTTCCGTCCCGGTTCCGGCGGCAGCCTCCGTGAAGTCCGCGATCACGTAGTGGCCGGGTGCGCGCGGAAAGAGCCCGGTGGTCGTTCCTTTCGTCGTCCTGAAGCCGAGGCCAGCGCAGGTGAACATCAACAGCGCCTGACCGGCGGGAACTCGGGTTTGGTCGGCATACCAGTAGCTCGTGTCAACCACGCCCACCGTCATCAGGGTCGTGTCGAGCTGTCCCGAAAGCGTCGCGTGGCAGTTGTAGCCGTCGCCAGTGTCGCCGCCGCCGTCCAACGGCGAGGAAGCCCCGTCCGGGGTTGCCTTTCCGGCACCGCAGGCAACGATCGAGGTCAAAGCCATCAGTAGCGCGATACGGGCCGGCATTTTCAACTCCGATGCTACCATACTAGCGAACCACAGCGATCAAAGTTGGCATTCGCAATCGAAGCAGCATGAACACTGCCCGCGTCGGAGAAGTTGAATATGTAGCCGTTGAAGGCGCCGGACAGGGCCCAAGCAGCCGCGGTGAACTTGACGCTGATCGATGCGGTGGAGATGTCGACGTCGCCGTTGATGATGCTGCCAGACCCTATCGACGGGAATTCAACGCCGGGCCCGACGATGGCAGTTTGAACTTGGCCCAGTAAAGTCGATGCGTTCGGAGGCCTTTCCCCCGGGCACCGCCTCCGCTGCCGCAGAGGACTCCCAGCCACAGGGAGAGTAGGTCGCGCTCGATGGCGCGGACATGCCAGAGCGGATCTTCACTTCAGAATGCGCGCTCTACGCACCGGCGTCCCGCTGCGTTGGGTTCGGCAATGGATACAGGTCGGCGATCTTGAAGCCCTTGTGCGTGCGCGATTGCCAGATGTACGAGCCGAGATCCACGACCTCGCGCCAGCGCAGGAGGCGCTGGGTCAGCGCGCGACCGCGGACATTGTTGCGCAGCGGAAGCTGACCGAGTTCGTACAGATCGAGGAGCGAGAGGAAGCGGCTGAGCGTCGACAGATTCATGTCCGGGGGCACACTTACGCCGAGACGCTTCGAGGCGGACCAAGTCGAGAACATGCGCAGCCTGCAGCAGTCGTTGAAGACGCGCGCGGGCGTTCGTACGGTGACGGCGTCGCTGGGCGTCGGTGCATCGGTCTCGATCTTGCGGTTACCGAAGTCGAGGAGGAACCTCTTGGTTGTCTTTCCCGAGACCTCCACCTGAATCCGAAAATCGAGGGCGCGACCCGCAAGGGCACGCGGTGGCAGGCTCGCGAACAAGCCGTTGAAGTAGTCCAATCCTGCTTCGACGTCCGGCTCGGTCGCTGCTTCCTCGGTGTAAGCTCGCTCGAGCTTGTCGTGATATTTCACCAAGAGGTGCTCGATGTACGCATCACGCTGCGAGTAGGAGATCGGCGTGATCGCAAAGCCGTCGCGATCGCTCCAACGACTGCCACTGGCCATCAACACGGATCGCGTGCGAAGGCCGAGTCGCTCGGCCTCGCGATTGGTGTGGTCGTTGACGCGTTGCGGATCCATCGCCAGGGCATTGAACCGAATGGTGTCACGATGCAGGTAGCAGTGGTTGCTGGCGAATGGGATGGCGTAACGAACGTTGAGTGTGAAGGCGAAGCGAGCAAACTCCTCGGCATACTCCTGTGGAGCACGCACGTCGGAGAAACGCGTCGGGTAGCTGTCGATGCAATACGGCAGCGGCGTGGCGCTCGAATGGCTGCGCAGCACGAAGTCAATGTTGGGAAAACGCTTCGAAACCTGGCGCAGGGCGTGGCCGAATAGCTTGCAGTCGTTGGCGTCCACGATCGTCGTGCGTCCGTCGCTGATCACCAATGTGGAGTCCGAGCTCGTCCCCGACTGGTAGCTGGTGATCTCCATGCCGCCACCGAGCGCGAGCGATTGGCCGTGGCCAAGCTCGATCACGTTGTTGAAACCGAGCCATTGCAAGTCCTCGACCATTCGACGAGTGGTCGGCAGCTTTGGGACGATCACATTGGTGTGCGGCGCGAAGCGGCGCAACGACGGCCCGTGGAAGTGGTCCCAGTGCAGGTGCGTCAGATAGATGAAGTTGGGCTGAAGGCTCGCGAGCAACTCGGGAGCGGGCTCGGGGAAGTTCCACCAGCTACGCCAGTAGCAGGAACCTACCAGCCATGGGTCGACGAGTAGCTCGACGCCCCGGTGGCGCACCACCATGCTCGCATGACTGACGGTTTGGAACTCCACGGCGCCAGCTTACTCGAAATGCTTCGAAGCCTCCCGTGCGCCACGCCTGCAGCGTCTCGGCGGCGATCCGCGAGCGCCGGCCACGTCCGCGCCGCCCGCTTTCCGCGGCTGGGCCTTCGCCCCCGGCAAATGGATCAACGACTCGGGCGTCTCACGGGGACGAGGCGCCCGTCTCGTCATTGGCCTCATTGCACGCGGAAACGCGCCAGAACCCGACGCCAGCCGAGGTCGCCGTCAAGCCCCCCAGGATCAGTCCACCCGAGGCAATGCCAATCCGGGAGGTGCTCGTTCCACCGAAAGCACCGTGCGGGGTCGCGGCCACGCCCAGGACCGTGAGGAGGCTAGCCACCGAGAGCGTCAGATCCACGAAAGGGAGCGCCGATGAGGTCGTGCAGTCAAAATGGCGCCGGCGCTCCCGGATCGGAGGTGGACCCTCAACGAATACGAGCGAACATCCCCCCATGGTCAATGCGACTGCGATCAGAGCTATGAGCGGCGTCTTGGTCGTCCAGCCAATCATCGGGCCGCGGTTGTAACAGCAGCTTCTGCGTGGCCATCGTCTCGGGCGTCCAGCCCGCCATCGGCTGGGAACAGGCGCTGACCGCGCCGCTCAGCTGGGTGTCATTTCCGGGCATGCCCGCGCTGTCTTGCTCGACATCGATGTAGCCCGCTGCGGTGACGCGAGGCTCGCGCGTGCCGTGACGATGTCCGTGCTCTCGGTCACGTCGAACCGGGAGGGAGCGAGCGCTCGGGTCGGCCCGCGCACGAGCGGCCAAAGATGTGGAAGAACTGTTGCCTTCTTCGTCATCCGCCGCCGTGTACGTTACGTCGGGCAGCGCATGGTGTCGCCGACCGGCAGGCAGAGTGGGTGCGTACAGACAGGTCGATGGAAGCGAAGGAGCCGCTAATGCCGAACCAACTCTCACGCGTCAAGCATATCGTTCACCTCATGCTTGAGAATCGCTCGTTCGATCAGATGCTCGGGTACCTGTACGCCGATAGCGGCAACCGATCGCCGCTCGGTCATTCGTTTGAGGGCCTTGCCGGAGACGAGAGCAATCCTGATGACACTGGACGGCAAGTCCGGATCTACAAGATCTCGCCCGACTCGGAACATCCGTACTTGATGCCTGGGGCTGATCCTGGAGAAGGCTTCTACAACACAAACCTTCAACTGTATTCGACCCAGCACCCCGCGGAAGGTGCGGTCGCGACGAACAAGGGGTTCGTCCTCAACTTCAAGTCGGCGATTGCGTCCGACCTTTCGAAGGGCTACAAGGACACGCTGACCGGTACCCTGCCGGGGGAGATCATGGGTGCCTACGCTCCGGAGACGCTCCCAGTCCTGTCCGCGTTGGCGCGAGGATTCGCGGTGTGTGACCACTGGTTTTCTTCTGTACCGACGGAGACGATCCCCAACCGAGCTTTCGCATTGGCTGGGACCTCGCAAGGACGCCTCGACGATCATGTGAAGAAGTTCACATGCCCCAGCATCTTCGGACAACTGTCGAAGGCCAAGATCGATTGGGCTATCTACGGCTACAGCGGATCCCCTCTCACTCGTACGGACTTCCCCGACACCATTCACGCCAATGCCAAGCACTTCGGGAGATTCCCTGATTTCCAACAGCGTGCGATGGATGGGAAGCTTCCGGCTTACACGTTCCTTGAGCCGGCCTTCGGTGCCGGTGGCAACGATCAGCACCCGAACTACGACGTGGCAGCTGGCGAACAGCTCCTTCGCGACGTCTACAACGCCATTCGCCTGGGCAAGAGCTGGAACGACACCCTCATCATTATTTCATATGACGAGCACGGCGGGAACTTCGATCACGTTCCACCTCCGACGACGGCCACGCCTCCGGACAACACCGTCGGTGAGTTTGACAGTTTCGACTTTCGACGACTTGGGGTCCGCGTCCCGGCTGTCCTGGTGTCTCCCTACATCGAAGCCGGGACCGTCTTTCGAGCCAAGCAGGGGGTCATCGACCACACTTCCGTCCTGAGCACGATCGAGCGGCGCTGGAAGCTCCAACCGCTTACGGAACGTGATAGGGCAGCTCCGGACTTGGGGGACGTCCTGACCCTGGCGGCACCGCGGAGCGATGATCCGCTCAGCGGCGTGCTTGCACCGGAATCGACGGGGGTCCCCCCGACTCCTTCAACGCCCTCCCGCCTTGAAGTGCTACACGCGGAGCGTGTCTCGCAGTTGCCGATTCCAGACCAGTTCGGCCACTACAGGCACGTCGCCCCTCCGCTTTCGACGAGCATGGCCGTACACGACTACGTCGAGTCGCGAATGGCCCTATGGGATCGGCATCTCCAGCGGACGGGGCGCGCCGGCGAGTGATGACTCTTCGGGATACCCTGGGTGTCCAGCTCCGGGCGAAGTCCACTCTCCGAAATCCGGAGGAGGCCGACTGAAACTCGGAGGTCGGAAAGACCGGCCGGCGAGAAATGAACGAGGAATTCGCTGGCGTTGGGTGTGCGTCCGCCCTGGCTCCGGCCTTGCAAACGCCGCGAGCCATGAAAAATGCTCGCGCCTGGCTCCTGCTCGCCTCGCTCACGGGGCTCAGCTCGCTCGCCTGCTCCGATGCGAAGACCGATGCATCGGCAGCGGACGGCGCCACGGGTTCGGTCGGCCTGGCCCTGCAGATCCCGGGCGGTCAGACGCTCAACACCGTCAACTATCAGATCAGCGGACCGAACGAGTTCGCGAAGTCCGGGGCCATCGACGTCAGCCGCAGCTCGGCCATCTCTGCGGTGATCAGCCCGCTGCCGGCCGGCATAGGCTTCACCATCACGCTCACCGGGACGACGGCCGACGGGACGCTGACCTGCAGCGGTACGGGGATGTTTGACGTCGTGGCCCACGCCACGTCGACCGTCACGGTGCACGTCGATTGTCACATGGGGGCGACGACCGGCAGCGTCCTGGTCAACGGCACGCTGAATGTCTGCCCAGTGATCGACGGCCTTGGCGCCAGCCCCGCCGAGGTCGCCGTGGGCGGCGCGCTGTCCCTGACCGCCATGGCTCACGATTCGGACACGGGCCCGTCGGCCCTGTCGTATAACTGGTCGGCGCCGAGCGGCATGTTCAGCAGCACGACGGTCGCCAACCCGACCTTCACCTGCACCGCCGGCGGTCCGGTCATCGTGTCGGTGACGGTCTCCGACGGCGATACCGCGGTGACCTGCCCTGCCACGGCTACCGTCACGGTGACCTGTACCGTCACGCCGCTGCAGGCCGACGTCCAGACCATCGTCGTGATCTACGCCGAGAACCGCAGCTTCGACGGCCTGTTCGGCAACTTCCCGGGCGCGCATGGCCTGTCCGAGGTGGTCGACGCTTCGGGGAACCCGACGGCAGCGTTCGTTCCTCAGAAGGACCGCGACGGCACGACCGTGCTGCCCAAGCTGCCGCAGACCTGGGGAGGGGCGACGGCCAGCGGCAACCCGACCGTGGTGACGCAGGCCCAGACCGACAACCTGATCAACGGGCCCTTCCCGGTGGAGACGGGCTTCGTCGCGAACGGCGGGGCGATGTTGACCACGCTCGACGTCACCCGCGACATCGCGCACCGGTTCTTCGAGAACATCATGGAGATCAACGGCGGCTCGAACGACATGTACGCCGCCTGGGAGGACGCCGGTGGTCTCACGATGGGCCACTGGGACAACAGCAAGAAGAGCCTGTACGCGCTCGCCCAGCAGTACGTGCTTGCCGACAACTTCTTCGAGGGCGCGTACGGCGGCTCGTTCTTGAACCACCAGTACTTGATCTGCGCCTGCGCGCCGCAGGTCTCGGCGGCGTTCGTGACCAGCAACAAGCCGTCGCTGAACGTGCTCGGCACGCCGAACGCGAAGGGCGTGCCGCAGCTCGTGGCCAACGCGTCCTCGCCGGCCTCGGCGCTGACGAACTCGGCTTCCCTGCAGACGGGCAACATCGCGCCGCTCGACTACTTCGGCGCGGGCGACGGCTACCGTGCCGTCAACACCATGCAGCCGGCGTATCAGCCGAGCGGCAACTTCCCCGCCAGCGGCGCCAGCGATCTGCGCTACGCGAATGCGGGCGCGGCGACGACGCTGCCGCCCCAGACGCAGACCACCATGGGTGACCTGCTGACGGCGAAGGGGATCGACTGGGCGTGGTACGCCACGGCCTGGGACGACGCCTCGACCGACGGCCAGCAGCCCTCGACGGCCACGCACGCGGTCATCTACGCGCCCTCGAGCCCGCGCGGCAGCCCGGACTTCCAGGCCCACCACCACCCGTACAACTACTACTCGCGCTTCGATCCGGCCACCGCGGCCAGCGAGCGCGCGGCGCACCTGAAGGACTACAAGCGGCTGGTCGCCGACGCCGCCGCCGGGTCGCTGCCGCCGGTCGCCTGGTACAAGCCCATGGGCGCCGTGAACCAGCACCCGGGGTACGCCAACATCGACGACGGCGACGCGCACATTTCGGACCTGGTCGCGAAGCTGCAGGCCAGCCCGCAGTGGTCGCACATGGTCATCGTCATCACGTACGACGAGTACGGCGGCCAGTGGGATCACGTGTCGCCGCCCCAGGGTGACAAGCTGGGCCCGGGCACCCGCATCCCGGCGATCATCATCTCGCCGTTCGCCAAGAAGGGGACGGTCGATCACACCCAGTACGACTCGGCCTCGACGCTGCGGCTCATCACCAAGCGTTGGAGCTTGCCGGTGCTGCCGGGGCTGGCGGCGCGTGACCAGGCGCTGGTCGCCGCCGGCGGCACGCCGATGGGCGATCTGACGAGCGCCCTGAGCCTGCCGTAACGGATTGGCGGCCCTGCGCCGCCCGCGCTTCACGAAATGGCCGCTGCCTCACTCGAGGCAGCGGCTATCTTCGTTTCAAGTCGGCGTCAGTCAGCGTGTCGAGAAAGGCGAGCACGTCGCGGATCTCGGCCTTGGTCAGCGCGGGCGCGGCGCCGGGCTTGCGGCCGAAGGGCGGCTCCCGGTTCACGTTGCGCCGATGTTCGGGCGGCAGGTCGTCGAAGGCGTCGACGCCGCCGCGCGCCTTGGGATAGAAGAGGTCCGGGCTGCTGTCGCGCGCGACGTAGAAGTCCATCACCCGATCCAGGGTGTGAAAGACGCCGTTGTGGAAGTAGGCCCGGCGCACGGCGGTGTTTCGCAGCCCGGGCACCCGGAAGAAGCCGCAGTACTCCGGGTGAGCGGAGAGATCGGTCCGCACGGGCCCGCACAGTCCCATGTCGAAGTGGGCAGGGTCCTGGTTGGCGGGCAGGGCGCGGTTGCGCGGCACGCCGATGGCGTTGAAGCCGAAGTCTGTGAACTGCGGGAACGCGCCCTTGCGGATCTGACTGGGGTGGCAGCTGGCACAGTTTCCCTTCTTCGGATCGTTGAATAGCGCCAGGCCGTGCTGCTCTGCGGGCGTCAGGGTTACCTTGCCGCGCAGGTAACCGTCGTAGCGGCTGCTGTAAGGATAGAAATCCTGCGGGCTTTGCTGGAAGACCTCCAGACACTTCAGCAGCGCGGTGACGGCGCGGGTGGGCTCGGCGAAGACGTCGTCGCCGAAGACGGCCCGGAACCGCGGGGCCAGCGGTCCTTGGGCCATCTTGGCCACGACGGCCTCGACGGTGGGGTTCGCCATCTCGAACGGCGAGGTCAGCGGCAGGCGGGCCTGGTCGTGCGTTGTGCTGGCCCGTCCGTCCCAGGTGTGCCCTCCCGTCGGGCCCTGGTCGGTGCTGTCCTCGACCGCCTCGTCGAAGTGGTGCTCCTCGAAAGGGGGGACGTTCTGCAGGTAGCGCAGCGAGGGCGCCGCGCGCAGGCCGGCGCTCTTCATGTCGGGACCGCCCAGCTGCGTGGCGCGTTCGTTCGGGGGACCGTACGCGAACGACGGGTCGTGACAGGTCGCGCACGACATCCGCCCCGACGCCGAGAGGAGCGGATCAAAGAACAGCTTCCGCCCGAGCTCGGTCATCTCGGGCACCGTCGCACGCCGACTGAAATGGTCAGCGTAGAAGGATTTCGCGGTTGCCGTGCCGGCCGCAGGCGCCGCCAGGGCAGGTGGGGGCGCCTGGCGGGCCCGGTCCCGGCAGGATGCCGGCCAGGTCATCCCCGCGGCCAGCAAAGCGATCTGGTACCAGGGCCCCCGGGACGGGCCACGGACTGTTTCGTCGGATGGCATCGCGCGAGGAGCGATGTTCGACAACCGCAGTGACCGCCTGGTGACGTTCGCGAAACACCTTGGGTCCGGTCAGGCGTGGGCCACGGGGGCGGGGCGAGTCGGAGGGCGCAGGGCGCTAGGAAGTGCGACCCAGCATCATGGGCCGGCTCTCGATCGTGAAGTCTCCCTCGGCGGTCAGGCTGGCGCCCAGGTGCGTGACGACCCGGCGGGGCAAGATCAACCGCTCGGTCCTCACGCAGAACCCGCAGGCAGGGGCGGAGCTCGAGGAGCGCGGCCTCGCGCAGCTCTTCTTCGCGCTCCCGGACCCACGATCGCCCGCGCCGTCGCGAAGCGGCCGCCGCTGCTCCGTGCGACGAGCCCACTGGCGCGCTGGATTTTCAGACGGGCATCTTCGGCCCTCCGATCATGCCTCTATTTCGCGGACGGTACACTAGGAATACACCACGCAGGCCCGAGCGGAAGCCCTTCCGTGGTCGAGGCCCCGACGAGGCCTGCCTGGAGCCCCGCCTGGAGCCCCACTCCAGGCGCTTACCGAGTCCAACTCGTAGCAGAACCGAAACGGGGTGAATGATAAAAATTTCTTCGAGCTCCGCGTTCCAGGTAGGGGCCGAGCTTTGGAGCCGCCATTCGCGAGATCGACAGCATCAACAACCCCAGGTCAACCCAGGTCACGGTCGCCATGAAGAAACGCGTCGCCAGGCCTTCCGGAACTTTGTCTTCGTCCACGCCTGACGCTTCGAAAGGTCTGCTCGGGGCGGCCCTCGTGATGATATCGATTTATGGCGCGTGCGCGGATCCGTCCTACACGCGGTTGCCCATCACGCGCGAGCCCCGCGATGCCGCTCAAATCGACGGCCTCGCAGGGTCCGGCGGCGCGCCTGTCGAGCCCGCACCTGCCACCAGCGGCGCGGGCGGGATGCTGGGGGCGCTGGATATCACGGGCGCCGGGGACGACCAGGACGCCTCGGTGGCCCCGGCCGCAGGCGCGGCCGGTGGGGCGGCGGGAGGGTCCGGCCGCGGGGGCAGCGCCGTTCCGTCGGCCAGCGGAGGTTCGCTCGGCCAGGAGAGCGGGAATGGGGGGTGGGCAGCCTTCGGTGGCAGCGGCTCGGCCGGGGAGTCGAGCGGCGGCACAGGCTCGCCGCCACTCGGGGACGGCACGGGAGCCGGGGGCGCGGGCGGCGCGGGCGGCGAAGCGACCGGGGGCGCGGGCGGCGCGGGCGGCGCGGCCGGCGAAGCGACCGGTGGCGCGGGCGGCGAGGCGACCGGTGGCGCGGGCGGCGCGGGCGGCAAGCAAGCCGGGGGAGCCAGCGGCGCCAGCCCGGGTGGCGCCGCTGGGGCCAGCGGGAGGGCCGATGCGGCTCGCTACAACTTCGAGGCCTCGACCCAGTCCTGGGGCATCGCCATGGGCACCGAACCGTTCACGCGCATCGTACGCAGCACGGCCCAACATTTTGCTGGCGCCGCTTCCCTGTCTGGCACTCTGACCGCAGCGTCGGGCAAGAACTACTTCCTCGAGGTCGCTCCGCCCGTTCCCGCCATCCCCGCCGGCGCGACCATAACATTCCATGTCTTCGTCCCGGCCGCGGCACAGGTCAGCGCCATCCGCTGCTATGTCCTCAACGATGCGTTCGCGCTCGCCTTCGTCGATACGCCCGCGAGCGCCCTCGAGCGCGATGCGTGGACGACCGTCACCCTGCCCGTCCCGGCGACCGAGACCAACGTGATCCGCCTCGGCGTCAAGCTCATGTCCATCGGAGCCTGGATGGGCACCGTGTACGTCGACAGCATCGACTGGTGATCCGTCACGGGCGGCGCAGCCGACCACCTTGACGCTCGAGGGCAGGCAGCTCGCAGTTCGAAGCGGACCAGGCGGCAACGGGCTGAGTCTCAGCGGGCGTCAGATCAGAACAAGTGGGCGCGCAGCGTCCGCTCCGCCACCAGAGCTCCGTCGGACACCTGGTAGACCCTGGTCGTGTCGCCCGCGAGCGCGACGAACCGGCCGTCGGGAGAGAACGAGAGGTCGTTGGCGAATCCGAACCCGAGCCCCAGATTGGCGCGGGGGACGGCGATCCTTTGAACGAGCGAGCCCGCCGTGTCCCAGATCAAGATCTGGTTGCCGGCGGTCCCAACGGTCGCGGTGGCGCAAAGATTGCCCGAGCGCCAGCACGCGAACGGCTCGGTGCCGTGGCCCTGCGAGCCAGTGAGGCCGGAGTAGTCGAACGTCGGATAGGTCGACAGGGGCGTGCCGTCGGCGGCGGACCAGAACCCGATTCCCAGCACGGGGGTCTGGCTGCTCTCGTCGCTGCTTCCCATCACCAGGCCCTGTTCGCCGGCGATGATCGAGCCGTCCGCGACCAGGCGAATGGCGTCGACACCCGCGTTGACGCTGAACTTCATCGCGCCGGTCAGCGCGTCGAGCGCCACCAGCTCGAAGACGTTGGGCGGATCGTTCGCGCCATTCCGGATGGCGTACAGGGTGGCGCCGTCAACCGAGAAGAGCGCCTCCGAGAGCCAGCCGGCGGACCACAGCCGTGCCCCGTCCGCGACCCGGAACATGGCCGTGTCGGCCTCCGGAAGCTGGGCGCTGTTCTGCGCGAACACGAGATCTCCGCCCGGGGAGATGGCGGCCGAGCCCACATCGACGATGGCGGACTGGGCCGATGTCGGGGCCACGTCGAGAGGGATGTCATTCAAGATCGTCCCGGCTGGCAGCTGGAATATTCGTACGCCGCGGTTCGTCCCAGTTGCGCTGATCTGCGCGTACTCGAGCGCCGCGGTGGTGCCGTCGGCAGACACGGCGAACGAGTTGGCGAGGAAATCATGCGTTGGGCCCAATCCCGCGAAGACGGGCGCGTTGATTTCACCCTTCAGCTGGCCATCGAAGTGGCGGATGTCGGCGACCGTGAACGCGATCAGGGTTCCGTCGGGGGCGTAGGCGATGTCTTGCGTGCCCAACCGGTCATTGAGATCTCCGCAGCCCGCCGCGGCCGCGAACAGCGCAAACGCGGCCACCAAGAAGCGAACGGAAATGGAAACGGCCGCTCTACCATCGATGAAACGAAGGCTCATGTGGGCTCTCCTGGGTGGGGCATCAGGGCCGGGATGAAGGTGATCGAGGAGGACATCTCTAGTACCCCTCGCCCGATCAGATCCGGAATGTGGGCGCGTCAATCACGCAGCACCGCCCCCAGTGACGCCCGCAGCGCGGGGCTCGGCGTCAGGACGCCGTTGATGCGGTGCAGATCCACGCCCACGCTCCACATGAGGCGCAGCGCGAACCGCCGCACGATCGGCAGATCGAGCGCCAGGGCCGCCGAGGCCGTGGGCGCCCACCCGAACCGCGCGCGCGGCGATGTCACCGGGACCAATCCCAGCTGTTCGCGAATCCCTTCCATGCCCAGTCCCACCCCCCACTGCAGCTCCGAGAACGCGACGGTCGTCCGACGCAGGGCCAGCGCCGTGAGGCTCCATCGTTGCAGGGCGTAGGGCACGTCCGAGATCACCCCTTCGTTCGATCCGTAGCCGGCGTGGCCGCCGAAGCTGAAGCTGCCGTGCCGCCGCAGGTACGCCGCCCCGAGCTCCAGGGTTCCGATGACGGTGCTCGGTCCCAGGCCGGTCAGTGTCACGTCGAGCGCGAGCTCCTGTCGGATGCCGGGGCGGCCCCCTTTCGCCAGCGCCAGCTCGGGAGCAATCGGCTGAAAGGTCGCCGCCTCGACCAGGACGTCCGGGCCGGGTGCCGCGCCGACGCTGACCTCCGCGCGCGTGCTCCCGCGATCGTCACGCGCGATCACGCGATAGCGGCCGGCCGGTAGCACGATGCGCACCCGGGCGTCCGGGCGTCCGGCCACCTCGGCCAGGACCTCGTCGGCCGTGTTGCTGACCACGTACTCGCGGCCGCGACCGGCCAGGGTTCGCGGAAAGGACAGCGCCCGACGGTCGCGGCCCACGCGTGTCATCACCAGATCGCCGGTCCCCGACAGCCGATACTCGTACGAGGGGTGCTGCGGGCCCCATACGCTGGGCAGCGTCGCCGCCAGCGTGTGGCTGTAGGCGTACCGGTACGCCTCCGCCAGCGTCACCAGGCCATTGCCGTCGCGATCTCCCGCTCCCCGCAGCCCAGAGAGCATGTGGTGGGTGAAGAACGAGCCCTCGATCTCGCTCGACTCCTGGGCCAGCTCGCTGGCGGTGCCTGCCGCGATGATGGCCGCGCCGCGGACATGGGGCGGCTCGACGTTGTCCAGGGTGTAGCTGGGGGCAGGGTGCCCGCCCTTCGGGCGAACGATACCTCCCGCGTAGCATGCGTCGAGGAAGGCGACGCGCACGAGCGCGCGCGACTGCTCGAGCCGGGTCCGCAGCTCGGCGAAGGCGAACCGCTCGTGATCCAGCAGCATCCCCTGATCGTCGGCGTGTCCCGAGTAGTAGAACACCACCTCCAGGTCGGGATCGCCCGCGGCCTGGCGCTCGACCGCCGCCAGGGCCTCGCGCAACGCCTGGGCGCCGGGCTCGCGCAGCTGGTAGATGCGATCGAACCCGCCCAGCTCACGCAGGACGGAGGCGACGCGGTCCGCGTCTCGCTCGGCGTAGCGGAGGCTGGCCTGTCCGTCGGCGACCCCCGCCGAGGCCACGATGGCCACGCGGCCAGCGAACACCAGGGCCGCGAGCTGGGAGACCAATGGCGCCAGCAGATGCGACGGCAGCATCGTCCTAGGGCCGCGGCTCGGGCGATGGCGAAGCCTTCTCGAGGACGATCCAGGACGCCGTCACGGGGACGCCGCCGATCTGGGTGAGCGTCGCCAGGGTCGCCGCGTGTTCCTCCGCGGCGGTTCGCACCTGCGGAGCGGGCAGAGGGCGCGGCGACAGCACGACGAGCAACCGCTCGGGCCCGGGCGCGTCATCCAGCCGAACGCTGCCCTCGAGCGCCTCACCGGCCGCAGGGAGCGCCACGCTGGGGTCCGTCTCGGCCGGCGGATAAAACGATACGTAGCGGCCTGTCCCATCGACGCTGCCGATCTGGATGAACCGCGCGTCGGGCCTCACGGGGCGGGGCCGGAAACGCAGCAAGTCTCCCGGCGCGACGGTGTCGTGGGGCGCGATCACGAACGTTCGATCGCCGCGGCGGCACAGCACCTCCGCCAGCGCCTGACCCTTCGTCGCGACGTAGGGCGCGCCGGCGTGGTGTTGCGTCCTGCCGGTGAAGACGATCAGCCCCGCTGCGCCCGCGACCGCCGTCAGAAGAAAGGCCGACAGCGACGCCGCACGCGCGCGGCGGGGCCTCGCCGCCGCCCGCGCCGTCAGAATCCGCCCCCAGGTCGTGCGCGCCAGCTCGCCGTCGAACGTGGCCATGGCGGCCGCGCGGGCGTCGCGCCGCGCCTGGCAGCGCGGACAACCCTGCAGGTGCCGCGCCACCGCGGGAAGCCCACCGTGGAGCTCGAAGTCGTCCAGGGCAAATTCCGACGGACAGGTGTCGTTCATCCGAATTCCCCTCTGAGAAAGGGCTCGGGATCGTCGCCCATCCGCCGTCGGCCCTCCTCGTTGAATCGGGCGAGGCAGTTGCGCACGGTGCGATCGCTGACCTGGGCGACCTCGGCCGCTTCGTCCTGCGTCATGCCGTCCAGGTAGACGTACACGACGATGGCCTGTGTCCTCGGATCCAGGTCGGCGAATAGATCGCGCAACAGCCGCCGTGCCGGCCCTTCGGGGGAGACGGCCTCGACCGGGGCGTCCAGCAGGTCAGCCCGGCGCCGGCGATCGCTGTCGCGCAAGGCGTTCAGGCACAGGTTGGTGGCCACGCGATACAGCCAGGCGAGCAACTCGCGCCCTGGCCTCAAGGTCGCGCGATGGTTGAAGCAGCGCAAGAACACCTCCTGGGTGACGTCGCGCGCCCCATCCCCGTCGCGCAGGATGCGGCGGCAACGCGCGTACACGGCGGCCCCATAGGCCTGGTAGGCGTGCGCGACGGCGGATTCCTCCATGGAGCCACCCTCTAGTACACCGGCCCCAGCCAAGACCGGAACCACGAAATGCCCGCGAAGCGACGCGGAGCGGGCGGGGCGAGTCGGGGCGCAGGGCGCGGCTAGGAAGCGCGATCGCCGATCGACATCGCGTCCTCGCGCGTGAGCTGGTCCTCCTGCCTGTCGGCCCTGCGCCACAGGCGTCCGGTGGCAATGGCCGCCGATGGATCGAACGGGCGGCCAGGTCTCACGCACAGACCGGGCGCGATGGCCCAGGGCCGGCCCTCCGTCGTGAAGTCCCCCTCGGCGGTCAAGCTGGCGCCCAGGTCCGTGACGACCCTGCGGAGCAAGATGAATCGCTCGGTCCTCCCGCAGAACCCGCAGGGGCGAAGCTCCAGGAGCGCGGCTTCGCGCAGCTCTTCTTCGTGCTCGACCCGGACCCAGCCTTTTTGATTCATCCCGTCGGACATCGGTTTAACTCTAGCATCGCTATTTGTCGGCGTGCGCTCGCTCGTCAGGCCACCGCGTGCGGCGGCCCAGAATGTGTGGGACCATCTGCTGGGTGCCTCTCCTCACGAGGCGGCCGATGGCTCGAAGAGCGGCGCTGGCGATAGCCGGCGCGGCGATGGCCTATGCCGGACTCTTGACCTGGCTGCGGCTCGACGAGGGTCGGTTGGTCTACCATGCGGAACCCGGCAAGCTCCGGCCCGCGCCCGCGGAGCTCGGGCTCGATGCGCGAGACGTGAGGATCGTCGGGCTCGATTCGACGCCCCTGGTGGCGCGCATCGTTCCTCCCCCTGCCGATGTTTCGGCCGACCGCGCGCCTTGGATCTTGTACTTCCACGGCGCCGGGGGGAACGTGGGCACGCCGGGATATGATCGCGATCAAGTGGATTCGCCCGCTATCGAGGCGGGTCTGTCGTGGTTCCGTCGCGCCCCAGACCGAGAGCGCACCGGCCGGCCGATCGGCGATCCGCTCAGATCTCTTCCAGCGACTTCATGATGGCGGGCGCGAAGGTGCGGGGAATCTCGATCAGCGACTCGTGCTTCGCCGGCCGGGGCGTGCCGCCGTACCATTCACCATCCGGGCGCTGGATCTCGCCAACGACGTCCTCGTCGTCGAAGTCGAGGCGCAGCGGCTTGGGCTCGGGCGCCGGAGGTCGCGCGTCGGACGGGGTCGCATGGTGGCGAGGCGTAGTCGTGTCCGTCCGCGCCAGCCTCAACGCGGGCAGCGGCGGCGAAAGAAGCGCCGCCACCGACGACGCCAGCGGCACGACCAGCCCGGACGAGGCATGCCCGTGAGCGGGCGGCTCGACCCGGACCAGCGGCGCGTCGGCCGCGACGCGCGTCGGCACCACCAGCCCGGGAAAGCCGACGACGGCAGTCAGCGCGACCGGCATCAGGGCGACGCCGACGGCGCGCGCGTGGCCGAGGCCCGCAAAGGGGAACGTCGCGCGCAACGCGCCCAGCGCCACGCGCAGCCGCTCCAGCGCACGATGCGCGCGCGTGCGCGCCGTCGTCGGCGTGATGCCCTGTGCGGCCGCCACTTCCTCGTAAGCGCGATCTTCGAAGTAGCGCGCGACCAGCACGCTGCGCATCTCGCCGGGGATCTCGCCCAGCGCCACGCCGAGGGCGCTGCGGCGCTCGGCCTCGAGCAGGCGCTCCTCCGGATTCGGCGCCGTGACGGTCAGCGCGGGCGCACGCTCCAGGCTCGCTGCCGCGCGGCCACGCCTGCGGGCCGCGTCGATGCCCAGGTTGCGCGAGATGCGCTCCTGCCAGGGCGCGCTCCGCCCGTCAGGTGCCGGGTGGCGAAGCGCGCGGGCGAACGCCTCGGCGGCGAGATCCTCGGCCTCGGCGCTCCCAAACCGCCGGGCCAGGCGGTGGATCAGGCGACGGTGCTGCAGAAGGAGATCGGACGCGTCTTTCGGGCTCATGTCGGTCCTCCTGTCAGGATCAACGCCGGAAGATTGACTTTGTTCCCTACATCATAACCCCGGTCGAGGGCAGGGCACGGCACGGACTCTCCCACAATCGACGCTACAATCGGCGGCGTCCGAAGGAGGAGCCAACCCCCGCCATGTCACCGCCGCCGCCGCCACCGTTCGAATCGCAGCTTCCGTCGTTCGATCTGTCTGGGCGCGTGGCGCTGGTGACGGGGGCCGCGCGGGGGATCGGGCGCGCGTGCGCGATCGCGCTGGCGGAGGCGGGCGCGGACGTCGCGCTGGGGCTGCGCGATCGCGCCGAGGACGGCGATGTCGCCGACATCGTTCGGACGCGCGGGCGCCTGGCGTTGCCGCTTCAGATGGACGTCACCCGTCGCGACGAGATCGTGCGCGCCGTGGCCGAGGCGACGGCGCGCCTCGGGCGCATCGACATCCTGGTGAACAACGCCGGCATCGGGCCGCCGAACGCGGCGACCGATGTGACCGAGGACGACTTCGATCGCACGGTCGCGGTGAACCTGAAGGGCACGTTCTTCGTGGCTCAGGAAGTGGGGCGGGGGATGATCGCCCGCGGGTTCGGACGGATCATCAACCTCGGCTCGCAGGCGGGCGCGGTGGCGCTGCCGACGGAGTCGGTTTATTGCATGACGAAGGCGGCGATCGCGCACCTCACGCGATGCCTGGCGGTCGAGTGGGCGGCCCACGGCGTGAACGTGAACGCTGTGGCACCCACGTTCATCCGCACGCCCGGGACAGCGAAATGGCTCGAGAACGAAGACTTCCGGCGTGACCTGCTCGCGCGCATCCCGCTCGGCCGCGTGGGTGAGCCCCGCGACGTCGCGGGCGCCGTCGTGTTTCTCGCGTCGCCGGCGGCGGCCATGATCACCGGCGCCACCCTGCTCATCGATGGCGGCTGGACCGCCCGTTGAGCCTTGTTGCGGTCCGGTGTGTCATCGACGTCGGGCCCGCCGGCGCCAGGCCACATACGTCAAGCCCAACACCCAGCAGAGCCCGACGGGCGGCCATGTATCGCCGGATCCCGCCGCCAACGTGCACCCCGAGGAGCTCCCGGCGGACGCGTTTCCGCCCGAACCTCGGCCTCCGCTGCCCGCGGTCGTGGGCATCCCCGCGTCGGGCGTTGGTGGCGGAGGACTCGAAGCTCCTCCGGTCGCGGACCCCGCGACGGAGTCGCTGCCGCCCGTCGACGTGCCGCCGCCCGTGCCTGGAGAGCCGCCCGTCGAGATCGCGCCGCCGAGCCCGCCTGTGCTCGCGCCTCCGGTCGCCGCCCTCGTGCCACCTGTCGCTCCGCCCGCGCCGGCCGGCATCGAGCCGCCGGTTCCTCCTGTGACACCCGAGCCACCTGTCGACGTCGCTCCGCCCGTGCCGGTCGTTCCACCGGTGCCGGTCGCTCCACCCGCGCCGGTCGTTCCACCCGTGCTGCCGTCCGCGCCTCCGTCTATCGGCGAGGCGTCGACGGCGCCCCCGTCGGGGACGGGATTCGATCCGTCGAGACCGAAGAAGCGAATGGCCTCGGCGCCGTTGATGACGAGGTTGTGCGGCTGGCCGGTCTCCTGGATGGCTTCGACCTGGACGACGCCGGCGCCATCGGCGTAGCGCGTTCGGATCCACGTGGCCTGTGGAACGTTGTTCTCCGTCGAGGTCGGCGTCTCGCTGACGCCGAGGACGTTGGTCCACTCCTTGATTTCTTCGCCGAAGTTGTGGAAGGACAGCGTGGCGTCCAGCGTGCCGTGCCAGATCTGGATGCGCGGACGCACGCCCGTGAAGCCTGGATACGCGGCGCGCACCAGGTTGCCCCACTGCGGGCCCGTCATGGTGACGTTGCCGGTGGCGCACGTCGTGCTCCAGCCGAGGTTGTCCACGGAGCCCTGGGCGAAGCACGCGAAGGGGACGCCTGCGAACGCGGCGCCCGCCTTGAACACGTCGGGATAGGAGCCGAGCAGGACGTTGGTCATCATGCCGCCCGAGGAGTGGCCGGCCACGTACACGCGGTTGGCGTCACCGTTCTTGTTCTGGATGACGTAGTTGACCATCGAGAGGATGCCGGCGGCGTCGCCGCTGCCCGCGTGCGTCAGGTCCGCCATCGAGTGAACGTCCCAGCAGCCGTCGCTGCTGATCGCCGACGGGCAAATGAGGAGAAAGCCGTACTTGTCGGCCTGCTGGGCGAACGGGCTCCCCGACGAGCAGACGTCCGTGCCCTTGCCATGGCACGCGTGAACGCCGACGAGGATCGGCGGCTTCGCGACCACGTTGGCCGGCGTGTAGAGGTACATGCCGATGCCGCTCGGGTTCGCGCCGAAGCTCGCAATCTGCGCGACCGTGGCCGCCGCCGCGCCGGGAGCGGCAAGCGCGCCAGCCAGCAGCGAGGCGACCCCCAGCGTCAACCCGCGACCCCGTCCAGGTAGGCTTCTCATCTCCCGTAGAAGGGGCGGCACCGGCGAGAACCTTTCAATCGATGATGATGATAATCGTGCGAGCTCACGCGAACAGACCCGATCGCCCGAGATCCTTCTTCCGTACCATGACAGCCCACCTCGATCTCTCGCTTCGACGATTCGTCTTGCTGGCGGGTGCGCTGCTGGCCGGCGTGGCGACGGCGGCGCCGGACACCCCGCCCGCGACCAAGGAGGCGGCGCCGGCCGGCACGAGCTTCTGGAAGATCTGGACCAAGCCCAAGGCAAAGTGGGTGCTCTACGACCTCACCGGAGCAGGGAACAAGGGTGTGCGGCAAAAGATTGTCGTCGAGACCGCCGACGTCCGGAAGATCGGTGACGCGGACGTCGCCCGCATCCGCTGGACCCACGTCTGGGGCAAGGGTAAGGACGGGCAAGACCGTATGGGTGACTCCGACGAGGGCCTGTACACCCAGGTCGCCGTGACATCGGCGGGGCTGTACATCCTGAGCGACGACATGGACGACGCCAAGATCGCCGAGGCGCTCCGCCGGAAGCCCTCCCGGTCCGAGCCGCCCAAGGAATACAAAGGAAGCAAGGCCAACAACGGGCGCTACCTCCGCTTCGATCAACTGGGCGGCGAGACCGTCGTCTGTTACGGCTACGAGCCCGGCCCCAACGCTCCCCCCTGTGACGACACCTGCTTTGGCGAGCTGTGTTTTTCCCCCACGCACGGTGTCGTCGAGATCTCGGGGACCTGGGCGCCCGACATGGGCGACTTCGCGCAGAAGGGATACGAGCGTTGAGGCCGCCAGGATCGGGGGGGATTACAAGACGCGATTCGGCCGCCTCGTCTACGGGGCGATGCTTTCCACCGAAAGGGATCTTCGTGCGCGCGACACTCGCCGTTCTGGGCTCACTGACTGCGATGATCGGGACCTTTCAAGGTTGCGGCTCGTCGGCGGCGCAGAAACCAGACGCCGGCAATCCCGATGGCGCGCCCTCCACCTGCACCGTCACCTTGAACGGCGGTGTCGTGAGTGTTCACAGCTGCGCGGTGACGTTCGCTTACGATGGCACCGTCAAGGCCACGGATTTTTCGCTTTCGACCACCAACGTCGATACCGCCACGGTGCCGAATCTGTACGCGAGCATTCAAATCGCCGGCAACCCCGCGCGGGGAAGCTTCCTTTCGACGAACCCCAGTGTCCTGCAAGGCCTGCTGGCCGTGAGCGCCGAGAACTCGACCGACGCGTGGAGCGCCGACTCCGCGACGACGAACACGGCGCTGACCGGGACGTTCGCCCTGACGATCACCGACGTCGGCGTGGCCACCTCGGTCAACGGCAGCAGCTTTTACACGAACACACACGGGACGCTGGATTCAATGCTTGTCCCCGTGACGGTCGGACAGACGACCGATGCCATCGACGCGCACGCGAGTTTCTGACCGCGAACGTCCTTTCGAACGCCGTCGTGCGCCGTCCTTGTTAGAGACGGCGGCGCGAAATGAGCATTCAATTGAGGGGTGACGTCAATGCCGGCGCTACGCGCCTCCGCTGCCCATCGCGTGGTCTGTTGATATACGTCGCCCTCGGCTCCGGAGCTGTGCCGCAGACCCCAACCCGATCGAGGCGCTTTCCGACATGATGAAGCATCAGCAGAAGTACTCGCGTCGGAGTTTTCTTGGCGCGGTGGGTGCCGGCGCGGCGCTGTTGCCGCTGCTCGAATCCGATCCCGCCGACGCCGCTTGCGCGGGCCCTGGAATCAAGCGCCTGTTCATTCTCGTGTGGCCGAACGGAATGCTGAGCAGCGTGTCGTCCTGGGCGACCAAGGGCGAGACGCCTTCTGCGTGGACGCTGCCTCCCTTCATGGCGAGCCTCGCGCCCTATCAGCAGGATCTGCTGCTGCTCGACGGGCTCGACTACTCGTTCCTCAAGGATATGCCCGGTTCGGGGGAGAGGACCGGTCATGCCGCTTATCCCGGGCTGTTGACGGGAGCGTTCTACCAGACCCTCTCGTCATCGACGGCGGCTGACATCGCCGGAGGACCGTCGGTCGACCAGTACATTGGGGCCCAGTTGAAAGCCGGCGGGTACCCGGGGCTCGCCAGTCTCAATCTCGGGGTTTTCGTCCAGAGCACGGGGCGCCTGTCCTGGAAATCGGCTGGCCAGGTGGTCCTGCCCGACCTCGACCCCAACCATGTCTTCACGACGTATTTCCAGGGCAGTTTGCCCACGCCGTCGCCCTCCGGCGCGGGAGGCGCCGGGGCCTCGACGCGTGTGGCCCTGAGGAGAAGCATCCTCGACTACGTGCAGGGCGACCTCGCTCGTTTCTCGAGGAAGGTGGGAACGGAAGACAAACAGCGGATTGCCCAGCACCTGGATGCGGTTCGGACGGCCGAGCTCAGCCTCCCCCCCACGCCCGCCACCGGAGCTGGCGGCGCGGGCGGAGCATCGTCCGCGCCGCCCGCAACGATCTGTGGCATCCCGACCGACGAGTTCCCGGCACCGGGGGTTGCCGGCAAGACATCGAGCAACGTCCCGCAGCTGGTGAAGTTGCAGATGGATCTGGCGGCCATGGCGTTCGCATCGGATCTCACCCGGGTCGTGGTCTTGCAGATCGCCGATCAGTCCGGGGCCCAGCTCGTTTTCACGAACCTCGGCTTCGTGGCCGGGGGTCCCAATCCTAGCGATGCCAACACCGGAGACATCAACGGCTGGCACGCCATCGCGAAGCGCAACGGGGCCGACAAGGTGATTGTCGACACCTGGTTCCAGTCCCAGGTTGCGTACATGGCCGGCCAGATGAAGGGGATCGTCGATCCCGGCGGCAAGTCGGCCCTCGACAGCGGCGTGCTCGTGGGGATGAGCAACATGCGCTCGGGCCTGGAGGAGACCACGCAGGTCCCCACCATTCTCGCCGGAAGCTGCGGGGGCTACTTCAAGACCGGGCGGAGCCTGGCGCTCACCGGCATTCCCAACAACCAACTGCTGGTGTCGCTGTGCGACGGGATGGGATTTCCGGTCGCCACCTTTGGAGAGCCACGATATGGCGGCGAGCTGACCGCGCTGAAGGGATGAGGGACATCTTGAGCTTTGCAACTCGTGAACGCCGCGCCCTCTGGGCGTTGGCGATCGTCGGTTCCGCCATGACCTTCGCGGCCTGTTCTTCCCCCTCGCAGAAGCTGCCGGGACAATCTTCCGGAGGCACCACGGGCGTGGGCGGCTCGTCGGCGCCGACGATGGTCGGCGGGGCCGCGGGTACGACGGGGCCAGCCGCCACCGGCGGGAGCGCTGGGGGGCTTGGCGCGGGCACCGGCGGAACACCGGGGACCGGCGGCGCCGCCGGCGGGCTCGGCGGCGGGCTCGGCGGCGGCATCCCCGGCCCTTCGGTGCCGCCGCTTGGCGGCACGCCGACGCCCGAGTCGGCCGGGCCGATGGTCATGCGTCGGCTCACGAGGCGCGAGTACAGCCACATCTTGAGCGACCTGTTGGGAGACGCCACCGATCCCGGCGCGAGCTTCCCCCTGGACGAAATCTCGAACCCACCGTTCGAGGCCCCGAACAGCGTCTTTCCCCTGCAGGTCGAGCTATACCTCTCGACCGCCGACTCCGTGGTCGCGACCGCGCTGGCGAACGGCAACCTGCTCTCGCCAAACAATCTTCCAGCGACCTGTCAGGCCCCCGCCCCCGCGGACGAGCCCGCCTGCGCAGGTCAGTTCATCGCGGCGTTCGGCAGGCGGGCGTTTCGACGCCCCGTGGAAGCCGACGAGGTCACCGATCTCCAAGGTCTGTTCACGACCGCCCGTGGGCTTGGTTTGGGCTTCCAGGAAGCCCTGGCCGAGGTCGCCAAGGGCATGCTCCAGTCACCGAGCTTCCTCTATCACTGGGAGATCGGTGCCACGCCTCCCGCGGTCGATCCGGCCACCGGTTTGATTTCGCTCACGCCCTGGCAAGTGGCCGCGCGCCTGGCGGAAACACTGTGGGAGAGCGGACCGGACGACGTCCTGCTGTCGGCCGCGGAAGGCGGAGAACTTGCGACGCCCGCGCAGGTCGGCGCCCAGGTGAGCCGCATGCTCGCGGATCCGCGGGCAGCGCGAGCGCTCGAACATTTCCACGAGCAGTTGTTGATTCCGGGTGGCTCGCTCGCGGACCTTCGGACGCTCACGAAATCGAGCCCGCGCTTCGCGGGGGTGGCCGCGTCGCTGCCCGACGAGTTCGACCGATTCCTCACGGACGTCTACTTGACCGGAGACGGGACCCTGAACACGCTCCTCACGGCGCCGTACGCCTTCGTCGACGCGAATCTCGCTCCGATTTACGGCGTTGCCGTGCCCGTAGCACCCGGGTTCACCAAGGTCGCGCTCAATCCAGCCGAGCGCGGGGGGGTGCTGACACAGCTGGCTTTCCTGAGCGCGACGTCCTCCGACGTGACCGACGATCCGATCAGACGCGGAAGCGTCGTCTATGAGAACCTTCTGTGCGGTACGGTGCCTCCTGAGCCTCCCATCGTGCCAGTGCTGCCCCCCATCCCGCCGGGCCCCCTGACCACGCGTCAAATCTTCACCGACGCCACCCCGGGGTCGTGCGCGGACTGCCACGCGCTCATCAACACCCCGGGCTTCGCGTTCGAGAACTACGATGGCCTCGGCGTGTATCGGATCACCGACTCCGGTCTTCCCGTCGATTCGAGGGGCACGATGGTCACGCCTGGCCAGGTCTCCATCACCTTCACGAACGCCATCGATCTGTCGCGCCAGCTCGCGGCCAGTCCGGAGGCCAGATGGTGCCTCGACCGGCAATGGTTCCGCTACATGCTGGGGAGACCAGAGAGCGCCGCCGAGCAGGGCTCGCTGGAGGTCGCGTATCGCAGCGCCTCCGCCACGGACGGGTATTCGCTGCGCGCGTTGCTGACGGCGATGGTGACCTCCAGGGCCTTCCTCGCTCGCGCACCTTCGCCCGGCGAGCTGCCGTAGTCGCGTTGGCATCCGCGGCCGCGGACGCAAGGGCCGATTGCGCCCGCGCTCGCGTCGTGCAGAGCGTGACTTTCAGCGGGAACGCTTCGGGGTCCGCTAGCCAGTAAATTATTGTTTTTGTTCAACTATTTACACGCCCCTGTCCTTGATCGCATATATTGTGTGATTAAAATCACAGTCTGGTAGGATTCGCGAAACTGTCAGGCTCGGGTTCTTAAGGGATTCAGCACCCGAAGGTCTCGCGCGATCTCGCTACCGAAACGGAGGTCATGAGATGACACGGCTGCCTTTCCCGATACCAGCGGCGAGACTTTCTGGAGCTCGACGCTGTTCGCGGGCTCCACGACGCGCGCGCGGTACCTGCGCTTCGACGAGGGCGGCGCGCTGTACGAACCGCTCACCATGACGCGCCGGCTCGATGTCTTCGCTTAGGATGGTATTGCCATATTGTTCGGGACGCACAGGAGGTATTTCGCAATGCGGATGTTTTCCCCTCTAGCGGTGTTCGGAATCTCGGGGCTGATGCTGTTGGGCTCTTCCGGGTGCCAATCGACGGGGCAGGGGCGGCCGCCTGGTCAAGGGGGCGATAAGGGTGGAACTGGTGGCAATCCCGGCAGCGGAGGCGTCGGGACCGGAGGCGTCCCCGTTGCGACGGTCGATGCCGGCGCCGGGAACCCCGCGACCGGTGGCCAGCAGGCGCCGTCAGGAGGGGCGCCAGGCTCCGGTGGCGGCCCATCGACGGGAGCAAACGGCGGCGGTGGAGCGATGTCGAGCGGCGGCGCGACCGGCGGTCGTGGCGTCGTCGACGCCGGTCCATCCGACGTCCCGGCTGGCGAGGTGACCACAGCCGACTCGGGGTCGTCGTCTACGTCCTCCGGGGATGCTGGCGTATGCCGTCCGGCGCCTACCGGCGGCTTGCCTGCCTTCCCGGGCGCCGAAGGGTTTGGCGCCTTCGCCAAGGGGGGGCGCGGCGGCGACGTGTATCACGTGGTCAACCTGAACGCGAGCGGGGCCGGTTCCTTCGCGTACGGTGTCGAAAATATCCCCGCCAGCGGGCGCACCATCGTGTTCGACGTCAGCGGTTACGCCGACATCAGCGGCGAGCTCCACGTGAACAAGCCGTTCCTGACCATCGCGGGCCAGACCGCGCCAGGCGACGGATTCGGCCTCAAGAACGGAACCTTCTGGCTATCCGCTGGCGACGCCATCATCCGGCACATGAGGTTCCGCGACGGGCTCAGCGCCGACTCGGTGGACATGGACAGCGGCGCGGTGAACTTCATCTGGGATCACTGCGACATGATGTTCAGCCACGACGAGAACATGTCCAGCTTCAAGACCCCGCCCGAGAACATGACATACCAGTACTCGATCAACGCCTGGGGCCTCGAGACCCACTCCTGTGGTGGGCTGTGGGACCAGGGCCACGCCACCTCGCATCACTCGTTATGGGCCCACAATCACACCCGCAACCCGAAGGCGCGCGCCACCCTGCTCGAGTGGATCAACAACGTCACCTTCGACTGGGACATCGGCTTCATCATGGGCGACTCGAACACGCCGATTCGCTGGCAGGCGAACGTGCGCGGCAGCTATTTCGTCTCCGGGACCTCGAAGACCAACGCGCTCGAGAGCGCGAACCTGGACAGCAACGGAAACCCCAACTTCTTCCTGTTCATGGAGGACTCGGCGCTGGATGGCAACATCAACGGCGTCCTCGACGTGACCAAGACCGACTACGACATGGCCTCGGGAAGCTACGGCAAGCTGACCGCGGCAGTTCCCCTGACGGCGGACTTCAAAGCCGTCAGCGCCGCCAACCCCGTGGTCGGTTTGCCTGTCACCATCGATGATCACCTGACGGCTTACAAGAAGGTCGTCTCGGCTGCTGGGCCTCTGCGCCTCGATATTCGTTCGCAGAAGCCGCTGCGTGACGAGGTCGACGCCCTGGTCATCGACGATCTGGTCACCCAGAAGCATCGCCACCTCAACTATCAGGCGACCGACACGACCGGCATCGGCAACGGCGGGTTTGGCACCCTGGCCTCCGCCCCTGCTCCGACGGACACCGACAGGGATGGGATGCCGGACTACTGGGAAATGGCGGTCGGACTGAACCCCGCCGTCGACGATCACAACGGTCGCGTGCCCGACTGCACGTACGCGTTCGTCCCCGGCAACACCGGCTACACCTGGCTGGAGGACTACCTTCAATTCCTGGCCATTCCGCACGGGGTGGTGGCCCGTCGAACCGCCGCCGGCGCGACCTTCATCGACGTCGACATGAGCCGGTACACGAGTGGGTTGAAGGCGGGCGCCGTCTTCACGGTCTCGGCCGCATCGAACGGCACGGTGTCTGTCCAGCCCGACGGCCACACCGCTCGATTCGCTCCCAATTCGGACTTCCTCGGACGGGCCGGATTCAAGTTCGCGGGGACCGATTCGGACAAGAGCACGATCGACATGGACGTTGGCATCCTGGTCGCCGAATCGGTGCCCTGAGCCGTCGGTCGCGCAGCGATTGGCCCAGGCTGCGACCAGCGGGCCGATTTACTGCTGCTTGTAACCGATTCGCGTCGGTCCGCGTTTGAACCCGAGCCGACGGTCACCCTGGAACACCGGCTGGGCGACGGGCACGTCCGTCCTGGGATCTGGCTATCGCCGGATCCTCCGAGCCTCGGAATGAGCCGCAGGCGCGAGGGACACGTCTGTCTCGATACAGAGGAGAATGATCATGTTCGCAGGAATTTTGGTCCGTGGTCGACGGGATGGTGCGTGCGAGCTTCGCTCGCTCGCACCATCCCGCTGGGGATTCAAAGGACCCTCTCAGGGTCCTTCTATCAGTGGAACCGTCCGCGCTTCTGCCCTCGCATGCACGGTCCTCGTGGGCGTGCTCGCGCAGGGCGCGTGCGGCTCGTCGTC
The DNA here is from genome assembly GCA_964443975.1 of uncultured Myxococcales bacterium. Taxonomy (GTDB): domain Bacteria; phylum Myxococcota_A; class Polyangia; order Fen-1088; family Fen-1088; genus DASYCK01. The sequence goes on along the minus strand of CAYUFS010000016.1, from coordinate 21,881 downwards.
ATCTGGTACCTCAACAACCGGTACGGGCGGCGCGGGTGGTCGGTCCGTCAGCGGCGCGGGGGGAACAGGCGCGCTCACCGATATCGTCGACACGGCGGTCGCCGCCGGGACGTTCAAGACCTTGGCTGCGGCTTTGACCGCCGCGGACCTCGTGACGACGCTGAAGGGCGTCGGCCCATTCACGGTGTTTGCTCCTACTGATGCCGCCTTCGCCAAGCTACCCGCGGGCACCGTGGACGATCTGCTGAAGCCCGAGAACAAGAAGACCCTGCAGGCCATCCTCACGTATCACGTCGTCGCCGGGAAGGTGCTGGCGGCCGACGTCGTGAAGTTGACCCACGCCACGACGGTGGAGGGCGAGGACGTCGCGATCAGCGTGTCGGGATCCACCGTCAAGGTGAACGCGGCCACCGTGACGGCGGTGGATGTGCTGGCATCAAACGGCGTCATTCACGTCATCGATTCGGTGTTGCTGCCACCCAGCGTCGTTGCGGCGGGAGCGGGCGGGGCAGGGGGCGGTGGTGCAAGTGGCGCCGGGGGCGCGAGCGGCCTGGCCGGTGCGTCCGGGTCGACCGGGGCGGGCGGCGGCGGGGGCCAGGCAGCGTTGAACGACATCGTCGACACAGCGGTGGCGGCCGGATCGTTCAACACCCTGGCGGCGGCCTTGACCGCGGCGGACCTGGTGACCACCTTGAAGGGAGCGGGCCCGTTCACGGTGTTTGCGCCAACAGACGCCGCCTTCGCGAAGTTGCCGGCGGGCACCGTCGATAACCTCCTCAAGCCCGAAAACAAGGCGATGCTGCAGTCGATCCTCGAGTATCACGTGGTCGCCGGAAGGGTGCTGGCCGCCGACGTCGTGAAGTTGACCCACGCGACGACGCTGCAGGGACAAGACGTGACCGTCGCGGTCGTGAACGGCGGCGTGACGATCAACGACGCCAAGGTGACCACGCCTGACGTGCTGGCGAGCAACGGCGTCATCCATGTGATCGATTCGGTTCTCTTGCCCAAGTAAGAACGCGGCGAAGGCGACGCGGGCTTGCTCATTCGTTTGACGGAATCTGGAAGGCCGACCTGATCGTACGGAGAGCACGGCCATTTTCCGTGGAGGAGATACGCCGATGCGCGCCGAAATGGTTAGAGACGACCGCGCGCCAAGAGCATTGAATTCAGGGGTGACGGCCAACGAACGCCATCGATTTGTCGCGCCAGCTCGCGGCCAGCCCGGAGACCGATGGTGCCTCGACCGGCAGTGGATCCGCTACATCTTGGGAAGACCAGCGAGCTTGCCGAGCAGGGCTCGCTGGAGGCCGCCTATCGCATGCGTGAGTCCGGCCAGGCGGATTTCGCGCGGGCTCGCGGGGTAGGTGCGACGTGATCTCCTACAAGATCGCTCGACGTTCGTTCTTGCGCGCATGCGGAGGGTCCACCGCGCTCCTGGTGCCGCTGCTGCGCGGCATCGAGGCGCGGGCACAAGGCATGCCGGCGCCGCTCCGTTTCCTGGTCATCCATCGCCCGTGTGGCACGTCCCTCGATCTCTGGCGCCCGACCGTCGCGGCCACGACCAAGAGCTTCACCTTGCCGACGAACAGCGCGCCCTTCACGCCGCTGCAGTCGAGCATGGTCATGGTCGACGGCCTCAATCTCATCTTCGCGAGCCAGCAGACGGCCAACTCGAACGGGCAAAATACCTCCGAGGGCGGTGTGGTCGAGATGATGACAGGTGTTCCGACGCTCGGGCGGATCGGGCAACAAGATCACTGCGCCGGCGGCCCATCGATCGATCAGATTCTCCTGGCCCGCTCGCCGAGCCTCGGCGGATCCGGCGCGCCGTTCGGCAGCCGGACGCCGTTCGGATCGCTGCAACTCGCGGCGGACATCCGTTCGTCTCGCGACGAGATCAGCCCTCGCGTGCTTTCTTACCTGGCCCCCTCCGCGGACCCCGATATCACCTTGGCCCGGCAACCGCTGTATCCCGAGACCCAGCCGCTTCGGGCGTTCGACAAATTGTTCGCAGGGCCGTTGCCCCCAGGAATGAACGTCGCGCAACTGCTGTCGGAGAAGCTGAGCGTGCTCGACTACATGCGCAACGATCTGGCTCGTCTCAACATGCTGATCCCCGCCTCCGAGAAGCCCAAGCTGGACGCTCACGCGGCGGCCATTCAACAGCTCGAGAGCCGCCTGAGAGCGTCGTTGTCGACCGGCGCGGGGCAGGTGTGCGCGGCCCCGGCGACGCCTCCCATGTTTGCGGAGACCGGAAAGGGCGCGAGCGGATCGCTGGCGCCCGCCGGTGGCTCCAAGCTGACCGGTGTCGACTACTACACGGCCGGCGACCCCAGCAATCATCCTCACGAGGTCCTGGGGCAGGCCCATCTGGCGCTGATCCAGGCGGCGTTCCTCTGCGACCTCGTTCGCGTCGCGACCTTCAGCTGGGCCTCGAGCACGAGCTGGGTCGTCTTCCCGTCGACGTTCAACGGCGCCACGCTCTCCTCGGCACTGGCAGCGGGCCCTCACTACGAATCGACGGGGTCGTACGATCCAGCCACCTTGGCCTGGGGTGCGGCCATCGATCGCTACTACTCCGATCAGACCGCGCGCGCGATCCAGAGGTTCGCGACGGCGACCGACATCGATGGCAACACGCTGCTCGACAACACGGTCATCCCGTACTTGAGCGAGGTGTGCCGGCGCTGGGATCACAACCAGCAGAACATGCCATTCGTGGTCTTCGGCGGTAGGAACACGCGCCTCAACGGCGGTACGTTCTTGAGAGTGACCGACGGACCGTGGCCGCAGCAGGGGGGGACGGGCGTTGGCAACCGTCCGTACAATGATGCGTGGCTCGCGCTCGCGCCCATCTTTGGCGTCACATTGCCCGCGCTCGGAAGCCAACTCCAATCCACGGGCTCGCTGCCGGGCCTCGTCTCTTGACGGGTCGGGACGGCGCGAGCGACCGAAGCTCCAGTGGAAGTGAGGTGGCGGACACATCGGAGAAGGAGTGTCCGGTAACGTAGTGGAACTGACGAAAATGATTCAGGCCGGAAGTGAGGTGGCGGACACATCGGAGAAGGAGTGTCCGGTAACGTAGTGGAACTGACGAAAATGATTCAGGCGAGGGCGGGCACAGTGCCGCGAGCTTTGTGGACGCCTGGACTAGCTAGCGACCGCGTGGGTCGAGCGGGTTCTGGCTAGCCAACGGTGTTAGGGGCGGCGATCGCCCTGATGCTTCATGCCCAGTGGTCGCCACGTCGCCGCGCCGTTAGGCGCACCGAAAGACGTAGTCGTCGCTGCTCAGGTTGTCTTCGACTCCGGATCGACGAAGGGAAGGGACGGCGGGAATGCACCGGCTGGAAAGTCGGCGATGAGCCCCTTTCGAAGACAGGCGGCGGCGGTGCGGAAAGCGTCGACGAATGCTCTGTACGCCGAGTGAAAGGCCGCGCGTACCGCTCGGGACGCGGCGTGCACCAACGGGGCTGGGCTACGGTCGCTGTCTGTGGGCGCGGCGTGCGGGTCCTGCGCCACAATCCGCCGCACGCCGAGTACGGAGGTCTTCCCTTCTTTACGACGGTTGGCGCTGACAGCGCGCTCTTGCTGCTGAACGAGCTCGCGGACGAAGGCCCTATATTCGGTCGTCGTCTTGTCCGCAAACGCAGGGAGCTGCGACAGGCCGACCCTATAGACCCGCTCGGTCCGTCGGGGGTCGGGGCGAAGTCCCCGCCGCCGCGCCTCGAATTCGGCGGTTCGGTCGAACCAAACGCCGCGCAAGGGCGCTCCGCGCATCAGGGCCACGGTCGTGGACGCGCCGGGCCAGCGCTCTGCCCGGTCGATGAGCCCTTCCTCGAGACCCTGGCAAACGACGTAGCGGAGACGGGCGGCCTGGCTTTCTGCGTCGGCGACGACGATGGAGCGGTAGCGCCGGGACCAGAGGGGCCCTTGCCAGCGGTGGTGCCGTCCCACCTCCTTGGAGATATTGGCCAGGACGTGTTGCATGAAGCCCGCGAGCTGGGCGGCGTGGTCGACACCCAGAAGCGCGTGCATGTGGTTGCTCATCACGGTGAAAGCAAAAATGCGAACGCCGTAGAGTTCCTGAGCGCGACCGACGACCCCGAGGACGAGGTTGTTGGTCGTCTCATCGGGCCTGAGAAGGAACCGACTCCCGACCGTTCGGGCGGTGACCTCGACGACCGCTCCGGCCGGCACAAAGCGAAGGGGCCGCGGCATGTCAGAAGTGGTATCGGCAAAGCCACGCGCTGGGTTGCGGCGTCTGTGGCACCTCCTCCTGGCACCTCCTCCTGCGCCTGGGTTGCGGCGTCTGTGGCACCTCCTCCTGCCTGGCACCTCCTCCTGCCTGGGCACCTCCTCCTGCCTGGGCGGCCTAGGGCAGGTGTCCCGCCTTCGTCGACTTCGAGGCGCAGTCGTCGCCGGTCTCGCAGAGCTCATTTCGAGGCAGCCAGCCGGTCGTCGTCTTGTAGGTGACGCACGCGAAGTCGTGACTCAAGGCCGTCTCGACCACCTCATCCCCGCGGACGACGTACGCCTTTCGGCGCCAGGGGCAGTCTCCTTCAGCTGGGCAGACCCTGGGTTGATCGTGGAAGTGCGACTTTTCTACGACGACCGAGACACGGCGATCGACGCGTGCTTGCCCCGACTCGCTGCCGCATGACGCAGCCGCGGGACCAGTCACGCCAGGCCCAGTCGTGGCCGCTGCCATGCGCGCGAGCTCGTCGATGCGCTTGCGAGTCCGGTTCAACCGACACTCGCTCTCGACCTGCGGCTGCATGGAGCCCCCCTCGTACTGCTTGCCCGCCCGGTCGCAGGCCGCATCCCGTCGCCGCAGCCACTCGCGCTGGGCCTTTTGTAGCTCCCCCTCGCGGGCAGGGAGTCGCCTGAGGACCTCGTCGAACGTCGCCTTCAGGTTCGCGTCGGCGTGCGCCGCTCGCACTCCAGAGCAGTAGTTGAGCGGCTGCTGCATTCCGTCGAGGTAGTCCTCACACGGAACGCAGCTCGGCGCGTTCTTTCCTTCAGGGACGACGATGACGCCGTCCGGACACGTCGCGTCGTCCGGCTCCCACTCGTAGCGGTGAAAACACCGTCCTTTCCAGGGGACCTCGTCGTGCGCACACGCCGGGTGCGCGCTAGGTCCAGCGGCGATCAGCGATGCGACGACGAGCGCAGGGAGCACCCGCGGGAGGATAGCCCCGATCTGTCTGTCGCGAGGCCGTCGTCCAGCGGGTTTTCAGGCGCTCGATTTCTTGACCGGGCGGGAAGGTGGGTCGCCTTCGGCCTTCGCCTCCCCAAGCGCTGTGGCCAGCAGATCTTCCACGAGCGGGGGCAACGCCGACATCGCGGCGGCCCGCACCGCCGCGCCGACGATCCGCGCGGTCAGCCGGGTGAACAGTCCGCCGCCCAGGACAAACCCGACACCGAAGGCACCGGCGACGATCGCGTAGGGGTTGCGCTCGAGGTGCTCGCTCAGCCGGGCGCGGTCGAGCACCAGCGCTCCTTCCGAAGCTTTCTGGGTCATCGCGCGGGCCCTCAGCTCCGCTCGCGTCGCGCTAGGCGCGCCACGAGGTACCCGAGCGCGAGCGCGCCAAGGACACAAGCGGCCGGGTGATCGTTGATCAGGGCCTTCGCCTTGCTGTTCAGCGATTCGAGGCGTCGCCTCCCCTCCTGCAGGTGCGGCCGGGCTCGCTCGCCCAGGGTCTCCGCCGCTTCCTTCAGGGTCTCCTCGATGTCGTCTCGGATCTTGTCGGCAGCGTCAGCCGCAGAGCTCGTCTTGGACATGGCCTCTCCTTGCGATCGGGTTGTTTGTTGTGTCCATCTTAGCGTCGCCTGCCCAGGAGCCAACCCACGCCGAACGCCAGTCCCAGGGCGGGCACGGGTCGGCGCCGAATCCACGCTCGCCAGTCGATGGCCCGCGAGATCTCTCGCTCCAGCGCCACCACGGACGACGCCAGCCTCTCCCTGGTCTCGGCGATCTCGGCCTCGGCGCGCAAGAGCTCCATGTCGCGACGCGGGGACGCGTGGCCATTGCGTTTAGCGGACATCGGCGTGGTTCGTTTCGAGGCGTGGCACGCCGGCAGTCGGCGCGTCGTCCGAGCTCGCCGCGTGCGCGGAGATGCCTGTCGCGGCGATGAGGGCGTCGGCGCTGTGGGCAAGCTCGGTCGCGGTGGACTTCATCACTTGCAGGCGCTCGCCACGCGCGACCAGCAACAGCATCGCCGCTCCGGCGCCCAACAGGTGGACCAGACCGACGGCCCCGAAAGCGAAGGCGACGCGACGGTCACCCGCTAGCAGCAACGCCAGCCCCACCATCGTGAGGGCGTAGCCCAACAGCATCAACAAGGCCAAGGCGACCATGCTCGCCACGCGGGTCCCCATCGCGCGCAGGTCGGCTGACAACTCGAGTCGCGCGAGCTTCACGTGCTGGGAGACCAGTCGCCCCAGTCCATCCAACGTCTCGCGAACGAGCTGGATGGCAGGCCCCCCCTTGCGCAGGTCGTCGTCGTGCTTCATCCGAAGCCATTCATACGCCCTTCACCGGCCCACGGCCACGGTTCGGCGGGACCGCCGTACCGATTCCCACGGACGAAGGGATGGGCCGATCCGCCGCGGTGCACGCGCCGCGCTGTTACCATCCATGACGATGAAGAGCCTCCGCCTCGCTGTCTGCTGCATCGGGTTGGCATTCGTCTCGGCCAGGCCGCCTCTCGCGCGCGCCGCCGCCGCTGCGGACGCGCGCGCGAGCCCACCTGCGACCGACGAAATCGAGATCGACGCAGGAGCGATCGGCGCGCCCATCTCCCCGTTGATCTACGGCCAGTTCATCGAGCACCTTGGGCGCGGGATCTATGGCGGCCTGTGGGCCGAGATGCTGGAGGACCGCAAGTTCTTCTACCCGGTCACCGGGGAAGCGCCTGCCTGGGAGATGTTCACGCCGGGGACCCATAGCTGGGAAGGGGAAGGTCATCCGTACGAGTTGCTGGTGCGGTCCCCCTGGATGATCACGGGCGACAAGCCCGGCGTCTCGATGACTCATGACGCCGGGCTCGCGGGAGCGCCCACCCCGCAGCTCAGGCCCGTCGGCAAGACCGGGACGGTCGGGCTGATGCAAGAGCGGTTGGCCCTGCGCGAGGGACGTGCCTACGTCGGACGGATCGTCGTCGCCGGCGATCTGGCGGACGTTCGCGTCGAGGTGAGCCTGGCTTGGGGCGGCGGCGCCAGCGCCCGCCAGACAATCGTCGTCAAGCGCAGTCCCGTCGGTACCGGCTGGCAAACGGTGAGGCTCGCTTTTCGCGCGGGCGCCACCACCGACAACGGCCGCCTCGAGATCGTGGCCGGCGGGGCGGGCGGCGCTGTCCGGATCGGCGCGGTGTCGCTGATGCCCGCCGACAACGTCTCTGGCTGGCGGAGGGACACGCTCGAGCGCTTGCGCGAGCTCGGCGCGCCCGTGTACCGCTGGCCAGGCGGCAACTTCGTGAGCGGCTACGACTGGAGGGACGGCCTCGGCGATCGTGACCGCCGGCCCGCCCGCAAGAACCCGGCGTGGAAGGGTGTGGAGCCCAACGACGTCGGGCTGCACGAGTTCATGGAGCTCTGCCGCCTGGTCGCCGCCGAGCCGTACGTCGCCGTCAACACCGGGACGGCGGGCGGGCGCGACGCCGCCGACTTGGTGGCGTACGCGAACGCGGACGCCAGCGCGCCGCTCGGACATTTGCGCGCGTCGAACGGCCACCCGCAGCCCTTCGGCGTGCGCCTGTGGGCGGTGGGGAACGAAATGTACGGGGAGTGGCAGCTTGGCCACCTGCCGGTCGACAAGTACATCACACGGCACCGCGCGATCGCCGCCGCGATGTGGGCGGTCGATCCCAAGATCTGGCTGGTGGGCGTCGGCGCGGTCGGCGAGTGGAGCCGAACCATGTTGACCCTGGCGGCGTCCGACATGAATCTGATCAGCGAGCACGACTACTGGCGCGGCGACCCCGACGTGATCGCGCACGTGGCGCAGGCCCGGGACGGCATCCGGCGCGTCGCCGAAGCCCACCGGGCGTACCGGCGCGAGCTGCCCTCGCTCGCGACGCGGGACGTGCGGATCGCGTTCGACGAATGGAACTACTGGTACGGCGGTTACGAATACGGCGAGCTCGGGACCAGGTACTTCCTCAAGGATGGTCTCGGCATCGCGGCCGGGCTGCACGAATTCTTCCGCAACAGCGATCTCTTCTACATGGCCAACTACGCCCAGACGGTGAACGTCATCGGCGCCATCAAGACGACCCCCGACGCCGCCGAATTCGAACCGACGGGGCTGGTGCTATCGCTTTACCGCCACCACTTCGGGACCCTGCCCGTCGCGGTGCGCGGTCAGCCGACGCCCCTCGATGTGTCGGCCGCCTGGACCCAGGATCGGACCGCGCTGACCATCGCGGTCGTGAACCCGGATCCGGCGCGCGCGCGCCACCTCCATTTCGGAATCTCGGGTGCGCGCCTGGGGAAGACAGGCGCCCGGCGGTTCTTGCTGACCGGCGCGTCGCCACTGGCCGGGAACGCGCCCGGCCGGCCGCGCGGGGTGACCGTTCAGGAAACGCCGCTCGGCGCGAACCCGGCGTTCGATTCGATGGATATCCCGCCGCTGTCCGTGACCCTCGTCGTGCTCACCGCGGCTGCCGCGCCGGCGGGGAAACCGCCCCTGGAAGGACCGTCACCATGACCGCTCCCGAGAAAGGAGATCGAGGTCCGCGATGCCTCAGCCTCGCAGTTTAGGCGCGCGGCGCGTTAGTATGCCTGGGCCGCTGGCGTAGGAGGACCGTGTACAGTATTGGCCTCACCTGAGGGCCACGGCCCGTGGCACCGAAAGAAAGGGACCCCGATGATCATGCGTTCCCCCCGTTTCCTCACCCTGTCGTTGTTGGTAGCCCCCCTCGCCCTGTTCGCCTGTAGCAGCACGAGCGGTGGGAGTGGGAGCGGTGGAGCGGCGAGCGGTGGCAAGACGGGCAGTGGGGGCAGCGCAACCGGGGGAAGCGCGACCGGCGGCAGCGCGACCGGTGGCAGCGCAACCGGTGGCAGCGCGACCGGCGGCAGCGCGACCGGCGGCTCGGTCGGGAGCGGGGGAGCCCCGGCCACCGGTGGCACGACCGGCAGTGGCGGTGTCAGCGGCACCGGGGGCGGGGGAACGGCCTCGGGCGGCGCCAGCGGCACGGGAGGTGCCGCCGCCGGTGGCTCGAACGGTGGCAACAAGGGGGGCGGGGGAACGGCGGCCGGCGGCGGTGGCGGCAGCAGCAACCCCTGCGCGTTCAACGGCGGCTCGGTGACCGCCGCCCTCTATCCGAAGGGCTTGACCCTCACGAAGGCCTGCAGCCCATATACGATCAACACAGTGGACGGCATCACGGTCAACGGGGACGGGGTGCTGACCATCGAAGCCGGCACCACGATTCACTTCGACGTCAACACGGCGATCCTGGTCGGCAAGGACACCAACGGCAAGCTGCTCGCCAACGGCACCGCTCAGGCCCCGATCAAGATGACCTCGGTCGCCATGGACGTGAACGGAGAAGGTTGGTATGGCCTTCAGTTCTACGATGGGACGGTCACGGGATCGATCGTCTCGTATACGACGATCGAGTACGCCGGCGGGAACTTTGACGCTGCCGTGGTGGGCGAGATGGGGATGCCCAAGAACTCGGTGACATTGGATCACCTCACCGTCAACAACAACAACACCTGTGCCGCGCCCGTCATGGTGGATCCGGCCACCAGCTTCATCATCAAGACTTGCACCGCCGACGGGAAGCCCTGCCCGGCGCCGTGAGCTCCTGACCTTCGCAGGTCTGGCAGCCGTAGCTGGGGCGAGCCGGGCCAGCTTGTCTTGCGTGTGTGCGCGATCGCAAATGCGCCCCCGGAAGCCGGCGAATGCCGTACATTTGGGACCATGGCGATACAGTCATCACAGAACAGCCGCCTCGCGGGCTGGGTGGACGAATGGACCAAGCTGCTGGGGCCCGATCGGGTGCATTGGTGCGACGGCAGCCGCGAGGAGTTCGACGCGCTCACGGCGACGATGGTCGAGCAGGGGACGCTCTCGCGCCTGAACCCGGTCAAGCGGCCCCGCAGCTTCCTCTGCCGGTCCGATCCGCGCGACGTCGCCCGCGTCGAGGGGCGGACGTTCATCTGCTCGCGCCTCCGCGCTGACGCCGGACCGACGAACAACTGGGTGGCGCCGGCCGCGATGCAGGAGCGGCTGCGCGCGCTGTATCTCGGGGCGATGCGCGGGCGGTGCCTCTACGTGATTCCCTTCTGCATGGGGCCCATCGGCTCGCCCATCGCGCAGATCGGCGTGCAGCTCACGGACTCGCCCTACGTCGCTGCGAGCATGCGGATCATGACCCGGATGGGAAGCGCGGTCCTCGACGCGCTCGGGCCCGACGGGGACTTCGTGCGCTGCCTGCACTCCGTCGGCGCGCCGCTCGCTCCGGGGCAAGCGGACGTTCCCTGGCCCTGCAATCCGACGGAGACAGCCATCGCCCACTTCCCGGAGGAGCGCGCGATCTGGTCCTACGGCAGCGGCTACGGGGGCAACGCCTTGCTCGGCAAGAAGTGCTTCGCGCTCCGGATCGCGTCTGTGATGGGGCGCGACGAGGGCTGGCTGGCCGAGCACATGGCCATCCTGGGCCTGGAATCTCCGGCAGGGGAGCGGACGTACGTGGCCGCCGCGTTTCCGAGCGCGTGCGGCAAGACGAACTTCGCGATGATGGTTCCGCCCGCCGGGTTCGAGGGCTGGAAGATCTACACCGTCGGCGACGACATCGCGTGGATCATGCCGAACCGTGACGGACGCATGCACGCCATCAACCCCGAGGCGGGCTTCTTCGGCGTCGCGCCGGGCACGAACGCCGAGACGAATCCGAACGCGATGCAGACCGTCGCCACCGACACCATCTTCACGAACGTCGCCTTGACCGACGACGGCGACGTGTGGTGGGAGGGGATGACCCGCGACGCCCCCGCGCACCTCATCGACTGGCGCGGCGAGCACTGGACGCCGGGGTGCGGGCGCCCCGCCGCGCACCCCAACTCGCGGTTCACCGCTCCGCTGCAGAACTGTCCATCCCTCGACCCGCGCTGGAACGACCCCCACGGCGTCCCCATCAGCGGCTTCATCTTCGGCGGCCGCATGAGCCTCGACATGCCGCTCGTGTTCCAGGCGTTCAACTGGTCGCACGGCGTCTACAGCGCCGCCACGATGGCCTCGGAGGCGACGGCCGCCGCCGAGGGCCTGCCGCCGCTGCGGCGCGATCCCATGGCCATGCTGCCGTTCTGCGGCTACAACATGGCCGACTACTTCGGTCACTGGCTGGACGTCGGGCGCCGCATCCCCAACCCGCCGCGGATCTTTCGGGTCAACTGGTTCAGGCGGGGTCCGGACGGCAAGTTCCTGTGGCCCGGCTTCAGCCAGAACACCCGCATCCTGGCCTGGATCGTCGACCGCATCATGGGCCGAGGCTTCGCCATCGAGAGCCCGCTCGGGTGGATGCCCCGCTACGAGGATCTGCGCTGGAAGGACCTGGATTTCTCGCGCGAGCAGTTCAACGATTTGATGAGCGTCGGCCGGGACGCCGCCGCCGCCGAGGTTCGTTCGCACGAGGAGCTGTTCGATCGATTCCTCGATCGCATCCCCAAGGAGTTCTTGTTCGAGCGCGAGCTGCTGCGGTCGAGGTTGTGGCGGTCGCCCGAGCAGTGGGAGATGGCCACGGAAGAGTAGTGCGCAAGCGCGACGCCCGGCCGTGACCTATTTCCCCCGCAGCTTGTCGAGGGCGCCGAACGGGTTGTTGAAGGGCCGCGAGGGCTGGGGCGGCCGCTGCGGCTGGGGAGCGTGGGCCCGGGGGGAGGCGGAGGCGGGGACGACGCTTCGCCGCTCGGGCGGCTTACCGGCGCCGTGGCGCTCCGCGCCCCCGGCGGCGCCGCCTGCCCGCTCCCCGGTTCGCTCGGACTTCATGGTGAGCGCGATCTGCTTCTTCTCGAGGTTCACCTCCAGCACGCGCACGGAGACCCGGTCGCCGGCGTTGACGACCTGACGCGGATCCTTCACGAACGTGTCGGCAAGCTGCGAGATGTGCACGAGCCCGTCCTGGTGCACGCCGATGTCGACGAAGGCGCCGAAGTTGGTGACGTTCGTGACGATGCCGGGACAGACCATGCCAGGGCGCAGATCGGCGAGCGCGTGAATGTCCGCGCGATAGGAGAAGGCCACGAAGCCCTCGCGCGGATCGCGCCCGGGCTTCTCGAGCTCGCGCACGACGTCCTCGAACGTGAACGCGCCCAGCTCGTCCTTCAGCTCGCGCGCGTCCTTGACCAGCTTGACCCCGGCGCCGAGCAGGCCCGAGACGGGGACGCCGAGGCGCGCCGCCAGACGTTCGAGGCCCGCGTAACGCTCGGGGTGCACGCCCGTGTTGTCGAGCGGGTGCTTCCCCTCCGAGATGCGCAAGAACCCGGCCGCTTGCTCGAACGTCTTGCGCGAGAACCGCGCCACCTCGAGCAGCTCCTCGCGGGATCGGAAGAGCCCCTCCTTCGAGCGGCGCTCGACGATCGCGCGCGCCAGCCCCGCGCCGATGCCGGACACGTGACTGAGCAGGTGGTACGACGCCGTGTTCAGGTTCACGCCCACCTGGTTCACGCACGAATCGACGACCTCGTCGAGGCTCTTCTTCAGGGCGTGCGGCGACACATCGTGCTGGTACTGGCCGACGCCGATGCTCTTGGGGTCGATCTTCACGAGCTCGGCCAGGGGATCCTGCAGGCGCCGCGCGATGGACACGGCGCCACGGACGGTGACGTCGAGGTCCGGGAACTCCTCGCGCGCCACGTCGCTGGCGCTGTAGACGCTGGCGCCCGCCTCGCTGACCATCACCACCGGCACGTCCAGGCCCGCCAGCTTCAACGCCTCGCGCACGAACGTCTCGGTCTCGCGTCCGGCGGTGCCGTTGCCGACGGCGATGGCGCGGATGCCGCCCTTCACGACGAGGTCCGCGAGCACGGGGGCGGCGCTGGCCTTGCCGGCGGGGGATTCGAGGTGCATGAGGCCGCTGCCAAGGTACTTTCCCGAGCCGTCGATCACCGCCAGCTTGCAGCCGGTGCGGATGCCGGGATCGACGCCCAGCACCGCCTTCGGACCGAACGGCGCGGCCAGCAGCAGCTTGCGCACGTTCTCGGCGAACACGGCGATGGCCGCGAGATCGGCCACGGCGCGCAGGGCCTTGTGCACCTCGGCGTCGATGGCCGGGACGACGTGCCCGCGCAGCGCCAGCCGCGCGCAACGCTTCAGCAGCGCCGCGCCCGAAAACCCGGGGACCGTGCACGCGGCCGCCTCGAACCGCGCCTGCAGCGCCTCGAGCAGCGGGTCCACCGGCAGCGCGGAACGCTTCGAGGGGGTGCCGGCGGCGGCTGGGGTGCCAGGCTCGTCGTCGTCGGGGGGCAGCGGGCCGCCGATCGACAACACCAGCTCCTCCTCCATCCACCCGCGTCGCATCGCCAGGTAACGGTGCGAGCTCTGTGGCTTCAGCAGCTCGCCGACGCGCTCCTGGTACGCGAAGTAGTTCTCGAAGCGGCTGTTCGACTTGACCTTGTCCCCCTTGGCCTTGCGGGTGCGGACATACCCGTCGTCGAAGAACGCCGAGCGAACGCGCTGTCTCAAGGGCGCGTCCTCCGACAGGCGCTCGACGACGATCTCGCCAGCGCCTTCCAGCGCGGTGGCGGCGTCCGGCACGCCGGTCTCGCCGCCACAGTACGCGAGCGCCCGCGACTCCGGGGTCTCGCCCGACGCTGGCGTGGCCGTCCCGTGCCCGCAGTCCCACAGCCAGGCCGCGAGCGGCTCCAGCCCGGCCTCGCGCGCGAGCGCCGCCTTCGTCTTCCGCTTCTGCTTGAAGGGCAGGTACGCGTCCTCCAGCGCCGTCAGATCGAACGTCGCCAGCAGGCGCTCCTTCAGCTCGACTGTCAGCTTGCCCTGGCGCTCGATCTCCTCGACGATGTACTTCTGCCGGCCGAGGATCTCGTCCCACAGCGCCCTGGCGTCGATGGACTGGCGAATCGCCACCTCGTCCAGGTTCCCCGTCTCCTCCTTGCGGTAGCGCGCGATGAACGGGACCGTGGCGCCGCCGTCGGCCAGGCGCAGCACCGCTAACGCGGACGCGAGCGGGATCGTGGGATGGTGGGTGGCGAACCAGGCAGCGAAGGTTGGCGCCACCAGTGGTGGCGCGAGGGGCGGGGAGGGGGGCATCTCCGTCGGCATCGGCCGCATATTGCCGCGCCCGCGCGGTGTGCGCCACGGGTGTCTTGCGCGACGCGGCCGTGTTCGCGCAGGATGGCGCCATGATTCAGGAGGTCGTCGAGCGAAAGCCAGTGCGCACGATCAGCCGCGAGGAGCTCCGCGACAAGCTGGCCCGCGGAGATCGATTCAAGCTGGTGATGACGCTGAACGAGTGGGCGTTCCGGGCGAAGCACATCCCGGGATCGCTGCACTTCAACAACTCGGAGGAGATGCTGGCGGCGCTGGGGAAGGACGAGGAGATCGTCGTCTATTGCTCGAACGTCTCCTGCCTGGGCAGCGTCGCCGCCTACTATCACCTCGTCGATCACGGCTACACCAACGTCCGTCGCTTCGCCGGAGGCCTGATCGAATGGGAGGACGCCGGCCTCCCGCTCGAAGGCGAGTGGGTCAAGCCTTAGAGAAGCCCAGAGACCTTGATTGACCCCGCTGCTCGGGCGAGCTTCGCCCAGCTTTGGGTGGGGCCAAGCGAGGGGGCCCGGGGGTGCGCGAGCGGTAGCGAGCCCCCCCCCATAACATGCAGGGACTGGAAGAGTCGCGCCGCGCGAAACCTTGGGGATCGATCGGCATCTCACCTCTCCTGGAAAAGAGGAGACTCATGACCGATCAAGACGTGGTTTCCGTACCGAGCGGCCTCTCAAACGAGCAGGTGGCGAGCCTGCAGGCGCGGTTGCGAGTGGAGCGCGAGACGTTGAACCTGCGTCTCGCGTCCCGCCGCAGGGCCCTCGGAGACGTGCCGGCCCGCCAGGCGGACGACGCCGACTGGGCCTCCGACAGCGCCGCGCAGAGCCTGGCGGTGCGTCTCGTCGATCGCGACGTCAAGATGCTTCACGAGATCGACGCGGCGCTCGACCGCATCACCGCTGGCGCGTCGTATGGCGTCTGCGAGCGGTCTGGCGAGCCGATCGGGTTCGAGCGGCTCAGCCTTCGGCCATGGACTCGCTTCGCGGTCGCGGCGAAGGAAGAGGTCGAGCGTGCCCGCGCGGTCGCGGCGGCTCCGGAGGCCCCGCGATGGGATTCGGGAGACGACCCGGCTGACGTCGACGACCGCGATCGCGCGGCCTGAGGTTACGGCTTGCCGACCGCTTCGCCGGGAAGCCACGCTGGCGGGACATTGCCCGCCGCGCCTTCCCACGGGTGCTTCTCGCCATGGAGGACGGCCTCCACCGCGGTCTCGCTGCCAGTCTCGGCCGATTTCGCCAGCGCCTTGTGGTCGCGGATGACCTCCGGGCTGAGATAGCGGGCCAGCCAGATCCGTTCGATGATGGGATACGCGGCCACGAGCGGCAGCACGAGCACGGCCCCAACGAGCCCCGCCAGGGTGTTGCCGGCGACCAGCGCCAGCAGCACCGCCAGCGTCGAGAGCCGCAGGCGCTGGCCGTAGATCTTCGGGACGATGAAGTAGCTCTCGACCAGGTGATACGCGACGTAGAAAGACAACACCGCCAGCGCCGCCACCGGCGACACCGTCAGCGCCAGCAGGGCGGCGGGCAAGGTCGCGATGATGATGCCGACCACCGGGATGACGTCGCAAAACCCCGCGAGCAGCGCCAGCGGGAAGGCCGCCGGAACGTGGAAGACGTGCAGCACGATCGCCACGTAGGTGAAGAACAGGATGGACGTGATGACCTGGCCCCGGACGTACGCGTAGACGACCTCCGACACCTCCTCCACCGTGACGGCCATCTTGTCGCGGTGCTTGCGCGGGACGTAGGCCAGCAGCCACGCGTAGAGGCGCCTGCCGTCGAGCAAGAAATAGAGCGTCAGGATCAGCGTGAAGAAGACGGCCATCACCCCCGACACCGCCGTCGTCCCGAGCGCCAGCGGTCGCTTCAATTGCGCAGCCACCTCGGGGGAATAGGGCAGCGCAAACACCTCGCTGACGAGCTTCTTCAACATCGGGTATTGGTTCGGCAAGCGCTGGTCGATGCGCCCCCGAAAGCTGGGAAAGTCATGCGCCAGACGCGCGACTTGATCCGCGAGAGACGTGAAGACGAACGACACCAGGAACACCGCGACGAGGACCAGCGCAGCCGCCATCATGACGATGACCGCACCGCGCGAGGTGCCGCGCTTCTCGAGCCGCATCACGAGGGGGTGCAGCGCCACGGAGATCACGATCGAGACCACCAACAGCACGAACTCCGATGACAGACGAATGGCCGCCCACGTGAGCAGCGCGGCCACCAGCACCTTGACGATGGTCTGGGCGGGAAGGCAAACGTGCACGTCGATGCGTTCTTGCTTCCGCTCGCTGTCCTCGACATTCCTGAGATTTGAAAAGTCCACGGCAGGCACTCCGAAAATTTGAGAACAGACGTTTCAGCAGAACCCGTCAGCAGAACCCGTGCCAGGTGAAGGGCCCACGAAACGCGGCGTTTGTTACCAACCCGAACCAGTCACCAAAGGCGAAGGTTCCAGCCGGTAACCGCCGCGTCCCGGGCCACCCTTGCATGATCGCTTTTCAGATCGAATCGATGACGCGGTCGGCTTCCTTCGAAGCCTGCTCTTTGTGGTAGCCGTAGTGCTGTTGCAGCCGGCCGACCAGGCGGTCCTTCTTGCCGCCAATGGCGTCCAGGTCCGAGTCGGTGAGCTTGCCCCAGGTCTCGCGCAGCTTGCCCTTGATCTCGCTCCATTTGCCTTCGACAGTGTCCCAGTTCATGTGCGGCTCCTTTGTGAGGGTTGGGTTCGTCGACGGGATGTCGCCGGCAACGAAGGAGCCATGCAGGTTCGCGGCCAACTGGCCACGTCACAGGGCGCGTTCGACGATCTCGGTCAGCTCGGTGTCGGAGAGCGGCAGCGGGTTGCCGCGCATGCTGCTCGCGGCCTTGGCGCGCTCGACGAGCGCGGGGATGTCGGTCGCGCCCAGGCCGTAGCTCGTGAGCCCAGGGATGTTCAAGGTAGCGCAAAGCGCGCTGACGAACGTGATGCCATCCTCGGCGGCCACGTCTTCGGGCGCCTCTGCCGTCAACAATGCCGCGACCTCGCGCAGGCGCCGCAGGGCAGGGTGCTCGGGCGCGCGGGCGCGGAGCGCGCGCAGGTTCACGGTCATGACGTGAGGAAGCAGCGCCGCGCAGATGGCACCGTGGGGCGCCCCAAGCATCCCGCCCGCCGGCGCCGCGAAGCCGTGCACGGCGCCGAGCCCCGCGTTCGCCAGACAAAGGCCGCCGCAGACGCTGGCGATGGCGAGATCGGCGCGTGCCGCGGCGTCATTCGCGAGGCCGTTCACGTAGGCGCGGCCGAGCGCGCCCGCGGAACGGCGAATGCCTTCACGCGCCAGCGCGTCGGAGAGCGGGTTCGCCCGCACGGAAACAAACGGCTCGATGACCTGTGACAGGGCGTCGAGGCCGCCGCTGGCGATCGTCGCGCGCGGCAAGGGCGCCAGGAGATCGGGATCGACGACCGCCAGTCGCGGCAACATCAAGGGGCTGCGCAGGCTCGCCTTCACGCGTGCTTCGGGCACGGCCAGCACCGCGTTGCGCGTCACCTCCGCGCCCGTGCCCGCCGTGGTGGGGACGGCGACGAAGGGCAGGGCAGGCTGCGCCAGCGCCTTGCCCGCGCCCACCACCTCCAAAAAATCGAGCGGCTCGCCGCCGTTCGTCGCCAGCGCGGCGATGGCCTTGCCGGCGTCGAGGACGCTGCCGCCACCCACGGCGATGACGCCTTCGGCGCCGGCCTCGCGCGCCGCTCGAACGCCCGCCCGGGCGAGCTCGACCGTGGGCTCGCCAGCGACGGCGAACGCGACGGCCGCGATACCGTGCGCGGTCAAATCCGTCGTGAACGGAGCGGCGCGTGCGGCGTCGCGCCCCGTCACGAGGAGCACCGAGCGAACGCCCCACGCCGCCAGCGCCGCCACCGCCTGCTCCTTCACACCTGGCCCGAAGACCAGTCGCACGGCGGACGCGAACTCGAAGCTGAAGCTCACCAGGCGTCGTCCACCGACGCGGGGAAGACCGCGTCGAATCGGCGCGGGACGCGCGGCTCGGCCATCAGCCCGTCGACCGCCGCCCGCCACGCCAGGTAGTGCGGCGTCGTCCGGTGCGCGGCGTGCGCGTTCACGTCGCGGTAGACCTCGACGAGGACGAAGCGGGCGCGATCGTCCTGGTCCTGAAAGAAGTCGAAGCGCACCACGCCAGGTTCCGCGAGGCTGGCAGCCGCGTTCGCGAGGGTCGCGGCGCGAAACGCCTCGATGGCCTCGGCCTCGGGCGTGACGTGAACCTGGACGTGAAGGCAGTGAAAGGCATTGGTCATGGCTGTGGCAAGAAGCGTACAACCGCCGCCAGCCCACGCCAGCCCCCGAATGCGACCACCGGGCGCAGACCGAGAAGAAACAGGAGTAGGCTCAACTCGGATGCGTGGCTCCGGGACTAATTACTCGGCGACCTCCACCTCGTCGCTTGCGTTCGCCACCCACCCAGCGGATACAACTCCAGGAAGCTGGGACATCCGGCCCTTGTCGGACGACGCCCCTGCCGGGGGCGCACTCAGATGACCCACCCTCGCTCGTCGCCGAGCTTCAAGAGCTTGCTGCCCGCGTCCGCAGGTGCCAGCGCAGCCGCCAGCGGATCGAGTCGAAAGCGCGACACAAGATGTGAGATTGGGCTCCGAAAAGAGCTGTTTCGCCTCGGCTTGCGGTACCGGATTGCGGCGGCCGCCTTGCCCGGCAAGCCGGACGTCATCTTCCCGGGCGCCCAGGTCGCCGTGTTCTGCGACGGGGATTTCTGGCACGGCCGAGATCTCGCGGCGCGAATCGAAAAGTTGGGAGCTGGTCACAACGCGCCCTACTGGATCGCCAAGATTCGGGCCAACGTGGCCCGCGACCTACGTGTGTCGGCGGAGCTGGAGAGCGCCGGTTGGGTGGTCCTTCGTTTTTGGGAGACCGAGATCGGCCGGGACACCCCCGCGATCGCAAAGCGGATCGCTGCCCTCGTGGATGGAAGGCGTGGTTCAAAGCGTTAGGGCGTCGAGCAGTCTTGGGAGATTGTTCATCCAGGTCGGACCTGCCACGACCACGCGCTCCGACAATCGGCCTGGGCACCGGAGGTGGGGCTTTAGCGTGGATGTTCCGGAAAACATGAAATCCCATCGCTCCGTGATGGGATGCAGACAGGCGGCGAGCACGTCGAACTGCGTCGGCTGGTAGTATCGACTGCAAGGATTAGCCTTCGACGCACGCGTCTTCTGGAAGTCGACCCGTGGGCCGTCCTTCGCCGGACGCCCGAGGACGTTCTTGCATTCGATCCGGACGGCGTGGTTCTTGTAGCTGATTTCAAAATCAGGGCGCCCGTCTTCGTCGATGTGCCGGACGCCGGTGACGCCCGGTACGTCCTGCAGGTAGCGCCCGAGGTGGTGCTCCGCGACGCTCCCGCGGACGGCGGCCTTGAGACGAAACCTGGCGCCGATGACGTCCAAGATCTCGCGCGCAGACAGGCCAAGCTGGGCCTCGAGGACATGGCGGGGATCGACGAGCTTTCCGGCGGCCAGTCGGGCCCCGATTCCGTCGGAAAGGAGCAACCGTTCGCCTGGATCGAGGCCGCTCGCGACGTTCTCCAGGTCAACGTATCTCAGGAAGTGCTCGGGTCGGAAACCGATCACTACCTCCGTCCGAAGATCCTCGATAGGCATGACGCTTTTTCTTCGAACGCTCGATCGGTCGCGCTGCCAGCCGTGCCAACCCTTCGACCTTGCTTCCTCGAGATCCCCTTCCTTCATCTCCACCGACGACGAGAACCAAGTGGGCGTGTGCATTCGGGGGTCGATCCCCACGAACAACCCGAGCTCGAGGTGGACTCCGAACATCAGGGTGGTGCGGACGCCCTTCGGATCGAGGTAGAGGTTGTGGTACCGATGGAACTCACTCCCGTACTTGACCTGGAATCGATGCTCGTTCGACGGCCGACCCGCCTGTCGATACTTGTTCGCCGTAAACGCATAGCAGACCAGGTCGAGCGACCGGCCGTCGGCTCCGGTGGCCTTCAGGACGAACGGGGCCGTCGTGGGATCAGGACGCTCGAGAACACGGCCGCCGCTTGCCTCGATCGCCTGCTCGATCTGGGCCACGAGCCCCTGCCGCCCGACGACTCGATAGCGTTCCACGAGCGATCATCTTCGGGCCAGCCGTCGGGACGGTCAAAAAGCATGGCGCGTAGCCAAATCCGTGGCACTGAAACTATGTACAGTCCAGGTGTGTTCCGCTAGACTCAGGAGACCAGATGGCACGACCCAAGGTACTAAGCCTTTACTCCGGCGCTGGCGGCCTGGACTACGGGTTCGAAGCTGCGGATTTCGATACAGCCGTCGCCGTCGAGATGAACCACGACGCGTGCGAGACGCTTCGGCGCAGCCGGAAGTGGCCCGTCATCGAGCGTGACATCTTCGAGGTTCCCACCGGGGAGATGCTTGAGACTGCGGGCGCGCGGGCCGGCGAAATCGACGTGTTGATCGGGGGCCCACCATGCCAGCCGTTTTCGAAGTCCGGGTACTGGGCTCGAGGTGACTCCCTGCGCCTGGATGATCCGCGCGCCGGCACGCTCGGTGCGTACATGAGGGTGCTTCAAGAGGCGCGGCCCCGAGCTTTCCTGCTCGAGAATGTGGAGGGTCTAGCGTATCGCGGGAAGGACGAAGGGCTCCGCCTTCTCCTGAACGTCATCGACGACATCAACCGTCGGACGAAGAGCCAGTATCGACCCTCGTACGCGGTGCTTAGCGCAGCGGACTACGGCGTACCGCAGTTTCGGAGCCGATTCGTAATGATCGCCTCTCGGGACGGCCGCCAGTTTCGCTTCCCCGAGCATACCCACGGCGACCAACCAAGCCTGCTCGAGAGGGTCGACGCTCACAGAACCGCCTGGGACGCCCTGGCCGACGTTAGACCTGACGATGACGAAGATCTGGAGGTCAAGGGCAAGTGGGCGGATCTCCTTCCCTCGATCCCGGAGGGAAAGAACTACCTGTTTCATACCGACCGCGACGGCGGGCTGCCATTGTTCGGCTGGCGGCGGCGGTACTGGTCGTTCCTACTCAAGCTCGCGAAGAATCGTCCCTCCTGGACCATCCAGGCTCAGCCCGGCCCGGCCGTCGGGCCGTTCCACTGGGAGAATCGTCGACTCTCCACGCGGGAGCTATGCCGCCTTCAAACCTTTCCGGACGACGTCCGCCCGGTGGGTGGCCGGACTTCGACTCAGCGGCAGATCGGCAATGCCGTGCCTTCGCTTCTTGCGGAGGTCGTCGCGCGAGAAATCAGGGCCCAGCTTCTCGACCAACCGCGATCGACGAAGCCCCTTCGGCTCATTCCGCCGGATCGGTCTCCGCCGCCTCGCCCCGAGCCAACCGGCAAGGTGCCTCGCCGATTCCGCGAGCTAATCGGTGAGCATTCCCCACATCCGGGCACCGGGCGGGGGCATGCGGCTTTGCGTCGCGCTCCCGAGCTTCGGGCGTAAGACCGCCATCTCGTCTCATTGATCAGCGGAGGGCCAATTGTCCGGATGGTCTTGTCGGAGGCCTTCTCTAGCAGCCCGTGGTGAAAGTCGCCCGCGGGCGGGAAGGGCGCACGGGTCGGCAC
>CAYUFS010000015.1:0-101552 GCA_964443975.1 uncultured Myxococcales bacterium | reverse complement strand
GGGAGACATGGCGATCGCCAAGATGGTGGCCGCGACGTTCGCGAACCAGTAGCCGACGCCCACTCGGCCTCCGTCACCGCCCGAGCGCCGCCTCGACGTACTTGACCACGTCGCGGGCGACCTGCACGCGTGCGAAGTTCTTGTCGTTCGCGGGTACGACGATCCACGGGGCGTTGCCGGTGCTGGTCCGATCGATCATGTCGACGGCGGCGCTCTGGTAGTCCGTCCACTTGTCGCGGTTGCGCCAGTCGTCCGGGGTCAGCTTGAAGCGCTTGTGCTCGACCTTCTCGCGGCCCTTGAACCGGCGGAGCTGCTCCTGCTGGTCGATCTGCAACCAGAACTTCAGCACGATGATGCCGGCGCTCACGAGCTCGTGCTCGAAGTCGTTGATCTCGGCGTAGGCGCGCAGCCAGTCCGCCTCGCTGCAATACCCTTCGATGCGCTCGACCAGCACGCGCCCGTACCACGACCGATCGAAGATCGTGACGTGCCGCTTGCGCGGCAGGTGGCGCCAGAACCGCCAGAGGTACGGCTGGGCGCGCTCCTCCTCGCTGGGGCCGGCGATAGGCACCACCTGGAACTGCCGTGGATCGAGCGCGGCGGTGAGCCGGCGGATCGCGCCGCCCTTGCCCGCGGCGTCCATGCCCTCGAACACGAGCACGAGGGAGCGGCCCGCGAAGGCCTTGTGGCGCGCGAGCTCCGCCAGTCGGCCCTGCCACTTCGCGAGCTGCAGCTCGTACTTCTTCTCCGGCAGCTTCTTGCCGAGGTCGAGCGCCGTCAGCACGTTGCGGTCGTCGGCGGGCCGGTTGACGGGCGGCGCGAAGACGCGCTTCTTGGCCACCTTCTCCGCGAGGCGCTTCTCGAGCGCCGCGAGCAGCTCCTTGCCGACGCGCAGGTGCCGGTAGTGGTCGTCGGTGCCGTCGACGATGCTCCACGGCGCCCACGCGGTGTTGCTGAGGCGCAGCACGTGGCCGGCGACATCCTGGAGCGCGTCGTAGGTCCGGGTCCGCGCCCAGGACTCCTTGGTCACGCGCCACGCGGTGCGTGGGTCGGATTCGAGCTGGCGCAGCCGCCGCTTCTGGCCCGAGCGCGTGAGGTGCAACCAGAACTTCAGCAGCAGCGCCCCCTCGTTCACCAGCATCGCCTCGAAGCGGTTGATCTCGTCGAGCCGTTTGTCGAGCTGGACGCGCGACATGTCTCCGGCGATGCGCTGGGCGATCGGCGTCGAGTACCACGAGCCCGCGAAGGCCCCGGTTCGTCCGCGCGGTGGCAAGGCACGCCAGTAACGCCACATGTACGGCCGCTCGCGCTCCTCGTCCGTGGGCGAGACGAAGGCTATGGTGCTGAGATAGCGCGCGTCCATCCACTCGTAGAGCTGCGCCAGGGTCTCGCTCTTGCCAGCGCCGTCCACGCCCGAGATGAGTAGCAACACCGGGAACCGGCCCTGTACGCGCAGATGTCTCTGCGCGTCGAGCAGGCGCGCCCGGAGCGTCTCCTCTGCTCTGTGAAACGTCTTCTTGTCGACGGCGTGACCGACCTCGGCGGACTCGAACATCGACCCATCGTACCGCCGGGCGCCGCGCGCCGCCCGCGGCTCAGTTGCACGACAGCTCGGGAGCCCCGGGCGCGTGGCACTTCAGGCACGCCCGCGCGTTGCGCGTCGCCATCGCCCGGCACGCCGCGGAGGTCCCGAACCCCGGCCAGTGCGGGTTCGCACCCATGGACCGCGTCGGATCGGCCGAGTGGCAGCCAAGGCAGCTCTCCTCGCGATGGCACGACACGCACGTCCGGATGTTGCGCCGCGCCTGAAAGCCGTGGCTGGCGGGGGTCGGATTCGTCAGCACCATTCCCGATTCGTCTCGCACCCAACCGGGCGGGTGGAAGCGCTTCACCCCCGTGCCGGTGCCAAACGGGTTGTTCGCCTGGCGGCCGGGCAGCCCCCCTTCGGCATCGGCGGCGACCCCCAGGCGCTGGTGGCAGCCGAGACAGAACGTTTGGTTGCGATGGCACGAGGAACAGTTCGGTGAGTTCCGCTTCGCGTCCACCGCGTGCAGCGAGACGTAGTCGCCCGGGTGGAAGTCCGCCGGACGGACCACCCCCGCCCCGTGGCAGTCGGTGCACTCACTTTGCTTGTGACAGGTTGCACAGTACCGCTCGTCGCGCCCCGCCAGCTTGTGGTCGGTGCGGAAGCTGACCGTGTGTGCGTCCGTGCCGCGCAGCCCGCCGCTCGGTGCCAGCGTACCGGTCGGAAACGCCGTGCGCAGGCGCCCGTCGGGCAGCGTCACGTGGCAAGCCGTGCAGCGTGCCGTGGCCTGGCGGCCGTCGTGACAGCCTAGGCACAAGGCCATCTTCGGGAGCTGCGCCGTGCTGGCCAGCGCCACGGTCTCCACACCCGCGTGGCAAAGCGCGCAGGCCATCCCGCGATCGGCGTGGAGCTTGTGGTTGAACTTCAGCGCCGCGCTGGGAATCGCGACGCGCGGGGGCGCGAGGAACCGTCCCACCTCCCCGGGCGGCGGCGAGAAGCCGGGGTGACAGGCATCGCACCGGGCCGCCGGTTTCCCTGGCTCCGCCAGCTTGTTCGGCGCGTCGCGATCGATCGCGTGACAAGGCCGGCAGCTGTCCTCGCCGGGCAGAAGATTGTCCTTCGCGCTCAGCGACGTGGAGGCTGCGGCGTGACAGCGTCCGCACGGTATGCGGCGCGCCGCGTGGCGTGCGTGATCGAACGCGAGCGGCAAAGTGGGCGGAGGGTAGACCGCAGGGGAAGGCTCTCCGACGGCACCCGCCGCCGCGCCACCGGGCCGCGCCCATGTCTCCTCGGGAAAGGCCGGCGTCGGGAGGTTCCCCGGGATCGCAGGCGCGGCCGCCGCCGCGCCTGCGTCCGACGCGCGACTTCGCCGCAGCCCGGGCGCGGCCGTCAGCGCGAACACCGCCGCGACCCCGGCGGCCACGAGCATGCGTGTCCTCCGCACCGTCACAAGGTCACGTCCATTTCGAGCACCGCCAGCCCACGAACCTGCGCGCGGTAGTACGTTCCGGAGTTGTCCTCCCCGAGAAAATGCAGCCGCATCTTGCGCCCGAGGTGATACACGCAACCAAGCCCTCCGCCCACCATCACCGCGTCCCGGGGCTGGGGGACGTCGTCCGAACGCCAGGCGGTCGCCGTGAGGCGACCCTCGACGTCGAGGAGGTTCGGGCGCAGGTTCCAGTGCACGGACAGGTCGCCGCCGACCTTCCAGCCGCCCGCGCCGCCCTCTGCGTACCCATCGACGCGCGCGCGCCCGCGCCTCGTGTGCAGGTCGACGCCGGCGTTTCCTCCGTAGGCGGCATGGCCACCGGGCGCCGCGTCGGAGAGCGCGGCGGGCGTGCCGGGGGGATCGACGAACTGGCGAACGAACCCGCGCAGGTGCGCCCGCCACGCGGTCGACAGCTCGACGTCGTGAGAGAGCCGGAAGTCGCGATAGGCGCCCGCGGCGAAGACGTTCCAGATCGAGTCACCGTCGAACGTGGGCGCGAGGAAGTTGTACTCCGCCGACAGAAGATGCCGCGCCCCGATGCGCCACCGCACCGCCACCTGCTGGTCGTCCCACGCCGCGACCAGCAGGTTGTAGCGAGCCCCCGCCGCCACGAACACCCGATCGCGCCAGCGCGCGTCCGCCGTCATCGCCACGCTCTCGTGGTTCACGCCCGAGCTGGGATCGCCGAGGCGTGGATCCACGGTCGCCGAGAACGCGCGGCGGTACGCCACGCGAAGGTTGACGGGCGAGGCGCGATCGAGCGCCAGCGCGGCGCCGACCATGGGACGCCAAGCGCTGCTCTGTTCGGGGCGCGTCGCGGGATCGCGCGACCCGGCGCTGGTGCCATCCAGCTCGTAGAGGGGAGCCGACAGCGGCAGATCCCCACGCACCTCCGTCCCGGCGAAGACCTGCGCCGAGACGAACCGCCCCGGGTGGAGCCACACATCCGCGCCGTCGAATGAATAGAAGTCCACGAGATCGTAGTGCAGCTGGCGGCCGAGCTGCACATCCACGTGCCCGCCCACGTCGCGCGCGAGCAAGTAGGCATAGAGCACGTCCACCTGATTCTGCGCCAGCTCGCCGATGCTGTCGGGCCCGCTCGGCCGACGGGTCAGATAGGTGCCGAAGTCACCATCGAACCGCAGCCCCAGCTCGAACGACACCAGGTTGCGGTCACCGTCGGCACCGCGCCAGCCATGTGGCTCGATGTCGAACACCGACAGATTCAGGTACTGCGTGAGCCGCCGCCGCGTCAACAGCTCGGACGCGCCGCCCGCGCCGTAGCGGCGCTCGACATATCCCTGCCCGATCGTGCGCGAGGTCAGCACGAAATCGTAGGCGCGAACGAGCCCCGAAGGGGCCGCCACCGCCGCGTGGGCCGCAACCACCAGCACCACCCTGATCCACGACAGACGCCCCTGCTTCGCGCCCCGCCGCCCCACGCCGCTGCCCCGCAAGGTGGGACCCGCGATCACTCAGGCTCGATCTCGATGTCCAGACGCTCGGGAATCCCGACCCGTCCCTTGCGCGCCGGCGCGGGCGCTTCGCCGACGACGGCGAGGTGATCGCCCGTG
Organism: uncultured Myxococcales bacterium; assembly: GCA_964443975.1. Taxonomy (GTDB): domain Bacteria; phylum Myxococcota_A; class Polyangia; order Fen-1088; family Fen-1088; genus DASYCK01. The sequence continues at coordinate 96,964 of CAYUFS010000015.1, read as the reverse complement.
ACGCCGCCGCCGGCCAGCACCAGCATGACGCGGGCGGCGCGCAGCACCTCGAACTCGCCGATGTTCTTGAACTGGGCGAGCTCGCGCGGCGGAGGCGCCTGGATGAGCTTGGCCTTCACCCGGCCGCGCATGCCTGTCTTCTTCAACGCGGCCACGACCACCTTCAAGGCGGCGTCGCCCTGCGGGGAGATGGCCACTGAGGTGGGCTGTTCGAACAAGGTGGGAACGCTCAGGCCCACCGTGACGTGTCGGTCATCGACGGTGACGTTGGCGCCGACGGCCACGAGCGCGGTCTTCAGCTCGCCGGCCAGCTCCTGCAGGCCATCGCGCCGCTTGGTTTCGGCCGCTGCTTTGTCCTGTTCAGTCGCCTCGCGCTTGTCGAGCTGGGCCTTCAGCCGGTCTCGTTCCGAGGACAGATCGTCGGTCGAGCCGCGCTGCTTGCCGAGCTCCGCGATGCGATCGTCGAGGGCCCGGGTGACTTGTCGGTAGGGCCCGACGTAGACGAATCCCGCGAATCCCACGCCGGCTGCGGCGAGCATCATGCCCGCGAGCAGCTTCCATCCGCCCACCCGTCGAATCTGGATGGCGGGCGGCGCCGCCGAAAACGGATCGTTGAAACCGTAGGACATGGCATCGGCAAAATAACCCAAAACCCGCGTGGGTTGGGCGGGCAATTTTCCGTACGCCACGCCGCCCGATTCCGGCGAGCAAAGATCCCCCGGGGCCGGGCACCCGGCGGACATCGCTCTTGACATCCAGGGGACGGACCTTGTACCGTGTCCGTTCGCTGTGATCGGAATGCAAATGTGCAATGATTTCAGCGGGTTCGTGCACATCCGGGGAACTGTGGAGGTGGCTCGTGCATGCTGAGTTCGCCATCGGAGACAAGGCCGTTTACCCGTCCCAGGGCGTCGCCGAAGTGCTCGGCATCGAGCAAAAGGAGATTTTCGGAAACATCCAGCGCTTTTACGTGCTGCGCGTCCTCGAAAGCGAAAATCGGATTCTCGTTCCAATCGACAAGTCGGAGCAGGTCGGGCTCCGACGTATCGCTGGCAAGGAAGAGATTGGCGAGGTCATCCAGATCTTGAAGGACCGTGACGTCCACCTGGACCGCCAGACGTGGAACCGCCGATATCGCGGGTTCATGGAGAAGATTCGCTCGGGCTCCCTGTTCGAGGTGGCGGAGGTGTTCCGCGACCTTTACCGCCTGAAGGTCCTGAAGCCGCTGTCCTTCGGCGAGCGCCGGATGCTGGACACGGCGCGGGGCCTGATCGTGAAGGAGCTCTCGGTGGCTCAGGCCGAGGACGAGGCGCAGGTGCAAAAGCAGCTGGACCGCCTGCTTGCGTAGCCGCAGTCGCGGGATTCAAACGGACATCACAACCCAGCGCGGTCGCGGAGCACGACGGCGCGCGGGCCGTTCGGAAAGCGCTTCAGGTAAGCGCGCGCGTCGGCCTTGGCGCCTTGCTCGTCCCCGCTGCGGGCACGACAAGCGCTGCGGCCATACAGCGCGCGCTCGGTGAGCGCCGCTGTGCCGCCGGCGGCGAGGACCCGATCGAAGTCAGCCAGCGCCGCCGCGCAGCTCGTCTCGGCGCGGAGCTCGGCGCGTGCGAGGCGCAGCGCCAGGCCACGCTCGTCGTCGCGCAACGTCAAGCGACCGAGTCCGGCGAGGGCCGCCCCATGGTCGCCGGCGCGCAGCTCTGCTTCCGCGCGCACGGCTTCCACCTCGTCGCCGAGGACGCCGTCCGGAAACCGTCGCAGGTATTCGTCGCACAGGGCGATCGAGGCCGCGGCCCTGCCCTCGCGCCGCAACGAGGCCACCGCCCGCGTGAACAAGCGAACCTCCTCGGAGCGCGCGAGCTCGCCGCCGGCGGCCCCATGGGACGGGCTGACAGGCAGATGCGAGAACGACGGCAAGGACGACGGCAAGGACGACGGCAAGACGGCGGATGGTTGCGGGGACGTCGGCCGCGGGGGTCGCGGGCGGTCAGGCGTGCCCGCAGCCAGGGGTGCGACGGAGGCCGCCGTCGGCGCCCACGAGGGCGAGACCGGGAGCTTCGGGGCCGGGACCGCCGGCGCGGTCTCGAAAGCCGGGGGTTGTTCCGGCGGGCCGGCCAGTCCCGCGCCGGACGGGCCCAGCCCCGGCTCATTCGGCGGACGATGGGCCGCCCGGGCGACGCCCGAGGCGCGGGCGTTCGGCGTCACGTGGGGAGCGGTCGTCGGCCGCTGCGCTGGCCATGACAGCGCCGAGAGCAACTGCCGCAACGACCAGCCACGGTGGGCGACGACGGTCGCGCCCGTCGCGACCAGACCGCCTCCGAACAACAGCGCCGCCGCCACCGTCACGGCCGGCACCCACCGCGCGCGCCCGCGCAGGCTCCTGGTGGCCAACGACTCGTACAGCCGCCGCTCCACCCGGGCCACCGCGAACCCATCGAGTGGCGGCGTGGTCGGAGCCGCGCCCAGGAGGCGGGCGAGATCCGCGTAGCCCTCAGCGCCAGGTTCGCCGCGCGTGCCGGTCGTGCCGAGCCGCGTGGGTGGGAGCGTCCGCGATGGTCTCATGAGCCGCCTCCACCGGCCGTGGGGTCGCCCTCGGCGCGCGCCTGTGCGCGATGGCGCGCGAGCGCGGCGGCCAGCTGGCGGCGCGCGCGGTGCACCCGAACATAGACGTTCTCGACGGAGCAGCCGACGGCCGCCGCGATCTCCTCGCAGCTCAGCCCCTCGAGCTCGAACATCACGATCGCCGTCCGATACTTGTCGCCCAGCTGATCGAGCAGGCGTTGCAACATGGCGCCCGTTTCGCACTGCTCCGGCGACGTGAGCGCGTCGGGCGAATCGAAGGTGACCGAGCCCCGCGCGGTGGTTTCATCGCTCCACCAGGGAAAGGCACCCCGAAACCGGGCCCGCCAGGCATCACGCCGGCGCCGTGCCTTGCTCACGTTCGCGGTGACGCCGAACAGCCAGGTTCCGAAGGCCGCGCGCCGAGGATCGAAATCGTGACGCTTCCGGAGCGCGACCAGGAAGACGTCGTGAACGACATCCTCGACGTCGGCCGGGTGGGCGCCGAACCGTCGGACCCAGCGGGTGACATCGACGACGTACCTGCGGTAGAGGGCCCCTGGGTCCACGTCGGCGGCGCGCACGAGGGCGACGGCGTCCGGCGCGTCCTCGCCGGACGTCCGTCCCTGCACGCGCATGAGCCTGGGCCCCATCGTGTCCTTGTTGTCGTTGCCGCTTCGTTTCTTACAATTGCTGCCGAGAAACCGCTCACGAACCCCCGGGACCCGGGGGCGGAAACCGCACCGAGGCCCCGACCGTCATCTCCACCTCGATCCGCGGCAGCTCATGAAGTGAGACTGGATTTTCCGCGGTGAGATACTCGCGCTCGAGCCGGCCAGCGACGTGCGCGGCCGCGACGAGGCGGAGCGGCCCCCACATCGGAAGCCCGAGGCGCAGTCCTCCCCATACTTCGCCCGAGACGCGGGCCGCGTCCTGCGCCGTCGCGAAGCCATTGCCGTGGGCGTCGACCGACGCCACGCCCCCGCCCGCGGCCAGCTTCAGCTGCCAGCCGGCGTCGCGCCCGACGAGCCGCGCGGCGGCGCCGAGGCGGAGCCTGGCGGCGCGCCAGCTCGCGGTGCCCGGCCCGAGCGACACGGTCCGCTCGCTCGAAACACCGGCCGACGCCAAACCTTCGAGCCAGGTCTTCCCGAACGCGCCCTCGAGCGTCACGCCGGGGGCGACCGGATCGTTCTGCAGGGGCGCCACGACGGAGAAGGACAGCGCCAAGGTGGCGCGCCAATCCGATGAAGCGGGAGGCGCCGGGGCCGGCAGGGAGAGGGACACGGAGCTGTCCGGCGCGGGGGCGGAGGGCGGCCGGCTGACCTCGGGATAGGGAACGGACAGGGAGACGTCCGGGCCGCGACCTGCTGACCAAGCCACGAGCAGGGCCGCGGCCACGTCGGCGCGATCGTCACATCGGGTGGGGGCCGCCACCAGCTTCTGGCCGACGAGCGTGCCGGCGCCGCGGCGCAGCGACACCTCGAGGAGCTCACCCACCAGCGAGACGCGCGCCTGCCCCGCGGGCCCGCTCCGGCCCGCCGCCGGGGTGGCGGGCGCCAGTTCCGCATAGCGGGCCAGCACGGCGTCCGCGCTGGGGCAATCCGAGGCGCCGACGACCTCGAGCCCATCGCCTGGCGGCGGGGTCGCGAGGAAGGCGACCAGGAGGATCAGCCCCATCATGCCCAACCAGGCCTGTGAAAATTCGCGAGGAACAAAATGGCTCCAGGTGCTCCCAGGTTACACCCGGAACCGAGCCCACCGGTTCCTACGGCCGCCGCGCGGATGGTTCGCGGCCTTCGGACCCTCCGGCCTCCTCTCGCTTGGCTTTGCTGCTAGGCCTTGATCTGGGTCAGCTCGGTGCTCGACGCGTAGGGACCGTTCGCGCTCGGACACGCCACGCCGTTGAAGGTCGGCAGCGGGAAGGTGGGCACCTGCACGCCCATCGCGCGGCCGATGGAGATGAGCACGTCGGTCGGGTTCGTCGCTTTCGCGAGGACCACGTTTTGCCCCGTCTTGAAGTACCCGCCGGCCCCGCCACCGATGACCCCGGGCAAGGCATAGTTCGTATGCCCGTTCCCGTCGCCGTGGCGGTTCGTGAGATAGATGACCGTGTCGTCGAGCAGCGTTCCGCTGGCGGTCGGAATGGCCGCGAGCAGATCCATCAGCAGCGCCATCTGGCTGATGATCCACTGGTTCATCAGCGCGTACTTCGCCATCAACGCGGTGTCTCCGTTGTTGTGCGACACGAAATGCAGCGGATCGTCGAACGACGCCTTGTTGTAGGTCAGCCACGGCATGCGCAGCCCCCCGACGCCGCCTCCGCCCGGATAGCCGAAGCTCACCGTGGCCACCTTCTTCAGGCCGCAATTGAAGACGATCGAGATCGTCTGCATGATGAAATTGGAGAACGCCAGCGTCTCCGAGCCATCCTGCGCCGGGGCCGGTACGGTCGCGGCCGACGGAGCGGCGCAGCCCGCCATCGGGCCTTGCCCGCTGCTCATTCGCGCCGCGACGATGGTCTCGTAGGCCCGCAGCTGGGTCAGGTGCTGATCCACGACCAGCCTGTCATAGGCGCTCAGCTGGGGCCGGAGGGACGCGAACGCGCCATTCAAGAAATTGGTCAGGGCGTTCTGCTTGGCGGCCGCCACGGCGTTCTGGGGCATGGACATCGGCCCCCCCATGGCCCCGAACACGGAAGAAAGGATGGTGCCCGGCTGATACAGCCGGGTCTGCGGGTTCCCGGACTCGTCGAACGTGACCTCCGACGGCGTGTCCCCCCCGCACGGGTGCATCGCCAGCAGCAGGGGATCCTGCTTGTAGGTCTGGGCGATCACGTAGTCCATCGAGGGGCCGTCGCTCTTGTTGACGATGTTCGGCCCCCCGTCCGCCGTGGCCTGCCCCGCCGTGATCTTGAAGGTCTTCTTCGACGCCGTGAAACAGATGTTCGCCTGATGCTGGGCCGGCCGCATGTTGTAGGTGAGGCCGGTGTTCGCGGTGGGGAACTTCGTCACGGAGTCCACCGGCGCCCCCAGCAGGATCACGCGGTCCTTGTGCGGCGTGAGCGGTGACAGCGTGGCGCTGGCCGTCGGATCCGGGCTACCGGTCGGCGGAAAGAACGCCGGCGGGTGCATCCCGTCGTTCGTGTAGATGAAGACCGCGAACTTGGCCGTCTTCGTCGCGGCGGTCTGCGCCTTCGCCTGCAGCTCGAACAGCTCGAGCGTGGGAAGCGCCAGCGCGGCGCCGCCGAGCCACTGGACGAAGTCGCGCCGGTGCAAGCGATGGGCGAGCGAGAGCTTCATTGCGGTGCTCCTTCTGACGTGCGGAAGCGAAAGGCGTCGCTCGACGCCACCAGCCCCACGAGCCCCACCAGATCCCCCGAGCTCGCGAACGCGGTGCTCACCCGGGTCACCGAGCAATGGTCGTTCGGTGCGACCGGCGTCGACACCTCGCCCGACAGCGCGTGCTCCAGGAACTGCTGGGCGAAGCACGCCTTGACGGTGCTGCTCTGCGCGACCTTGCTCAAGAATTCGTCGCCGTTCGCGAACGGACCATTCAGGTCGCCCGCGTTGATGACGGTCCCCGAGGTGTCCACGGGCTTGCCGTTGTCCATCGAGCGCAGATTTCCCACCTGGTCGAACCACTCGAGCGCGAACCCCGGCGGATCGATGGTGTTGTGACACGCCTGGCAAGCCGACTGGACGTGGCTCTGCTCGATGAGCTCGCGCGTGGTCAGGCCAGCTTGCGGGGTCTCGGCCAGCGGCGGGATCACGAGGTTGTCCGGCACGGTCAGCCCCATGCACAGCAGGTTCGACGTGACGAAGAATCCGCGCAGGATGGGGGCCGTGACCTGCGGGCGGGCGTTCACCGCCAGAAAGCCCGGATGGGTGAGCAAGCCGCTGCGGTGCTGGCCCGGCATGGCGACGGGCGCGAACGCGCTCGTCGCCGCCCCTGGCAGCTTGTAGTACTTCACCAGCGTGTCATTCAGGTAGTACGTCTCGCCGGTGAACAGCGACGAGATGTTGGGTGAAGGCGACCCGTAGAGCGCCGTCGCCCCCATCAAGAGCGACTGCCCGAGCGACAGCGCGACATCCTGAGTGAACGCTGGATCGGGGTTGCCGCTCGCGTCGTTCTTGAGGAGGCCCTCCGCGAACGCAGGGGTATTGAGCCAGTTCGAGTAGAACGCGCTGACCCCGCGGGTGAGCAGCGTCGTGTTCTTGGTCATTCGCGAGACCTGCGCCTCGATGCTGGCAACATCGGCGAGCCCGGCCGAGGCCGCAGTGAAGAGCGCGTCGTCGGGCATGGAGTCCCAGAGGTAGTAGGAGAGACGGCTGGCCATCTCGTAGCCGCTGATGGGCACGACCTGTCCCGGCTGCTCGTCGGGCGCCGGGCGAACCAGCTGATATTGAAACGCAGGCGTCTGCAGCAGGCCGGTGATGAACCAGTCGACGCCCGTGGCGAAGTCACCGCCAGCCGCGACGCCGGCGTCGAACAGCGTCTTCAATTGGGCGCTCTCGTCCGCCGACAGGGGGCGGCGGTAGCCGCGCTGGCCGATTTCGTCGATGAGCTGCTGTTCGCAGGCCGCCTGTGCGGCCGCGTTCGCCGGAACGCACGGCGACCACGCCGCCAGGTTAGCGGAGGCCTGCGCGGCGACAGCGGCGGCGGCGTTGGCCCGAAATTCCAGGGCGGTGCGGTCGAGCGCCGCCGTTTCGCCGCCCGCCAGGTTGTTCGCCTCGGCGGGGTTTCCGCCGACCTTGAAGAGGTCCAGCACGGTGTTGTCGTACTGGGTCGGCGACAGCAACCGGGCGTGCAGCGGCGATGCTTGCACCGTCACCGCGCTGCAATCGGTGGCCACCGTGGCGCCCGCGCCGCCCGCGCCGGCGCCGGGGCTAGGCCCTGCCCCGCCCGTGCCCGCCCCCACTGCGCCACCTGACGCGGCGCCCCCCGTTGCCCGACTGCCGCCCGTCGCGGCCGGGCCGCCGCCGCCGGTTCCAGCGACGGTCCCGCCCGTCGCCGCGGACCCGGGCGATCCGGCGACAGTAGTGCCCACGGTCCCGGTGCAGGCCTGAACTGAGGTGAGCCCAATCCAGGCGCCCAGAAGGACGGATTCACGGCGAAGGATCTTCATGGGGGGCGTCCTCGCTCCTCGCGTTGGAGGTTCCAGCCCCCCGCAGTGCCAGCGTGCGTCCAGGGAGGTCAATCTTTTTTCAAACGCCTACAAAGAAGATGTAACCCCCGATGCATTGCGGCAGCAGGTCGGCGCGGTCTCGTCTTTTTCGACTGTCCGGGAGCAAATTGGCGATAGCATCACCGAGCCGCGCAAACCGCGTAAGGGCGAAAACAGCGCGGCGCTGGCTAATCTGTTGCCAGTATCTGTTGGGTGCCCCCGCATCCAAACACTGCCGCATCCAGGCAAGGAGACGATGGTCATGGTTAACTCCCGCTCATTTAGAACCGTGCTGCTCGGCACGGTCATCGCCACGGGCGCTTGCGCATCGTCCTCGTCCTCGGACCCCAACACCAACGGGACCGGGGGCCAATCCGTCGGCGCCAGCGGCGGCACCCAAGGCTCGGGCGGCACCGTGGGAAGCGGCGGCAAGGTGGGCACGGGCGGGGCGGTCAGTAGCGGCGGAACGACTTCCACGGGAGGCACCGTCGGAACCGGCGGGGCTCCGGCGACCGGCGGGGTGACCGCCGAGACCGGCGGAAAGACGGGGACGGCGGGCGCGACTGCCACCGGCGGCACAGCAGCGGGCGGCTCGGCCGCTGGCACCGGCGGAACGTCGGCGAGTGGCGGCCGCGGCGGTGGCGCCTCGCAGACCGGAGGCGCCGGCGGCTCGATAGACCCCGGCACGGTCGGCGACGGCGACTTCATGGTCGGCCCAACCTACACGCCATCCCCCGACTTGAAGCTGAAGGCCGGCGCCCAGCCTGGCTTCAGCTTCAGCTTCGATTTGGGCTCGGATAAGAGCAAGATCTTCGACGGGACCGATTTCAACCCGCCGCTGACGTTCACCCGCTCGATCAAGGTCTGGATTCCCTCGCAGTACGTCGACGGCACCGAGTCCCCGTTCATGGTGTCCTCGGACGGCTTCTACGGCGGCCTGCAAACGGTCGTGCAGAACATGGCCGACGATCCCAATCCCGATCACCACGTTCCCCCGCTGACGATAGTCGGCATCACGAACGGTCCGGACGTCCATCCGAACAGCGAGCGCAGCCTCGAGTACGACACGGTCTCCGATCGCTACTGGCGGTTCGTGACCCAGGAGGTCCTCCCGATGGCGCTGGCGCAGGCTGCCCTGAAGGCCAAGTACCCGAACTTCAAGTTCACCAGCGACCCGAACGGGCGCGGCGGGTACGGCTGCAGCTCGGGCGGACCGGCGGTCATGGGGCTCGCGTGGTTCGGGGACTTCAACCGCGTGTTCTCGTTCTCGGGCTCGTACGTGGCCATTCAGAAGACAACCGATCACCCGTTCGGCGCGTGGGAGTACGCCGCCATGATCATGGCGGCGCCGCTTCGTCCGGACTTCCGGGTGTTCCAGGAGGTGGGCCAGCACGACAACGGCTACACCACGACCGCGGACAGCCACTCGAACTGGGTGATATCGAACACGAACATCGCGGCGGCGCTGGTCGCGAAGGGCAACCACCACCACTTCGTCCTCGGGCTGGGAGCCGGTCACTGCGACGACAACGCGCGAAACCAGGTGATGCCCGACGGCCTCGTCTGGCTCTGGCGCGGCTACAAGGCGCCCTGACCCGACGAAGCAGTCGTCGCGTCGTCGTCGCCGAGATCTCGGCGGAGGTCCGAGGTCCGGGGCCGCTCGACTGAACATCGTCCCTGGTAGCGAGGGGACGCGGCTCCACTTGCGCCGCGGGCTGCTAGACTGCCCCGCCGTGAATCGAACGCGTCGAACCAACAAGGACAGCGCGGCGGCGCTGAGCGCCGCGCGCAACAGCCGCGACGAGCCGAACTTCATCGTCATCCGCGGGGCGCGCGAGCACAACCTGAACATCGACCACCTGCAGGTGCCGAAGCGCCAGCTGGTGGTGTTCACGGGCGTGTCGGGCTCGGGCAAGTCGTCGCTGGCGTTCGACACCCTCTACGCCGAGGGGCAGCGCCGCTACGTCGAGTCCCTGTCGTCGTACGCGCGGCAGTTCCTGGGGCAGATGGAGAAGCCCAAGTACGAGCAGCTCCGCGGCCTGTCGCCGACCATCGCCATCGAGCAGAAGTCCGCGTCGTCGAACCCCCGCTCGACGGTCGGCACGGTCACCGAGATCTACGACTACCTGCGCGTGCTCTACGCCCGCGCCGGCGAGCAGCGCTGCCACCTGTGCGGCGGGGCGGTCACCGCGCGCTCCGCGGCGGAGATCGTGGCCGAGCTGATGACGCTGCCGCCGAAGACGAAGGCGGTGCTGATGGCGCGCAAGGCCGACAACCGCAAGGGCGAGTTCCGCGAGGTGTTCGAGGAGGCGCGCAAGGCCGGCTTCGTCCGGGTGCGCATCAACGGGCTCGTCCAGCGCCTCGAGGACGTGACCGCGCTCGACAAGAAGAAGAAGCACACCATCGAGATCGTGATCGATCGCGTGACCATCGATCCAGCCGAGCGCGCCCGCATCAGCGACTCGGTGGAGACCGCCGTCAAGGCGGGCGGCGGCTCGATCGTCGTCGCCGTCGAGGGCGAGGCGCAGGAGCGCGCCTACAGCGAGGCGCGGGCGTGCCCCAAGTGTGGGGTCGGCTTGCCGGAGCTCTCGCCGCAATCGTTCTCGTTCAACAGCCCGCTCGGCATGTGCGTCGACTGCAACGGCCTCGGGTCCAGCATGGAGATCGACGCGGACCTGATCGTCCCCAACCCCGAGCTCTCCATCGAAGCAGGCGCCATCGAGCCCTGGGGCGATCGACCCGGTAAGGACAGCGGGTGGACGGCGAACGTCGCCGCCGCGGTCTCGCGCGAGTTCGGCATCCCCCTCGACAAGCCGTGGAAGACGCTGACGCCGCGCCAGCGCGAGGTGCTGCTCTACGGCGCGGGCGAGCGCCGAGTTGCGGTGAAGTGGCAGGGGAAGCACGGCGGCGGATCGTGGGCGATGCGCTTCGCGGGCGTGGTCAACACGGTCAAGAAGCGCATGCAGGAGTCGACGTCCGAGGTGACGCGCCAGTGGTACGGAAAGTACTTTCGCGAACAGCTGTGCCGCGCCTGCAACGGCGCCCGCCTGCGCCCCGAGTCGAGGGCGGTGTTGCTGGCGGACAAGACGCTGGTCGCCGTGACGTCGATGACCGTCTCTTCGGCCAGCGCCCACTTCCAGTCGCTGGGCCTGACGGGCGCGCGCGCGCAGATCGCCGGCGAGATCCTGAAGGAGGTGAACGCGCGCCTCGGCTTCCTGCTGGACGTGGGCCTCGAGTACCTGACGCTCGATCGCGCGGCGGCCACGCTGTCGGGCGGCGAGGCCCAGCGGATCCGGCTGGCGTCACAGCTCGGCTCCGAGCTGTCCGGCGTGATGTACGTGCTCGACGAGCCGTCCATCGGCCTGCACCAGCGCGACAACCTGCGCCTGATCGCCACGCTGCGCCGCCTGCGCGATCTCGGCAACAGCGTCATCGTCGTCGAGCATGACGCCGAGACGATCGAGTCCGCCGACCACGTCGTCGACTTCGGCCCGGGCGCGGGGCGACTGGGCGGGCGGGTGGTGGCCGAGGGATCGCCGGCGGAGATCAAGGCGAACCCGGCCTCGCTGACCGGACGGTTCCTCGCCGGGGTGGAGCGCATCGAGATCCCAGGGGTGCGGCGGCGGCCCACGGGCTTCCTCAAGATCGAGGGCGCGCGGGAGCACAACCTGCGCAACGTCAGCGTCGACATCCCCCTCGGCGTGCTCGTCGCGGTGACGGGCGTGTCGGGCGCCGGGAAGTCGTCGCTCATCAACGGCATCCTGCACCCGGCGCTGCGGCGCAAGCTGCTCGGCAGCTATGACCAGGTCGGCGCCCACACGGCCATCCGCGGCGTGGAGCAGATCGACAAGGTGATCGACATCGATCAGCAGCCCATCGGTCGGACGCCCCGCTCCAACCCCGCCACCTATACCAAGGCGTTCGATCACATCCGCGACATCTTCGCCCAGACTCCCGAGGCGCGCGCGTCCGGCTACGAGCCGGGGCGGTTCTCGTTTAACGTGAAGGGTGGCCGCTGCGAGGCCTGCGAAGGCGACGGCGTCCGCAAGGTCGAGATGCACTTCCTGCCCGACGTCTACGTGACGTGCGAGGTGTGCCAAGGGCGGCGCTACAACGAGCAGACGTTGCGCGTCGAGTGGAAGGGCAAGAACATCGCCCAGGTGCTGGAGACCAGCGTGTCCGACGCGTTCGCGCTGTTCGAGCACCACCGCCAGCTGAACGGAATCCTGCGGACCCTGGACGACGTGGGCCTCGGCTACATCTCGCTCGGTCAGAGCGCCACCACCCTGTCGGGCGGCGAGGCGCAGCGGATCAAGCTGTCGCGGGAGCTCGCGAAGCGCGACACCGGAAAGACGATGTACCTGCTCGACGAGCCCACGACCGGCCTTCACTTCGAGGACGTGCGCCGGCTGCTGGCGGTCCTCGGCCGCTTGACGGAAGCGGGCAACACGGTCCTCGTCATCGAGCACAACCTGGACGTCATCAAGACCGCCGACTACATCATCGACGTCGGGCCCGAGGGCGGCAGCAAGGGCGGTGAGATCGTCGCGATCGGCACGCCGGAAGAGGTCGCGCGCGAGCCCCGCTCGTTCACTGGCCAGTTCCTCGCCCCCATGCTGGGGGCGAAGCGCGGCCGCGCCAGCGCTGCCTGAGACGCTGGCGAGCGGCGGGGGTCAGTGGGCGCGCGACCGCGAGAACGCCGCGCTCCAGGTCGGGGCCGCCGCCTTGATGAGGGCGAGGATGTCCGGCGGGAGATCGCCCTCGCCGGTCAGCTGGCGAATCTCGAGCACATCGTCGAAGCCCATTCCGCTCGGGCAGCGCAGCGCCCACTCGATGGCCTCGTCGCGCGACTTGACATCGACGATGTAAAAGCCGCCGACCAGCTCCTTGGACTCGGCGAAGGGCCCGTCGACGAGGGAGCGCCTGCCTTTGCGGACCTCGATGCGCGCGCCCTGGCCGCCCGGGTTCAGGCCCTCGGACGCAACCAGCACACCCGCTTTGTACATCTCCTCGTTGAACCGCATGTAGGCGGTGAAGAGCTTTTCGTCGAAAGGGGCATGCCCGTCGGGCACCTTGCTTTCGTCAGCCGGGCGCGCGGTGATGATGAATCTCATGGCGGTCTCCTTGTTTCGGTCGGGTTGGTCCTACTGACAAAAGGACCCTGAGGGTCCTCTTGATCCCCCGCGGGACGGCGCGGGCGAGCAAGGCTCGCACGCGCCAACGCGTCTACCATCGCGACGAAGGACACCCGCCCCGATCGACAATTTTTTTCCGACGTCAGGTCGAGCGCATGAAGACCTGGCTGCCCGTCGCGTCGTAGGCCGCCGTGCGAAGGCTCTCGCGGACGTTGCGCGGATCCAGGATTCCGGCCAGCCGCACCCGCTCGTGATTCCCCCGCCCTCCCGCCTCCGACGAGATGACGGTGATCTCGCCGACGCCCAGCAGCCGCTCCGAGAAGCTCTGGCGAAACGTGATCTCGTCGACGGTGCGCAGATCGATCTCGGTGATGGTCTTGGAGAAGACCCCCTGTTCGAGCAGCAAGCGTTGGTTGGTGAGGCGGTAGTGCTGGCTGCGCAGGGCGACCACGCGCCACAGCAGGCGCGCGATCCGTCCCCCCACCACGAAGATGACGAACACGACGGCCGCCAGCCGCAACCCCGGCTCATCGTCCGCCACGATCTGCGCGAGGCCCGTCGAGATTCCCGCGATGAAGCGAAGCGCCGGGCGGTAACTGGCGAAGACCGCAGCCGACACCACCATCGCGAACAGCGCGGTCGTCGTGATGTTCATCGCCATGGCCTTGACCGAAGGCGAGCCCTCCCACAGGGCCTGCTCGGCGGCGGGTCGCGCCACCACCGGACGGGAGGGCGCCGGCCCCACCATCCCGGTCGCCGTCGCCGCCATCGGATGACCGCAGTGGGGGCATGCCGCAGCCGCGGAGGAGACCTGGCCTTTGCACTCGGGACACGCGACGATTGCCATGGCGGCGGCAAAGCTAGCACGCGCGAATGTGTTCGGTTGAGAGGTCCGGGGGGTACCTCGGCCCTCGTCTAAGTACAGCGCCCCGGAAGTAAGTGACCAGAGCTCGCCGCGGGAGTGCCACGCCGAGCCACGCGCCCGCCGAGCGCCGCCAAGCGGCGGTTGCCGCGATTCGAGCGCTGGGCTCCAAGCCGCGCGGCAGCTGGTTGCGTGCGCTGAAGCCCGTTCTATCGGACTATTGCCCCAGTTTCGCGCGGGCTCGAACGTCGCGGCTCGCTCGGGGTTCACGCCCGCGCGATTGCGCTCGGCGGGCCCGTGGCTCGGCGTGGCCCTCCCGTAAGGATTCTTGGGGATGGGCACGAACTTCCGGAGCGCTCTACTAGGGAGCCGAGGGCCAGACGATCTGCAGGCCGTTGACGGGCGCGCGCTTGGTCAAGCCCGCCACGGCGGTCGACGTCAGCGTGAAGGACGCGCCCGTCACTTGCTTGAAGACGACGTAGTTGCCGGACGTTCCCAGCACGTATCCCGAGAACGTGGTGGGAGAGGGGCCCTTCTGCGAGACGGTGAAGTTGGCCGTGCCGATCGCGAGCTTGCGGCTGCGCGTGTCGGTGTTGTTGATGGAGCCGAAGGAATAGACGTAGACATCGTAGCCGCCGGTCAGACTTCCGAGACCGCTCACCGTCACCGTCACCACAGGATTCACCACCGCGGTGGTCGACACCGGATCCAGATAGCCGTTCATCATGCGGACGTCGCCGGGCACGTCGGCAAATCCCACCCCGTAAACGCTCGGGGTGCCCTGCTGGCTCCACGTCACGCTCGCTGCGAACGAGGAGCCGTCGGCCAGTCGCAGCGGCGTCAACGGCGCCGCGGACGCGCTTCCCGAGGCGGCGTTCCAGTTTGCCGCCGGCTTGACGCCGGCCACCTCGGTGGCCGCCATCGGAACCGGCGTGATGGTCGCGCCGCCGGCACCGCCCGCGCTACTGACCACGCCACCGACGAAGTCGATGCTCAAAATTCGTTGCGCGGGACCGCCTGCCATGCCCCCCATACCCGGCGCGCCGCCCGCGGCGCCGCCAGTGCCGACGCCGCCCGGGGCCCCGCCGCCCGCGGCTCCCCCTGTGGCGACCACGCTACCTCCAGCCCCGCCGGTGGCCACCACGCCGCCAGTTCCGGTCGCGCCGCCGCTCGCCACGATCTGTCCTCCGGCTCCAACCGGGGCGCCGGCGCTGCCGCCGGTCCCCGTGCCGGCGACAGCGCCTCCATGTCCGGCGACCCCGCTCGCGCCCCCGCCGGCGCTTCCGCCACTCGCCTGGCCGCCCGCGCCCACGACCCCTCCCGTGGCGGCGCCTCCTGTACCGGTGACCGCGCCGTTGCCACCGGCGCCGCCGGAACCGGGCGTTTCGCCGCCAGAGCCCGTCGTCGCGTCGCCGCCGGCGCCGACATCACCGCCCCCATTTCCGGAAAGCCGCTCGTAACTTCCGCCTGCGCCACAGCCTCCGCTCGCCGCGAGAAGCGAAAAAGCGAAAATTGCCATGACGCCGACGGCCGTTCGCGCCCCGGGGGAAAGTGCGCAAGAACCGTTCACGTCGCTGATTATACGTGATCTTCTCAGTAACGCTAAACACGAACTCAGGGGTCGATACTTAGCCGGACGCCCACTGCAAAGGCCCCTCGCTGGAGTTGGCCGTAAGCCGGGTTCTGTTCCGCGCGTTGCCGCGTGGGGGTGTCATTCCTCTGCGCCGTCCGTTGCCGAACGGCTCTAGCGACCGACTCGAGATCGGATCGGCGCGGGCCACGCCGGCGGGGTTGCCCCCGCGATCCCGGACTGGTCTTGCTCCGAGTGGGGTTTGCCGTGCCCCCCTCGTCACCGAGGGGGCGGTGCGCTCTTACCGCACCGTTTCACCCTTGCCTTCGGCCGAGGCCTCAGGCGGTCTGTTTTCTGTGGCACTTTCCTTCGAGTCACCCCGACTGGCCGTTAGCCAGCACCCTGCCCTTCGGAGCCCGGACTTTCCTCGACGAGATCTCGCGACCCCGCCGCGACACACCTCACCAACTCCAGCGAGAAGCGAGCGGCAGTATAACCGCCCGCGCGCGCCGGGGTGCGGGAATCTCGGGAACCGTCAGACGGGCGTCGCCTCGACGGCCGGGTCTTTCATCAGGTCTTCCCAATAGATGATCCGGTGACATGACGGGCACGTCTCGATGGTGACGCCACGCTGGAGCACGATGTAGAGCTGCGGCGGAATGTTCATGTTGCATCCGCGGCAGGTGCCGTTCTTCACGCCGACGACAGCCAGCCCTCGGCGGATGCGGATGCCGCTGTAGCGCTTGAGCACGTCCGGCTTGACATCGTTCGCGACCTTGTCGCGCTCGCCGCGCAGCTCGGCGATCTTCGCCTCGATCTCGACGGCGCGGCCACGCGCCACCTCCACGTCCTTGTCGACGGACTCGCGGATGGTCTGCACGCCGTTGGCGCGCTCTTCCAGCACCTTCTTCTTGGCCTGGATCGCGTCGACCAGCTTGGCGATCTCCGCCTCCCGGTTGGCGACCCCGTCGCGGCGTGTCTCGGTCTCACGCTGCGCGGCCATGTACTCCTTGGTGTTCTTGGCCTGCGCGAGCTTGTGCTTCGCGCCGCTCACCTGCACCTCCTCGTCCTCAAGCTGCCCCTTCTGCGTGGCGTAGTAACGCTCGGTCTCCGCAAGCTGGGCCCGCTCGGTCTCCAGCATCGCCTCGACGCGGGCGAGATCGGCCTGGGTGGCGGCCAGCTTCGTTGGAATCGCTTTCAGTGAGTTCTCGAGCTCCTGAATCTTGGCGTCGTGTCGCTGCAGTTCTTCCAGTCGCTTAAGCTGATCGCGCAACTTCGGGCCCTCCGTGTGCTGCTCTTTTCGGGCGCGACGCTCCAGGTGGCTTTTCGTTCGTGGGCCCACCTGGATTCGAACCAGGGACCAGGCGGTTATGAGCCGCCAGCTCTGACCGCTGAGCTATGGGCCCAGCCTCGCGCTTGCAATTCGTGAACAAAGAAGAGCGCAATCTACACCGCCGATCCGCAGGTGTCGAGCCGCGCGACCACCGGGCCCCTCCCGCGCGGGCGATGCCGCTGGCGCGCGGGCGACGGCGTCAGAGTCGGCGGTCAGCCGGCGGTGCGCCAGGCGCCCGGCGATTCGTCGAAAGGATTGACGGCGGAGGACGGCTCGTCAGCCGCGACCCGGTTGCGCCCCGCGCGCTTGGCGGCGTAAAGCGCCCGATCGGCGGCAGCCAGCAGCTCGGTGCTGGTAGGAAACCGCGCGACGCCCAACGTCGCGCATCCGAAGGAGACGGTGACGGCGAGGGGCGAGGCGGCGCCAACCTCCTGCCTGGAGCCCTCGATCTTCTGGCGAATCCGCTCGGCGACGACCTTCGCTCCCGCGGCGTCCGTTTCCGGAAGAATCAGGACGAACTCCTCGCCGCCGTAGCGCGCGACCAGATCGCGTGGACGCAGCCGGCCGCCGAGCGCCTGAGCCACCCCGACGAGGACCCGATCCCCCGCTTGATGGCCGTGGGTGTCGTTGACGAGCTTGAAGTGGTCCACGTCCGCCATGATGACGCTGAGGGGCTTCCCGTTGCGCTGCGCGGTCGCGAACTCCTCCGCCAGGTAAGCATCGAGGCGGGCGCGGTTGAAGAGCCCGGTCAACTTGTCCCGCTGCGAGGCCTCCTCGAGGACGCGGGTCTTCGCCTGGAGGTCGTCGATCGCCTCGCGCGCCGAGTCGATCTGACGCGAGGCCCGAAACGAAACCATCACGAGCGTCTCGGTGGCCTGCTCCAGGATCGCCGTGATCTCGTCCGCGGTACCGAGCTGCAGGTCGAAGAGCGCGGCCACGTGCGGAACTGCCGCGGCGGTCTTCGTCAGGACCGTCTCGAACGAGAGGGGATCCAGCCCGAGCTGCGGAATCGCCACCTCGCGCGCCAGCGTCGCGCAGGCGCCCGGATCGTTGCGCACCCAGATGTCGGCCACGAGGCCCGACACGCGAACGATTCCCTCCAACTTGCGAACGTCGTCCGGAGCCTGCCGATCGCGCGAACGCTGACGTCTATGACTGTTGGCGACCGCCTGGCAGAGAGGACGCGGCAAGTTCCACGTTTCGACCATCCAGCCGCCTACGTCCGCGTGATCAGCGCCGAAGACCTCGCGCTCCAGCTCGGCGAGGCGGTCGTGATCGTCACCCGCGCGCGCCGCGATCCCTTCATACTCGCGCCCCGCCACGCGACCCAGCGCCAGAATTCCGATGTCCTGCAACAGGGCCGCGAGGAACGCCTCGTCGGGCGCCGCAAAACGCAGCGCCAGCGCCAGCTCGCGCGCGGCGACGGCCGAGGCGATCGATCGCTTCCAGTAGACCTGCAACCCCGACTGCTGGCCCTTGCGCAGATCGCGGACCAGCGAGAAGGACAGCGCCAGGGTCCGCACGGCGTTCAGTCCGAGGAGCGCCAGGGCGTGCGGCACCGTGCGCACCTCTTGCCGGAGACCGAAGGCCGGCGAGTTGACCAGGCGGAGCACCTTCGCGGAGAGCGCTGGATCCTGGCAGATCGCGTCCGCGATCTGTCGCAGGTCGATGTCCTCGCTCTGGCAAAGCGTGAGCACGCGAACGGCGACCGCGGGCAAGGTGGGCAGCGTCGCGCAACGCTCGAGTCGTGCCTTCAGCGCTGGCGACAGGATCGCTTCGGCGCCGGCGCTACCGTTGTTGGCATCAATACCCAGCACTCCCTAGGTGTCGGCAGGCCCGCCGCGCCGCTTTAGGAGCCGCCCCGAAACCGGCGCAGTTTCAAGCGCGGCGGCCGCGGCGACGGCGCCGCGCCACCCCGAATGCGACCGCGAGAACGCCAGTCTGCGCCCCCAGCCCCGCCGCCTGAGCGGGGGTCCGGACGCTGGCGCCGCCGGCCGAACAGCCACAGCCGCCGGGCGCAGATCCCGGCTTGTCGGCCCCAGCATCACGGGGGCTCGCGTCCCCGGCCCCTCCGTCGGTCGGGGCGTCGCAGGTCTGGGGCGGAAAGATGGTCAACCCACCCAACAGGTCGCACGCGTTCTGGCACGTCGCGAACACGCAGGCCCTGATGGCGGAGATCTGATCGAAGCGCATGCGCGGCTTCCAGGTGACGCCGTCCTCGGAGCTGACGAGCGCGACCAGATCCTTGTAGTTGTCCGTCGCCATGAAGAGCGTGCCGTCACGCTCGGCGAGGCCCTTCCCGTGAAACGCGAGCGGGGTCGTCGAGAAGGTCGCGCCGTCGTCCGTCGACTCGAAGAAAGAGGAAGTCGGCACCGGGCCATCGGCGGAGCTCATCGTCCCTATCGCCACCAGCGTGCCATCTTGGCGCCGCACGAAACCCTCCAGCGACCCGCCCGGAAGCCTGAGCGGCACGGTCCATGTCAGTCCGCCGTCGCGCGTCCGGGCGAGGCCTTCGAACGGGTTGGCGACGCCGTCCGCGCCCAGCAAGCGCAGCACCACGGTTTGCGGATCCGTGGGGTCGACCCCGGCGAGGTAGGGCTTCCCCGGCCCCAGCGCCGCCTCCACGGGTACGTCCGTCCAGGTGCCGCCACCGTCGTTCGAACGGGAAAGGTGCGGGTGGTCACCGACCCGCTCGTACCAGGTGACATAGACGATACCGGGCGCGGACGCCGAGACCTCGACGCCGGTCATCGTCGGGCTTCCGCCGGCGGGCGGCGTGAACAGCGGACCGGCGTAGGTCAGCCCTCCGTCCAGGGAACGGTAGACCGAGCCGGGCGCGTCAGGGAGGCTCTGCGGAACGCCGAGCAGAAACACCCGCGAAGCGTCCGAGGGATCGGGAAACACGTCGAAGGCCAGGACGGGGTTCCCCGGATCCGTCAGCGCCCCCGCCGCCTGGGTCCAGCTACATCCGTCGTCCAGGCTGACCGGCGCGCCGGGTGGCGGCACCGACACCGCGAACAGACGATCCCCGGAGACACCCCCGGTGGGACCAGCCGCCGAGGGTGGCCCGACGATGTAGCGATAGCCGCCCTGCGTCTGGGCGTCCGTCTCGCACGTGAACGTCCAGCTGAGGCCGTCGTCCTCGGTGAACACCAACCCGAAGTTCGTCGCCAGGACAATCTCGTTCGGACGGTCACGGGGCAGCAACACGGACTGCGCGTCCGGGAATGCGCCGTCCGCGCGGGCCACCGCGGAGATCCCCACGACGGACCCGACCCACGTCGCCGCCGCGACGATAAAACGCCCGACCTTGTTTCGGCGATGGCCCGACAATGCTAAATATCCTTCGCGATCTCGTTGGCCGCGAGCTCTGCGGTATTGTATCCCACCCGCTCAGGTTCGCCGCCTCCCTCCCATGCCCACGCTGCACATCCCGTTCGAGAAGTTCACGCTCGACAACGGGCTGACGGTGATCCTTCACCGTGACGCCCAGAGCCCGCTGGTGGCGGTCGACATCTGGTACCACGTCGGCTCGAAGGACGAGCAGCCGGGGCGCACCGGCTTCGCGCACCTGTTCGAGCACCTGATGTTCATGGGGTCGGAGCACGCCCCTTATCCGTCGTTCGATTCGATCATGGAGAACTGGGGTGGACACAACAACGGGTCCACCAGCAACGACCGCACGAACTACTACGAGATCGGGCCCAGCAATCTGCTGGAGACAATCCTGTGGCTCGAGGCCGATCGGCTGGCCACGCTCCCCGTCGTCATCACCGAGGAGGAGCTCGAGCGCCAGCGCAAGGTGGTCCAGAACGAGCGCCGACAGTCGTACGAGAACCGGCCTTACGGCAACGCCGAGCTGATGATCCCGGAGATCATGTACGCGCGGCCGCACCCGTACAACTGGCCGGTCATCGGCTCGCACGAGGATCTGGTGGCGGCGACGGTGGCCGACGTGCGCGCCTTCTTCGATCGCTTCTACCGGCCTTCGAACGCGTCCCTGGTGATCGCCGGCGACTTCGAGCCGGCGGCCACGCGCCGGCTGGTGGAGAAGTACTTCGGCTGGATGCCGGCGCGGCCCGCCCCGCCGCGGGTGACCGCCACCGTCGAGCCGCTCCGCGAGGATCGTCGCGAGACGATCGCCGACCGCGTTCAGCTGCCGCGCCTGCGCTTCGAGTGGCATTCGCCCGCGATGTTCGCCCCGGGCGATGCCGACCTTGATCTGGCGGCGCAGATCCTCGGCGGAGGAAAATCGAGTCGGCTGTACAAGGGCCTCGTCTTCGAGCAGCGGCTCGCCCAGGACGCGTGGGCGTACCAGAGCTCGCAGGCGCTGGGCAGCCTGTTTGGCCTCGGGATGACGGCCAAGCCGGGGCAGGCGCTGGAGGCGCTGGAGAGCTCGGCGAGGACGATCGTGGAGGCGCTGGCCACCGACGGTCCCACCGAGGCGGAGCTGGAGCGCGCCCGCAACTCGCACCTCGCGGACTACTACAAGGGCCTCGACAGCCTTCAGACGCGTGCGGATCTGCTGAATCACTACGAGCAAGCGCTCGGGGATCCGGGCGGCATGGCCGCCGATCTCGATCGCTATCACCGCACGACCACGAGGTCGGTGCGCGACGCGTTCGCGGCGATGGCCTCGGCGAAGCGGCTGATCCTGAGCATCGTGCCCGATCCCTCGGCGCCCGCGGCCGACAGCGAGGATGGCGAGGACGGCGACGAGGGCGCAGGCGCCGACGCGGCCGATGCGCGCGCGCGGCCACCGCGCGCGCGGCGCGGAGAGTCACCGTGAGCGGGCCGGTGCGCGACGGCGCGGCGGACGGCGGCGGTGAAGCGCGGGCGGCCCAGCCTGTCCCCGTGACCTCGCCGCCGTACATGGCGCACCGCCCGGTCGTGGGGCCGTTCCCCGCGCTCGTCATGCCCCAACCCATCTCGTTCGTGCTATCGAACGGCATGGAGGTGGTGGCGGTTCGGCGACGGGCAGCGCCGATCGTGGCGTTGAACCTGGTCATCCGCACCGGCGCGGATCAAGATCCTCCCGGGCAGACGGGCCTCGCGTCGCTGACCGCCGAGATGATGGACGAGGGCGCGGGCCCTCGCACGGCGCTGGAGATCGCCGAGTCGCTGGAGCGGCTCGGCGCCGACCTCTGGGTCGGCGCGGGACGCGACGGCGCGCAGTTGAACCTCCAGGTCCCGAGCGAGGAGTTTTCGCAGGCGCTGGAGATCGCGACCGACATCGTGCTGCGACCGCGCTTCGAGGTCGCGGACTGGGAGCGGGTGCACCACGACCGCCTGACGGCGTTGCAGCAGCGGCGCGATCAGCCCGAGTCGGTCGCGGACTTGATCACCGCCCTGGCGCTCTACGGGCCGACCCATCCTTATGGGCGTCCGGTGGACGGCCTGGAAGCCACCATCGGCGCGCTGGCCCTGGATGACGTGCGCGCGTTCCACGACAGGTTCTGGCGCCCGAACAACGCCGTCGTCACGCTGGCGGGGGACTTCGAGCCGGCGACGCTGGCGGAGGAGCTCGAACGCGCGTTCTCCAGATGGCGCCCCGCGCCGCTGCCCGTCACCGCGCCGACGCCCCGCCTCCCGTCGCTGCCACGCCTCGTGATGGTCGACCGACCGGGGGCGCCCCAGAGCGTCCTTCGGATGGTGGGCCCGGGCTCGTCGCGCCTCGCCCCCGATCGCCCTGCCGTGCAGATGCTGAACGTCGTCCTCGGCGGCACGTTCACCAGTCGCCTGAACTTCACGCTGCGCGAGAAGAAGGGCTACACCTACGGCGCGAGCTCGGGGTTCAGCGCGTTCCGGCGTCCGTCGTCGTTCACCGTGCGCACCTCCGTGTTCACTCAGGTGACCGGCGCCGCCATAACGGACGCGCTCGAGGAGATCGGGCGCATGCGCACCGATGACGTGGGCGACGCCGAGATGACGAAGGCCCGCGCCACCCTGCTCGATCGCACGGCCGAGGCGCTGTCGACGGCGTCGGGCGTGGCGGGCACGTTCGCGGACATGGGGCTCTATGGGCTGCCCGCAGACGAGCCGGCGCGGTTCATCGCCGCGGTCGCCGCCACCACCGCCGACGACATGAAGCAAGCGGCCGCCCGCTATCTCGACCCCGACCGGCTCGGCATCGTCGTGGTCGGCGACCGCGCCACCATCGAGCCGGAGCTGCGGGCGCTGGGCTTGCCGGCGCCCGTGGTCCTCGACGCCGAAGGCGAGCCGGCCTGAGGCGGTCAGCGCGGGCGTCCACGAGGTAGGAGGCACCACACGAGCCTAAAGAGCCACCATGGTCGCAGACGGCGGACCCACCCCTTGAGAACTTGCCTCGTTCGTCTAGATTTCGACTGGTTGAACGGTCTAGACCGAGAGCGCGAGGTGGCACATGCAGGCTGGCCGGTATTTCAAGAAGATCCTCAAGGAGCCGCCGTTTCGATTGCTGGTGAAGGCGTTGTATGGCGCGTTGCCGGTGTCGGTGGCGACCCGCTCGTTATGGGATCTTTCCCCGCGACCGAACTACCTGGCTGGGGTCTTGCTCGCGGCGGAGCAGGCGCGTGCGGAGGGAATCCAGGAGATCTCGGTCATCGAGTTCGGGGTGGCCGGAGGCAACGGTCTCATATCGCTCCAAGAGGAGAGCGCGGCGGTCGAGCGCGAGACGGGGGTGACCATCCGGGTGTTTGGGTTTGACAACGGACCCGCCGGATTGCCAGCCTTCATCGGCGACCACCGCGATCACCCCGACGCCTGGCAGCCAGGGGACTATCCGATGGACGAGGTCAGCCTGCGCGAACGGCTGACGGCGCGTACCGAGCTGATCCTGGGGAATGTCGCCGACACGGTGCCGGCCTTCGTGCGCGCCGGCTCCGCACCGCCTGTTGGCTTCATCTCCGTCGACGTGGATCTCTACTCGTCGACGATGCAGGCGCTCCAGGTGCTCACCCTCCCCGGCCGCAAGCTGTTGCGACGGACGTTCATCTACTTCGACGATGTCGATCTGCCCATCTCGCACCGGTTCGCCGGCGAGCTTCTCGCGATCGACGACTTCAACCGGGCCAATCAATCGATCAAGATTGACCGCCTGCGTGGGTTCAACATCGCCAGACCATTCCCCGAGAAGGAGTATCTGAATATGATGTTCGTCGCGCATGATCTGGCGGCCATCTCGAAGTGCGGTCCGGCGGCCGGAAAGCTGCCGCTGATGACCCACGCCCTGCGCTGAGCCCGAGGCACCACGACCACGAACGCGCGGCTCAGCCGGAGGCAGGAGGACGGCGAAGTTGAAGCGTGCGCGCGCCCGTGTCAGACGCGGCGCGGGCCTCGGCGTCGTCGCGCGCGGCCACCACGAGATCGTGGCGCGGGGCGAGGGCGCACGCGGGATCCGTCGCGGTTGCGTCGCCCGTCAGGTGGTACGCCTGGCAGCGGCAACCGCCGAAATCGAGCGTGCGCCGTTCGCAGCTTCGGCACGGCTCTGGCATCCAGGCCTCGCCACGAAACCGCCTGAAGGCATCCGAGTTGGTCCAGATGTCGGCGAGCGCGCGCGTGGTGACGGAGTCGAAGCTGAGCCCCGGTAGCGTGTGCGCGGCGTGGCACGGCAGCGCGCGGCCGTCGGGCGCCACGACCACGTAGCGGCGCCCCCAACCCTCCATGCAGCCGCGCGGCTGGTCGGCGAAGTAGTCCGGCAGCACCGCGAGGATCTCCATCCGCCGCCCCAGGCGTTCACGCGCGCGCGTCACCTCGGCGCGTGCCTCGGCGATCATGGTGGCCGTCGGCAGCAGCGCCGCCCGGTTCGCCAGCGCCCAGCCGAGGTACTGCACGTGCGCCAGCTCCAGGCGCTCGGCTCCCCAAGCTTCGGCGAGGGTGATGAAGGACGCGAGGCGGGGCAGGTTCGCGCGGTGCAAGACCACGTTCAACGTCAGCGGCAATCCGAGCGCGCGCGCCCAGCCCGCCACGGCCGCCTTCTGGGCCATGGCGTCTATTCCCGCGATGCGCGCGGCGGCCTCGCCGTCCGTGTCCTGAATCGACAGCTGGAGGCCATCGAGCCCGCGCGCGCGCAGACCGGCGAGCCGCTCGCGATCGAGCGGGACGCCGCTGGTGATGAGCGTCGTGTAGAGATCGCGTGCGCGTGCCGCCGCGACGATCGCCTCGAGGTCGGCGCGCACGAGCGGCTCGCCGCCGGTCAGCGTGACCTGCATGACGCCGAGGGCCTCGGCCTCCTCGAACACGCGCGCCCAGGTCGCCGTGTCCAGCTCGGGGCCCAGCGTGTCGAGGCGAATGGGGTTGGAGCAATACGCGCAGCGCAGCGGGCAGCGATAGGTCAGCTCCGCGACCAGGGTGTAGGGTCGCGGCTCATTCGTCGCGGAATGGGGCCGCCGGTCGATGGGCGTGGGCTCGCTCCACCCCGTGTCGCCGCCGCGGTTCCAGCCAGGCTCGTCGAGCTCGATCAACCCTCGCGTCCGCAATTCCTCCAGCAACCGGAGGACGTCGGCGGCGATCTGGGCGCGGGCGACGTCGGCATGCGACGCAGCCAGGTGGTCGATGATGCCGTCGACGGTGGGCGTCCCCCCGAACGATCGCACGATCTCGAGGGCTGCCCCCTTCAGCTCGAACCCCCGCTCGGGGCGGAGCAAGAGGTGCTTTCCCGACAGGTGATCGAGGCGCAGCCGAACCCCGGCGGCGAGGCGCGGACGCCCCGCGCCCGGGATCCCGGTCACGGCCCGCCGCCGCCGGCCCCGGCGGCGACACAATCGAGCAGGTGCCACAGGATCTGGGTCTTGCGCACCAGCGCGGCCACGCACGCGTCCTGCACCTCGCGCGTGTGCGCCCCGGCCACCACGAACGCCACCGCCTCCTCCGAGTCGCGGCGCGCCCGCGGCACGCGGGCCCGGAAGTACGCCAGCCCCGCCGCGTCGACGAACGGATAGTGCCGCTCCCATGCCTCGATCCGGCGCGCCATCAGGTCGGGCGCGAAGAACTCCGTCAGGGACGACGCGACCGCGACCACCAGGCGGCTGTCGCGGACCAGCGTGACGTACGTGTCGCAAGCGAAGCGAACGCCCGGATGCACCAGGCGACAGCTCTCCACGTCATCGGGGTCCAGCCCGACCGCCACGGCCAACCGAAGCCACTCGGCGAGGCCGCCCTCGCCTTCCGCCACGCCGTCGTGATCGTGAATCCTTCGAATCCAGGCGCGCCGAAACGCGGGGTCCTCGCTCTTCGAGAGGATCAGCGCGTCCTTGATGGGGATCCGCGTTTGATAGTAGTAACGATTCAGCACCCAGCGCTGTAGATCGGCGCGCGACAGCCGGCCCTCGTGCATCGCCAGGTGGAACGGATGCTGATCGTGGTAGCGGGACGCCCCCTCGCTGCGCAGGCGCTCGACGAAGGCATCGGGCGCCAACAGCGAGGGCGCGGCGATGTCGGCTCCGTAGGAGTACGCGCTCGTGCCGGTCGCTGGTCGCTCACTCAAAGCAGGATCTCCATGTCGTCGTGCGCGATCTCCACCCCTGCCGCTGCGACCTGCGCACGCTCGGACGAGTCCTCGCGAAGGATCGGGTTGGTGTTGTTGATGTGGATCAAGATGCGCCGGCGCGCCCGCAATTTCTCGAGGTGCGACAGTCCGCCCCCCGCTCCCCCAACCGGCAGGTGCGCCATGTCCTCCGCTCGCTTCGTCCCCAGACCGGCGGCGACCAGCTCGTCGCTGGACCAGAACGTCCCGTCGAAGAACACGGCGTCGAGCGGGGAGAGCCGCTCCTCCATTTCGGACGTCCATGCGGCCGCCGCGGGCACGTACCCCAGCGCCCGCCGGTCCTGCCCCCTGCGGGCCGTCACGACCAGGGCAATATTGTCCTCGTCGCTCGGCGCAGGCGCCCCAGGCCCCTCGAGATGGATGGGCCGCTTGCCGGGGACCGCGAACGGGACCAGGGTCACGCGTGCGCCCTGCTCCTCGAACGCCTCGATCTCCTGTCCCAGGTGGAGGGCCCGCCAGGTCACCTGCCCCTCGAAGCGTTGCAGCGTTCGATAAAGCACGTTCCCCTCGGTGAATCCCCGACGCACACTCTCAGTCGCAAACACCGTGAGGGGATGGGACTCGCGAAGCGAGAGCAATCCGAGCACATGATCCAGGTCGCCGTTCGTCAGCACGATCCCGGCAATCGGGGAGTGGCGCGGGCGCTTGGGCCACAGCCCCGAGAAACTCTCGACCTGCGCCCGAATCTCGGGCGACGCGTTCAGCACCAACCACGACTCGCCCGACGGGCTCACCGCGACGGACTCCTGGCGGCGCGCGGTCGCCCGGATCGCGCCGCTACGAAGTCCCTGGCAATTGGCGCACCCACAGTTCCACTGCGGAGCCCCCCCTCCAGCGGCGGAGCCGAGCACGCGAACCCTCAACGCAACCTCGGCTTTTCGTCCCGTCAGTGACCGACGGGGCGCCCGTGCGACCCTGGGTTCCGATGGGTGGCTTTCGATATCACGAACCGGAGCGCGTTCCGGTTTTGTCGTCCGAGGATTCCCCGGTGGGGCGTCGCGGTCCCGGGGCGTCGGTGCCGTCGAAGTCCGACTGATAGCCGCCGATTTCCGCGTTCATTCCGATTTCCACGAGCTCAGGCTGTTCCCATCTCATCGCGAGGCCTCCTTCCGGAAACCCGCAAACGCTAGCACATCGCAGGGCCCACCGCCGGAACGGCGGACCGCATGGGCTTCGGTCAGCCTGGAAAGTGACCTGTCGCCGAGGACCGAAACGTGCCGCTGGGCGCGGCGGTTGCCCCTATCTCTCCAATGGCGGTTTCGCCCGCCCGCATGGGCGCCCGCGCGAACCGGACGTCGTACTTTTCCAGCTTCCGCTCGACGGCCTTGCGATGTAAGCCCAGCATCCGAGCTGCCGCGCTCTTGTTTCCAAAGCACGTCTCCATCGCCATCGCCAGCAGCGCTTCCTCCACCGCCGCCAGCTTGTTGCGGACCGGCAGCCTGAGCAGCCGCTCCGCCAGCGCCTGAAGGGAGTGATTGATATTGGTCTCGAGGGGCTCCGGCGCCACCAGCCGACGAAGGAGCTCCGCGCTGACACTAGGCTCCCGGCAGAGCGAAACCGCGCGCTCGACCACGCTGCGCAGCTCGCGCACGCCGCCCGGCCAGCCGCGCGCACCCAGGAAGTCGAGTGCATCGGACGAGAAGCGGATCGAGCTCTGCCCGAGCCTGAGGACGTGATTGACCAGGGCGGGAATGTCGCTCCTGTGCTCGTCCAGACCAGGCACCGGCACCGTGAGGACCGCCAGCTCGTACAGCAGGTCCGCGCGGAAGGTGTTCTCGCGGACGGCCCGGGACAGAGAATGGTTCGTCAACGCCAGAATACGAGGCAAGGCTCGCGGCTGCGGCGCGCCCCCACGGGCCGCGGCCTGTCCACCCGCCGACGCCCCGACCTGAAACGCCCGCACCAACTTCGCCTGAATCGACGGCGGAAGACGGTCCACATCGTCGAGCGCCACGGTGTCCCCTGGCGAGAGCGCCGCGGGCCGCCCCGGGGCCCCAAAGAGCATCGCCTCCAGCTCCTTCTCGGCGAGCTCGGCGCAGTTCGCGAACACCAGTCGGCCGGAGGCTCCGCCCACGGCGCCCAGGCGCTGGATCGCGAGCGCGACCAGCGACTTCCCGGCGCCCTCTGGCCCCGAGATGAGGATCGGTCGCTCCGACCGGGCGACCCGCCGGATTAGGTCGCGAAGCGCGACCATGGCAGGAGACCCCCCGACCAGCCCCAGGTGGTCGTTGCGAAGCTCGTCCAGGTATTCGCTGGCCTCGTCGAAGTCGTTCTCCGGTTCCAGATGCGATTGAGCGTGGGATGCCGTCATGCGCGATTCTCCTCTTTTGTGCAGACCGGCCGCCTAGCAGCAAGACACGTTCCAAGGGACGGGCCGGCCGCGTGGCTGAAAAGGCCCGCAGCCATCGGGCCTGCCTCGTATGGCCTGCGACCGCGAACCTCGGCGGCCTGGCTGCCGCCCGCGTTGCGCTGCACAGGTTGTGCAGCCGCGCGCACGTTGCGCAATGGTGCTTGCGGGAACGACGCCTGGCGGCCTAGCATCATCGCGGTTACGCGATCTCCTCTTGCGAAGGCATGCGTGAAACAACGGACCACGATTCCAGGCGATCCAGTCGTATGGGGTGACCGGCCCGGGGTCCGTCTGCTGGTGATTGGAAACGGGTCGTACGAGACCTACAACCTACCGACGGTGGGCACCGTGACCATCGGGCGCGCCGAATCGGCCGACGTGCGGATTGACGACCTGCAGGCCTCGCGGTCACACGCCCGGTTGACCATCGGCGATACCTTGTTCGTCGAGGATCTCGGCAGCATCAACGGGACGCGCGTTCGAGACCGGCCCATTGCGCGGGGCGAGCGCGTGCCCGTTCAATCCGGGGAAACCATCGCCATCGGGTCGTCGGTCCTCATCGTTCATGTCCGGTCCCAGCAGTCCACCGAGCGAGCCGCTCAAGGTGCGATGGATGGCCCCACGTACACGGAGGCCAACCTGGCGGCGGTGACGCTGGAGCACGACAATTCGATGAAGGCGATTTACGCCGTGGCGGAACGTGCCGCCGCCGGGACGATCAACGTCCTCATCCTGGGCGAGACGGGCGTGGGCAAGGAGGTGATGGCCAAGACCATCCACCAGCTATCGCCCCGGCGGTCGGGTCCGTCCATCTGCCTCAACTGCGCCGCCCTGTCGGAGTCGCTGCTCGAGAGCGAGCTCTTTGGTCACGAGAAGGGGGCCTTCACGGGCGCCGGCGCTGCAAAGGTGGGGCTGCTGGAAGCCGCCGAAGGGGGCACGCTGTTCCTGGACGAGGTCGGCGAGATGTCGCCGTCGACCCAGGTCAAGCTGCTACGAGTCATCGAGACGCGCGAGGTCACACGGCTCGGCAGCGTGCGCCCCAGGCGGGTCGACGTCCGCTTCATCGCGGCGACCAATCGCGATCTGGAGAAGGAGGTGCAACGGCATGCCTTTCGAGCCGACCTCTACTTCCGCCTGAATGGCATCTCGATTCGAATCCCGCCGCTTCGCGAGCGGCGGTCCGAGATCCGCCCGCTCGCGGAGACGTTCCTGCGCGACATCTGCCGCGAGCTAGGCCGGTCAGCCCCGGTGCTGTCGGCCGAGGTGTTGAAGGCGCTGGAGTCCCGGGACTGGCCCGGCAACGTCCGCGAGCTGAAGAACGTCATCGAGCGCGCTGTGCTGCTGTGCGCCGGTAGCGCGATCGGCCTCGAGCACCTGCCCGAGGAGCGACGGGCCCCGGCTGCCCCCGCGGGCGTGTCGGCGGAGCATACGCTGCGCGCCCGGGGCAACGACAGCAGCGGCGTCCGCGAGTCGACGCCCATCCCCGGCGACGAGCGTCAGCGCATGCTCGACGCCCTCGCCGCGTGCGCCGGAAATCAAAGCCGCGCGGCCAAGCTGATGGGGATGCCGCGACGAACGTTCGTGGCCAAGCTGGAGCGCTACCAGATCCCGCGCCCGAACAAGGGTTGATTCGTCAGGTCAGCCCGTCGATGGGGACCACGGTGGGCACGACCAGATCGAACACGCCGTCGGAGAGGATGTGCCCGCCGTCGAGGACCGCCGAGAACGTGCCGCGAATCCGATCGCCGACATTCATCCCGAACCCCGTGAAGCTCACGGCGCAAGGACCTTCCGAGGTAGAGTAGTTGTTCCCCATCGGGTGGTTGAACGACCAGGTGAACGCGACCGCTGGCGAAGCAGACGCGCCGACACCGGGGGCCAAGCAGCCGTAACTCCCGGTCACCGGCACACCGCCCGTCGAGATCAAGAACCACACCTCGCTGTAGTATTCGCCCGGCGTCGCCTCGACACCAAGGTTGCGTCCTCCCCCCGTCGAAAATTCCATCCGGATGACCGGTGGATCGATGGATTCGGTCCGTAGCGCCGATAGCCTGAAACCCTTGCGGACGCCGTCGATCGTCACGATCATCGTCGGCAAGAACGTGCTCGGCGCGGCGGGAGCAACATCGACCGCGGTCGCGTCCCCCGATGGTGCGTCGGAGCCGGCCGTGGGGCCATCGTCCATCGACCCCGACGCATCGTCCCCGTCTCGGGCACCGGCGTCGACGACACTGTCCACCTTCACCCCGGTGCGAAGGTCGAGACCGCAACCGGCGAGGCAGAGGCCTGCACCGAGGAAAAGAGCTGCGAGCATTGTCATGCCTGCTTGTCTCCCGAGGCCGAGGATCCTTACCGGAAACTCGCGACTGCCAAAGAAGGACTACTCACGGAAGGATCACGCTCATGCCGATCGCGAGCTGAAGATCGGCGGTCGGCAGGCGAGCGACGGCGGACGGCGTCCCCCCTGGGGCGTCGACCCGAAGCCGGGGGGACACTGGCCAAAACGCCCCCCGCGCGTCGATCCACGGCTGAAAGGGCCGGCCGTGCGCCAGCAACCGCAGTCCTCCGGTCAGCCCAAAGGACGGCCGGCCGTCGGCGTGGTTCGTGTCGTAACCGGAGCCCCATCCGATCGCGAGGGTGGCGAGCGGCCCGGCGTCGACCTCCGCGGCGAGCCATCGTGTCGTCCATCGACCCTTGACGACGGGCGCCAGCGAGACGACCATCCAGCGCGAGCTCCCGCCCGCGAGCGACACGTCGCCGGGCCTCGTGGCGACGATACTGGCGCCCCACCCCAGGCCAGCCGCTGCCGGCGCGCGCGTTACGTCCGCCCGGCCGCCCGACGCCCAGCCTCGCCCGGCGGAATTCACGACCCCCACGCCGATCGTCGTTTGCCGTCGGGCCGCTGCGTCCGCGGGTGGCTCGGACGACGGCGTCGCCGCCCTCGCCAAGGTGGGGGCCGATGTGGGAGCCGATACCGGCGCCAGGGCCGGCGGTGCGAACGGCTCGACGCGCGGGCTGCCCAACCACGTCGCGACGACCAACGCGGCCTGCCCGGCCCGCGTCTGACAATCCGGGGGCAAGGGTAGGACGCGTGTCTCGGGAGGCACGCCGTCGCCCCACCTGAAATCGATGCTCAGCACCCCGCGGCCGCTTCGCAGCTCGACCGTCACCGGATCGACGGGGAGCGCGGGCAGCAGTGAAACCAGCGCCTGCCGCACCGATTCGGCCGACGGGCACGACGAGTCGCTCAGAACCGAGAGCATGGTCGGCGGGGTGACGGGCGGCTGGGCCCGGCTGTAGGTTGGGCGCAGCGCAGCGGCCACGGCCACTCCGACGAAGAGCCGCGCGGAGCGCGCGGGCCGTCGTTTGCTCACGGTCTCAGTCCCAGCGCCCGAGCGGCCCCGGCCGCGAACCTGCCCTGGGGAAAGCGTCGCAAGTAGTCCTCGAGCGCGGCGCGCGCTCCCGATTCGTCTCCGAGTCGGCCGCGCGACACGGCGCGACCCCAGAGCGCGCGTTCGACGAAACCGGCGGTTGATCTCCCGGACTCCGGGCCACCAGGCCCCGCCAAGGCCACCTCGAAATCGGTCAAGGCATCGCGCCACGCGCCAAGCGACATCTGAATCTCGCCGCGCAGCACCCGGCGGCCGTCGTTCCCGGGTCGCGGCCGCGCGAGCAGATCGTCCACCGCGGCGAGGGCTTGCTCCTTTCTCCCCAACGCCAGCAGCGCCTCGACGCGCAGGGCTTCCGCCTCGGGCTCGAGGGCGCTCGCGGAGAAGCGGGCCTGATAGTCGTCCAGCGAAGCCAGGGCGACGCCGGGGCTTCCCTCGATTCGCAATTGCCGAATTGCGCGCACCAACAAGTCTTGCTGGGTGGCCTCGCCCGACGATGGGGTCGCAGGCGACGTGGCTTGGGGGGCGGCAGGAGCGCCCGCCGCGGCGGCCAGGGCGCCCGGCGCGGCGGCCCAGGCTCGAAGGCCCCTCGGCGCTGTCCTCTCCGCTGGGGTATTGCCTGCGGGCCACACGGACGGCGGGGGCGTCGCGGGGAGAGAGGGCGCGGGTGTGGCTACAGGCGCCCGCGCAGCGCGGCGGGCGGCTGGCTCGCGGACGGGACGATGCGCGCCGTGCGGCTCCCCGACGACCACGCGCAGGGCCATTCTGTGGATCGTCGCCCCCAGAAAACCTCCGCTGACGAACACCAGGGCCACCACGAGGGTGGGACGCAACACCGCAGGTCCCCAGCCGCGCCGCTTCAGCGTCTTGCGAATTCGCCACTTCACGAGCTGCCGAGTGCCCGCGCTGGCCTGATCGATGGTGGCCGCGCAGCGCACGAGCCGTCCGACGCCGGTCGGATCGGCGTCGGCGCGCAGGTCGGCCAGGCGATCCGCGATGCTCGGTTTGTCGTTCGACGCGCTCATGTTCCCACCGGCCCGCCCAGCGCCGCCAGCAGCTTCGCGCGCGCCCGGAACAGCCGGACCCAGACGGCGTTGACGGCGATGCCCACGAGATCGGCGACGTCCTGTCCTGACATCCCCTCGAGCTCGTACAGGATAAGGACCGTTCGATCCGCGTGGGGGAGCCGATCGAGCGCGGCGTACAGGCGAGCGTTCTGCTCGCGCCGCTCGAGCTCGTCGAGCGCCGTGTGGGGGTCGGAGCGATCCGCGAGCTCGTGACCGTGACGCGCGAAGAGCCATCTGCGAATCAACGAGCGGCGGCGACGGCCGGCGACCACGCGGTCCGTGATCCGAAAGAGCCAGGTGGTCAGGCGTGCCTCGCCCCGGAATTCGGCGCGGCGCCGCAGAGCGATCACGAACACGTCGTGGGTCAGATCCTCGACGTCGGCGGCAGGCCCACCCAGGCGACGAACCCAACGATCGACGAGGGGGAAGTAGCGCTCGTACAGGTGCTCCAACGCCTCATCGAGGTCCTTGGTCGCCGTCCCGGGGGATCGCGCAGCGTTTCTGACGGATGTCTTCATGTCGTTCCGCCGCGTTCCTCCGAGCTTGGGGAGGCCCCGTGGCCAAGCCTTGTTTCCCGTGTTCGGAGAACCTTACCGCCGTGAGGCAGAAAACGTCGGCCCGCCGGTCCTCGTGCCGAAGGCGAGCCCACCCGCCCCGAGGCGGCGGCTACCAGAGCCCGGCGGCGAGGGGGACGGCGGCGCCGACGAAGCCCTGGCGGCGGCCGGTCATGTCGCCCACGGGCGTCAACGACAAGGCGCCAAAGGTCCACGTCCCGTCCGCGTGTCGCGACGCCAGCGCAGGGACGGACCCCAGGACCTGCGCGGCGCGATCGTCGTCCATCGCGCGGGTGAGAAGGATCGCGGCGACCATCCCGGCGCCGAGCCCCACGAGCCCGCCCGCGCCGAGCGCGCGGCGCGAGCTCCTCTTGCTGCCCGTGATCAGCCAGGTTCCGCCGAGGCCGAAGCCAAGACCAGCCACCGTCCCGGCGTCGACGAGCAGGACCCGGTTGCGTGACACGTCGAGCTCGGACGCCAGGATCCCGCCGGTCCCCAGCCCCACGTCCATGCCGAGCGCCAGGGTGGTGAAGATCGCGCGCGACGACGAGCCGGTGGGGGCGAACAGCAGCGCGGCCATCGCCGCCGCCGCCGTGCCGTACAGGCCCCCCGAGCGCACCAGCTCGACGTCACCCTGCTGCGGGTGCCGTCTGGCGACGAGGGTCCCGATGGCGCCACCCAACAGGCCCGCCGGCAAGGCCGCGCCGAACACCCCCTTGGCGGAGGGCGTGTTGGACAGCGCCGCGCTCCACAGCAGACCGTTGTATGTCCCATAGTCGAGCCCCGTGATGATCGACCACGCCTGGCCGGACGTCACCTCGTGCACGTGCGTGGCATAGAGCGAGCCCCCGAGCCCGGCAGCCATCCCCAGCAGGGGATACATGACCAGGAGCCGATCGTTCTTCACGTCGGCCAGCACGTCGACGGAGATTCCCAACCAGACGCCGTACAGGGTCGAGGCCAGCACGAGCTGGGGACGGCCGCTGCGGTCAGCGTGGGCCGCGGCCGAGCCGTCGCTTGCCCCGGAGCCCGCCGCGCGCTGCCCGCGAATGTCGGCGCACAACCGAACGACCTCCGCCGCCACGTCGCTGCCGGGCTGTCCCGAAGCCGCGAGCGCCTCGAGCTCGGCGATTCCGTCGTGGCATCCGCCCGCGAGCGCGCGGCGAAGTGGCCCGTCGAGCGCGAACGGGGCGGGCGCCTTCCGCGCCGCCGGCAGCGCATCGGCCTCCGTTTCGGACGCGGCGGACGCGGCGGACGCGCGCGACAGCACGAACAGGGAGACGGCGACGAGGGTCCGGGGGCGAATGGCCAATCGCATGGGGGCAGCCAGGATAACCGACCGCGGAGACACCAAGAACCACGGGATCGCGCGCCCCGTCAGATCTTGACGCGCAGTCCGATCCCGAGGCTGAACGCCTGCGGCGACAGCGAAAAGCTCTGGCCGTTTGGCAAGGTCAGGCTGTCGACGCCGAGCCTGAACTCGCCCTCGCGCCGCCCGTAGTTCACGGCGCCGAACGCCTCGAACGTCATGTGGGTCAGCAACGTGTACGAATAGTCGATCCGGCTGATGAACGACTGATCCGACAGGTTTCCGATCGTCGTGAAGCTGAAGTTCGAGTAGTTCCAGGACCAGGGCGCGTTCGCGATGGCGGACACGGCCGCGTAGTGACGTCCGGTGTAGAAGAACTCGAACGTCCCCGTGTAGAACAACGCCGGGTAGACGCGGGGACTGGGGTATCCCAGCGCGTTGTAGAAATACTCCGCCGCCAGCGTGAACACGTCGTTGTCGTTGTACTTCAGCGAATAGGTGCCGCCGGTGGTGATCTGTGGCTTGATACCCACCGCGTAGGTGATGCTGAAGTCTTCCTGGGCACGGGGAATCTCGCTGCCATAGCGAAATCCCGCGTCGACGTAGAGATCGAAGTCGCCGACGCCGAAGGACAGATCCGCGCCGTAGCGGGGCTTCTGATCCTTGTAGACGACGGCGTCGAGGCCGAGCTCGGCGGGCCCGAGCACCAGCTCGGCCCGGGCTGCGCCACCGAGCTGCCCCAGCGTGGCGACGCGGTCGTTTCCGAGAGGATAAGTGTTCGTGCTGGGGTCCCAGCGTCGAACGCCTTCGACCAGGCCGAAGGCGTAGAAGTTCCAGCCGCGCTCCTCCCACGGCAGGTGTAGCTTCAGCATCGTGTAGCCGGGTCGGGCGTCGAACACCGCCACGGGATTCCGGTGCTCGGGATGCAGGAAGTCCGTGGGCGTCCAGAACCGCGCCGTTCCCCACTTCACGTGCTGCCGCCCGGCCGTGACGAAGACCGTGTGCGCGATGTCGAACCGCAGCCACAGCTGATCGAGCACGGCCGCCGGGCCCCGCGTGCTGGAGACGCCGGAGAGGCCGGGCGCCGTCGGGGTCACGGCCATCGACGTGCCGGTCATCGTGCCGGAGGTGGTCCCCGTGCTCGCCGTCGTCGTCGTCGGGAGCGTCGGATCGAAGAACAGCCGACCGAGGACGAAGCCGCGCACGCGATCGTTCGGTCGGGCGTCGAAGAACGCGTCCACCAGCGACGGCGCCGAGAACGTCGTGTGCTGGCTCTTCACATCCGTCGGATTCGAGAAGTCGAAGGTGGGCGACCCCGGATTGTTGTAGGAGGCGCGCAAGTAGATCTGGCCGCCGATCTTCAGCGGATCGTCGGGCGCCACCTCCTGACTGAGGCGTGGTCCGGCGTTGGGATCGCCGAGGAGGTCGACGTCGCGCGACGTCCCGTGCTCGTCGGACGCGGATGGTGGCGCGGTGGGCGTCGGGAAGCCAGGGCTGGCGCCCGAGGTCGCGCCGGCGGTCGGTGGTGAGCTGGCGGCGGGTGCGGACCCCACACGCGCGTCGGCGGCGCCGGGGGCCGCGGTCCCGGCGTCCGCCGGGGCCGACGGTGCGCCTCCGAACATCTCGTCCTCGTTCGGCCGCGCCGGCTCGGCGCCTCGGGCGGAACCAATCGCGACAGCGGAGGCGCCTGCGCTGGCCACCGCCAGGAGCACGATCCTCGAGCGCGCGCTCACCGGCTCTTGCTCTCGAGCCAGGCCTTCGTGAACAGATTCTGCGGAAGCGGCTTGAAGTCGACCTCCTTGATGAGGATCAGCGTCGAGTTCGCCTTCTCGACCTCGTCGAAGAAGCGAATCTCCTCCGGGAACCAGGTGTCACCCTTCTTCGACTCGCTGTAGGCCTTCTTCCACCGCGGGTAGTACGACGTCCGCAACAACCGACCCGACAGGGCGAACTCCTGCCGCTTGAGGACGTTCTTGGTGTCCCGATCCACCCACAGCTTCACCACCGGGAAGGCGAGATCGATGCCCGGCTTCCCCTTCAAGGTCAGGGCCTGCGCCGTGTACGCGCCGAGCTTCTGCTCGCCGTCGTCGTCCGGATCGTACTCCTCGGCCAGGCGCGACTCGTCGAAGTCCGAGCGACGCGAGTTCGTGCCGCCGATGCGCTCCCGCTCGGTGCGTCGCTCCCACTTGCCGACGGCCGGATCGTAGAACCAGAGGTTCTGATCGATGCGCAGGTACCCTTGCCCCTGCGACGCCTTCGGTTTCGTGAACACGATGACGAACTTCTGGTCCTGGCTTCGCCGGTAGACCTCGCCCTCGTAGACGACGTCGACCTTGTCCTTCTCCTTCTGCTCCATGTAGATGTGCGAGTGCCAGTCGCCCTGGCTGTTTTGCCTCACGTCCACTGCCTTCAGGAGCTCCACCAGCTCCGCCTTCGTCTTGCCGGCGGCGTGGGCGGGCGGGGCCAGAAACCCCGCGAGGGGAGCGAGCATCGCGACGGTGATCGCGAGCAGCACGGGCAGGGGGAGGGGCTTCGAGCGGGAACGGAAGTGTGTCATTGGCTTCTCTCGTCTGGGCGTTTCCGCGATCAACCGAAGTGGGACATGGCCTCGACGGGCCGGAGCCGCGCTGCCCGCAACGAGGGGTAGAGCGCCGCCAGCCCGGTGAGGATCGTCAACAAGACGACCGCCATCACGACCTCACCCAGGTGAACCGACAAGTTGAGGTGGTCGGACATCAGGAAGAACTGCATGGACAGGGGCACGGCGATCTGCAGGCGGTTCAACCCCGCCGCGATCGAGGCCCCGGCGATGGCGCCGCCGACGGCGCTGCCCGCGCCGAGCAGCAAGGACTCGAGCAGAAACATCCACAGCACGCCCTTCCGTTGCATGCCGATGGCCCGCAACGTTCCGATCTCCCGGGTGCGCTCGCGGATGGCGATCCACATCGTGTTCATGATTCCGGTGATGACGATGGCCACCAGGATCAAGAGGAGCAAGGTCTTCAGCACCTGCAAGAGCTGCAGGGTCCAGGTCAGGAACGACAGCTCGTCCTCCCACGTCGTCACGTCCAGCTTTTGCCCGGTCCACTGTTCGCGGTTGACCGTCTCGAACTTCATCCAGAACGCACGCGGATCGGGGTCCATCATGCGGTACCCGGCCTGCTCCAGGGTGGCCCGCAATCTGCCGGCGATCTGGGGCGCCTTCGCCTGCTCGCTCGGGCGCAGGTGCAGGTGAATCGCCCCGGTCGTGCCGGGGCTCAGCTGATAGAGCGCCCGCAACGTCACCATGGGGACGTAGACGTTCCACTTGCTCATCAGGCCCACGTCGCGCGCGATGGCGACGACGCGGCAATCGATGGTGTTCGCGACCCCGCGCGTGGTCTGGGCCGACACGGTGATGGCGTCGCCGATCTTCACGTCCAGCTTCTTCAGCTGGTCCTCGAACAGCAGGATGGTCCCCGGCTGCGCCAGATCGTCGATGTTGCCGCTCACGATGTGGAGCACCTTCTTGAACGCCGGCTCGTCCTTGATGTCGATGCCACCGATCCCCGCTTGCATCGAGCCCGAATCCGACACGAGCTTCGCCCACCCGCGCCCACGCTGAACCGTGAAGGCGAGCTCCGGGACGGAACGCTTCACGAGCTCCAGCACCTTGGCGTAGTCGGTGACCACGGGCGCCGACTGCCCGGCGCTGACCTTGAAGAAGCCCCCGACGTTGACGTGGCCGCTCGACAGCGTGGTGGCGGTGTGCTCCATCGTTTCGTGGACGCCCGTGGAGAGCCCGTTCAAGAGCACGAGCAGGGCGGTCACCGAGCCGATCGCGCCGCCCAGGAACAGCGCCCGACGTCGGTGCTGGATGAGGCTACGAAAGGCGATGCGAAAGTTCGTTCCAAGCGTTGGCATGTCTCAGCTCCTCGTCCTTGCGTCCCTGGTCCGCGCGCTGTCCCTCGTCATCCCTCATCCCTCATCCCTCTTCCCTCATCCCTCTTCCGCTTGCATGGCCTGACGGGGATTCACGCGCATGGCGAGCCACGCCGGGTAGAGGCTCGACAGGCCGCTCACCACGAAGACGATGACCAGGGCGCTGATCAAGTTCGAGGTCCCCAGCGTCAAGTGCAGGCGTGGCCCCGAAAAGAAGAAGTACGAGACGTCGTTGGGCGCGGGGATCCCGACCTTTCCGATCACAGACACGACGAGCGCGCCGAGGATGACGCCTGCCCCCCCGAACACCGCCGCGACCACGAGCGATTCGAGCAGCAGCATCGCCAGGATGAAACGACGCTGAGCGCCCACCGCCCGCAGCGTGCCGATCTCCTGCACCCTCTGCAGGGTCGCCATGACGAGCGCGTTGCTGATGATCACCAGCGCCACCAGGAAGATGATGAGCACCAGAACGATCAACACCGCCTGGAACGCCATGACCAGTTGACCGATGAAGCCAGAGGCCTCCTGCCAGGTGATCGCCTTCAGCGGTAGTCCGGCGCGCTTGCCCGCGGCCTCGATGGCCACGATGGTCTCCGGAATCTTGCGCTCGTCGGCGAGAATCACGGCCGCGTTCAGCACGGCGCCCGCTTCGAGCTGGTCCGGGTTGTAGACGCGGTTGACCAGGTCCTCGCGGGCGAGCTTGCTGGCGATGCCCTCCCCCTCGGGGGGCCGCACGCCGGGCGTCGCCTCGGCCACGATGGTGCGCCCCGCTGGCTCCGGTGTGGCCTCCGGCGCGGCCGCCTCCTTGGTCCCGAACAGCTCGGCCTCTGCGTTGTCCCGCGAGATCTCGCGGGCGTTCATGGCCTTCTTGAGCTCGCCGATCTCCTTCTCCCGCTCGGCGGTCAGGAAGCCGTAGAGATCCCGGAACGACACCATGTCCATCAGGTTCAGCGCCCCGGCCTGCGGAGACTTCTCGAGCCCCGTGAAGTCGAAGGTCCCGTACACGTGAACGTTGACGGACTGCACGTAGCCGCTGCGCGTGAACGCCTTGATCGTCAGGGTGTCCCCGATGCGAATGCGATAGAGCTCGAGCGCCGGCGCCAGCTCGGCGTAGAAGAACTGGTAGCGATCGTCGAAGTTGGCGTCATCGGTCTGGAAGAACGCCGACAGCAGCTTCGCCACGTCGGTCTCGGCGCTGCCCAGCTTGCCCTGAAGCTTCGTGCGAAAGAGCGCAGTCTTGGGCTCGTCGAGCTGCAACAGGATCTCGCGGACCTGGTTGCTGTTCTCCCGGACGTAGCGCTTGAGCTCGGGGTCCTGGGCGATCTTCTCGCCGCGTTCGTTGCGCGCGATCTTGATCTTGTCCAGCCGTCGCGCCGTCTTCAGCTTGACCTGATCCTCGTAGACGAACTTCGCGAACAGGAAGCCGCGCTTGCCCTCGGGGATCGTCGTCCCGTCGACGATCTTCATGCGATCGAACGAGCGCGCGAACACCGCCGGGTCCGTGCCGACGTAGCGCAGGAACAGCATGTCGGCGTCGATGGCCTGGGGCGCGATGCGATTCTCGAGAAACTCGAGGGAGTCGAGGGGATCCTTGTCGAAGCTCGCCCAGAACGCTGGCGATACGGCCTTGGTCACCGCCGCGGCGTCCTCCGGGGACAACGCCTTTTCGTCCTGGAGCTGCCGGGCGTTCTTGATGTCGCCCTGAAGCACCGAGAGGATCTGGTGGACGTGGCCCTTCTCGGCCTGGTACGCGGCCAGATCGGCGGGCGACGCCTTCCCGGCCAGCTTCCGGCGCACGAGGTCGCGCAGGCGGGCCAGCGCCACGTCGATGGTGTTGCCGGACGGGACGATGGCGCCGTTCACACCCATCGGCACCACTGACTTCACGCCCGGGATGGCCTGCAGCACCTCCCTGACCTTCGCGAAGTCGTCGAGCGCCGCCAGGTCCGGGGCCTCGAGGGAGAAGCCGCCCATCACCTCCAGCGGATCCTTCGACTGCGACGAGTACACCTGGATGTGACCGGCGACGCTGCCCACGATGCTCCGGCGCATCCCCGCGACGATGCTGTCGACGAAGGAGCCGCCGACCACCACCAGCATCGCCCCGAACAGGATGATGCCGCCCACGATCATCGTCTTCAGCCGGCTGGCGAACAGGTTGCGAAACGCGATCTTCGCGATCACCGCCAGCGTGGCGATCTGCCCCTGCATCACGAGACCCCCGCCGTGGGCAGCCGGCGGTTCACCCCGGCCGCGACCGCGTCCGCGGCGCTCAGGCGGTCCACGAACTTCCCGTCGGCGAGGCGAACGACGGAGCTGGCGTGCGCCATCACCTGCGCATCGTGGGTCGAGAAGATGAACGTGGTCCGCTCGGTGTGGTTCAGCTCCTTCATGAGATCCAGGATGTTCTGGCCCGTGACGGAGTCGAGGTTCGCCGTCGGCTCGTCGGCGAGCACCAGCTGTGGCCGCGTCACCAGCGCGCGCGCGATGGCGACCCGCTGGCGCTGTCCGCCGGACAGCTCGCTCGGCCGATGGCGGGCGTGCTCGCCCAGCCCGACGCGCTCGAGCAGGGCGCGCACGCGCGCCGACCGCTCTGGCGTGCTGAGCTTGCGCTGCAGCAACAGCGGCAGCTCGACGTTCTGGAACACGCTCAATACGGACACCAGATTGAAGCTCTGGAAGATGAAGCCGATGGTGTTGAGCCGCAGCTCGGTCAGCTCACGCTCGGACAGCTTGCGCGTGTCCTTGCCGGCGACCTCGACCGTTCCCGAGGTGGGAGTGTCCACGCAGCCGATCAGGTTGAGGAGCGTCGTCTTCCCGCTGCCCGAGGGCCCGGCGATCGACAGAAACTCGCCCTCGGCCACCTCGAGGTCGACCCCACGGAGCGCCTGCACCGTGACCTTTCCGAGCGCGTAGTCCTTGGTGGCATTCTTGACAGACACGATGGTTTTCATGGCACGCCCTTTGGCAAAGACGACAGTTCCTCGATGACCCGACTCAAGACCCGCCCGAATTGACGAGACACCTCTGCTGACAACCCCGCGACGGCCTCCGTCATCTCGCGGGTGCGCTCTCGCTGTACTCGATCGACCAGCCGCCGTCCACTGGCGGTGAGCGTGACACGCTTTTGCCGGCGGTCATCCGGATCCTCGATGCGTCCGACGAACCCACCCACGACCAGTCGATCGACGAGGTGGCTGGTAGCCGCGGCTGACAGGCGCAGCGACGAGGCGATGGCCGAGACCGTCCGAACGCCACACTGGTCCAGGATGTGCAACGTCACGAGCTGGGGTAACGTGAGACCCGCGTCGTTCAGGATCGCGAGCGTGTCGCCCGCCGAACGCCGGTTGACGTGCTTCATCAGCTCGCTGATGAGGACCCCCATCTCGGCGTGCGGCGGGGCCACCGAGATGGGTGAAGTGTTTTGCGCGCGCTCTCCCACGGAATGTCCATGACCTCGATAGTTCGAAGTTTCGAAATAGTGCGGGAGGCGCGGCAAGTCAATCGCTTTCACACTTCTTCACCTTCTTCCTGGAGGCGTGGCGAAACTGTCACCTCGTGCAATATTCCGGGTCATGCGCCGGCTTCGGACCGTGCTTCCCCTGCTGGCCTCGATCTGTTCGGGCGGGTTCGTCAGCGCTCAGGATATCGGTGACCCGAAGCTGGCCCCCGGGACAGAAGTAGCCCCGGGGAGCACTCCGCCCGCTCCCGCACCCCAGCCTGCGCCGGCGACCGCGGCCCCGACGCCGCGCATTGGCGGGGACAGCCCCTTTCGCCTCGGCCTCACGTACAGCCACGTCATCGAGGAGGACGGCGACCTCGTCAACAACAGCCGCGCGACCAACGCGTTCGGACTCGACCTCGTCTCGCCCTCCAGCTCGTACGTCCGCGATCACCTCGGCCTCGCGTATCAATGGGAGAGCTCCGAGGGATATTCGGCGCGCGGATTTCGCATCGACCTCATCTCCTTCGGCTATCCGATCCACCTCGACGACTCGCCGAAATTCCGGCTGGACCTCGAGCCCATCCTCACGCTGGTGCGCGGAGAGATCATGTTCGTGACGG
This sequence comes from uncultured Myxococcales bacterium, assembly GCA_964443975.1. GTDB lineage: Bacteria > Myxococcota_A > Polyangia > Fen-1088 > Fen-1088 > DASYCK01. Next base: position 54,163 of record CAYUFS010000015.1, on the reverse strand, counting down.
GGGGCAAATTCCTGCGCATGGAGAGCGGATTCGGCCTCGAGCTCGCGGCGACCTGGAACCACTGGTTCGTCGACGTTCAGCCCTTCGCCATCGACTTTCGCTACTGGATCTATTCCAGCAACGCCCCCACCTCGCGCACGGGCCTGGGCCGAATCTTCCCGTTCCGGCTGGTCATCGGCCACGAGTTCTGACGCGGCTGCCCCTGCTTCGAGCGGGCGCCTTCCTTCGCAGAGGTGAGCCCGGGTGGAGGCGGGGTGAACGGCGCGATATCGTGCGGCCGATGAAAGCCGACCTCGTCCGCTTCGGTGTGGCCATCAATGGCGACCTGTTGGAAGAAATCGACGCCCTGGCCACGGAGCGCGACTGCACACGCTCCGAGTTGTTCCGCGATCTGGCGCGCGCCGAGATCGGGCGTGCGAAGGTTCCGCTTGGCGTGGATTCCGTGGCGGCGCTGACGCTGGTCTACGACCACCACGTGCGCGATCTCAGCAACCGACTCACCGCTCTACAGCATGACCTGGGCGAGGCGGTGCGGGCTTCGTTGCATGTTCACCTCAGCCACGATCTGTGCATGGAGGTGGTGATCATCAGGGGAAAATCGGATCGGCTGAAAGAGATCGCGAACCGTGTTCTGGGGATGCGTGGCGTGAAGCACGGCGGCGTCGAGCTGGTCGCCGACATGCTCGGACGCGAGCACCTGCATGCCCTCAGCGAAGCCGAAACTGAACCGGCCAGCGCATCCGGACACGAACCGGTCGACCGTCGCGCAACGCGGGAGAAAACCGAAAGTTTCGGACGCCCGCCAGCGCGGCCTCGTCGAGGCCGTAGCCACAAGGTCTGACGACGCGGGCGTCCTCGACAAAGCCGTCGACGCCGACCACGAGCTGAACCTGCACGTCCGCTTCGACCTCGGCCTGTCGCGCGGCCGCCGGATACGGGACGCTGGCGCTGGAGAGCAGTCGCGCGGGCACGCTGATCCGGTCCTCGCCAAAGATCTCGCCGCTCCCGCCGTCCGTGCCGCTCCTCGAAGGGCCGCCGGGCCCGATGACAAGGCCGGCTACAGACGCGCCCCCCTCCCGACTGTTCCTCACCGGAATACCCCGACCCGCGATGGTGCCGGCGCTCATCGAGAAGCGCACCGGCGCCGCGCTCGGTTGGGACTCGACCTCGGGGGAAGCCTGCGCCGTGGGAGGCGCTGGTGATGGCTCGGGCCTCCGGTTGGCTGACGGAACGGGGGTGGACCGCGCGCGGGCCCGAGGTGAAGCCTGCGCGGGCGACGTGACCTGATTGCCGATGGTCGGGGCCGTGGGGATGTCCGCCGCGAGCGCCACGGTCTCGAGCACGTCGACCTCGATCGACGGAGCGCCCTTGGGCTCGCGGGCGCCAAAGACCATGAAGCCTCCGCCCACCAGCGCCGCGAACGCCGCATGAGCGAACACGGACACCCCGATGGCGACGGCCGGGCCGGCGCGGCGCGCCCGTCCAGATCCGCGCCCTAGAGCCACGACCGGTCCCGATCGTTCATCTGAGAGAACTAGCTCCACGATTCTGCTGCGCCATTGATCTCGGCCCTGGATTTACTGCCGCCCTTCACTACCCGCAAGCCGCCCAAGAACTTGTAACAAGAGCGATGCAAAAACTTGTAACACGATAATGAGCTCTCGTGCTACAAGCGGCACGTTTATGATAAAACGTGCCAACCAACAGAGTGCGTCTGGAGCGCTTGTTCTCTCCGGGCGCGTGACGGTAGCCGCGCTCACGCTCGCCCTCGGTTCGATATGGCCGGGGCGAGCCCTGGCGGAAGATCCGACGTCAGCGAACCTGCCGCCTTCCGCAACGGAGGACGCCATCACGCCGCCTTCCCTGCAGACGCACCCCGACGCCCCTTATCCCAAGGGGGCGTTGAAGGACCGGGTGGAAGGCAACGTGGGCCTTCAGCTGGATATTTCGGCGGCCGGGCAGGTCGTCAACGTGAAGGTGACCTCCAGCGCCGGGCATGGCTTCGATGAAGCGGCGGCCGCGACGGCCCGCACGTTCACGTTCGAGCCCGCGAAGAAGGGCGGCGTGCCCATACCGTCGACCGTCCAGTTCACTTATGAGTTCCACCTGCCACCGGACGAGGTGGCGCCGGCTCCGGCGGCGCCGCAGTCCACGCCGCCACCGGCCCCACTGCCCGCCGCGGCGCCTCCGCGCGAGGTGGTTCAGGCCAACCCGAACCAGTCGACGCTGGTGCTCGGGACGCGACCCATCAGCGCCGCGTCTTCTTTCTCGGTGCAGGATCGAGACTTTCAACTGCGACCGATCGGCAGCGTGCAGGACATCTTGCGCGTCACGCCCGGGCTGGTGATGGTGCAGCACTCGGGGGGCGGCAAGGCGAACCAGTACTTCTTGCGGGGCTTCGACGCCGACCACGGCACGGATCTGGCCCTGTCCATCGACGGCATTCCCATCAACATGGTGTCGCACGCGCACGGCCAGGGCTTCGCCGACACGAACTTCATCATCCCCGAGGTCGTGGAGCGCGTGGAGATCACGAAGGGACCCTATTTCGTCGGCCAGGGCGATTTCGCGACGGCGGGCGCCGTCAACATGGTGTCGCGCGATGCCTTCGAGCACAGCTCGGTGGGTGCCGGGTTCGTCGATTCGCCCAACCACGGGTCGGCCGGATATCGGGCGCTGGCCATCGCCAGCCCCAAGCTCGAAGGCATCAAGGCCACCTTCGCGGCCGAGGTCGGGCGCTCGAACGGTCCCTTCGACAACCCGGAGAACTGGGACAAGTACAAGCTCTTCAACAAGCTGACGTTGTCGTCCGCGCCCACCTCGACGCTCAGCATCGGTGAGATGAGCTATGCCGGAAACTGGCACGGTTCGGGGCAGATCCCGGCGCGGGCGGTCGAGGAGGGGCTGATCTCCCGATTCGGTTCCATCGACCCCGACGAGGGCGGAAACACGGCCCGCCATCAGCTATTTGCCTCGTATCGCCTTCGTCCCACCGAGACCAGCGAGCTGAAGGCGATGGCCTACGCCGGCACCTACCGGTTCAACCTGTTCTCCAACTTCACGCTGTTCTTGCGCGATCCCGACAACGGCGACGAGATCGAGCAGATCGATCGCCGCACGTTTTACGGGGGGCGCGTGAGCTACCGCATTCTCCATCGCAGCGGCCCGGTCACCATCGACACGACCCTGGGCGCGGACGCGCGGAACGACGACATTCACGAGGAACTGTGGAACACGGCTCACCGCCAGCAGCAGAGCGCGGTTCGATCGAACGATGTCCATGAGAGCTTCCTCGGCGCCTATCTCAACGAGGAGATCACGCCGGCGCGATGGATTCGCGCGGACGTTGGCGGCCGGGCCGACCTGCTGTCGTTCACCGTCGACAATCGGTTGACCACGGTCGACCCCACGGCGCCGAAGAGCGGCAACGACGCAGGCCACCAGTTCAGCCCCAAGGCCAGCCTGATCGTCACGCCGCTCGACGGAGAGAACGCCGCCCTCGACGTCTACGCCAACTATGGCCGCGGGTTTCACTCGAACGATGTTCGCGGCGTGTTTGCGCAGCCATCCGTCACGCCGCTGGCGCGCGCCATCGGTGAAGAGGTTGGCGCGCGAGCGCGGCTGTTCGGTCGCTGGGACGTGGCGGCCGCCCTGTGGAAGCTCGACCTCGACAGCGAGACGGTCTGGAACGGAGACGACGGCACCACCGGCGTGAGCGATCCCACCACCCGCCACGGCATCGAGATGGAGACGCGCTACGAGGTGACGCCGTGGTTGGCGGCCGATCTGGCGCTGACGTTCACGCACTCCCAGTTCAGCACCGACATGGAGAACGGCGGAGGCCTGGCTCTCGCGCCCAAGCAGACCTGGGCCGGCGGTCTGTCGGCGCGGCACGCGCTCGGACCCGGCGTGGGACGCGCCGGCCTCCGCTTTTACGGCATCGGCGATCGGCCGGCGTCCGACGACGGCGTGCTGGTCGCGCCCGGCTTCACGCAGTTCGACATGCACCTCGGCTATCGCCACCGCTGGTTCGACATCGCGCTCGACATCGAGAACCTGCTGGACAGCGACTTTCGCTCGGCGCAGTTCGCGACGGTCAGCCGGCTGCGGACGGAGCCCGGCGTCGGCTCCGCGGTTCCGGCGGGTTTCAGCTGCGGCAGCAAGGGGCGACTGGCGCCGGCCCCGGACGGCTCCGCGGGGGGCGGGCGCTTCTATGGCTGCGAGGACGTCGACTACACCCCCGCGTACCCCATCACCATCCGGTTGATGGCGACGTTGTTCTTGGACTGAAAGGACGCCGACGATGCTCAAGGTGAAGAGGACCCCAGTCGGGCTTCGAGGCGGTGGCCCTCTGATGGTCATCATGGGGGCGATGGTGGCCCTGACGGCGTCGGCCTGCGACGACACGCCCACCCGCGCGACGGTGTCGAACGGCTTTCCAGTTCCAGCTCAGCCGGGCACGCCTGCCACGGTCGTATACAAGGCCTGGTGGGCCAGCACGCTGTTCAGCACCGTGGTCGCGCCGGGAGAGACCTCCGAGGTGGAGCGCACGATCCCCGCGACCGACTATGCCTACGCGCTGATCGCGCCGGGATGGCTTCCTGATTCGATGACGCCGCCGGCGCAGCTCATCGCGTTGCGGTCTGTTGCAGCTCTGTCGGTAGGGAAGGGAGACCTGCTGGCAATCGACGTCTCCGATGCCACCTTCGGCGGCGATTGCGCGGCTGGCCAGCCGCTCGACCCTGCCGCGGCGCAATTCATCGTCGACAGGATATTTCCCGGTGACTTCGCGAACGCCACCTACGATTCCGCCACCTGTGCGTTTGTCCGCCGTCCCGATGATGGTGGTGGCACGCCCGGTGACGCAGGCCTGGACGCTGGAACCGAGGCTCCTGCGTCGCCATGACGGAGATGATATTCGGGGGCCTCTCGTTGTGGTCGCTCGGGGCTCTGCTCGGGTTGCGTCACGCGCTAGAGCCCGATCATCTCGCCGCGTTGTCCACCGTGCTGACCGGGGAACGGAATCCAGGCGCCGCCGTTGGACTGGGAGCGGCGTGGGGACTCGGGCATACGCTTGGCCTCCTCGCGGTCGCGTGCATGCTGGCCGCGACACAAGCCACCCTGCCCGCGAAGGTCGGCACCATGTTCGAGCTCTCGGTTGCCGTGATGTTGATGGGCCTCGGCGCCCGGTCGATTGGCCGCGTCTTCCTGGAACGTCGACCCGACAGGATCGCGATCCAGTTTCCTGGACCAGGACAGCCCCATCTTCGCCAGTCGCACTCGACCTTCGCCCGCCGATCGCTGCTGATCGGTCTGGTCCACGGGCTCGCTGGTAGCGGCGCGCTCACGGCGATGATCGCGGCACGGCTGCCCTCGACGGGACTGCGGCTGGCCTACGTCGGTCTATTCGGCCTCTGCTCGATGGCTGGCATGGCCGGCCTGTCCGGTCTCGCAGGGATGCCGCTCGCCCGCCTGGGTCGGAAGCGGGGGGTGCGCGCGGCGATCGGCCTGCTGGCAGGCACGATGGCATCGGCCGTCGGCGTGATGTGGACGGTGCGTGAATTGGCGTCGCTTCGTGGATGAGCGACGAAAGCCAGCCTCAGAGCTTCGAGGGGGTGGTCACTGCGCCGATCGACGCGGACGACACGCCAGCGGCATACTTCGCCATCACACCGTAGCGGTAGCGCGGGGCCGGGGGCTTCCAGCCGGGGCGCCGCGCGTCGAGGTCCGCGGCGACATCGATCCGGCCCGAGTCCACGTCCAAGGTGACGATGTCGCCGTCGCGCACGAACGCCACGGGACCGCCCACCGCCGCCTCCGGCGCCAGGTGCCCGCCCATGAAGCCGTGCGTCGCCCCGGAGAAGCGCCCGTCCGTCAACAACACCACGCTGTCACCCAGCCCCTGGCCGATGAGCGCGCCCGTCACGGCCAGCATCTCGCGCATGCCCGGTCCCCCCACGGGACCCTCGTAGCGAATGATCACCACGTCGTTCGGCTGCACCTCGCGCGCCTGAACGGCCGCGAAGCACTGCTCCTCGGAGTCGTAGACGCGCGCCGGTCCGCTGTGATGGCGGCGCTTGTGGCCGGCCAGCTTCACGACGCAACCTTCCGGCGCCAGCGAGCCCTTCAAGATGGCCAGCCCCCCCGTCGGGCTGAGCGGCCTGTCGGCCGGGCGCACGACCTCCTGTCCGGGCGCCTCACGCGCCAGCTCGCCCTCTTGCTTCAGCGTCCTGCCACTGACCGTGGGGCTGTCCGCGAGGTGGCCCATCTCGAACAGCCGCTTCACGATCAGCCGCTGCCCACCCGCCCGCTCCAGATCCGACGCCACGAAACGTCCCCCCGGCTTCATGTCGACGATGATGGGGGTCTTCTCGGCGATCGCGCCGAAGTCTTCGATGCCGAGCTTGATGCCCGCCTCGTGGGCGATCGCCAGCAGGTGCAGCACGGCGTTCGTCGAGCCAGCGCTCGCCGCCACGCCCGCGATGGCGTTCTCGAACGCCGTCCGCGTGAGCAGCTTGCTCGGGCGCAGATCTTCCGCCAGCAGCTTCATGACCAGCTGGCCACACTGGAAGGCGGCGTCGCCCTTGCGCGGATCCAGCGCCGGAATGTCGTTCAGCCCCATCGGTGACAGGCCGAGCAGCGCGACGGCCATCGACATCGTGTTCGCGGTGTACTGGCCGCCGCACGCCCCGGCCCCGGGACACGCGACGTCCTCCAGGCTGCGCAGATCCGCCTGCGTCATGCGCCCGGCCGCGCAGGCGCCCACCGCCTCGAACACGTCCATGATGGTGACGTCCTTGTTCTGAAACCGGCCCGGCATGATCGAACCGCCGTACAGCATCAACGACGGCAGATTCATGCGCGCCAGCGCCATCACGGTGCCCGGGATGGTCTTGTCGCAGCCGGACAGGGCCACGACCCCGTCGCAGAGGGCCCCGAGCACCGCCAGCTCGATCGAATCCGCGATCACCTCGCGCGACACGAGCGAGGCGCGCATGCCCTCGGTGCCCATCGAGATCCCGTCGGACACCACGATGGTGTTGAACTCCACCGGGGTGCCGCCCGCGGCGCGGATTCCCTCCTTCACCTTGTCGCCGAGTGTCCGCAGGTGCATGTTGCACGGCGTGACGTCGCTCCACGTGTTGGCGACGGCCACGAGCGGCTTGTCGAGGTCGGCGTCGTTCAGTCCCGTGGCCTTCAGCATCGCGCGCGCGGGCGCGCGATTGATGCCCTTCTTGATGGAATCGCTGCGCATGATGTCGGGCGGAAACATTGCCCATGCGCCCCGCATTGGCAAGCCGGGCCTCGGCCTGACCGCCGCCGGCCCGTGGCAGGGCGTGGGCTGGTAGAGTGACGAGGTGATCGGCGTCTTCGATTCTGGCTTCGGTGGCCTCACGGTGCTGGGCGAGCTGACCCGCCGGCTGCCGCAGTACGACTACCTCTACCTGGGCGACAGCGCGCGCTGTCCGTACGGCACGCGCAGCGCCGACGCCGTCTACGAGTTCACCCGCGAGGCGGTGGAGTTCTTGTTCGCGGCGGGTTGCCCGCTGGTCATCCTCGCCTGCAACACCGCGTCCGCGCGGGCGCTGCGCACGCTGCAGACCAGGCACCTGCCGCGATTCCATCCCGACCGCCGCGTGCTCGGCGTGGTGCGGCCGACCGTCGAGGCCCTGGCCGAGCTTCCGCCAGGCGCGCTGCCCGGCCACACGCCCCCGTCAGCGATCGAGGGCACCGTGGCGGTCCTGGGTACGCCCGGAACGATCGAGTCCGGCTCGTTCCGGATCGAGCTCGGGAAGCTGGCGCCGCGCCTGCGCCTGATCGAACGCGCCTGTCCGTTGTGGGTGCCGCTCGTCGAAGCCGGCGAGCTGGCGGGCGCAGGCACGGATTTTTTCGTTCACAAGTATCTCGACCCGCTGTTCACGGCCGGGGACCTTGCGGATTCGCCTCCGACGTCCCTGGCGCTCGCCTGCACGCACTACCCCTTGCTGCTGCCGGCGATCCGCGCCGCTCTTCCTCGGGAGGTGCGGATCCTGAATCAGGGCGAGATCGTCGCGCGCGGTCTCGCCGACTGGTTGGACCGGCACCCTTCGATGGAGAGGCGCCTCTCGCGTGGGCAACTCAGGCGCTACGCGACCACCGACGATCCTGTGTGGTTTGCCGCCCGTGGCGCGGCGATCCTGACGCCCACGCCTGGGTCTGCTGGCGGGAAGATCGACGTCGAGAAGGTTCGCCTGCACCCGTTCATGGAGACGAGTGGGGCGTGACCCGGCGCACCCTCCGAGCCCCGTCGTGCGCTGCTATAGTTCGGCGGTGGCTGGCCGGTCATTCCTCGCGTTGCTGTCGCTCGCGGTCGCCATAGGGGCGGGCGGCTGCGACAACGGCGTCAACTCGAGCACCCTGCCGGTGAGCGGAGCCGGTGGGCCGGGCGGCGCGGGCGGCGCAGGTGGCGCGGCCGCGGGCGGGGCAGCCGGATCGAGCGTCGATCCGAGCGCCAACGCAGTCGGTTGCCCTCCGCCCGCGACGCTCATCTGCCCCAGCCCTGCGCCAAGCTTCTCCGCCGATGTTCTGCCCATCCTCGATCGCGCCTGCAACACCTGCCACGATCCTGCGCTGCCTGGAGAGCTCTGGCCCCTGCACGAGTATGCGGACGTCTTCGCATGGAAGTCGCTCATCATCTCCGACCTCGAGGATTGCTCGATGCCCCCGGCCGACGCACCTGCGCCGTTGCCCGAGATCGATCGCCAGCTGATCTTCGCCTGGCTCGTCTGCGGCTCGCCCGACAACTGACCACCCCCACGAAGGACGGGGGCGCTACGTCGTCGAAGTCGCCCGGACCGGTGGCCGCCACTTCGCCGCGTACCATGCGATGTACAGGTAGCAGACCGTGGGGATGATGAAGCAGTGGTGGATGCCAACGGTGTCAGCCAGGGCCCCTTGAACGACGGGGATCAGCGCGCCGCCGACGATGGCCATGCACAGGATGCCGGAACCTTGCCCGGTGTGCTTGCCGAGACCATCGATGGCCAGCGTGAAGATCGTCGGGAACATGATTGAATTGAAGAAGCCGACCGCGATGATCGACCACATCGCCACGTGCCCCGACGCGAGCATCGTCGTCACCACCAGGACTGCCGCCACCAGGGCGTGCGCCGCGAGCAACTTACCCGGCCGGAAGATGCGCAAGGTGACGCTGCCGATGAATCGGCCGACCATCGCGCCGCCCCAGTAGAACGACACGTAGCGGGCACCCTCGGCCTCCGTGAGGCCCCCGATGTTCGGCTCCTTGAAGTAGTTGACCAGGAAGCTGCCGATCGCCACCTCCGCGCCCACGTAGACGAAGATTCCGACCGCGCCCAGCAGCAGCGGCCGGTAGCTCCAGGCGCTGGCGCCCTCGTGCCCACCGCCGGCCTCTTCACCCCCGCCCGACGACGCGTCTATCTTCGGCAGCTTGAACAGCCCGATGGCGATGGCCAGCACGACCAACGCTACCGCCAGCCCGACGTAGGGAACCTGAACCGAAGCCGCCTCCGTCTGGCGATACGCCTCCACCGCGGCGGGCGCGAGCCCCTTCAGCTCGGCGGGCGTCTTGACCACGTTCGAGAGGATGATGAACGACCCGAAGAGAGGCGCGATGGTCGTCCCCAGCGAGTTGATCGCCTGCGTGAGCGTCAACCGACTCGACGCAGTCTCGGGCTTTCCGAGCACCGCCACGAACGGGTTCGCCGCCACCTGGAGCACGGTGATCCCCGCTGCCAGGACGAACAACGCGAACAGGAACATGCCGTAGGACCGGGCTCCGGCGGCGGGATAAAAGCTGAGGCAACCGAGCCCCGCAGTCACGAGGCCGATGATGATGCCGTTCTTGTATCCGATCTTGTTCACGATCGCGCCGGCCGGCAGCGACACGACGAAGTAGGCGGTGAAGAACGCGAACTGGATCAACATCGCCTTCGCGTAGTTGAGCTCGAAGACTGCCTTCAGGTGCGGGATGATGATGTCGTTCAGGCAGGTCAGGAACCCCCACATGAAGAACAAGCTCGTGAGCACCGCCAGCGGCGCCAGATAGCTCTTGCCGTCGGTCGCCGGAGCGGCATACGGGTTCCTGGATACGGGGGCGGTTCCACCGGCCATGCGATCTCCTGGGAGCGAGGAGGGAAGGAATCTCGGTACGACGAGACGAATCAGCGGACCGAAACGAGCCGAGACCTTAGCCGCGAGGCCCGCCCGCCACAAGTCGCGTCCCCCTGTCCGCCCCTCCCTCCCTTGGCACCCGCCTGCCGACCGCCGCTCTCCCAGGTCGATTGCGACGCCGTCTGTCGGTCTTTCTCCTCCATCGCACCCTCGTCCGTTCGCCCGCTGCATAAATAGCCAGCAAATCAAGGATGTTACGCGGCCCGCCCCCGTCGCGGCGCAGCTTCCGGAGAAAAGAGATTCACGCGAATACCGTTAGCATCCGAAATCGTGACCCAGGCCCCATTTGGTGGCGACCAATGTTACGGCGGTCACAACCCTCACCACGCTCCCCCTGGGGCCGAGGTTACCAAATGAGACCACTCCCGACAGGTACTTTGCTCCGTGGTTTCACGCTCTTCGGGCTGCTGCTCGGGGGATGCACGGGCACCGTGGGCGGGCCTGCGGCCGGCACGGGTAGCGGCGCTGGGTCGGGCGCCACCTCGTCCGGGGGTAACACCTCCACGACAGGTTCGGGGGGCACGGGAGGTGCCAAGATCGGGGGGAGCGGCTCAGGCGGCGCGAATAGCGGCGGCGGCGGCGCCGGTCTCACCATCGGCGGCGGCGCCAGCGGTGGCGTCACGGGCGCGGGCGCGGGCACCGGCACGGTGGCCGCGTGCGACGGTCTCACCAGCCGCCGTCTCAGGCCCTTGACCATCCGGGAATACACGAACGTCGTCGCCAACCTCCTTGGACCGACGGCCCGCACGGCGGTCACCACCGCCCTCCCGGCGGACAACCTCGTGACCGGCTTCGACAATCAAGGAAACCAGGCCCCCTGGTCGCTGTCGTCGATGCAGGAGGACACCTCCGATCTCGCCGCCAGCCTCGCCAGCCAGGCCAATCCTACGACCCTCGCTCCCTGCGCCACGGCGGCCGGCTCGGCGACGTGCCTGCAGACCTTCATTCGCTCCTTCGCCAGCAAGGCGTACGGCCGGCCGCTCGCCGACGACGAATTCACCCGCATCAGCACCGTGGCGAACATGGGCCAGGACTACGCCACCTCGGTGCGCCTGGTCGTCGAGCTGGTGCTGCAGTCTCCGAACACCTTGTACGTCAGCGAGCTCGGCGACCCGGCGGCTCCGGCGAACCCGGGAAAGCCCATCGCGTTGACCCAGTACGAGATCGCCTCCCAGCTGTCGCTGCTGCTGACGGGAGGCCGCCCCGACGACACCCTCCTGGCGGCCGCCCAGGCGACGGGCTTCACGAACCCGAACGACATCTTGACCCAGGCACAACGCCTGCTCGCGACGGCCCCCGCCCAGGATACGCTGGCGCGGTTCATCGGCGGCTGGATGGACATGACCCCGCTCGCCGACACGCTGAAGGACACCAGCGTGTTCCCCACGCTGACGCCGACCATCCTGACCGCGATGCAGCAGGAGTTCGACCAGTTCGTAAAGACCCAGCTCAATGGCGGTGACGGAACCGTCTCCTCCTTCATGACGGGAACCAGCACGAACGTCCCCACGGCGCTCGCGTCGATTTACGGCGCCGACCTGCTCCAGTCGGGCCTCGATCCGAAACACCGGAAGGGCATCCTGTCGTTGCCGGCGGTCTTGACCGTCCATTCGGGGGCCAATCACTCCGGGCCGGTCGAACGTGGTCTCCTCGTGCGACGGCAGCTGCTCTGTCAGTACATCCCCGCTCCGCCACCGGACGTGGTCAGTCGCATCGCCAACAACAACCCGCTGGATTCCAACGACGCCACGACCACGACGCGGCAGAAGCTGGAGAAGATCCACCTCGATGACGTGTCTTGCGCTGCCTGCCACAATTCGTTCGACCCGATCGGATTCGGATTCGAACAGATGGACGGCATCGGGCGCTTCCGGACGATGGAGAACGGTCAGGTGGTCGATTCCACCGGTCAGCTGACCAGCACCGCGGCAGCGGATGGCTCGAACGTCGACGGCCCGTTCGAAGGGCCCGCCCAGCTGGCCGACATGCTCTCGCAGAGCAAGCTGCTGGAGGCTTGCATGGCGGAGCACTTCTTCAGCTTCGCCCAGGCGAGGCCCGTGGAGGACGCCGACAAGTGCGTGTCCAAGGACTGGGGCGCCTCCTTTTCGCAAGGGGGAGGCCACGTGAAGGATCTCGTCCTCACGTCCGTGACTCACACAACCTTCGTGACCAGGAAGGATGACCGATGAGCTCCTCCACCAATTTCCAGTTCTCCCGCCGGACCCTGATGCGCGCCGCGGGCTCCACCTTGCTGGTCCCGTCGTTCCTCAAGCATGCGTTCGCGCAAACCGCGGCGACCAGGCCCAACTTGGTCTTGCTGATGCAAACGAACGGCACGCATCAGGAGAGCTTCTGGCCCACCGCGACCACGTGGCCCTCGCCGACCCTGGCCAACACCTCGCCGATTCTGTTCAACATGCTGTCCGAGCCCTCCGTCGGACAGAAGGTCACGCTGATCAAGGGGGTGAACCTGAACAAGAAAGGCTCGCCCCAGGGGAATGGTCACGACTGGGGCTGGCATGGCCTCTACTCCGGCGTCGACAACATTTCGATGGGGGCGCCGGCGGGCGGCGGCCCCTCGGTCGACCAGATCCTGGCCAAGCAGATACCGTTCACGAACCCGTTCAAGACCATTCACTGCGGCGTCATCGCCGAGAACCACAGCCTCATCAACGCCGGCCGCGCGTCCTGGCCGTGTGCGACCGCTGGGGTCCAGGTGCCTTGCGAGACTGACATCTACGCGCTCTACACGAAGCTGTTCGGCTCGATCCAGCCGACGCCGACCACCGGCGCCGGGGGAACGGCGGGCAGCGCGAACGCGGCGGCCGCGCTTCGGCTGGCGCAGCGAAAATCCGTCCTCGACGCCGTGGCCCTGGATCTGACCGCGCTCCAGGGGCGGCTCGGGGCCACCGAACGCATGAAGGTCGACACCCACCTCACCTCGGTGCGGGATCTCGAAAACCGCCTCTCCGGAGCGTTCACGTCGATGGGTTCGGGCGGGCCGGCGACGCCAGCGTCATGCGCCAGCGTGAAACCGTCGATGACGGGCGTATCGCTGAAGGCTCAGGCCGACGAAGCCAACGCCGACGTCCTGATGCGCCTCTACATGGAGTTCATCGCCAACGCCATCGCGTGCAACCTGGTTGGCGTGATGACCTTCCAGTTCGGCCGCGGGGGCGGCCACTTCCACTATCAGTGGCTGAACCTCCCCAACATGCCGGCCGACTTTCACGATCAGGCGGCGCACGCGGACAAGGGGGGACAGAGCACGGCGGGCGACCTGTGCACGGGCGTGGCGAAGTACTACTCGCAGTTGGTCACCGATCTCGGCAAGCGGCTGGCGACGTTCCCGCAGGCGAACGGGACGAACGCGCTCGACAATTCGCTGGTCGTCTGGGGCAACGAGCTCGCCACCGGTCCCCACGGAACGAACGGGTACCCGATCGTGTTTCTCGGGGGCGCCGCCGGCAAGCTGAAGAAGACTGGCTACATGGTCGACGTGGGCACCCAGATCCACCAGCGGCTGGGCTGCACGATTCAAAACGTCATGGGCCTCCCGTCCGCCGGGTTCGGCGCCGAGCCGGCTTGCGGAAACTTCCTCGGCCTCGATATCGCCGCCTGACCGCGCCCAACGCCGCCCACGACGTCCGACCGGCCCGCGCTCACGTTCGCAGGGTGGTGGTGCCCTCCACCCCGGCCTTCGGCGGCGGTGGCCGCACCGGCAGATCCAATGTGAACCGCGCGCCACGGCCCAGCCCGTCGCTGTGAACGAACAGCGCCCCGCCGAGCTCGCGCGCCGTCAGCGCGGCGCTGTAAAGGCCGATGCCGTGCCCGTCCTTTCTCGTGGTGAAGCCGTTGTCGAAGATCCGCGTCAGGTTCTCGTGCGAGATGCCGCTGCCGTTGTCGGCGACGACGATGCGGACGCGGTTACCGGCCCGATCCCCCTTCGGCGTATCGATGCGCACCACGATCCGCGCCGGCTGGCCGTCCTGGACCTTGCCGTCGCAAGCGTACTTCGCGTTGCCGAGAATGTTCACCAAGATCTGCAGCACCTTGTGCTTCTCGATCACCAGCGGGGGCGAGGGCGAGTACTCCCGCACGACGGTGATGCCGTGGCGCTCCAGCGCCTCGCGGTTGATGCGCAACGCGTCCTCGATCAGGGTCTCCGCCGGGACCTCCTCCTGGATCCCCGACAGACGCGCGTAGCCCTGCTGCATGGCCACGATCTCCTTGATGTGCTCCACGCTTTGTCCGAGTGACTCCAGGTCGCGGGCGACCGACGGGTCGCCGCCGCCCTGCCCCCTGAACCGTTCGGTCAGGTGCGCGACTGACACCGTCACGCTCGACAACACGTTGCCAACGTTGTGCAGGACGCCCGCCGCCACCTCGGCCATGCCGGCCCGGCGCGACGTCTCCACCAGGCGCTGGTGGGCGGCGGCCAGCTCCGTCTCCGCGCGCTTGCGCTCCGTGATGTCCCGCGCGATGCCCTCCACCGCCGAGATCCGTTCGCCCTCCATGATGGGACGAATGCTCACCTCGAAGGGAATGATCCGTCCCGCCTTGGACAGCAGCTCCGATTCGAACGTCGGTCGGGTCTCCTGTCCTCCCGCCAGCTTGTTCAGCCACATCGACACGGACTCGCGGCGCGCCGGCAACGCGAGATCGAAGATCGTCATCTTGAGGAGCTCGTCGCGCGCATACCCGGTCATCGCCTCACCGGCCCGGTTGATCGTCAACAGCCGGCCCGCCATGTCGTGCGTGTAGATCACGTCGTTGGCGTTCTCGAACAGATCGCGGTAGCGCGCGGCGAGCATCGCCTCGCTCTCCATGCGCACCTGGATGATCCCCGTCTGCGCGCGCACCCGTCGCCGGAGCACGACCCCCCAGGCCAGCGCCACGGCCGTGATCGCCACCAGCGCCGCCAATATCCACACCAGTCTCCGCAACGTCCACCAAGGAGGCTTCTGAAGCACGGCGATGTCGTCCAGGTTTCGCAACAGCAAGCGGAACTCTGTAGGGTGGTCGCGATCTTGTCCCAGGCGCACCACGCTGATCCCTGTCAGCCGCGCCCGGCTGCCGTTGGCAAGGTCAGCCAGCGCCGAAGCGGGCACCTCCCCCGCTTGCGGGACCTCCGCGTCGAAAAGGACGTTCTTGGCCTTCGCCACCAGCAGGACGCGGCCGGCGTCGCGCACCACGTCCACCAGTTCGGCCTCGACGCTGACCAGCCGTGAATCGTGCGCGCCGGCGCTCAGCTCCTGATCCGCGGTCACGGAGATCGGGATCAGGGGCTGCGCCGCCGGACCGCTCCGTCGAAACACAGCGTCGCCCAGGAACGGCGTCCACGGCCCCATCTCGGGAAAGCCCAGCACCTCCACCCGATCCCCCACGGACAACGGCTCGGCCTGCCGGGTCCGGATCGCCACGCCGCCCGTGCCGTCCTCGACGAACATGGCGCCGCCGGGCTGATAGAAGGTGACGGTGCCGCGCACCTTCACCCGATGGCGGCTCGCGCCCTCCGGCTCGAAGCGCAGCAGGCTCTCGACGGGCGTGGTGCGGACCGAGAAGGGCTCGCCCGGGCCCTTCTCCTCGATGACCAAGTCGTCGGCGCGCCCGACGTAGAGCTTGATGCCGATCATTTGTCGGCGTTCGTTGAAGACGCCCCCGACCACGCCCCGCGCCTTGACCGAGGCGTCGACCACGGCCCGCAGCTTGTCCGGAGGGAGATCCGAGACATAGACCGGAAACACACCGTCGTCGGACGCCATCTTCAAGGTCACCGTCCGTCGCAGATCGGCGCGCTCGTCAGGCATCACCGAGCGGATGATGCCCTCCACCTCGACACGCTGGCTATCGAGCTTTCCGGTCGACAGCTCGTCGAACTTGCTCGGGCGTGCCTCTGGCAGCGCCGTGGTTCCGATGGGGTTGAACCGCCTGGGCACGATCTGCGGGGCGAACAAGCCCGGCGCGGTGTAACCCTCGAGCACGCCGTATTGCCCCACCTGGTATCGCCCCTTCGTGCTGACGGGCGCGTCAATGAAGATACCCGCGGTCGCGTCCTGGAAAAATATCAGGCTCCCGGCGCAGGTGATGACGCCCCGAATCCTGACCGTGAGGGCCTGTTGAGCATGTTCCGGCGACAACGCTCGCACGGCGGCGGCCGTGACCAGCGGCGCGCTGGGCGAAGCGCCCTCGGCAATCTCGGGTCCGTGAAATGACTTTGGAGGTGGGGCTTCATCCGCCGCCCCGGCCCGCGCCGAGGCCACGCGGAGGTTGGCCACGACCGCCAAGGCGGCGAAAACGGATGCCCGTCGGTCGGTTGGGCGACTCGACCTCGGCACCCGAAGTGTCTCGGGGGGGCGCTTCATACGGCTCGAATCTGGAAGTGGGCCGAAGCGCATTATCACCTATCTTTCAATACATTCACAGCAGCAAAGCCCGGAAACGTCCCTAACGCGAGGTGGCACAAGCCGGATCCAGCCCGCTACCGGGTTGCTTTTGCGATGGTGAACCGTTGCAACGGCCCCTTCCGGCGAGACTTGCCGGCGGTTGGCCCCGCAGCACGGTAGGATTCGCGGGTACCGCCATGCCCCAGGCAAGAACAAAACCCCCGGCTCGCGATAGGCCGCCCATTGCCCCCGCGGAGTTGGCGACCTCCGAGCTGGTCGAGCAAGCCTTCAACCGCGCTTCGGGCGCGCCGCTCGTGAGGGGAAACGCGATCCGCTTGCTGAAGGACGCCTCCGCCAACTTCCCCGCCTGGTTCGGCGCCATTCGGGCGGCCAAGCGGAGCGTCTACTTCGAGAACTACATCATCGAAAACGACGACGTTGGGCGCGAGCTGGCGGCGGCGCTGTCGGAGCGAGCGCGGGCGGGCGTCACCGTACGGCTGGTACATGACTGGTTGGGGTCCTGGGCCTGGGGCTCGCGGAGTTACTGGCGTGGTCTGCGGCAGGCTGGCGTGGACGTCCGGGGCTTCAACCCGCCCCGCCTGGACAGTCCCCTAGGCTGGCTGACCCGCGATCACCGCAAGACCATCGCGATCGACGGCGAGGTCGCGTTCGTCACCGGCCTGTGCGCCAGCCAGCGTTGGCTCGGCGATCCCGGGCGCGGGACCCCACCCTGGCGCGACACGGGCGTCGAGATCCGCGGTCCGGCGGTCGCGTACGTCGAGCGGGCCTTCGCCGAGGTGTGGGCCATGACAGGCCCGCCGCTCCCCGACGGGGAGCTGTCCGATCCGGCGTCGCTGCAGATGATCGGAGACGTACCTGTCCGCGTGGTGGCCGGCGCGCCCAAGAAAGCCGGGCTGTTTCGCCTGGACCAGCTCATCGCCAGCGCCGCCCGCCGAACGCTCTGGCTGACGGACGCCTACTTCGTGGGCTTCGCACCCTATGTTCAGGCCTTGTGCGCCGCGGCCCTCGACAGCGTCGACGTCAGGCTGCTGGTTCCGAGCGCGAGCGATCTTCCCCTCGTCGCGGCGTTCTCGCGCGCAGGCTACCGTCCTCTTCTCGAGGCGGGCGTGCGGGTCTTCGAATGGAACGGCTCGATGTTGCACGCGAAGACCGCGGTCGCCGATGGAAGGTGGGCGCGCGTGGGCTCGTCGAACCTGAACATCGCCAGCTTCGTCTCGAACTACGAGATCGACGTGGCCCTGGAGCATGAGGGCATCGCTCGCGAGATGGAGGCGATGTACCTCGCCGATCTCGACAACACGACCGAGATCGTCATCAACCCCAACCGTCGCGTCGTCCCCGACCGAAAGTCCGGCTCCCGCGGCGAGCCCGAGAAGAAAGGGCCACGTGGCGCCTCGGGACGAGCCATCGGTGCCGTTCGTTTCGCGCACGCGGTTGGAAATGTCGTCGCGCGACGGCGCGCGCTGGGATTCGCTCAGAGCAGCTTGATGGCGGCGTTCGGGGGCGCCCTGCTTGCCTTGACCGCGATCACGGTGCTCTGGCCCCGGATCGTCTCGACGCCATTCGCGGTGTTGACGGCCTGGCTGGGCGCAGCGCTCATCGTGAACGCGATCCGAGAGCGCCTGCGCCGCCCGCCGTCGAAGCGCAAGCGCAAGCGCGCGCGCACCAGCTCCGGCGAGCGAGCGGTCAAGCTCGACCCCCCCACGCCCCAGCCCTGATCGCGGCGAGATGCTCCCCACGAAGGCACGAAGCGGCCGCGCCTCGAACGACCAACTCACGGAGCGGCGCCGCCTCCGGATCGCCTTCCTGCACCCGGTCCTCGGAATCGGTGGCGCCGAGCGGCTGGTGGTGGATGCAGCGCTCGAGCTTCAGGCCCGCGGCCACGACGTGACCATCTTCACGGCGGAGCACGATCCGGGGCGGGCTTTTCCTGAAACGACCGACGGCCGCCTGAACGTTCGGGTGAAGGGCGGCTTCATCCCCGCCACGCTGGGAGGCCGCTTGCAGGCCCCTTGCGCGATCGTGCGCATGTGCTGGACGGCCTGCGCGATGGTGGCGAACGGCCATCCCTTCGACGTGATCGTGTCGGACATCGCGCCGTACGCGATTCCCCTTCTGCGATGGTTGCGCGCCCGCCGGGGCACGCGCGCAAAGCTCGTCTACTACTGCCACTACCCCGACCAGCTGCTGGCGCCCCGGCGGCGTGGTTGGTACCGCTACTACCGACTGCCCTTCGATCGCCTGGAGGGGCCTGCGATGCGGGCCGCGGACCTCGTGCTCGCGAACAGCCGCTTCACCGCGGGCGCCGTCGCCGCGTTCGGTGTCGACGTGACGGAGGTGATCTACCCCGGGGTTCCGACCAACTCATACGCCGCCGTTCCCGCGCTGCGGGGCGATGAATCAATCTTCCTGGTCGTGGGCCGGTTCGATCCTCGAAAGAATCAAGCGCTGGCCGTCAACGCCTTCGCGCGGCTGCGCCACACGGCGCCCGAGGTCTTCGCGCGCAGCTCCTTGGTGCTGGCGGGCGGACTCGACGTGAGCCGGCGCGAAGACCGCGAGACCGCGGAAGCCATCGCAGCGCTGGTGCGACGGCTGGCGCTCGAGGACAAGGTGGCCCTGCACCCATCCCCGTCGGAGATGGAGCGCATGGCGCTGCTCGAGCGTTGCCTCTGCGTGGTTCACCCCACGCCCGACGAGCACTTCGGGATTGTCCCTGTCGAGGCGATGGCCGCCGGACGACCGGTCGTCGCGGTCGCCAATGCCGGCCCGCTGGAAACCGTCGTCGACGGCGAAACGGGATTCTTGCGCGAGCCCACCGCGGACGCCTTCGCCGAGGCGCTCGCCTCGCTCGGCAACTGCCCCGCGCTTTGCGCGCGTTTGGGGCTGGCGGGAAGGAAGCGCGCCGCGCGTTTCTCGCGGCACGCATTCGGGGACGCACTGGAGCTGGCGTTGGAGCGGCTGCTCGGCCGAGCCCACGTCCCGGCGGCGCCCTGACGGGCTCCTCGCGCGGTGCCGTGGGCGCTCGCCGGTGCCCGCTGCCCGCCGTTGCCCCCTCGAAAATTCGAGGCGCCCCGACCCGTCCCTCCGGCGGCCCCCACGAAAATCAGAGTGCGAATCCGCATGAAGGCCGCGCGCGCGTGCCTGGTCCGACATTTGCCTTCACGCAGCCTCGATGAATCTCCATCGCGATCACTTGCGTCGGCTTCCCATGAATTCAGGTCTTCGTTGCTCCTCGAACCTCCTCGCGGTCGGGCTTTCGCTGGGCCTGTTGGCCTGCTCTTCAGGGTCCGCCGACAGCAACGGATTCGACGCCGGTGGCTCGGGCGGTGGCAGCGGAACCGGTGGGCGAGTGGGCACGGGCGGCACGCTTGGCTCAGGCGGCGTCAAGGGCAGCGGGGGAAACAGCGGGTCGGGAGGCGTCACGGCCTCGGGCGGCAACCAAGGCTCGGGAGGAACCACGAGCTCCGGTGGTGCGCTCGGTTCGGGGGGAGCCACGAGCTCCGGCGGCGCGCCCGGGTCGGGCGGTGACCGCGGCACGGGGGGCGCGCAAGGCTCAGGGGGCAGCAATGGTTCGGGCGGCACGTCCACCTCCACCGGCGGCAGGGGTGCTGGCGGGCGACGCGGCTCAGGCGGCGCGCAAGGCTCGGGTGGCGCGGCGGGCTCGGCCGGCATGAAGGGCTCTGGGGGCAACAGCGGCGGCGGGGGCGGCAGCGGGTCGGGCGCGTCGTTCGCCGACGTGCTCGCCATCTTTCAAGATCGGTGCGTGAATTGTCACGACGCCACGAAGTTGGGCCTTCCCTCGTACCCTCAGCTGTCGCTGACGATGAACGATGCCTATGACGCGCTGGTGGGACATCCCGCGGATGAGGCGTGCGGCGGCACGCGTGTAGTGGCGGGCGATCCGAACGCGAGCTACATCATCCAGAAGGTCACCGCCGCCACCCCATGCGAGGGCGCGCACATGCCAGCGAAGTTCGAGGTCCTGCCCGCTGTGCCGCTGACCGCCGCGCAGATCGCCACGCTGAAATCCTGGATCGCCGCCGGCGCCAAGCGCTGACGAGACGGTCGAACGCCTGGCGCTGAACCGGGCAAGCTCGAGGGCTGGCGGGCCCGTTCGCTTGACTTCGAGCGCCGGTCCGGCGACATCTTTGTACCTTGGCGGTCTATCTCTTCGGCCTGGCGCTTTGCCTGATCCCCCTCACGCTCGTGTGGGGTAGCCTTCAGGCAGCGCTCAGGCTCGCGCGACGGTTGACGACCCTCGAGGCGGCGAATTTTTCCCTCAGCGTGAAGACGGCGCGGCCGGGACAGTCGATCGAGGCGCGGGCGCACGTGGTGCCCCGGTCATCCCGGTCCATCACAGTGATCGCCCGCCTGACCTGCACCATGTTCGACCACCGCAGCCACGAGCTTTACGCCAGCAGCCTGGCCATGCCCGCGGCGACGAACGGCGCGAACGACTACGCGGTGTCGTTGACGTTGCCAGACTACGCGCTGAAGACAGGACTGGTGGGCGAGAACAGCCCACGTTCGACCGCGGAGGGCTCGCGGCGAATGCTGGTGGTGTGGACGGTCGACTTCGAAGTCCGGTCTGCGGGTGGCACGGTGCTGCTGCGACGATCGCTCGGACTGGATGTCCCCCGCGGCCGCCGCCCCAAGACTCACCTGCGCCGGATGAGCCTGCTCGCCATCGACACGTTCTCGTCGATCCGGAATGACATGCTGTTCAACTGGCTCGTGCACCTGGCCGCTTGCGACGGCGCCGTCGCCTCCGCGGAGCGGCGGTTCCTCCACGATCTGCTGGAGGAGATGACGGGCATGACCTCCGGAGGCGAGGCTGACGCGCGCATCGAGCAGGAGCTACGTCGCCGACTGGTCATCGATGACATGTTCCTGAAGCGCTATGTGCCGCTCGAGGCGCGTCGGGAGTTCTATCGCGCTCTCTACACGCTGGCGCGGATCGACGGCACGCTTCACCAGCGAGAGATGGACTTCTTGGCCGATGCGCTCCGGGTCTTCAGGCTCACGACCGACGACGTCAAACACATCGAAGGAGAGGTCGCGGATGCGCCCGCGCAAGACCCCGCGTCGTAGTGCGCCCTCGTCGAGGACGAGGGGCCTCGTCGTCCTCGTGGCGGGTGGGCTGCTGGCGCCCGCGCAGGCGCTCGCCCACGAACGCTGGGTGAAGCACGACTTCAAGCCCTTCAACCGCGGCTACTTCCAATCCATGAGCGGCGAGGTGCTGCGCCTGTCGCTGCTGGCGGCCGCAGCGGTCGCCGTCATCGTCGGTCTCTGGTACCTGGGTGGGGTGGTGCTGCTCGACCGCCTGACGCCGACGTCCGTCGAGCGCAAGGTCGAAACGGAGAAGCCAAGGCCGGCCCGGCGACCGCTTGCCTCGGTGATACGCTTCCTGCTGGACGGATACGTCGCCGGGGCCTGGCTGGGCAGCGCAGAGCGCATCGCGGTGTTCGTGTTCGCGCGCCTGCCCGGGTTGGTGTTGTTGCTGGGGGCGGCCAAGGGCTGGTTGGTCATGCCGAGCTTCCCCGTCGAGGGCGCGGTGGCCCTTCCGCTGCGCATTGCGGAGGTGGTGGTCGCGCTGTGGATCCTGTCCGGCCTCTTCCCGGTGGCCCTGGGGGTGGCCTTCGTGGCGATCTTCACGGGACTCTGCGCGGGCTACGGCCTCGCGGCGGTGGATGCCATCCCCGTGTTGGCCAGCGCCTTCTTCTACCTGTTCTCTCGTCGAGGGATCGCCCTCAACGAGCGGCAGATGGTCGGGATTCGTCTGGGGCTGGGGGTGGGGTTCTTCCTGCTCGGTCTGGTCAACAAGATCTACGACGCTGAGCTGTTCATCGGCGTCGGCGACAACTACCCCCACCTCGTCACGGGCCCGCAGAGCGTCTTCCCGTGGCTGACCCGCGAGTCATGGTCATTCACCACGGCGCTCGGCGAGATGACCTTCGGGCTGTTGTTGCTGCTCGGGGTCTTCAGCCGGCTCACGTCGCTGGCCCTGGCGCTGATCTTCGGCAACTTCATCCTGGTCTTCGGCTGGCCGGAGATCGTCCACCTGTACCCGATCGCGGGGTTCGTGGTGCTGTTCCTCCACGCCTCGCGCGGCACCGCGCTCGACGACATCCTGTTCCGCACGCACGTCAACGCCTGGCGAGCCATGGGGTATCACACCTCGTACCTGCTCTACCGCGGGTCGGTGTTCGCCGTGGCCATCGCCACGGGAGCGCTCCTGATGTTCGCGCCGCTCTATCTCGCGGTGGAGTGGGCCCCGCGGCTCTTCGGGCGCTGAAAGGCGCCCTGGGGGACCTTCCCCCGCCAGCGATCGTGGTTAGGTTTGCGGGGTGTGTGACATGGGACGCGAGCCGACGCGCGGCCGGGGCGACGGATGAAGCGTTTGCGGACCCGGCCGCCGTGGCGTGAGGAGCGCCTCGCGAACAACCCGTCGTGGTACCGGGACGCGGTCATCTACGAGCTTCGGGTGCGCTCGTTTCTGGATAGCAACGGCGACGGCATCGGTGACTTCCGGGGGGCCACGGCGAAGCTCGACTACCTTCAGGATCTCGGCGTGACCGCGGTGTGGCTGCTGCCGTTTTACCCGTCGCCGTTGCGCGACGACGGCTATGACATCGCCGACTATCTGGATGTCCATCCCGACTGCGGAACGCTCGCCGACTTCGAGGCGTTCCTGAGCGAGGCGCATCGCCGGCGAATTCGCGTCATCACAGAGCTCGTGCTCAACCACACCTCCGATCGGCACCCCTGGTTCAGGCGTGCGCGCGAGGCGCCGGCCGGCTCCCCCGAACGCGAGTTCTACGTGTGGACCGATGACCCCGATCGCTATCGTGACGCTCGCATCATCTTCAAGGACTTCGAGCCGTCGAACTGGTCCTGGGATGCCGCGGCTCGCGCCTACTACTGGCACCGGTTCTACGCGCACCAACCCGATCTGAACTTCGAGAACCCGGCGGTGCACGAGGCGCTGTTCTCGGCGGTCGACTTCTGGCTCGCGAAGGGGGTCGACGGGCTACGACTCGACGCCGTTCCCTACCTCTACGAAGCCGAGGGAACGAGCTGCGAGAACCTACCGGCGACCCACGCCTTTCTCAGAGCCCTGCGCGCGCGCATCGACGCCAAGTTTCAGGATCGCATGTTGCTCGCCGAGGCCAATCAGTGGCCCGAGGATGCCGCCGCCTATTTCGGGGCGGGCGACGAGTGCCAGATGAACTTCCATTTTCCGATCATGCCGCGGATGTTCATGTCCCTGCACATGGAGGACCGCTTCCCGATCATCGACATCCTGGCGCAGACGCCGCAGATCCCGACGAACTGCCAGTGGGCGCTGTTCTTGCGCAACCACGACGAGCTGACGCTCGAGACGGTCACCGACGAGGAACGAGACTACATGTACCGCGCCTACGCGAACGACGCGGAGATGCGCATCAACCTCGGGATCAGGCGGCGGCTCGCCCCGCTCGTCGGGAACGATCGCCGCAAGATCGAGATCCTCGACGGTCTGCTGTTCTCGCTGCCCGGCACCCCTGTCCTCTACTATGGCGACGAGATCGGGATGGGCGACAACGTCTTCCTCGGTGACCGCGACGGCGTCCGGACCCCCATGCAGTGGAGCGCAGATCGCAACGCCGGCTTCTCGCGCGCGAATCCCCAACGCCTCATCTTGCCGGTCACGATCGACCCCGAGTATCACTACGAGTCCGTCAACGTGGAGGCCCAACAGAACAACCCGAATTCCTTGCTGTGGTGGACGAAGCGGCTGCTGGCGTTGCGCCGGCAGTATCGCGCTTTCGGCCGCGGCTCGATCGAGTTCTTGACGCCTTCGAATCACCGCGTCCTCGCGTTCGTTCGCCAACTCGGCGACGAGGTCGTCCTGGTGGTCGCCAACCTGTCCCGGTTCGTTCAGTTCGTCGAGCTCGACCTGTTGAAGTGGAAGGGTATCGCCCCCCTCGAGCTGATGGGGCTCACGGAGTTCCCGGTCATCGGCGAGCTCCCCTATCTGCTCACCCTGGGGGGCCACGCCTTCTACTGGTTTTCTCTCGAGGCGGCGGCCGTGGATCGAGCAGGCGAGGCCGCCCCCAGCCATCGCACCCCCGTCGTCGACGCGGCCAGCCTCGAGAGCCTGTTTCGCGGACAGGATCGCGGTGCGCTCGAAGAGGTCCTACCCGCGTTTCTATCCACGCGGCCAGGGTGTGCGCAGAGGCCTGGCGGGCTGTCCGGTGTCCGCATCGAGACCGTCCTGGAAATATCGGGGATTCACCTCCTGATCTTGCGGACCGAGGATCCGGGCGGCGAGCCCGAACGGCTCATGATCCCGCTCGCGGTCGTGACCGATGCCCGTCCCGTCTCGGCCGCGGCGACCCTCGCCACCGTCCGCATCGGTCCGGGAGAGGTCCAGCTCGTCGATGCGAGCGAGGACGGCCCTGCCGCCCGCCGTCTGCTCGACGCCTTCGCCCAGCACCAGGTTTCGAGGTCGGCGAACGGAGTGGTCGAAGCCACCCCGTTCGCGCCGATCGAGCCGCCCGAGACGGAGCCGGTCAACATCGGCGCTCATCATTCTGCCGCGGCGGTCAGATTCGGCGACCGCTATCTCCTCAAGATCTTCCGCCGGGTCGAGATCGGCACGAGCCCCGAGCTCGAGCTGCCGCGCTTTCTGAACGCCCACGCGCCGACGCTGACCGCGCAAGTGGTTGGCGCCCTCGAGCTCCGCCAAGGCCGAGGAGAGCCCTCGACGCTGGCGGTGCTGCAGGCGCTCGTACCGAACGTGGGGACGGCCTGGACCCACGCCCGCGAGAGCCTGCGGCGCAGCTTCGAGAGGGTCCTCACCCGCACCCGCGAGACACCGCCGCCCGTGGGGATCCCGCGCCGCCTCCCCGACGTGGCCCTGAGCGAGGTGCCGCCGGCGGTCGCCGAGATGATCGGCGCGTACCTCGAGACGGCGGCGTTGCTCGGCCGGCGCACCGCGGATCTCCACCTCGTCTTGGCGTCAGACGAACGAGACCCATCCTTTCGCCCGGAGCCGTACACATCGGCTGATCGTCGTTCCAAGTATCAAACGATGCGCAACTTGGTGGGGAAGGCGCTTCGCTTGCTGCGCGATCGCCTCGCGCGGGTTCCACCAAGCCTGCTCGACCGGGCGCGGGCGCTGGCGTTGCAGCCCGAACGTGCGCTGAAGGCCCTGGAGCCGCTGCTCAGGCAAGGTCTCACGGGGCTGCGCATTCGGATCCACGGCGACTTCCACCTCGATCAGCTCCTCAACACCGGGAAGGACTTCGTCATCATCGACTTCGAGGGCCCCCCCGGCGAGCTGCTGGCGGAGAGGCGGCGCAAACACTCCGCCCTTCGCGACGTCGCGGGCATGGTCCGATCTTTCCACTACGCCGCGATCACGACGCTCCTCGACGGGACCGTCGTCCGGGAGGTCGATCGCGAGCTGGTGTCACCCTGGGCGGAGGCGTGGCATCGCTTCGTCTCGAGCGCATTTCTGCGCGCGTATCTGGACGCGACCGGCGGTGCCGGCTTTCTCCCCACGCGGGAGGATCTCCCGCTCGTCCTCGAGACCCATGTCATCGAGAAGGCCTTCATGGAGCTGACCGAAGCGCTCGAGCTCGACACCGACACGGTGGCCATTCCGCTCGTTGCTGTCCTGGACTTTGTCGAGACGTCGGGGGCCTGAAGGGTCGGCCCGGACGCTTTCCCCTGGGCCTTACGAGGTCGGCGTGCCGCGGCGCGCGCGGAGACAGGTCCTGCGCCTGGCGAGGAGCAACCCCGCAAGACCGAGCGCCAGGCCCAGGCGATCGGCAGCCGATCGTGCCGACGAGGCCGCCGACGAGGCCGCCGCCACGTCGCATCCACCTTGCGCCCCAGGGGGCTTCACGGCCGAGCCGCCCGCCCCATCCGACGTCCCGCCCGAGCCGACACCTGGATTCGTGGCGCCTCCGGTGGCAGGGTGCGCGGCGCCCCCGCTCCCCGTGGCGCTGGTGCCACCGGTGGCCCTGCCCATCACGCCGCCGCTGCCGGGACCGGCGGCGCCCCCGCTGCCCGCGCCCGAGGTGCCGCCGCTGCCCGTGCCCGACACGCCTCCGCTGCTGACCACGGTGCTCGAGTCGACGCACACGCCCTCGACGCACTTCAGGCCGGCGGCGCCGCAGAGCTCGAGGTCGGTGCCGTTGTCGACCACGCCGTCACAGTCATCGTCGAACAGGTTGCAGGTCTCGACGTTCGGAGCGCCCGGCGTGCACTGGGCCGTGCAACCCACGGCGTTGCGGCGACACCAGCCGACGCCGCACGTGACCTTCGCGCCCTCGTCCACGCGCCCATCGCAGTTGTTGTCCTTGCCGTCGCAAATCTCCATCGCCCCCGGGTGAATGGTGGGATCGTTGTCGTTGCAATCCCCCCCGCAATCGCCGTATCCGCTTCCCGGCGTGCACCCCATGACCATCATTGCTCCGGGGACACCGTGGCCGTCGCCGTCCTTGTCCTGGCAAAACATCTGGCTGCCGAGGTTCTCGTCGATCTTACCGTCGCAGTTGTTGTCCTTGCCGTCGCAGATCTCGGGCGCGCCGGGGTGAACGGTCGCCGTGAAGTCGTCGCAATCACCATTGATGGGCGCGTAACCCACAGGCATGGAGCAATCCTTTATGACCTGATAGCCCGGGTCGGACGTTCCGTATCCGTCGGCGTCCTGGTCGAGGTAGTAAGAGGTCCCGCTGCAGCCCGAGGTCAGCGAGAGGACCGCCGACCCTCCGGCGTCGCCCTTCGAGGTCCCGTCATTGTTCGCCGAAAGCGCGTACAGGATGAAATTCGCGCCGACAGGCGTGCTCGACGACCAACCGACTTGAATGGTCGTGACGCCCCCCGAGCCTCCATTGATGGGCGCGCTGTGCGTGACGCCGCTGCCGGTGCCGGTGACCTGGGTTCCAGGCGTGATGGTCTTGAAGGTCCCGACCTGAGGCATGGTGGAGATATAGAAGCCAGCCACCGGCCCGTTGGTCTGCGACACCGTGATGGTCAAGGTGACCATCTGCCCGAGCGATGGGTTGTCCGGGCTGGCGGTCAATCCGACCGTGGCGGGTTTTCCGCCCGTGTGGCACCCATCGCAGCTGAACGCCACGATTCCGTTCTTCCGCGCCAGCGCCGCCCGTGGCGCCAGCGCCGCCAGCAAGGCCACCGTCGCGATTGTCAGCGTGCGCAGAACCATGAGAGCTCCCTATCGAACACAGCGTACGAGGAACGGCTCGATGATACGTCCGTAAAGGCCCGTCCCCTGGTCGAATCGGACATACCAGGCGCGGTCGGGACCGTTGCCAAATTTGGACGAGGACCAAAACGGCTCGCCTGGAGTCTCCGGGAACGCCGCTCGATCCACCATCGGCGACGTCAGCGCACGCT
Source organism: uncultured Myxococcales bacterium (assembly GCA_964443975.1). Taxonomy (GTDB): domain Bacteria; phylum Myxococcota_A; class Polyangia; order Fen-1088; family Fen-1088; genus DASYCK01. Next base: position 26,156 of record CAYUFS010000015.1, on the reverse strand, counting down.
CATCGATGAGCGTCAGCAACTCGGGCAACGTCGGGATGCGCCAGCCCTTCTTCCCGCCCAGCTTGAGGCTCCCGCAGTAGGCGCCGGCGGCTTCGAATTGCAACGGCTTCGCGGGAGGCTTCCGTTGCCAGAGGAGCCCGGTCGCGACGTCACGAACCTCGTCCGCCTTGATCTCGTAGTGTGCCGTGGTCGCCGGCGCCGGACGGGTCCCGCGGACGCAGCGGACGGAGAACTGGTTTGTCTTGTCGTCCGTCTTGGGATACCCGAAATAAAAGTAGACGTACCAGGCCGCCGCCGGATTGGCCGCCGCCACCGAAGAGGTCCAATACCAATCGTTCTGGGTGTTCGGGAAGATGGCGGAATCGATCGAGGGCTGGATGTGCGTCAGGTCCAGGATCGAGACGAGCTCGATGCGCGACGGAAGCCGCCAGTCGTCGTGCCCCGCCAGCGTCAGGTCGTCGCACTTCCGTTGCGCGTCCTCGAACGTCAAGAACTTCTGGGGCGGACTTCGCTCCCACATCAACCCTGTCACCCGATCGAGCGCCACGCCCTGCACGTTCGTGTCGTACTTGTGCGGGTTCGGCAGCCCTGGCAGGGCGGAGTTCGGCATCGGCCACCGCGCCCACGGCTCCGCCGGCGGGAAGGTCCGCGCCGGCCCGGCGGCGGCGACCGAGGGAGCCGGAGCAGCAGGGGCGCTCGCCGTACCGACGCCGCCACCCTGCGCCGCCGCTGTCGCGGCCGGCACAGGAGGCTGAGCCGCCGACGGAGCGGCTCCCCCGCGACACCCGACGGCCGCACCAAGCGCCGTCATCGCGAAAGCTAGCCAGCCCAGGGTGCCGGCAGGGCTGCCACCGAGGGGCGATCGACCAGCCGACCCGGAGAACCAGGCCAAATCCATTCGACCTTACGACTTGGGGCTGGCCGTCATGCCAGCCCTAGAGCGCCTCGCCCGGCGACGGCTGGCGGTACATGAACGCCTTGGACGTCAGGAGCGTCGCCAGCATGTCGCGCAGCGAGAACCCGTTCGTGGCTGCTGCCTTCTGGAACGCCAAGCTCATCGAGCCGGACTCCGCGGCGGTCTCGCCACGGCCGAGCAAATAGCGCGTCCACTGCCGATCGACGCAGGTCTGTGTCTCCTTGCTCTGCGCGAGCTGGGTGACCAGGTCCACCGCGTTCTTGAAGGTGATGGTGGTATTGCCCGGCGTCTGGAAGGTGCCCGTCGAGTCCACCGGCAGGGTAGCCTCCGTCGTTCGATATGCGCCGATACCATCGTAGTTCTCGAACGCGAATCCAGGGGGATCGAACAGGCCGTGGCAGCTCTTCGCGCAATCCGAGGAACCGTGTTTGTCGTACGACTGCCGGGTGGTCCCATTCATGATGAACTGGACCGGCGGCACGTTCGGCGGCGGGTCCATCACCTGCCCGCACAGCACCTTCAAGTAGATGGTGATGCCGCGATACACCGGATTGTCTCGGCCGGCGTCGTTGCCCATCGTGGCCAGGAAGGCTGTCTGGGTGAGAATTCCCGCGCGCTGGGCCGGGTCGAGGTTGACCTTCGCGAATCCGCTGGCCGGCGGTGTGACTCCATAAATGGCGGCCAGGTCCGCGTTGACGAACGCGTAAGGCGCCGTGAAGAGCGTCTGGAGCGTTCCGTCGCCGGAACCGTAGACGGACGCGATGAACTGCGCGAACTCCGTCGGGAGGGCGCCCGCAGCACCCGCGGTGAACTTCGTGTTGGCCCTGTTGAGGGGGCTCGTCAGATCGCGCCCCTGGCTTCCGAAGTTGAACAGCCACTGCTCGTGAAACGTGAACAGGCCGTTGGCCGCGCGCGCGTCGGCCAGCATCCTCGTGACCTGTGTCGACACAGCCGCCGGGGTGTTCAACTGCCCGGCCTGGGCCGCCTGCAACAACGTATCGTCCGGCATGGTCTCCCAGAGCGCCGAAGCGAGCCGGGAAGCGATCTGCCACTGGGTCAGCGGCGCCAGACCATCGGAGCCGACCACTGGCTTCGTCGGACCGATCTCCCAGTGGTAGAGGAAGTTCGGCGATTGAATCATGGCCTTCGCGATCGCGCCCAGGGAGGCGTTGAAGCTGAGGCCGAGCGCCCGGACCTTGCTGAAGACCGCGAGCAGGTCGGTCTGCTCGGCGGCCGACACGGGCCGCCGGTACACCGGCAGACCAAACGTGGTGATGAACTGGGTCGCGCAGGTGGTCTCCGCCGCCGTGGTGGTCGGCGCGGTCTTGCACGGAATCGCGAACTTGCCGGCGGTCTTGCCGGCGGTCACCGCGCTGAGGGCCGTATCGACGACGGTGTCCGCGGTCGCGCCATACAGGTCGACCTGGAGGTCGGCGACGCTGGAGGGAACCACGAAGTACTGCGGGTTCTGCGCATCAGGCGACCAGTCACCCGTCTCGGCGGGCGCCGTGAGGTCACCGAACAGCTCGTTCAGCATGTGGTCGTATTCGCGGTAGGTCAGACGCCGCATGACCATCGTGCCGGCGCCCTCAGCGGGCGGGTTGCTGCCGTCGATCGGGACAACAGCGACAGCACCGCCCGTTCCCGGCGCGCCCCCCGTGCCCGCGGTGGTTCCTCCGCCCGTTCCGCCCGAGCCGGTCGTGCTCGTTCCACCGCCGGTGCCCGAGCCCGGTCCCGCCCCCGCCCCGGAGCCCCCGCTCGCCTTCCCGGACCCGTTCCCGGTCCCGTTCGACGATGACCCGCCGCTGCCATTGTTGCTCGAGCCGCCGCCAGAACCACCGGAGGCTGTCTGGCCGTTGCCGCCGGAGCCGCCCACCGAGCTGGTGGAGGCCGTGCAGGACGCGAAGGTGCCTGCCGAAAGCAGACTCGCGATCACGAAGGATGACCGCCACACGTCACGTGCTTTCATCGGTGTTCTCCCGTTCGCTCTCGTTGTCGTCGCTTTGAACATCTCAGGGACCCCTCAGGACGGCCAACTCGCCGCCGTAGCTCGCCTGACCGAAGGTCGTCGTCGGGGTTCCCATGGCGTTGCAGAGCGCCACCAGCAAACCGTTGTTCGGCGTCCCGGCCGGGAGCGCGAGACTTCGGCCCGTCTTGAAGTAGCCGCCGCAGCTCCCCGCCATCACCACCGGTACACCTGTCGTCTCGTGGGTGCCCGTGCGCATGCTGTTCATGCCGACGATGACGCTGCTGTCGAGCATCGATTTGTTGTTCGCGTCCGTGATGCCCTTCATCTGACCGATCAGGTACGCCAGCTGGCTCTGGAACCAGGTATCGCAAGTCACCTTGCGCATGGTGTTCTCGTGCGCGATGGCGTGAAACCCATTCGTGTCGCCGGTGTTGTTGTCCGAGGCAAGCGGCCCGCCCGATTTGAATCCAAGCCACGTCAAGATCAGGTTCGCCGAGCCCTGATCGCCGATTTGCAAGACCGCGACGCGGGTCAAATCCGCGGCGAAGGCGGCCACCCCGATGTCCATGTGCAATTTCGCAATCGCTGGGACGTTAGCCGTGGCGTTGACCGGTGTGGGCTCGGCGGTCACGCTCGGGAAGGTGCAGGCCGCGTTCCCCGTCGACGTGGAGACACCCGCGTCCGAACCGCCCCCTGCCATCTGCATGTTCGCGAGGCGCGTCTCGATGTTTCTGACGGCGGTGAGGTGTTGATCGATGCTGGCCTTGTCCGCGGTACCGACGATGCTCGAGAACCGATTCAGGTCGTTGACGACGGAGTCCAGGATGCTCTTCTTGATCGCGTTCGTGTTGTCGACGGGAGGCGGCGCCCCTGCGTCCGCCGTCGGCATTGGGTTCGGAGCCGGCATCGCTCCCTTGAAGTAGAGGTTGAACACGCTGGCGGGATCGGGGTTCGGAAGCACCACCTGGCCCGAGGCCTTCCAGGAGAGGTGACCGGTGCTGACGACGTACGCCGCCTGGTTGATGCTGGCAATGCCCTTGTAGCCGCCGTTCACCAGGTTGGATCCGATGTACTGATCAACCGAAGGGCCGCCCGCGAGGTCGGAGCTGGTTCCCGAGGAGAGGGTCTGATAATAGGCGCCCGTGAGCATGCCGGGGAACACCGCGTGACCCGTGCGCTCGCCCGAACCGGGCATGTCCTTGATGAATTTGTAGTCGACGCCATTGAGCAAGAGGAGGTCGCTCATGTACGGCTTCAGCGAATCCTGGAAGCCCATCGTCCCCAGGGTCCACGAGCTCGGATCTGCCCCGGCGGTGGCCCACTGGTTGATGCTGCTCAACATCCCGTTCGTCCAGGCCACGATATACATTCGCTTGATGCCGGTGACGAGGCAGGCCGCATCGCTGCGGTCCGACTGCAACAGCGGCAACAACGCCGCGCCTGCGCCGACGGACTTGAGAAAGCGGCGACGCGAATATCGGAGATCTCGCTTCATCATATCGACCTCAGGGAGCAGGGGGGAGAACGGTCGGTTGCACCGACCCACCGGTCGGCCTCGTCAGGGGACAATTTCCGGCACGCAGACGTTTGATTGTGCAACTGTCCGCATTATGAATAGCGCAGGAGACCGAGTGGATGCCTTTCAACGTTTGCGCGAGTCGATCCGGACGGGACGACATGCCTGCGGAGGCTGTCGGAGGTGATCACACATAGACCGACACAGCGATCTTGCTGGCGCCGCCCAACCGATTCAAGCGGCCTCGGGCCTCGGGCATTGGACCTCGGGTGGCCGGGGGCGATCGTCGTGGCGAGCCTCTGGCTCTTCGCCTGCGGGGCCTCGTCAGGCTCTCGCCCGGACGCCTCCGATGTTGGCGGTGCAGATGGCCACGACGCAGCGGCCACGGACCCGGTGCCCGGCGATAGCTCCGAGGTCTGCCCAGGTGTCGCGTGCGACGATGCCGCGGCACCCCCTCCCCCGAGCTGCGCCGTCGTCGCCCCTGGGACGACCGACTGCGGACCGAATGGGGGAGAGAGTTGCTGTGCGAGCCTGTCCGTTCCAGGGGGCACCTATCACCGGTCCTACATGAACGACGGGACGGGCCCGACTGCGGAGGCGGATGTCGCGACCGTCAGCCCGTACCGACTGGACAAGTACCTGATCACGGTGGGCCGGTTCAGGCGCTTCGTTGAGGCGACCGCCGCCGGATGGGTCCCCGCGCCTGGGTCCGGCATACATGCCCACCTCAACGGCGGCGAGGGGTTGGTGGATTCGAGCGGCGCCGCTCATGAACCGGGCTGGCAGGTCGGGGACACCCTGAACCTGCGCTCGACCGTTGCCGACTGGCAGAGCATCCTCGCTTGCGAGCCAGTCTTCCACACCTGGACGGACGTGCCGGCATCGCACGAATCATTGCCCATCAACTGCATCAGCTGGTACGACGCCTATGCGTTCTGTATCTGGGACGGCGGGTTCTTGCCCAGCGAGGCGGAGTGGGAGCTCGCGGCAGCGGGGGGTAACGAGGAGCGGGAGTATCCCTGGGGCTCCGTCGCGCCAGGAACGGCCAGCCTCTATGCGATCACGGGGTGCCAGTACCCTCCGGGATCGTCAGGCTGCGCGGGAACCGTCAACCTGGCCCCAGTCGGGACGGCCATCCTGGGCGCGGGACGATGGGGCCAGCTGGACCTCGCCGGAAACCTGGGCGAATGGAACCTGGATTGGTACGGAAACTACGTCGAGCCGTGCACGGATTGTGTCTACTTGACGGACGTCTCCTACCGCGTGGTGCGCGGCGGCTCCTTCGCCGCCGACGCGCGGAACCTGTTCTCCGCGGCGCGCGACGGCGACGTTCCCGCCAGCCGCAATTCATTCTACGGCGCACGGTGCGCTCGGTCACCATGACGGCCCGCCCCGTGACCGGTGCTTGCGTCGAGGGCGTTAGGACCTTCTCGAGGACCGGGCGCGCCCAGCGTAGTAAAAGGACTGCTTCGGTATATCCTGTTTCCCGGTCCCCAATTCCGAACGTTATATCCGACGGAGGTTTCCCCATGCCGGTTCGGTTCTCCCTCACCAAGTGCGCGTTCCTCGCTTCCTGCCTCCTGACGGGCGCCGCTTCGTTCGTGGCGTGTTCATCCGCCTCCTCGACCGGCGGCACGGGCGGAGCCACCGGGCCCGGAACGGGAGGTGGAACCAGCACGGGAGGCAAGACAGCCTCGGGCGGCGCTACCGGCTCGGGCGGAACCCCAGCGAGCAGTGGCGGAGCCACCCAGAGCGGCGGCGCGACCGGCTCCGGTGGGAGCAGCAGTCCGGGCACCGGGGGCGAGACCGCTACGGGCGGGACGGCCCCGGGAACCGGAGGAGTCCCGACCGGGGGCGCGGGCGGCGCCGGGAATACTGGCGTGGCGGGCAGCGTCGGCTCAGGCGGCACACCGGCGGGTGGCCACAGCGGCGGCGGGTCCACCGGGACTACCGGGACGGGCGGAACCACTCCGGCGGGCGCCCTGACGATCGAGACCACGTGGCCAAACGGGGTGATCCAGACGGGCGTTCGAGACACCAACACGCCCGCGCTGACCGAGATAGTTCAGGTTCACAACACCAGCGCGGGACCTCTGATGATCACGGCGCTGGCGCTCGGAGGAGCGGGCAAGGCGGATTTCCAGATCAACGCCGCACCAACGTTGCCGATGATGCTCGCGGCGGGCGCGAAGCTCCCCGTCACCATCCAGGCTATTACGGCCTCGAACACGCTGGGGGCGGCTCCGGCTCAAAATAGCGGCGCCACAGCCGGGATCGCGACGCTCACCGCGACGGCGGGCGCCGACTCGGCGCAAGCGAACCTCTACAGCATCATCCTGACCTCGGCGACCCACGAATGCACGCTGGGGCAGATCCTGGTGGCGCTCGGCTACAAGTTGAACGTCGGCGCGGCGCAAAACAACGCCAACCCAATCTCCCCGAGCGACGCCTCCAAGCTGCCGAAGGGGATCGAGGCGGGCACCGACGAGATCGCGGCTCCCCTGTTCGTGAAGGCAGGAAACGGCAACGTCACCTTGACCTCGGTGGCGCGATTCTCCCCCAAGGGTCCCATGCCGTACGGTTGGTATGCGAAGGGCAGCCCAACGATGCGCACCCAGGTGGGGACGATGGACACGCTGGCGGGGAACATGCAGAACTCGGAAGCCGCGCGCATGGTCCTGCCGCCGAACACCGGGATGCAATCCTTCGATCCCGGGACCACGACCTTCGGGATCTGGACCTATACGGATCAGGCGAGCCAGAAGTACGACACCGGCGGAACCGCGACGAATGGCGACTACGACTATTCCGAGGATGCCCCCAACTCCCCGGCCAACACCCACCGCACGAAGGTCTACCCACTCAAGGACGCGACCGGGACCGCCGTCCCGAACAGCTTCCTCCTGGCGGTCGAGGAGGCCGGAAACGGGGACTACCAGGACTACATATTCATCCTGGGAAACGCGAAGGCGGCGCCCTGACGCCTGCGGCGGTCCGGACTCGCCTGGGCGACGCGGCTTTGCCGCGTCCCGTTCCACTCGGCCTCACCCCGCGATCATTTGGTCCTCGCCTTCGACCGTTTCTGTCAGGAGCGGTCGGAGGGGAACGAACGTAGGCCCATCGCGGCGGGTGGGCGGGGAACCAGGTCGGCGGGGCGTAAGGAGCCGCTCCGGCCGTCCGCGGCCGGTTGCCAGGCGACGCCCGAGAGCCATCCGAACGCGACCGCCCCCGCCGGCATGGGTCCCCGTCCACCCGCAGGAGTGAAAGAAGCGACCTCTCTACTGGTATCGACTACTAGTAGTTCAGCGGATATCCCTGCCAGACCCACAGCAACGTGTCCGGCAAGGTGGTGTCCTGAACTTGCCCAGCGCAGTGGCCGGCGCCCAGCCCTTCGACGAACCGATAGTGGTAGTTCTGGGCCTTGAAAGCGGCGGCCATCCTCTGATTGGCGAGCAACCAGTCGTGATGATTGGCGTCGCCCGTCCCCGCGCCGTTGTCGTTTTGATTCGCGTTGATGAAGACCCGCAGCGGCTTCGCGGGGGTCGTCGTCCCGACGAGATTCAGGACCGAGTGATAGTCCCACGCGCCGAGCGGGTACATCGCCTGCTCGGGCGCGGAGTCGTTCTGCTGCGCCACGAAGGTCCCCGAGTACGTCACGATCCGGCGAAACAGCTCCGGATGAAACCAGCCCATCGTGAAGGCGGCCGAGCTGCCCGAGCTGCACCCGACCGTCCCGCGACCGTCGGGATCGGTGGTCAGTGAAAAGTTCGGATAGGCGGCCTTGAGCGCGGCGTTCGACTCCACCAACGGGAGGACCTCATTCTGGACGAAGAGGGCGTACTTCTCCGAGACGGTGTCGTACTCCAACCCTCGCTCGCTGCCCTTGCCGTCGCCGCCGCCGTTTTGCACCGCGATCGCCACGAACGCGGGCAGACGTCGGGCGGGGTCGGTCCCCTGGGTCAGGTTATCGAGGGCCAGCTTGACGTTTCCGAGCTGCCCGGGACCGTCCTGGATCACCATGAAGGGCGCGGGCGCCCCGTCCTTGTACTTTGCGGGAACATAGACGGTGACCGTGCGGTTGAAGGTGCCTTTCGCGGTCAACGTCGGATCCATGCCGGTGAAGTACTTGCTGGTGGCGGAGCTCATCGTGAACGTGAAGGTCTTGCCGGCGGGCAGTCCCTTCGACATCAAGTCGGCGCTCTTGGGGTAGTTTGGCCCGACCATCGAGTCGCCGTCGCCCGCGGTCCCTGGATCAGTGCCCGTGCTACCGGCCGTGGCGACGCTGCCGCCCGCCCCGTCGGAGCCGGCCGCGGCCGCTTTTCCGCCGTTCCCCGGCCCCCCCACGCCGGTGTCGCCACCCGAGCTCGCGGAGGTCCCCCCAGTCGAGGCGGTCCCTCCGGCTCCTCCTGTGCCGCCCGTTGCGCTCGCCCCGCCAGTCGACGAAATCGGAGCCCCGCCCGTCCCAAGCACCACCGCTCCACCCGTTCCCCCGGCCTTCGCTCCGCCACTACCCGAGTAAACTCCCCCGGTCCCCATCCCCCCGGAACCGCTCGTTCCAGGAGCGGGATTCGTCGCCGTCGAGCACCCGCAAAGAACCAAACCCCCAACAAAGAGCAGTCGGGCCCAAAGGGCTGGCAACGGGGCACCTCCCAATCGTAGTTCCAACAGGGCTGCAAGCAGCCCGAGGCAAAATTCAGGTACCTGCTTAGGTCAGACCGGTCAGCGGAGCCGTGCCCGCTGCGCCGAAGGTCGTGGCTGGAACGCCCAGGGTGTTCAGCAGGGCGATGAACAGATCCGCCTGGGCCGAATTGTTGTACTTGACGTGCCGACCGGTGGTGATTTTCCCACCTGCGCTGCCAGCCAGCAAGATCGGCTTCCCCGTGGGTCCGGAGAACCCAGCGTATGCCGTGGTCCCCTGATTGTGCGCGTTGCCGTCGGCGAGCTCGCTCGACAGGAAGATGAGGCTGTTGTCGAGGATGGTCTTTCCGTTGGCTTCCGTGACGGCGTCCAGCTTCTGCAGGAAGGCGGAGAACATGGAGATCTCCCACGCCTCGATTTGCGCCAGCAGCAACCCCTTGGAGACGTCGCCGTTGTGGTGGGAGAGGCCGTGGTGATCCTGGTTGATGTTCAGCCACGGGAACTTCGAATACGACGAGTGCCCACCGTTCATCTGCTGGTAGTTGATGACGCGGGTCGCGTCGCACTGGAACGCCAGCGCCATCAGGCTGGAGATCAGGGCCGTGTAGGTCGGCGGATCGGCGATGGGCTTGCCGTTGCCATTCGTCAGCGTGCCGGTGGTCAGCGTCGGCCGCGTCATCGACCCGGCGCTGCACGCCATCCCGCTCGGCGTGGTGGACATCGCCTGCACCGTCGTCTCGGCCGCCCGAACGCCGGTGAGGTACTCATCCACCTTGCGCCGATCGATCGTCCCCAGCTTGGCGACCAACGACGTCTCCTCGCCGATCACCTCGTCGAGCACGCTCTTGCGCAACGCCTTGCGCTTCGCGAGCGCCGCAACCGCGGCGGGATCGGTCGACGTCGCCGCCGCGCCCGTGAAGATGAGGTCGAACACCTGGCCGGCGTTCGCGAGGGGCGGCAGCGGCTGCGTGGCGCTGGCCCAGGCGGTGGTGCCGTTGTAGACGGCCGGGTACGAGACGTCGGAGAACGTCGAGTCCGTCCCGCTGATCTGTATCGACGGGATGCGGGTCGCCTTGCCGAGCGCCTGCGCATACACCTGATCCACCGAGATACCGACCGTGATGTTGGGCTTCTGCCCCTGCATGCACGTGGTCATTCCCGGAGGGCCGCACCCATGCGAGCCCTGTGAGTTCACGGCCGGCGTGTTCTGGATTCCGGCGAACACCATCACCTTGCTCTTCACCGGCGCGAGTGACATCAGCGTCGGCGTCAGCGTGTAGTTCGTCCCGGTATCGGTCGGGAACCAGCTGGGACCCCAGACCCCGACGGGGATGTGCCACGCCATGAACCGCATCGGGGTCGCCGCAGCCTGGGCGCGTGCCTCCGACGGTGTCAGCAGCGACTCGAGCGCCGGCAGCGCCACACAGGCAGCGGCCCCGCGCAGAATCGCGCGGCGGGTCACGAGTGGCCGAGTGGGATTCCGGCGCTCGGCGGCCAGCGCCTTGGGGTCGAAGCCAACGTTCTTGTCGAAAATACGAGCGATGCTCATGGCGTTCCTCCGGTCGAAGTAGTCGGATCCCCGCGCCGCATGCGGAACGTTTCGCTGGCGACGACATTCATCAAGACATCGCGGACCCCCGCGCTGCCCGTCTGCGGCGGCGCGATGATGTCGGCGAGATAGGGCTGGTCGGTGGCCGCGCCCGTGAGCGACAGCGTACGGCCGAGCGCGTAGGACATCACGTTCTGCGCCACGCAGGACAGGAACCGCGGGTCGTTGGCGACCGCGGCCCCGAGCTGGACGGCGCCGGTGAACTTCGGGCTCGACGCCCCGGTCGGGTCGGAGGGACTCGCGATGGCGCCGGCGAACATGCCGGAGGAGTCGACCGGCATCCCGTCCTCCGTGGTCCGGTAGGCGCCGATGGCGTCGTAGTTCTCCATCGCGATGCCGATGTTGTCCATGCTGTCGTGGCAGGTGGCGCACGCGGGGATCGTCCGGTGCTGGGCCAGAATTTCCTTCTGGGTGGTCGCCGTGATCGCCCCCTCCGGGAATGGCGGGACATTGGCCGGGGGCGCGGGGACCGGGGCGCACAGCAGCTGACTCAGCACGTACGCGCCGCGCTTCACCACAGAGGTCCGCGTGGGGTACGAGGTCACGGCCAGCACCCCGGCCATCGTCAGCAAGCCCGAGCGCTGGGGGTTGTTGAGGGTCGTGCGGACCACGCCAGTCCCGGTGACATTCGCGACGCCGTAGAGCTTGGCCAGGTTATTGTCGATGTACGAGTAGTTCGCGGTCATCAACTCCGAGATCGGGTTGTTCTTTTGCACGAACTCGTTGAAGAAGTTCATGACCTCGAGGCCCATCGAGGTTCCGAGCGCGGTGCTGTAGCTCGGGAACAAAGTGGCGTCGAAGGTCTCGGTGCCGACGACGCTGAGGCCGAGCCACATGTCGGTGAACGACTTGGCGAATGCCGACTTCGCGTCGACCAACATACGCTGAAGCTGGGCCTGGACGTCGGAGGGCTGCGCCAGGGAGCCAGCCGCCGCGGCGTCGAACAACGTCTGGTCCGGCATGCTGCGGTAGATCATGTACGACAGGCGGGAGGCCATCTCGTAGGGGCTCAAGAGATGAGGCGTCAGCGAGGTGGGCGTGGGATCCAGCTCGACGTGGAAGAGGAAATTCGGCGAGACCAACATGGCCTCGAGCACCGTACGGAACTGCTCGTCGGCGGTGGCGCCGGCGGAGGCCGCCGTCGCCATCAAAGCGACGAAGGTGTCGACCTCGGTGGTGGCGAGCGGTCGCCGGAAGGCCTTGAGGCCGAGGTTGGTGATCAGCGTGCGAGCGCAGGCCGCGCCCGTCGTGAGGTCGCAGGTGACGATCTGCGCGCGCTGCTTCGAGCCGACCGTCATGACCTCGGCCGCGAGCGCCTCGGCCGCGGACTGATAGAGGCTGAACTGCACCGGGGACACGGTCTGGAGGTCGCCGTTGTTGTCGAAGACGAGGTCGGGCGCGTCGTCGGGGAACATCGTCGCGGGCGCCTGCGCCGTCCCCAGCAGATCCCGCACGGTGTTGTTGTACTCGACCCGGTTCAGACGGCGGATGGTCACGCGGCCGGGATCCCGCGGCCCGGTGGCGATGACGCCGCCCGTGCCTCCGCTCCCCGAGCCCGTTGTCCCGCCACTGGCAGTTCCCGTCGTTCCGTTCCCGCCGCTGCCGGTGCCGACCTGACCGTTTCCGCCGCTACCGCTGCCGGTCGTACCCTTCCCGCCGCTGCTGCTGCCCGTCGCGCTACCGCTACCTCCAGTCGGGTGCACGGAACCAGCGCCCGAGCCCGTGCTCCCGGTCGCGCCGTTTCCTGGGTCACCCGTGGATCCGATCTGCCCCGTACAGCCGGCCGCGAGCACGCCCGTGACGAGGCCTACCAGGGAAACACTCAATCCTCTTCTTGGCATCATGGGCGCTGCCTCCCTCGACCGGTGAATCGACGTGAGCCGGGGCCTTATGAGCCCTTGCACACCTATAGTTCCACTGCCCCCCGAAAAAGGTCCATTCGGGTTCTGCGCGTATCCGGAGTCTCCGAGCCTGCCTAGGGTGCCTTCGAGTCGACACCTTCTCGCGATCTGATCGGATTTTCAGGTCGACTAATTTAGTTCGAGCGACTACATCTTAGTCGCCAAACACGCCTATCTTGCTAACGAAGTCTGCGGGCGAATAGGCGCTCACGCAACGGGCGACCGTTGTACCCTACCCGGGCCTACATGGGGATGTTTTGATGACAACCGCGAAAGGCCTCTCGGGGTCGGCCGCTTCATTCAGTCCCCGCGGGGTTTGGCTCGCCATGCTGCTGGCGGCACCGGCCGCGGTGCTGGCCTGCCGGGGTCGAGAGCCAGCAACCCCTCCCGCTGCCTCGGCGCCCGCCCCCGTTCCCGTTCCCGAGGCGGCCGCACCGCCGCCACCGGCGCGTCCCATCGTGACGATCCTCTACAGCAACGACGTGCGGGGCCACGTGGCGCCCGACGCGAAGAGCGGATTCGGGGGTCTGGCTCGGCGGGGAAGCGTCGTCGACCGCGCCCGAATGGAGGGCGGGCCGTTCATTCAGCTTGACGCGGGTGACCTGCTGGCCCGCGCGACCGACGAGCAAGCGGCTGGCACCACCTACGGTCCCGACGACCGCACGCACGTCGTGCTCACCAGCTACCGCCGCATGGGCGTCGACGTCGTCAATCTCGGCGAGAGCGAGCTCGCCCTCGGTCCCGCGCGCCTGTCTGCCGCGCTCGATGCCGCGGAGCTGAAGGCGGTTGCCGCGAACGTGGTGGATGCGCGGACCAAGCGACACCCATTTTCCCCGACGGAGATCGTCAAGGTGGGCGATGTCTCGGTGGGCGTCTTCGGAATCGTTGACCTGCCCGCGGAACGCGCCGACGAGGTACGGCGTCACGGCTTCAAGCTGGAGGACGCGACTGAAGCGGCGCGGAAGTCCACGGAGGCGCTTCATGCCAGCGGCGCCACGCTGATCGTCGGTCTGTTTCAAATCGCTGGCGGGCTACCGCGCGTGCAGGAGATCCTCGCCCAGGCGAACAGCATCGACGTGGTCATTCTCGGGCGCGGGCCGGAGGCTGCCGAGCCACACCTCTCGACGCGCGTCGGGCGAACCCTGGTCGTGTCGGCCGCCTCGTTCGGGACCGAGCTCGGCCGTCTCGCCGTCAGTGGCGTCCATCCCGGCGCCGATCCGGCGATCGACGATGAAGGCTTGCCGCTCGGGAAAGAGCTCCCCGAGCAGATGGGCGTCAGGCTGGCCGAGCAAGCGACGATCGAGCGCCTTCGGGCCGAGTCCGAGCGCAAGGCGGCGGCCCTGCTGAAGAAGAGCAAGGGAAAGCCCCCGCATCCGGTCTATGAGAGCTGGACCTACGCGAGCGCCGGGGCCTGCGCGGCCTGTCACCTCAAGGAGACGCAGCAGTGGTCCAGCACCGACCACGCGCATGCGTTCGCCACGCTCGAACATGCAAAGCATTCCCACGATCCGGAATGTCTCGGTTGCCACACCGTGGCTTACCTGCAGCCTGGAGGGACGCGCAGCCAGGAGACGCTGACGGGTTATTTCTTGAACGTGGGCTGCGAGGCGTGCCACGGACCGAGCGCCTATCACGTCCGATCCATCGACAAGAAGATTGGAACCTCGCGCAGAGTCGGCGCCGAGGTCTGCTACGGCTGCCACACGCCCGATCAGAACATCGGGGCCTTCGACTACGAGAAGGCCTTGAAGGCCGTGCTCGGGCCCAGTCACGGGCCTCTCGTGAACGCGGCAGCCTCCATGTAAGTGGCGGAGCCCCGTAAAATTCGACGCTACAGCGGCTCGCGATTTCGGCCGAGCTTGGTAGAGGCCTGCGCTCGAATCCACCATCGAGCGCCTGGACATTGCCATGGTGAAGCTCGCCACCCGTGTTCCACTTCGTCGTGTCGGCGCGATCGCCGCCGCCGCCGTGGGCGTCGCTGTCTTGTCCAGTGGCGCGTGCTCTCCCGGCGGGACGTACACGCGGACGTCGGAGGGAAGCAATGACGCCGGCAACGCTGGCGATTCCGCGGGACACGGGGGCGAAGGGGGCGTCGTACCGACCGGCGCGGGCGGCGCCGGCAACGGCCAGGTCGTCGCCTCGGGCGGCGCGCCCGGAGGGTCGGCCGCGGGTCTGCCGACCGCGGGACGAGGGGGGCAACACGCCCCGGGCGCCGGAGGGACCGGCACCGGAGGGACGACGATCGCAGGCGCGGGAGGCGTGCTGGCGTTTGCGACGGGCGGCGCGCTCGGGAGCGGCGGCGGCTTGGCGACAGGGGGAACACCTGCAATCGGCGCTTCAGGCGGAATGCCCGCGGGCGCCGGGGGGATCGCCACCGGCGGAACAACCGGGGCCGGAAGCGGAAATGGCTCGGGCGGGGTGCCCGGGATCGGGGGCGGCGCCGCGGGTGGCGGCACGATCGGCGGCTCGGGGGGAAGTGGCGGCGCGGCACAGGCGATCTTGAGCATCGACTTCGTGGGCGCCGTCGTTTCGTCGGGAGGGACCGGCGGCAAGACGGTCACCCCGGCTCCGATGGCGCCGACCGAGGTCGCGGGGGTCAAGCGCGCGTCGAACTGGAACGAAGCGGGGACGAACACGGGTACGCTGACTCCGCTCGTGCTCGCCGACGGGACGTCGACCACCGCGACGGTGACCTGGAACGCGCCGACGGTGTCGACGAGCTTCGGCGTCTACAGCGCGGGCCTGGCGGACGCTCCCGGCGACGTTCGCATGATGAACGGCTACCTCGATCCGACATCGTCTGGCTCGACGCCGAGCGTGACGGTGACCGTGAGCGGGCTGCCGACTTCGATCACCGCGGGCGGCTACGACGTCTATGTCTACTTCCTGGGCACGGTGCCGAGCGGGCTGACGCGCAGTCAACGCCTGGCCATCGGCACGACCAGCTTCACTGTGTCGCAGACCGGGCCCGCGATGTTCTCGGGCTACGTGTTGTCGCCCAACATGGGAACGGGGAACTACGTCGTCTTCAGGCAGGTGACGGGTTCGTCGTTCACGCTGACCGGGACGCCCACGAGCGGCGTGACCTTGCGCGCGCCCATGAACGGGCTGCAGATCGTCTGGCCGACCGGCTCCTAGTCCCCTGGAACAGTGAACTAGCCGCAGGTCGCGCCGCTCGGAAACGTGCACAGGCCCGCGCTGCCGGCGCCGGTCGGAACGCAACGTGCTGGCGTGAGGCATGCCGGGCCTAGGACGGTGTCGCACGCGGCGCCATCCGCCGCGTCCGCCTTGCAAGTCCCCACCTCGGTGGTTCCGGCGAGGCCGGTCGCCGTGTAACACCCGCCAGCCGTGCACTCCACGTGCGACGTCGTCGACAGCTCGCCGCACGGCATCCCCTCCGACGCGAACGCGATCGCGGCGCACGCCTTCGCGCCCACGGCCCCCGCGCAGTACAAGCCGAGCGTGCCGCTGCAGCCGGGCATCGTGCCGCCACATGCCGCGCCGACCTCCGTCGCCGCGACCTGGCAGGTCCCGGACGACACCGCCGTCGAGAGAATTCCGGTGCACGCGAGGCCGCTGCCACAAGGGGAGGCCGTGCTGCATGTTGCTGCGCTCGCGCCGTAGTCCTCGCACATCGTCGTCGTCAGCACGCAGGTCTGGCCGTGGCCGCAGCTCGAGGTCGCGCACGAGTCACCGACCGCAGGAGAGGGTGCGCACGTTCCGCACGTCGCGTTCTTCGTCCCCGAACAGAAGCCGCTCGCGCACTGGCCGTTGAAGGCGCAGGGCTGGCCGGCCGCGCGCGGACCGAGCGGCGCGCAGACGTCGGTGAGGACTCCGTCGAGGAAGTCCGCGCACGCGAGCTGCGGGTAGGCCGCCACGCATTGCTCCGCGAGCGAGGCGCTGTTGCCAGATTGCGGCGCGGCGAGGCCCGCCGTGCATTGCGCCGTCACACGTGAGATACAGGTATCCATGCTGCCGTACAGGCGGGTGATGCTGACGCCGTTCGAGCAGATCATGCGCTTGGCGCATTGAGCTTGCGCGAGATCGGCGCAGCTCTGGGCGACCGTCGGGCCCGACGGTGCGTCGCCCGCATCAGCGCCACCGAAAGGCGTGCCCGAGCTTCCCCCACATCCGGCGGTGGACAGCAACAGACCCAAAGCCGTCGCCGCCAGGTTCGCTGTCGCCTTGTTGAACAACTGTCGCCCTCCCATCTGGTTGGGCGGCGACGGTACAGGACGCGTGCCCTGATTGCAGCGGCGTCGATCACGATGGGCGCGCCGCCCGCGATCGCGGCTGCGGGCCCTCGAGCGCGACGAGCCCGACCGGGCCGGCTCAGGGCAGTCCGGGGACGTTCATCTTCAGCTCCTGCACGGCCGTCCCCCTGCCGACCACCAGCACCGTCGTGCCATCTGGCCCACCGAACGCCAGGTTGGTGCCGCCCGAGAAGCTGCCCAGGTTCTGGCGGGTGGGCGAGTAGATTCTCCCCGACACGTAGAGATTGCCGGCGCAATCCACGGCCATGCCATCTCCGTTGAGCGGCGGATCGGGTGGGCCGATCGGCACGCCCTGCGGATCGAGGCTCCACACGCCGGCGAACAGCACATAGAGCTTCGTCTCGTCTGGAGACAGCGCGATCCCGTTGCACTGCCCCTGCGCGATCAGGCTGAGCGCGCCCGTCGGATCGATGCGGAAGGTCGCGAGGCCGAAGCCGGGCGGCCGGCCCCCGAGCTCGTAGGTCGGGTTCGTGAAATAGATGGTGCCGTTGCTGTGGACGACGAGATCGTTCGGACTGTCGAACAGCTGCCCCATGTAGTTGTCGACGACGGTGGTCATCTGCTTGGTGTTGATGTCGAACTTGACCACCGAGCGGGATTGCTGACACGCCGCCAGCAGATTGCCGTCGTTGTCCACCGCCAGCCCGTTGCAGCCGACGCCGCTGATGAACGTCTCGCAAGCGCCACCGGGGGTGTACTTGATGATGTCGCCCCCGCTCGCCTGCTGGATGGCGTAGTTCGAAAAGAAGAAGGCCTGCTGGCTGGCGATCCAGGTCGGTCCCTCGTTCGAGTCGTACGCGAAGGCAAAGTCCGTGCAGACGTTCGTCGACGACAGCATCGCGGGCGCGGGGAACGGCCCCGCGGGGCAGCGCTTCGCGCCCACTCCACTGTCGGGGTTGGTCCCCGCGTCCGCCGTAGCCATCGCGCCGCCGGTCCCTGATCCGCCGGTTGGCGCGGCGCCGCCCGTCGCGGACCTGCCGCCGGTCCCCACGCCGCCGGTCGCCGTGCCGCCGCCCGTCGCGGACCTGCCGCCGCTGCCCACGGGTCTGGCATTCGTGCCTCCCGTGCCAGCCGAATGCCCCTCGGAGCCGGTGCCCGCGCAGGCGTGCAAGAGCGCCGCGGCTGCGACCGGAAGAAACAGCCCGTCGCGTACGGTCGACCGCTTCACGTCACGGGGTCGAGCGGCCAGGCGGGCCGTCGGCCCGTCACGGCATCACCTGGATGCGCAGGTTTCGGTAGTAGACCTCGGCCTGCTCCCCCTGCCAGGCCATCGGTCCGGAGGTCACGGCCTTTCCGCCCGAGTCCATCACCGCGGTGGTCCCGTTCACGAGGTGCCCGTTGACGTAATACTGGGATGCGCCGGCGTTCACCTGGAGGAGGCAGGTGTTCCAATCGGAACCCTCGCCCGTGGACGCGTTCGGGCCCACGCCCGGAGTTTCGAAGTGACCAGAGCAGAGGTGCTGGGTCAGCCCACCGATGACGGCGACCGACGCTCCCCCGGCCATGAACTGCGTCTTGTCACTCCCGGCGGGCGACTGGCATGTCGCGTACAGCGCGAAGATGTCGCCGGTCGATCCCCACTTGTTCTGAAACTCGATGGCCGGCGCCCAAACCTGCGTCAGGTTGCCGTGGATGTACCAGACCATGCCGGCGTCGCGTGGATAAGCCGTCAGATCCGTTCCCTTGCCGGTGGCGTCGAGCGCGAACTTCTTCGTGCCCCACTTGTAGTCCCAGGTCACGTTGAAGTTGGCGTATGACATCGCCGTCTGCATCAGGTAGTGAACCTGGACGGACTTGTCCGGTTGATCGGGGTAAACGTGGATCATGCCGTTCTCGGGCTTGAAGACCGCCTCGGCGGCGGCGCCGGTCAACAGCATCCCGGGCGCGTTGTTGGCCGCCGATGTGGCCATGTAGACCTTGAACCCGGTCAGATCGGTGCCGTTGAACAGATCCACCCAGCCGGCGCCAGCGGCGCCCCCGGACGACGAGCCCCCGCCGACTCCCGAGCCGCCCGTCGCCGGACCGCCGCCCGCGCCCGGCTTGCCGCCTGTCGCGCCGCCGCTACCGGTTGCCCCGCCGCTCGCCGTGCCGGCGCCGCCGGAGGCCGACGTGCCCCCGGCCGCGGTGCCACCGGTGGCCGGGGCTCCGCCGGAAGCCGCGCCTCCGCTGCCGCCGCCCGAGCCTGATGCGTTCGACCCCCCCGTTCCGCTCGACGGCGTGCCGCCCGTCCCCGGTGAGACCGCGCCGCCCGAGCCAGAGGACGGCGCTCCTCCCGTCGACGTCACGCCACCCGAGCCGTTGCCCGAGCCCCCCGTCGCGGTCGCTCCGCCCGAGCCTCCGGAGGACCCGGAGGTGCCGCAGCCGATGACGGCGAGCGCGGACATTCCGAGCGTCAGCGTCAGCGAGAGATGGCGCGCCCCGACCGCACGCGTCCGTGCGGCCACCCCACGACATGAGCTTTTCCGCATCCGAAAGACAATCACAGATGGCAAATGCTTAGGCAAGGAACAAAAGCACCCGCCCCCGGTGTCAGACGCGTTGCGAAAATCAGGCAGCCTGACGGCGGGAATTCGCGTCGTGATCGCCCGCGCACCGAGATGAGTCGTAACGGCAAGGGAACCGAAAGCCGTTCCCCCGTCGTCAAACCCACGTGTAGTTGAAGCTGATGCTCACCCGCTCATCCACGGTCGGATTGGACGCGACGCCGTGGCCCAGCCAGCTCTCGAACAAGATCACGTTCCCCGCCTTGGCCTCGTAGGTGATCTTCTGGCGGTTCTCGCGGCGCGGGCTCGCCAGCTTGGGGGGCGCCAGCATGGCCTTCTCGAGCCGTGGATCCTCGAAGTGGATCCCGGCGCAGCCCGGGGGCGTGCTGACGTAGTAGGTCCCGCTAAACGTGGCCCCAGGGTGCACGTGCAGCGGATGCACGGACTCGCGCGACATGATGTTGACCCAGCAGTCGGTCATGGCGAGGGACGCGTCCCGGAGATCCATGTCGATGCGACGCGCGAACCGCTTCACGTGCGGCCAGATCATGCGCTCGAGCTTCGCGAAGCTCGGGTTCATCCGGTGCACGCGGCGTAGCGTCCCGTACGATGTGTAGCCGGCGGGGTAGTTGTCCTGGCACCAGAGCTTCCCCTCGGTGTCGCTCTCGCGGAGCGCGTGGCAATCCTGCAGCAGCGCGCGCCCGAGCTCGTCGGCACCCCTCGCCTTCAGCGGAGCCTCGTAGACGAAGGTGGGAAACCAGGCTTTGGCCGGCATCAGCGGTCTGCAATCAGGGGCAGCTACCCACCTCTTGCATGTGGGCGTTGTACACGTTCTGCATCGGGACCTTCATCGTCGGCCACTTCGTCGATGTCCCCGCCATGTCGTCGGTCAGGTATTGCCAGGACCACGCCCCGTTGTAGCCGTTCGTATAGAGGTACGTGTAGAGATCGGCGGCGGCGACACCGTCGGTGTCGAGCGCGTAGAACTCGCCCATCAGCAGCTTCTTGTCGAGGCCCCAGTGCGAGGCCGGGTTCTTGAAGGGCGAAACGGCGGGGCCGTTGATCGTGTAGTAGTGAACCTCGTAGAAGTCGAGGGTCCCGGTCGGTTTTCCGCCCGCGGCCATCAGCGAGGCGTCCGAGTAGTTGTTGGTCTTGCCATTGACGTTCGAACAGTAATCGAACGTCTGGGAGCCGTTCGTCACCAGCACCACCGGGTCGGCCGCGTGGATCGCGGCGGCGAGCCAGTTCACCGTCTTGTTGATGAACGCCTGCGTGGTGCGATGCGTGGCCCACCCGGTTGGCGACATCCCCTCGGGCTCGTTGAAGATCTCGTACGAATACAGGCCAGGGGTGCCCTTCAACGCCTTCACCAGCGGCGTGAGGTAGTTGTCGATGTAGGCCTGCCGGTTCGCGTCGACCTCGAGCAACTTCTGGTTGTTCGTGTAGGCGGCGCCGGCGTTGTCCTGCAACATGTCGAAAGACCACAGGCTGATGTCGAGGGCCACGCCGTTCGTGTTGGCGGCATTGAGGAGGGCCTTGACGCCGTCGATGTGCGACTGCGGAATTTTCACGGCCATCCCGCTGCCGTCGTACCCGGGTGTCACGGTGCCGTTCGTGTGGTACCACCACCTCACCACCCGGCCCCCGGCATCGTGCGTGTTCTTGAACAGGGCGTTGAACGTGTTGAGATTCGGGTTCGGGATGTCGCCCGCGAACTGAGCCCACGCTACGTTGAGGCCGCTCGCGAAGCTGCAAACGTTGGGATTTCCGGGGGGCACCCCGGCGCCGCCGCCACCCGTGCCGGCCCCTGCCCCGCCCGTGGCGGCACCCCCGGAGCCCGTCGCGCCACCGCTGGAGCTGCCGCCGGTTGCGCTGCCGCCGGTGGAGCTCCCGCCAGTGGAGCTCCCGCCGCTCGCGCTTCCGCCGGTGCCTACCGCGCCGCCACTGCTGGTCGCGCCGCCCGTGGCCGTTGCGCCCCCGCTGCCCTTGACGCCTCCCGTTCCCGCGGCCCCCCCGCTTCCTTGTGTCTGTCCGCCCGAACCATCCCCCTCGGACGACGACGAGCACGACAGGCCGGCGAGCAGGCCCAGCGTCATCAGGGTCAATGGAAATCGAGAGTTCGCTTTCATGTTGTACTCCACGCGAAGAGCTTGGCGATCAACCCCCCCCCGCCCGTCGGCCGTGAGACGAGACGTGAAACTAGCAGTGGCCGCGAGCCCCGGCAATGGCTCGACCTGCCAGCGCCACGAGATCACCAGGCGATCGTCATGCCGGCGTTCACGAAATTTACGACCTGTTTCGGGGTCACGGTGTTGACCATGGTCGGATCGTTGGGGTTCGCCACGCCACGGTCGTACCAGGTGTGTTGCGCGCGGAAGTACTCCAGCGCGAAGTGGACCGGTCCGGTCGTCTGGTACAGCCCCACCGTGTAGCCCAGGTTCTGCTTGATGAGCTGCGGATTCCCGGGAATCGGATTCCCGCCGTTGACGCCCGGGGTCACGGCGGACGAGTCGTTCTTCGTCTTGTCGATCGACCACACCCCGGCGCCCCCGGCCACCTTCAGGTTGAGGGAGTTGATCAGGAACGCGGCGAGGCCGAAGCCACCGCGCGATTTTCGCAGCACGCCTTCGCTGTCGCCGGCCACGACGCCCTCCTCGACGTAGGTGATTGGACCAAATCCCGCTCCCTCATAGGCGGCCCCCCCCAGCATGACAGGGCCGACGGACACCATCGCGCCGGCCTGAGCGCCCCACGCGTTCACGTGGAGATCCCGGTTCATCCCGGGCAGCGTGCCTTCCAGCACCTGCCAGAAGCCGCTGCCGAAGACGCGGAAGACGTCCTTGAAGTCGTACTTCAGCTCGCCCTCGACACGGGGCAAGGGCGCGCGGTTCAGCTGGGCGTTGCCGATGGTGCCCGGATCGTAGATCCCGAACGACAGCTGGAGGCCCTTGAGGCTCGGCGTCGCGTAGACCATGCCGGGCTCGAAGCCGGGGAACGGCGCCCCGAAGGCGGTCATGCCGCAGGCGCCGCCGCTGACGTCGCGGACGGCGCAGGGGTAGCCGAGCCCGTAGTTGTGGGCGATGTCGTAGTCGACGAGGATGCCGCCCCGGCCGAACAGCGATAGGTTGCTGCCGCCGAGGAAGCTCCCCCACGGCCCCTCGATCTTCCCGTACAGCTCGCGCGGATCGACCTGCGCGCCCGAGTTCTTGGTGCGCGTGCCCGTGAGGTTCATCCACAGCCCGACCCGGGTCGTCACCTTGAAGGTCGGGGTCACCTGCTTTTCGCCGGTGAAGGCGAGGACGCTCATGATGAAGCCGTTGCGAAGCCGCGCCGAGTGCAGGTCGCCGCTGGTGGTGGCGACGTCGGCGATCCCGGCGCCCAGGTTCTCGGACTCGCCGTCAGGGATACCCTTGCCTTCCGCCATGCTGAGGAACGCGTTCACGCGGCCGTCGGTGGAGAGGTGCCAGCCATCGTACTGCACGAGGGGGATCTGCGCGGCCGCCGGCTTCGCCGCGCCGAGGAGCGTGGCGACCGCCAGACCGGCGATCGAGAGGGCCGATTTCGTTCCAAGCATCATCCGAGTGTCCTTTCGCTGATTTTCTCCCAGTGCCCGCTGGCGGCCGATCGCTCGATGGCATCGAGCACGCGCTGGTTCTGTAGACCGTCCTCGAAGTTGGGCCGCGGCGACACGCCCTTGTCGATGGCCAGCAGCAGGTCGTGAACCGTGTGCGTGAACGAGTGCTCGTAGCCGATGATGTGACCGGGCGGCCACCACGCGGAGATGTAGGGGTGCTTCCCGTCGGTCACCGAGATGGTGCGGAAGCCGCTCTGCGGACCGCTCTCGGTGTACACGTCCAGCTCGTTCATTCGCTCGAGATCCCACACCAGGCTGCCCTTCGAGCCGTTGATCTCGAGGCGGTTGTAGTTCTTCCGGCCGGGGGCGAAGCGGCTGCCCTCGTAGTAGCCGACGGCGCCGCTGGCGAACCTCACCAGCGCCTGCGCGGCGTCGTCGACGTCGACCTTGCCGCGCTTGCCCGAGCCATCGGGCAAGGGGCGCTCGACGATGAACGTCGTCAGCGCGCCGGACACCGCGACCGGCTCGCCGACCAGATAGCGCGACAGATCCATGGTGTGCGACAGGATGTCGCCGAGCGAGCCCGAGCCCGCCCGCGCCTTCTCCAGCCGCCACACGCGCGGGAACGCCGGGTCGACGATCCAGTCTTGCAAGTAGACGCCGCGATAGTGGTGAATGGCGCCGAGCTCGCCCGCGTCGATGAGCTGCTTCGCCAGGGCCACCGCCGGGCAGCGCCGGTAGTTGTGGCACAGCATGTGGATGACGCCGGCCTTCTGCACCGCCGCCAGCATGCGCTCGGCGTCCGCGACGCTGTTGGCGAGCGGCTTCTCGCACAGGATGGTCTTCCCGGCGGCGGCGGCCGCGATGGCGATCTCGGCGTGCGAATCCCCTGGCGTGCAGATGTCGACGATGTCGATGTCCTTGCGCGCGAGCACGTCCTGCCAGGTCGTCGCGTGCTCGGCGAACCCGAGGCGCTCACGCGCCTCCGCGACCTTCGCCTCGGTTCGTCCGACCACCACCTTCAACACGGGCTCGAAGGGAATGTCCTTGAAGAAATGCACCACCTGTCGCCACGCGTTCGAGTGCGCGCGCCCCATGAAGTCGTAGCCGATGAGCGCGACGTTCAGTTTTCGCTTTGCCATGTCGTGTCTCCGGGCGAAGCCGCGCTAGGTCCAGTAGGCGACGCGTCCGCGTCCCTGAACGGGGATGTCCTGCGCCGGGAGCACCTCGTGGTGGAGCGCGTACATGCAGGCGGCGGCCTCGTCAATCTTGCGGGCGAACGCGATCGAGCCCTGCAGGATCGGCCGGAGGCGCGCCTTGTCCTGGATGCGGGCGCGCGGGTACTCGTGCTCGATGACGAGCGCGGTGTTCGCGACGTCGAGCTTCAGCAGCTCGCGCGCGGCAAGCTGGTGATCCAGCCAGTCGACCGTGCGGTTCTGCAAGTAGCCGAGCGGATCGTGCTTCGCCGTGCCCGGCAGCTCGTGCTCGCACAGGACCGTCTGCTTCTTCCAGGCGTTGCCGTGATCGGCCGGGTTGGGCGAGGGCTGGCCGTGCTTCCAGTCGCCGCGTTCGACCGTCTGTCCGCCGTAGCCCCAGGCCGCGACCCCCTTCGGATCGATCACCTGACCCTTGACGTGAAAGCCGCCCACGATGAAGTCGTAGCCGCTGTCCTTCAGGTACTGGAAGATCGAGCGCGTGTCCTGCCCCATCAGGATCGCGTGCGAGGGATCGTAGTGGACCCGCAGCTGGTCGCCCACGCCGTGCTTCTCGCAGATCCGGTGCAGCGCGATCCACATCCCCGGGGTGTAGCCGATGTTGTTGTGGAAGTTGTCGCCGATGGTCCAGCCCGGCATCGGACACTGCTCCACGCGGTACTCGATGCCGCGCGCCTTCGCCTCCTTCAGCAACGGAACGAAGACCGCCTCGAAGAAGGCGAGGTTGCCGTCCATCGACAGCTTCTGGTTGCGGCCGATGAAGCCGCACACCGCCTTCAGGCCCAGCGCCGCAGCGGCGTCGAGCATGCGCACCACGAAGTCGTGCTTCTTCTTGCGGAGATCGTTGTCGTCGTGCAGCAGGTTGTCGAAGAACGCGATGTCCGTGACCCCCACGCCGGTGCTCTCCATGGCGGCGAGCACGCGCTTGGCGCGCGCCTTGTCGAACGGCTTGCGCAGATCGAGGGTGTTCGCGACGGGATCCAGCATCGCCTCGGGCGGCACGTCGGCCTCGGTCGGGTGCAGCGCGGCCGAGATCTGGATGTTCGGGCAGTCCATCTCGCGCGCGAACTCCAGCCAGTCCTCGATGGCCCGGTCCGGATCGGCGTCGCGGATTTGCCGCGGGGTCAGCTCCTGTAGCGCCGCGGTCAGCACGCTCATCTTCATGAACTTCGGTTCAAAGGCTCGAGTGGTCATGCGGAACCTCCTGTTGACGGGAGCTTGGTGTCGGAAGCCACGTCGAACAACACGGCGCGCGCGGCGTCGATGCGCGGGCGGATGCGGTCGCCCGGGCGCAGCTGCCCGCGCCGCGGGATCATGATGTGGACGCGCGCGCCGGCCCACTCGCAGAGCAGCGTCGTGGTGGGGCCGATGTACTCGACGATCTTGACCACGCCGCTCGGCTCGCCGGCGTCACCAGGCGCGCCGGCGGGCGCGGCCGTGTCGGGCGTGATGTCCTCGGGCCGGATGCCCAGCAGGCGCTCGCCGGGCCCGGTGGGAAGGGCGGGCATGAGCGGCGTCCCATCCGCGGTCACCCAGTGGCCGCCGGCGCGCCTGACGCGCAGCAGGTTGATCGCCGGTTGCCCGAGCTGCAGCGCAACGATCGGCGACACGGGCCGCTCGTAGATCTCGCGTGGCGTGCCGGTCTGAAGAATGCGCCCCTCCGACAGCACCACGATCCGATCCGCCATGGACAGGGCCTCGGCCTGGTCGTGGGTGACGAACACCATGGGCGTCCGCAGCGTCCGCCGCAGCTCCACCAGCTCCACGCGCAGCGCCTCGCGTAGCTTCGCGTCCAGGTTCGTCAGCGGCTCGTCCATCAAGAACAGTCGCGGCCGGCGCACGATGGCGCGGCCGATCGCCACCCGCTGCATCTCGCCGCCCGACAGCCGCGACGCCTCGCGATCCAGGAACCGGGAGATCTTGAGGATCTCCGCCGCCCAGCCGATGCGCCGCTGGATCTCCGCCTCGGCGATGTTGCGCCCGGGCGCCCGCAGTGGAAACTCGAGGTTCCGGCGGACGCTCCACCGCGGATAGAGGGAGAAGTTCTGGAACACCAGCGCCA
>CAYUFS010000014.1:0-119103 GCA_964443975.1 uncultured Myxococcales bacterium | reverse complement strand
GCGTCCGGGACACCCTTGCCCTGCCGGCGCTCGCTTTCACCACGGGCTGCTAGGGCGGTGTCGCGCGTTTGTTCAGCCGGCGGCGACGCAGCAGGGCGACCAGCAGGATCACGACTGCCAGCAGGACGGCGCCAGCGACGAAAGGTGTCCCGCGAAGCACGGCCAGGCCTTCCATCAGCTCGCGGGCAACGGCGACGAGACCCCGGACGATGAGGCCCCCGAAGCGGAGCAGGATGGGCAGCAACGACAGCGCCGCCACGACCTTCATCCCGCGGCGGCTGCTGCTGCTCGCCCCGCCGAAGCCGGGCGTGCCCGCCGCCGCCCACGTCGCGCGGCCGCCGCCCCCGCCGCCGCTGCCGTCACCGCTCGCCGGCGCGCCCGTGTCGTACGCGCGCCGACGGACGGGATCCGACAGCGTCTCGTAGGCGCGGTTGATCTCCGCCATCTTCTCGCTGGCGAGCTGCTCGAGGGGATTGCCCTGGTGGCGATCGGGGTGGTACTTCGCGACCAGCGCCCGATAGGCGGCCCGGATCTCCGCGGCGCTGGCGTGGCGCGGGACGCCGAGGATCACGTACGGGTCACGCTCGTCCGTCGCGCCCATCACCGCCCGGCTGGTTTGCGCGCGGCCGCCGCCGCGCTCGGAGACTGCAGGTAGCGGAACAGGTCCGCGTCCGTCGACAGCACGAGCCAGCTGTCCTTGTCCACGGTCGCTCGATAGGTGTCCATGGTGCGCAGGAACTTGTACAGCTCCGGATTCCGATTGTACGCGCTCGCGTAGATGCCGGTCGCCTCGGCATCGCCGCGGCCCATGATCTCCTGGGTCTTGCGGTAGGCCTCGGACTCGATGACCTTCAGCTCGCGCTCCTTCTTGCCACGGATCTCGGCGCTCTTGCCCTGGCCCTCGGAGCGGTGGCGATCCGCGATGCGCTTGCGCTCGGAGATCATTCGATCGAAGACCTTGGCCTGAACGCTCTCGATGTAGTTGACGCGCTGGATCTGCAGGTCGACCAGCTCGATGCCGTAGTCGGGCACCACGCGGGAGGCGCGCTCGAGGATCAGGCGCGTGATCTTGTCGCGCCCCAGATCGACCTGACGCATGGCCTCGGCCTCCATCACGTCCTCGACCTCCTCGGCGCGCTCGAAGGTCCGGTTGCTGGTGCGCACGACCTCGATGAGGTTGTGGTTCGCGATGACGTTGCGGGTGTCGCCGTCGATGATGTCGTCGAGGCGCGACTGCGCCCCGCGCTCGTCGCGCAGCCGCTGGAAGAACAGCAAGGGGTTGGCGATGCGCCAGCGCGCGTAGGTCTCGACCCAGATGTACTTCTTGTCGCGGGTGGGGAGCTGGTTCGGGTTGCCGTTCCACTCCAGCCAGCGCTTGTCGAACACGTTCGCCTCCTGGGCGAACGGCACCTTCACGTGCAGCCCCGGGCTGGTGATCGCCTGCCCGATCGGCTCGCCGAATTGGGTGATGACCACCTGCTCGGTCTCGGACACGCTGTACAGCGCGGAATACAGCGTGGCGAACCCGAGCAGCGCCAGCGCCCCGCCGATCAGCCAGGTGCGCGGGGTCATGGCTTCACGTCCTGGGTCGCGCCGAGCGGGAACATGGGCAGGATGCCCTTCGCCTTCTCGTCGAAGATCAACTTCTTGCCGGCCGCCGGCAGCACCGCCGACAGCGTCTCCAGGTAGATGCGCGTCCGCGTCACCTCGGGCGCCTTGCGATACTCCTCCTCGAGCGCGACGAACCGTTGCGCATCGCCCTTCGCCCGGTTGACCCGATCCACCGCGTACCCCTCGGCGGCCTCGATCTTCTGCTCCGCGAGGCCCCGGGCGCGCGGGATCTCCTGGTTGTACTCCGCCCACGCCTCGTTGATGGAGCGCTCGCGCTCCTGGATGGCCTGGTTCACGGCGTTGAACGACGGCTTGACGGACTCCGGGGGATCCACGTCCTGCAGCACCAGTTGCTGCACGGCGATGCCGTTGTCGTACAGCTTGCACAGGTTCGACAGCAACTCCTTCGCCTTGGCGGCGATGGATTCGCGCCCTACGGTCAGCAGCTCGGTGACGCTGTGGTCGCCGACCACCGTGCGCATCGAGGCCTCCGCCATCAGGCGAAACGTCTCCTCGACGTCGCGGAGCTTGAACAGGTACTTGTAGGGATCGGAGATCTTGTACTGCACGATCCACTCGACCGTGGCGACGTTCAGGTCGCCGGTCAGCATCGACGACTCTGACGCCGTCTTCTCGTCGCCCTTCTGAAACGAGCTCTGGATGTCGGCGCGGATGGTGCGGAAGCCAAACTCCTGCTTGAGCTGCCGCTGCACCGGCACCTTCTGGATCTGCTCGACGCCGAACGGGATCTTGGTGTGCGGACCGGGGTTGCTGGTGCGCACGAACCTCCCGAAGCGGGTGACCAGCGCCACCTCGTCGGGCTCGACTTGATAGTACGCGCTGCCGAGCGTCACCAGCACGATGACGACGGCGATGGCGCCGCCGATGAACTTGCGCGAACCGCGCAGCCGGTCCCGCGTCTCGCGGGCCAGGCGGAGGAAGTCCTCCGGATCGAAGCTCGTGCCGTTGTTGGCCATGGCTCCTTATCGCACCTTCTCCGGTGCGAGGCGCGAAATTCGACCGGCGCCGGCCGGCACCAACATCGCGAAAACGGAGGCGATCAGCCGTGCCCGCTCGCCGCGCGGCGCGCGTCACCGGCGGAGCGCGGCCGCGAGCTTCCTGGGCAAGGCGGCCTGCTGGATCTCCTCCAGCGTCTTCGGCAGCGCCAGCGACCAGTTCGGCCAGGTGGTCGTGGTGCCGGGCATGTTCGGCTGCTCCAGCACGCAGAGCGCGTCGTCCAGGGTCGCAAGCAACACCCGCGAGGGTGCGCGGCCGAGGGCGCGGTGGACCTCGAGCACGACCTCCTCAACGGGCGCGTCCGCCTCCAGCCCGGTCAGCATCGCGAGCTTGTTCTTCAGGAACGACAGCCCGTCCTCGTTGGGGCTGACACCCGCTGCGCGCGCATGATTCGCCGCCTCGCCGGTCCAGATGCCGGCGATGGTCGCGAGATCGTGGGTCGTGACGCCCGACAGCGCCATCTCCAGAAACTTCTCCGGCGGCTCGGACTCGAAGTACAGCAACCGGTAGGACAGCAGCTTCTGCACCGCGAGCAGCTCGCGCGTCCCGGGTAACACCGTCCCCAGGTCCTCGCCCACGATGACCGCGCGCGCGCGCTGGCTCTCGATGGCGACGATGGCCAGCAGCTCGTCGACGGGATAGCGCACGTAGGTGCCGCCCTTGTTGCCGAGGCGCCTCGGGATCCAGAACAGGCGGAACAGGCCCATCACGTGATCGATGCGCAGGCCGCCCGCGTGCCGCAGCATCGCCCGGATCGTCTCGATGAAGGGCCGGTACATGGCAGCCCGCATCTTCGTGGGGATGAACGGCGACAGCCCCCAGTCCTGGCCGTCGAGGTTGAAACCGTCGGGTGGGCAGCCGATCGAGATGTCCGCCGCCAGGAAGTCTTGCCAGCACCAGCCGTCCGCGCCCGCGATGTCGAACCCCACCGGCAGGTCGTGAAAGACGCGCACGTCGCGCGAGGCTTGCTCCAGCTGCCTGTCGAGCTGCCATTGCACCCAGGCGTGAAACCGCACCCGCGCATCGCCGGCGCACAGCGCCCGCACCGCCTCGGTCGACGGCCGGCCGAAGCGGCCGGGCCACGCGCGCCAGTCCTTGCCATGGCGCTCGGCCAGGGTGCAGTAGGCCGCGAACTCGTCGAGGGCCGGGCCCTGCTCCGCGCGATAACGTTCGAAATCCGCGTCCTCGCCGCCGCCGCCGCCGCCGCCGAAGCGGCTCCACAACAGCTCCAGCGCCCGCAGCTTGAGGTCGAAGATCCGCTCGCGGTCGATCCGGCGCGTGGAGTTAAACGATCGCGCCTCCACGGCGAGACGCTCAATCTCGGCGCCTGTTTCACCCCCGTCGCGCGCCCCTGGCAGCTCCTCGATGCGGAGGTAGAGCGGGTTCCTGTAGCGGCGGCTCGACGGATAGTAGGGCGAGGCCTCGATCGGATGCACGGGCGCCGGCGCGCACAGCGGATTCACCATTAGCGCGCCGCCACCCAGTGACTTCGTCCACGCCCCGAGCGCGCGCAGATCGGCGAGATCGCCGATCCCCCAGCTCTCGCGCGACCGCGTCGCGTAGAGCTGGGTGGCCCAGCCCCACAGCTTCAGGTCGTCGGGCAAGAAGCACTGCCCGGGCGTCACGATCAGCTGGATGGGCGCCCGGGAAGCGGCCGTCGCGCTCTGCGTCGCGGCCTCCGGCAACAGCGTGTGATAGCCGAACGGCAAGTCGGGCGGCAGGGCGTCGCCCGGGCCGAGCGCGTAGCGCCCTCCGCCCTCGAGCTGGAGCTCGCCTCCCCGGTCGCGCAGGCCGGCCACGCGCTCGCCGGGTCGGGCCACCCGGATGTCGACGCTCCCCGGCGTTTCACCGGGGGGGACGTCCACGTCGGGAGCCACCCCCATCGCCCCCAGCACCTCGGCGCGCGTCTCGGCGCTGGTCAGCCGCGCGCGGCCGAACGCATCGTGAAACTCGTCCTCGATGCCCCAGGGATCGGTCAGCGGCCCCAGCCCCCACGCAGAGCCCGCTGCCGCCGGCTTCCACGCACCAGCTCGCCGAACAACAGCCCCCGCCACACCATCAGCCAGTGAACGAACACCAGCATCGGGAGCTGCAGGTAGAGCGGGGCTCGCGAGAACAGGTTGTACACGCCCATGCCGTCGTTGTTGGGCGACAGCAGCTCCGCCACGCTCAACACGACCTGGCCGGGAGGACCGTGCAGGAGCCCGAGCGGCGCCATCAGCACGGCCGCGCACACGATGTTGGGCGCGAACCACTCGAGGCCGTGCTTCGAGATGAAGCCGCCCGATTCGACGAGCAGCTGGAACGAGCGCGAGGTCCCCTGATAGAGGAGCTCCGGGACCGGGTTGAAGAACACCGCCATCGCCAGTCCGACCAGCGCGACGACGATGTCGGCCTTCTGCCCCGCGGCGGGCGCGACCACGTACTCGACGATGAGGCCGATGAGCCAGAACGCGAAGAGCACGCTGACCACGTCCCAGAACCGTGCCCCGAAGCTGGCGCGCAGGTCGGCGAACTTGATCTTCGTGCCGGCGACCGCGTGCGAGATGAGGTGCAGGTAGCTCGAAAAGCAGCCAGCCATGACGATGCCGAGGACGAATCCCCCAGCCCGCCCCAGCGGGGAGACCAGCTTGGCGGCCAGCATGACGATGACCGCGTACATGACCAGCGAGAAGGCCACCGGCCACGCGCGCGCCGCCCGTCGCGCGGCCAGCGCGCCAGTTTCACCGTAGAGCCGAAGGACTCCAAGCACCCCGGCAATCTAGCATTTTCGACGTCGAGCTGCCGAAGCGAGCGCGGCGTCGCGCGCAGTCCTGCCAGCACCGCAAGGACCACGAGCCGGGTCAACGACGTGTATCGGTTCGGTCGGGAACGGCCGCCAGCCGACAAGTCCGAGCCTGCCAAATGGGAACGCAGGAATAGGCCGGCAGCTGCCCATTCGACCAGCGACATCCTGACGGGCGGTGGTAATCTGTCGATTCCCAGAATGGCGCATGGCCGCTACACGATCGTCGGTAAGCTGGCCGATGGGGGCATGGCCGAGATCTTCTTGGCCACGCAGCACGGGGCCGAGGGCTTCGAGAAGCTGGTCGTCATGAAACGCGTGCTGACCGCGTTCTCAGCCGATCCGCAGTTCCGCAACATGTTCATCGACGAGGCCCACATCTCGATGAGCCTGTCGCACGGCAACATCGTGCAGGTGCTGGACGTGGGGGTCGCCGCCGAGCGGACGTTCCTGGTCCTCGAGCTCGTGGAGGGGTGGGATCTGGAGCTGATTCTGGAGCGGGCCCAGGCCACGGGCCCCGACCATCCCTGGCCCCCATCGCTCGCGTTGTACGTGACGGCGCAGGTGTGTCGGGCGCTGTCCTACGCGCACGCCAAGCGCGCGGCCGACGGCCGGCCGCTCGGCATCGTTCACCGCGACGTGAACCCGACGAACGTGCTCGTCAGCGAGCAGGGCGAGGTCAAGCTGGCGGACTTCGGGATCGCCAAGGCCGAGCGGAAGCGGGAGCAGACGGGCGCGGGCATCATCAAGGGCAAGATCGGGTTCATGTCGCCCGAGCAGGCGCTGGGCCGGGCGCTGGACGCGCGGGCCGATCTCTTCTCCGTCGGAACGATGTTGTACCTGATGTTGACCGGGCGGCGGCCGTTCGAGGCGAGCTCGGAGCTCGAATCGATGCTGCGCGCGCAGCGCGCGGAGTATCCGCCCCCCGAGACCCTCAACACCTACTTGCCGCAGGACGCGACGACGATCGTCAACCGGGCCATGCGCCGCGAGGCCTCCGCCCGCTACCAGACCGCCGACGAGATGCTGGTGGACGTCGAGCGCGTCCTGCGAGGTCACTACAACTCGGCGGGCCAGACCGAGCTGAAGCTGTGGCTGGCGGAGCTCGCGCGCCGGGACGGCGCCGTGCCGATGGGCCGGCTGTCGGCGGTGCCGTCACCCCACGAGGACGGCTCCGGCGACCTCAGCGCCGGCGTGTCCGTCGAGCTGTCGGATGTTGGCGTGGGAGGCACCCAGCCGACGGTCTCCATGCCCGCGTCGGCGATCTCGGCGGCCGCCCTCTCGATGCTGCGAGATTCGCCGCGGCAAGCGCCAGCAGGCGTCGGATCGCCCGTCGCGGCGGGGATGACGGCGTCGCCGCCTGGCCAGGTCCCGACCGCGCCAGGCCCTGCGGCTCCGACGGTCGTCGGTCCGGTCGCGCCCGTGGCCGGCGCACCCGCGACGCCGGCGGGCGAGGCACTTTCGTCTCCGGTCGCGTCCAAGCGGCGGTCGCGAAGGAGCCGCATCGGCATCGGGTTCATGCTCGGGGCGATGTGCATGCTCGGCGCCGTCTACGGCATCAAGTGGCTCGCAGGCTGGGCGGGCCGCGAGGGTCTCCCCCTGCCACGACTGCTCGAAGGCCACCCCGATGCGGCGGCGACCGTCGCGCAGGCGGCGACCCAGCCGCCGCATGCCATGGTGCCTGCCACTGCCGACGCTGGCGCGGCGAACGACGTAGCTCACGCAATCCCGCCGCAAGGAATCGCCACCGCGCCTGCTGCGGCGAAGGATGCGGCCCCATCCGGCACGACGAATCCCAAGGTCGCCGGGCAGACGGTCCCATCCAACGAACCCTCGGCGGGGAAGGGGGAGGAGGCCGAGAAGAAGCCAAGGCCCGACGATGAGACAGCCGCGAACGACGATGCCAAAGCGGCCGGCGGCGAGGCGACGGGACACGAGCCGCGCGGGGCGGGCGCGCCCACGGCGGGGCCGGGCGCCGTCATCGGAGAGGACGAAGCAGACACCTCCCGTCCCACCACGCCGCCTCCCAAGAAAAGCCATCGAGCGAGCAGCGCCATTAGCCCCGCGGGCGCCAGCGCGGCTGTGGGCAAGCCGCCGCAGCCGGTGACGGTCCGTATCACCTCCAGCCCGCTCGGGGCGGAGGTTCGGACGAAGAAGCAGGTGCTGGGGCGGACACCGATCGCGATTCGCTTCAACCCCGGCAACACCTACGAGCTGACCTTCGTGAAGGCCGGCTACGTGACCAGCAGCCGGATGGTCGCGGTGGCGAGCGGAAAGCCGAAGAGCGTCAGCGTCCCCATGAAGCGCGCGCCGGCCCCCGCCCGGCGCGGGTTGTTTCGGGGGAGGTGAGGGCAAGAAGGACGACGCTTCCGGGCGTCGTTCCTGCTTGGAGCGGCGCAATTGTTCGCGCTTTTGTTGCGGTTTCGGCACAATCGCCGCTTGCGAACGCTGCTCCTCGTCGCGGTGGTGACGGCATTTGGCGCGCGGATTCCCCCGGCGGCGCTCGCCGCCACGACGTGCCCGGCCGGCGCCATCGGGGGACCTGGCGTCGCGGCGCGCGCCGGCGAGGCCCGCCTGCAATGGATCGACACCCATCTCGCCACGACCGCGCGCCGCGCGCGAACGTGGACGTGGGGGTGGGGGACCGGAATCGTCGCGGCGACGGGAGCGAACCTGGTGCCGCTCGCGTTCGTCCCCCGCGATCAGCGCATCGACTGGTACACGGGAGCGGCGACCACGATCGTCGGGATCGTGCCGCTGTTGATCGCGCCGCTCGACGTGGTCAAGGATTCGCGCGAGCTGCACGCGAGCATCGCCGTCCCGCCAGCGTCCGATGACGTGTGCCGCCTGCTCGTCGACGCCGAGGCACGTCTGGCGCGCGACGCCCGCAACCAGTCGGACGGTCAGCGGTGGTGGCTTCACGTCGGCAACGTCATCCTGAACTCCGGCGTCGGCCTGTTCCTGGTGCTCGGCTACCACCACTACGCGGCGGGCGCGCTGAACGCCGTCGTCGGCTCGGCGATCGGCGAGGCCATCATCCTGACCCAGCCCACCGGAAGCATCGACGACCTCCGCCGCTACCGCGACGGCGCGCTGGACTGACGCGGGTCTCACGGTCCCCGAGAGGGACCTGACTATCCGTCAGGACTTGGGGACGAGACGTAGCGTCAGCCACGCGGTGGCCGCCGCCGTCAACCCGAAGGCGAGCGCCACCACCGCGGTCGCGCCGATCACGTACGCGGCCCTGCCGTGACCGGCGCGCACGATCTTGGAGAACAGCAGGATTCCGGGCGCCATGGCGATCAGCCCGCCGAACATCGCCGCGATCTTGCAGCCGTCCGACAGATCGAACTTACCGCTGCACGCGGGGCACTTCAGCACCCGCCGCCGGTCACTCGATGGCATGAGGTCCCAGATGCGCAACGCGACCTTTTTCCCGCAGTGGGGGCAGCTGTTCTTCAAGCGCGTAGATACGGGTTCTGTCAACGGATCACCGCGGCCGAGTGTAGTGCACTGCTGCCGAAATACCACCAGCGCGGCGCCGCTCGAATCGAACGTGGCCGAGCGAGGCAGCGTTCTCCGGCCCGGGCCCTTTAGCGAGGAGTCGGCCAAATGGGCCCTCGCCAGCAGAGGCAGCCCTGCCTACGTGGTCGATGGCCGCTCCCCGTATCTCGTACGAGGCGACCGCATTGCCTTCACCCGCCTGGGAATTGGGTCGTCGTTCTAAGGGCCGCGCCTCGTCGCTTGCCTGTCCCGAGGGGCGATCCAGGTTGTAGCTATGAACGACCCCACGGAGAATTCAGCCCATATCCTTCCGCCGTCGCGGCGGCGCCGGGAGGTGCTGGTCGCCGGCGCCGGCCTCGCGGCGACGGCCGTGGGACGGCGGCTGTGGGCCGCGACGAAGGTGCCGCAGAAGCCGCAGCCGGGCGCCCCATCCGAGAGCGACATCCAGCTTCCGGCGGGCGCGGTGATGCCAACGCGAAAGCTGGGCCGCACCGGCGTCGAGGTCTCGCTCGTGGGACTCGGAGGATTTCACATCGGCTTACCGAAGGACGAGCAGACGTCGATCCGCATCGTGCGCATGGCGCTCGATCACGGGGTTACGTTTCTCGACAACTGCTGGGACTACAACGACGGCAAGAGCCAGGTGTGGATGGGGCACGCGCTGCGGGACGGCTATCGCAAGAAGGCCTTCCTGATGACGAAGATCGACGGTCGCACCCGCGAAGCGGCCGCCGCCCAGATTGAACAGTGCCTGCAATCGTTCGGCACGGACATGATCGATCTGGTGCAGATTCACGAGGTGATTCGGTTGACCGACCCGGAGCGGGTGTTCGGCCCGAACGGCGCCATCGAGGCCCTGGTGGCCGCCCGGAAGGCGGGGAAGATTCGTTTCATCGGCTTCACGGGCCACAAGAGCCCGGCGATCCACCAGAAGATGCTGGCCACCGCCCGCGCGCACAGCTTCACCTTCGACACCGTGCAGATGCCGTTGAACGTGATGGACGCGCACTACGACAGCTTCCACGGCGTGCTGCCGGCGGCGACGGCCGACGGCGCCGGGGTGCTCGGCATGAAGCCGCTCGGTTCGGGGCTGTTCTTCAAGAGCGCACCGCTCGCGCAAGGCGCCGTGACCCCGATGGACTGTCTCCACTACGCGATGGGCTTACCGACGTCGGTCGTCATCACCGGGTGCGACACCGTCGGCATCCTGAAGCAGGCGCTCGACGCCGCCTACCGATACCGGGCGCCGACGGAGCAAGAGCGGCACGCCCTGCTGGCCAAGACCGCGCCCGCCGCCGCGCGCGGCGAGTGGGAGCGCTACAAGACCTCCGAGATGTTCGACGGCACCGCCCAGCATCCCTGGTGGCTGGAAACGGCGTCCCTCAAACAGTGATCCGTCCCGGGCCTCTCGAGGCTCCCCGGAAGTGAAGGTTAGAAGGCGGCCGACACGCCAGCGGGTCGGATCGTCGGCCGCCCGGAGCGCCCGTAGAACGAAAGGTAGTGTCCCTTCACCGTCCTAATCCTCGGCGGGCTCTTCGCCGGTCTCCACGCCGGCCCGCTCGAGGGCCCGGTAGAGCGTGCGGCGGTCGATGCCGAGGCGCTCGGCGGCCTTCTTCTTGTTGCCCCCGCACTCCGCCAGCACGAGGTCGATGTAGCGGCGCTCGAGCTCGCCCAGCGTCGGCCGGTCTTCGATGATGCTTCCGCCTGTCTGGCGCGGGTTCGGGGTCGCGCCCTCGGCGCGCGGGCGGCGGCGCTCGTCGATCTCGGGGGGCAGGTCGGATGGAAGGATCACGCCGTCCTTGGCGACGGCGACGGCGCGGGCGATGGCGTTCTCGAGCTCGCGCACGTTGCCGGGCCAGTTGTAGCTCGTCAGCACCTGCAGCGCCTCGGACGACATCGTCGCGGGCGCCCGTCCCTCCCGGCGGCTCAGCTTCGCGAGGAAGTGAGCGACGAGGATGGGAATGTCGCCCGGCCGCTCGCGCAGCGGCGGCAGCTTGATCGTGACGACGTTGATGCGGAAGTAGAGGTCCTCGCGGAACTTGCCCGCCTTGACCTCCGCCTCGAGATCCCGGTTCGTCGCGCACACCAGCCGGACGTCCACCTTGATCGATTCGGCGCCCCCCACGGGCCGCACCTCGCCGTCCTGTAACGTCCGCAGCAGCTGGGCCTGCATCTTCGGCCCCATGTCCCCGATCTCGTCGAGGAACAGCGTCCCCTCGTGAGCCATCTCGAACAGGCCGCGCTTCGCCGCCACGGCGCCCGTGAACGCGCCGCGGGTGTGGCCGAAGAGCTCCGACTCGAGCAGCGACTCCGACAGCGCCGTGCAGTTGACGGGGACGAACGGCTCGCTGGCGCGCGGCGAGTGGGTGTGAATGGCGCGGGCCACCAGCTCCTTCCCCGAGCCCGACTCCCCCGTGACCAACACCGTCGCCGATGACGCCGCCACGCGCGCCACCAGCTTGTACACGTCCAGCATGACGGCGCTCTTGCCGACGAAGTCTTCAATCTTGGTGGTGGCGGCCGCCGTCGGCGCCGCCTTCTGCTCGGCGACCAGCCGCCGGCGCTCGAGCGCCCGCGCCACCGTCAGCCGCAGCTCTTCGATGTTGAACGGCTTCGACACGTAGTCGTAGGCCCCGCGCTGGATCGCCTCCATCGCGCCGCTCACGTCGCCGAACGCCGTGATGAGGATGACCGGCGTCCCGGGAGACTGTTCGGAGAACGCGCGCAGGACGTCGAAGCCGCTCGTCCGATCCATGCGCACGTCCGAGACGACCAGATCGTAGCGCCCCGGCTGCGCGCGCTCGACGGCCCCCGCGCCGTCGTCCACCGCGTCGACCTCGAAGTTCTCGGCGCGCAGGATCTCGCACAGCAGATCGCGCGCCACCCGATCGTCCTCGGCGACCAGCACCCGGGTCACGCGCGACCTCCCGCCACGGCCGCGCGCAACGGCGGCTCGGCCGTCGCCTGCGCGGGCGGACCGCTCGCGGGCAGGCGCACGAAGAACGTCGAGCCCCGGTTGGGGGCGCTCTCGACGGAGATCGTGCCGCCGAGCGCGGCGGTCAGTTGCCGGCAGATGGCCAGGCCAAGCCCCGTTCCCTTGCCGCGCCCCTTCGTCGTGTAAAAGGGCTCGAAGATCCGACTCAGGTCGTCCGCCGCGATGCCCTGACCGTTGTCGGTCACGGTGATGAGAACGCTGTCCTCTTCGAGGCGCGCCGCGATGGTGACGCGCGCTTCCTTGCCCCCGGCGCCCCCCACTCCCCCGGCGCCGCCGCCCGTCGCCTGGCCGACCGCGCCGCCCTGTGCACCGCTGACCGCGTCGAGCGCGTTCGTCAGCAGGTTGACGAGGATCTGCCGCAGCAGGCCCGGATCGGTGACGAGCCCGCGTAGCGCCTCGCTCGCCCCGTCGATCTCGCGGACCACCGGCGCGCGCCGGGTGCCTTGACGGTTGACGGCGCGGGTGAGCTCGATGGCCTCGTCGAGGAGTCGCGGCAGATCCGTGGGCTTACGCTCGGGCTCGAGCGGCCGCGTCGAGTCGAGGTAATCGCGCACGATGCGGCTGATGCGCGCGATCTCGCGCGATCCCACCTCCAGCCGGTCCCGCAGCGCCGGCTGCAGATCGCGCTGCAGCAGGGCCAGCTGCAGGTGGCCCGAAACCGACGACAGGGGCGTGCCGATCTCGTGCGCCAGCTGCGCCGCCAGCTGCCCGAGGGTGGCGAGCTGGACCTTCGAGGCGTTGTCGCGTCGCATGTCGGCCAGCAACCGGTTGAGCTGATTCAAGGTGGCGTTCTTCTCGGAGAGATCGCGCGTCGCGGCCTCGATCTCGGCCCCGAGACGCTGGTTGAACGCGCGGATCTGCGCGTCGGCGCGCGACAGCCGCTCGAGCATTCGGTTGAAGCCCTGCGACAGGCGCCCGAACTCGTCGACGGTAGCGACCGGTATTCGCCGCGACAGATCGCCGCCCTCGACCGCGCGCATGGCGCCCGCCAGGACCTCCAGCGGCCGGCCGATGACCCGGTTCGTGATGAGACCCGACAGCAGCGTCAACGCCACCAGCAATACCACGCCGGTCACCAGGGAGACGCGCCGCTCGGTTTGCAGGGCCGATTCCACGGGACCGAGCGACCAGCGCATGACCAGCGTCGCCTTCCAGGGGCCCTTGAGATCGACGGCCAGCTCGATGGGCTCGCTCTGCGCGTCGCCCACCGACGCCTTCGTGAACCCGAGCGGCGGTCGCGCCAGCGGCGCGAAGCGCGTGATCTCCGGGCGATCGCCGCGGGGCGCGGCGATGCGGCTCGAGGGCGTGTAAGCCTCCCGGTAGACGTAGAGATCGAGGCGCACGATGCGGCTGTGGCGGTTCAGGTACCCGAGCAGCTTCTCCTCGTACTCGCGATCGTCGGCCTCTGGCTCGACGCTCTTCAGATCCTCGGCGATGTCGTGCGCCAGCTCCTCCGCCGAGGTCTGCGCCTCCTTGATGATGCGCGCCTGCGTGAGGTAAAGCCGCACGCCCGACGACAAGAACACCGTCAGCGCGACCGACACGGCGATCAGCCAGATTTTTGTGCGGACGGTCATCCGAGCCCGAGGGCCATCCTACCGCACCCGCAGACCGCTACTTGGCGTTCGGCGCCGTCAGGATCGCGATGTGTGAGGCGCCCGCCCGCTTGGCGGTCGACATGATGTCGACCGCGGCGCCGAGCAGCACGTTCTTGTCCCCCCGGATCAGCAAGGTCTCGGAGCCCACCGCCTGCAGCGCATTGCGAATCTCCGCCTCCAGGTCGGCCGGCGCCACCTTCTTCGCGCCGAGGTAAATCTCGTTCGCCTTGGTGACGGTCAGGACCGGATCGCTGCGCCGCTGCGAGACGGGACCGGCCGCGTTGGCCTTCGGCAACACCACCTTCATGCCGGCGCGCGACGCCGCCTCCGACTCGACGAGCGCGGTCGACGTCACCATGAAGATGATCAGCAGCACCAGGAAGACGTCGGTGAGGGGCGTGATGTTGATCTCGGCGACGACCGACTCCGCGCTGACGCCGTCACCACCGCCCTCCTCGCCGGTGACGCTCGCCTCCTCCAGTTGAACGTTGATGCCCATGACGCGACCTGCCCGGCTACGCGGGGCCCCCGGCCGGCTTCGACGACTCGCTCTTGCTCTTGGCGTACTCGCCCAGCGCCAGCAGGAATTCGTCGGTGAACAGCTTGTACTGCATCGCCAGGCCGTTGATCTTCGCGACGAAGTAGTTGTAGGCGATGACCGCGTAGATTGCGACCAACAAGCCCGCCGCGGTCGCGACCAGCGCCGCTGCGATTCCCTGCGACACGACCTTGAAGCCGCCCGTGCCCGCCACAGACATCGACTGGAACGCCTTCAAGATGCCCACGACCGTGCCGAACAGCCCCACGAAGGGCGCCGACGAGCCCACCGTACCGAGCGCCCACAGATAGCGCTTGAACGACAGCACCACCGCGGCCCGTTGCGACGCGACTGCCTCAGCGGTCTTGCCGGGAGTCTTCTGAAACACGGTCAGCCCGCGCTCGAAGACCTCCGCCAGCGGCCCGGGCGACGTCTCGCAGAGCGCCGACGCCTTCGCCAGATCGCCGCCC
The DNA here is from genome assembly GCA_964443975.1 of uncultured Myxococcales bacterium. GTDB lineage: Bacteria > Myxococcota_A > Polyangia > Fen-1088 > Fen-1088 > DASYCK01. The sequence continues at coordinate 104,585 of CAYUFS010000014.1, read as the reverse complement.
TCCAGCGCGGCGATGACCTTCGCCTTGAACGCCGCCGACTTCGGCACCACGTTCCACAGCGAGTAGACGCGCTCGCAGATCACAGTCAGACCTGCGAGGGACCAAAACAAAAGCAGCGACAGGATGACCCATTCGTCGCGCACCAGATTCCGGATCGTTTCCCAGGTCATGAGCGCCGGTAACTGTAGCGCGGTTTTGCGCGAAGAGGAGGGCGGCCCGTCGTCGCGCAGTCGACGTGGCGCACCCCGGGCGGCCCCGGATTTTATGCGCCCGCTCGGGGTCGCTTTGCTAATAGACTTGCCCGGGTGACCGCCTCTGCATCTCCGGTCCCATCGATACCCCCTGCCGCTGAACGGCGCGGCTCCCCGCGCGTGCCGGCGCGGCTCGGCGCGCGCCTGCTGGCGGCTGAGGCGGGACTGACGGTCCTCGAGCTCGGCCTCGTGGGCATGCCGGTGGTCTTGCTTGGCGCCGGGGGGATGACCCCGCGCGCGGTCGCGGTGGAGGTCGCCCCCTGGTTCCTCGGCCTGTGGACGCTCTCACTCATTGGATGCGCCGCCGCCGTTCGACCCATCTGGGCCGCGCTCGCGATGAAACGCCGCGGGGAGGCGTTCTCGCAGGCCGCCGCCGCCGGCGTCGAGAAGGCGATCCGGCGCGCCCCCATCGAGGCGGGCCGCCTGCGCATGGTCCTGTGGGTGTCGACGGCCGTGTTGATGGGCGTGGGCCTCGTCCACCACCGGCACCAGCCCTGGACCGCGGGCGCGGGGCTGGTGACGATGGCGCTGCTCTACGCGGGCGCGGCGGGAACGATCCGCGCGCTGGCATGGCAGCGCCTGCTCGAGGATGCGCGCCGGGCGATCCTGCCCAACAGCGATCCGCTGCGGGTCTTCGCCTCCGTCTACCGCCGGCGGCTCGCGCGAACGGCGCTGGCGCTGCTGGGGATCACGCACGCGGTGATCGCGGCGTTGACCACGGTGTTCACCGACCTGTCGTCGCGTCACGCCGCCATGATGATGGCGCTCACGGCGCCCGCGCTGCTCCCGGCGCTGGTGTTTTGTGGCCGGTCCCTCTACCGCCGGACGCTGCCCATCGAACGGTACCTGGATCTGGCGGTCCGGTTTCCGCCCGTGCGCGGTCCGGCGCGCGACGAACCGCGCGCCGTCGAGGCGTTCAACGCGGCCCAGTCCCTGCCTTACCGCCTGGCGGCTTACCAGGTCCTCTGGACGATGCTCGCCGCGCTGGCGGTGATCTCTCTCGGCCGCCGGGTGATCGGCTTCGACACCGCGACGGCGCTGCGGCTGCTCGGCGCGGTCTCCCTGATCCTGCTGGCGATGGGGCTGTACGAGATCCTGTTGTTGCGCGACATCCTGCGCCCGCTGCTCGGTCAGCTGGGCGGGCGCCACTATCTCCCCGTCAGCGAGGTCCGATCGTCCGCCGGGCTGCGCAGCAAGCTGGTGGGCTTCTTCTTGACCGTGACCGTTCTCACGTCTGGCCTGGTCGTCCTGTTCGCGCTGTCTCCCGCCCGCCAGGCGTCGACGCTGGTCGCGTCGGTGACGCTGGTGCTGGCCCTGGCGGTGGGCCTGGTGCTGTTAATCGTGCGAGACATCGTCACCCCGATCCGGGCGCTCGAGAAGCGCAGCGAGGAGATGGCGCGCGGTGAGCTGGCTCGCCCCGTCCCGCCGTCCGGGGAGGCCGACGAGATCGGGCGGCTCACCTTCGCCTTCGAGGAGATGCGGCGCGCCCTGCGCGACAAGCTCCGCTCCACGGAGTCGCTGAACATCGACCTCGAGCGCGAGGTGCGCCGGCGCACCGAGGTCCTCGAACAACGCAACGGCGAGCTTCGCGACGCGCTCGAGAAGTTGCGCAGGGCGCAGGACGATCTCGTGCGCAGCGAGAAGCTGGCCTCGATGGGCCGCCTGGTCGCGGGCATCGCGCACGAGATCAACAATCCGGTCAACGCCGTCATCAACACGATCGGGCCCCTCGAGGAGATCATCCAGTCTCTCTCGACGGTGTCCGACGCCGCCACAATCGCCGCGCGGGGTCGCGAGGCCGAGGAGATGCTCGCCGTCATCCAGCGCGGCGCCACCCGCAGCAAGGCAATCGTGCAGGCGCTGCACAATTACTCGCGCGGCGATGACGAGCAGCCGCGCGAGGTCAACCTGTCTCGCAGCGTCGATGACACGCTCGATCTCCTCCGACACCGCTTGAAGGAGGTGGAGATCGAGAAGGCGGTAGACCCCGCGCTGCGCGTGTGCGGCTTCGCTGGGCAGATCGATCAAGTGTTGATGAACCTCGTGACGAACGCCGCGCAGGCCATCGCCGGTCGCCCGGGCGGCGGGAAGATCCGCATCCTCGCGCAGCCCGACGGAGACAGCGTCGTCCTCACCGTCAGCGACGACGGGCCAGGCATCCCCAGCGAGGTGCTCCCGCGGATCTTCGATCCCTTCTTCACGACCAAGGACGTCGGCGAGGGCTCGGGCCTCGGGCTGTCGATCGTGCACGGGATCATCGAACGCCATGGGGGTCGCATCTCGGTGGACAGCGAGCCCGGGAAGGGGGCGACGTTCACGATCCGCCTGCCCACCCAGCGCGCGAAGGCGGCGTGCGTTCGGGAATCGACAGAAATGTCCAGGTGAATCCCGAACGGAATGTGCGGTTTTTCACGCTCACGGGTCGGGAGCATTGGGTATAACGCTCCGTAACACCTACCTTTCCGTCCGATTCTGGGGCCCCGAGAGGGGTTGGACGTTGCGAGCCGCTTCCCGTTGCAGTAGCTACTATGGGTCCAGATGACAGCGACGCCGAGGCTTACTCTCCGGGTGCTCTTGGCCACGGGGCTTACGATTCCTGTCTGCATTGGCGTTCTCCTTGCGGGTTGCGTGGGCGATGTCGGCAACGCCCAGGGCGGAGGCGGCACTCCCGGCTCTGCGAGCGGCGGCAGCAAGGGCGGCGGCTCGGGCGGCACCAAGGGCAGCGGCGGGAGCGGCGCGGGCTCCGCTGGCGCGTCGGCGAGCGGCGGATCGAATGGCGGCGGCGGCAGCGTCGGCACGGGCGGCACGGTGAACCCCGGCGAGACGCTGCTTCCGGCGCGGATTCGGCGACTGACAGACCGCGAATACGACGCCGCCGTTCAGCTGTTGCTGGGAACCTCCCAGGCCCCTGCGGTGAACACGTTCACCCCCGACTCTCGACAGGCCGGGTTCACCGTGAACGACGCGCAACGGGTCGATCCAGTGCTCGCCAAGCAACTGAGCGATTCCGCGACGGCGCTGGTGACCGAGGCGCGGGGCAACGGCAAGCTCGCCTCGCTGGCGCCGTGTGCGAACGGGACGTCCGGCGGAGAGGCCTGCGCGAAGACGTTCATCCAGAGCTTCGGCTCCGCTGCGTACCGGCGCGCGCTGACCGCCGACGAGGTTGCGTCGCTGGTGACGATTTATCACGCGGGCGCTGACGGCGCCGCCTACAACGACGGCATCGATCTCACGGTGCGCGCGATCCTGCAGTCGGCGGGGTTCCTCTATGTGACCGAGATCGGCGACGGAACGCCGGTCGCGGGCGCGATGGTGACGCTCACGCCGAACGAGACCGCGACCACGCTGTCGATGCTGCTGACCTCGGCGCCGCCCGACAGCGCCTTGCTCGCGGCGGCGACGGCCGGTCAGCTGAGCGACCCCGCCATGCGCGAGCAGCACGCCCGGCGCCTGCTCAAGACGACCGCGGCGCAGACCTCCCTGGTGCGCGTGGTCCGCGAGTGGCTGGGCATCGATGGCATCGGCGACAGCGCGAAGGACACGACGGTCTATCCGCAGTTCACTGCCGTCAAGGACGCCATGGCGGCCGAGAGCCAGGACTTCGTCCGCGAGGTGCTGGTCAACTCGACGGGGACGGTGAACGAGCTGTTCAGCGCCAACTGGACCATCGCCGCCCCTGCGCTGGCGACGCTCTACGGTGTGAGTGGCGCGACTTCGGGTCGCACCTCGCTCGCGGGTGTGTCCCGCCGAGGAATCCTGAACCAGGGGGCGTTCCTGTCGGTGTACGCGCACGCCAGCGAGAGCGCGCCCGTGTTCCGCGGCGTGGCGGTCATGCGCCGGGTTGCCTGTATGGTGCTCGGCTCGCCCGCCGAGCTGAACATCGCGGTCACGCCCCCGATGCCCGATCCCACCAAGACCACGCGCGATCGCTTCGCCGCGCACGTGTCCGATCCCCTCTGCGCGTCTTGCCACGACAGCATCGACTCCATCGGGTTCGCGTTCGAGAAATATGACGGGATGGGCGTGGCCCGGCCCGTGATGAACGGGCAGCCGATCGAGAACAACCAGGCGGTGAACACCTCGACGACGCTCGGGGACAAGCCGGACGAGCAGAAGACCGACTTCGACGGCACCTACGCCGACAGCGACGCCCTGTCGATGGCGCTCGCCAGCAGCGCCCAGGTGCGCACGTGCATGGCGCGGCAGCTCTTCCGTTCGTCGGCCGGGCGCAGCGATAGCCTGGCGACGGGCGCGGAGAATGACTTCGTGAAGTTCTGGAATCAGCTTCCGGCCGGTAGCCAGGGGAACATCATCGAGACCATGGTGGCGTACGTGAAGAACCCGACGTTCACGCAGCGGAGGGCGCAATGAGCTCGCGCCAGAGCAACAAGCCAGGGCTGCCGCGCAGCGCCGCGCGACGGCAGTTCATGCGTGGCGTGGGGGCCGGGTTCGCCTCGGTGCCCTTCTTCAAGGTCCTGGAGAACTCGTACGCCGAGGCCGCGGGCGACACGCCGCCGCTGCGGTTCGTGGCGCTCTATCACCCGCACGGCATCGCCGCCGAGCTGTGGGGCATGCAGACCTCGGACACGTCGACGCCGCTGACTGGCGGGGCTGTCGAATCCACGAACTTCAGCCTGACGTTTCCGAACTCGTCGCTGCAACCGTTCGACGACGCGGCCACGTATGGCAAGAGCTACAAAGACAAGATCCTGATCGTCGAAGGCATCGACCTGTTGTCGAACGCCAACGGTCATGATACCGCGGGCACCATCCTGACCGGCAGCCGCATCGACTCGTCGGCGACGAGGCCGATGAATTCGTCGCTGGACCAGTTCCTCGCCGTCGAGCAGAAGCTGGGGGCATCGACGCCCGTCACCAGCATCGCGCTCGGCGTAGGCAACGACGACACGAAGTCGGGATCGACCCTGTCCTACGGCGTGGGCGGCGTGGCGCTGCCGAAGATCATCGATCCGGTGCAGGCGTTCAACACGTTGTTCGGGAACTTCGTCGCGCCGAACGATCCGGCGGGCCAGGCGGCGCTGGTGCGACAGCAGGCGCAGGGGATGAGCATCCTCGACTTCATCCGCAGCGACATCGGGCGCCTGCGGCCCCGCCTGGCGTCGCCCGAGCAGCAGAAGCTGGACCAGCACCTCGACGCGCTGAACGATCTGCAGAAGCAGATAACCGGGGTTTCGCAGATGGGGGCCCAGTGCCCGTCGCCCACGAAGCCCGACGCGACCAAGTTTCCCAAGCTGAAGCAGTACAACGGCGGCGAGCCCTACTTCGACGCCATCACGAACGCGTACCTGACGCTCATCGCGCAAGCGTTCGCCTGCGACATCACCCGCTTCGCCACCCTGTACATGGGCGATCTCTCGTACGCTGGCAATCCGCTCGGATTGCCGGTGGACAACCACGGCAGTGTCGCGCACGTCTACAACGGGTCGCCGATGGGCTCGGACGGACACCCGGTGGGGGCAGGCGATCCTACGACCTGGCAGCTCCTCGCGAAGTTCAACAAGTACCCGTACGGGAAGTACGCGTCGCTGATGCAGCAGCTCGACGGGTTCGGCGTGCTCGACAACTCGCTCATCCTGTCGAGCAGCGACATGGGGAACCCGGCCCTCCACAGCACGCGGAACGTACCGACCGTGCTGGGTGGCGGCGCGGCGCTGACGAAGTTCCGGATGGGGCGGCGCCTGCGGCTGTCGCCGGATTGCCCGATGAGCAACCTGTGGTGCGCCCCGGGAGACGCGACCTTCACGGGCACGACGAACAACCACCTGCTCGTGTCCATCGCCAACGCGTTCGGCGTCAACATCAACACCTTCGGGAGCCAGCCGACGACGGACCTCACGACGGGCGCGCTGCCAGGGTTGCTGTAGCGTCCGCCAGGGGCCGAGTGCCCCAGTGCCAAATTGTCACGTCCCTGACAGTGAGGCAATCTTTCGGCTGCACTGACATTGTGGCGTAGACTTTGGTCATGAACGCCGCAGCGACTCAGTCGGTTGCGCCCCTTGCCCCGAGCCCCAGCCCCAGCTCGGCCCCCGCGACCCTGCTGGTGGTCGACGACGAGCCAGGCATCGTCGATTCGTTGCAGAAGGTGTTCGAGCGCGAGCACCTGCGGGTGCTGACCGCCACCTCGGGCGCCGAGGCGCTGGAGATCATCCGGCGCGAGCCCGTCTCCGTGATGATCACTGACTTGATGATGGCGGGCATGTCCGGGATGGATCTGTTGAAGGCGAGCCGCAGCCTCTCGCCAGAGACCGAGACCGTGCTCATGACCGCCTATGGCACCGTCGAGAACGCCGTCGAGGCGATGAAGCAGGGCGCGTACGACTTCGTCACCAAGCCGCTGAAGCGCGCGCACGTGCTGCGCGTCGTCGGCAAGGCGCTGGAGAAGCGGTCGCTGGTCGAGGAGAACCGGTCGCTGCGGGCGCAGCTCGCCGCGCAGAAGAAGCGGACCCCGATCGGCCAGTCGTTGCCGTGGCGCCGCACGATGGACATCGTCATGCAGGCCGCGCCGTCGGTGGCGACGGTGCTGTTGCTCGGCGAATCCGGCACGGGGAAGGAGCTGCTGGCGCGCGCCATCCACGACTACTCGGCGCGCGCGCGCGGACCGTTCGTGCCCGTGAATTGCGCGGCGTTGCCCGAGAGCATCCTCGAGGCCGAGCTGTTCGGCTACGAGAAGGGCGCGTTCACCGGGGCCGTGCAGCGGCACGACGGGCGCTTCTTGCAGGCCGACGGCGGCACGTTGTTCCTCGACGAGATCGGCGAGATCCCCACCCACGTCCAGGTGAAGCTGCTGCGCGTGCTCCAGGAAGGCGAGGTGGAGCGCCTCGGCGGGCGCACGGTCAAGGTCGACCTGAGGTTGGTGGCGGCCACGAACCAGGATCTGCGCGCGGCCGTCCGCGACGGGCGCTTTCGCGAGGATCTGTATTACCGCCTGAACGTCATCGCGGTGCCGATTCCGCCGCTGCGCGATCGACGCGAGGACGTTCCCCTCCTTGCCGAGCACTTCCTGCAGTTCTACGCGGAGCGCAACGGCCGGCGCCTGGCCGGCTTCTCGCGCGCGGCCGCGGAGGCGATGGCGCGGTACGACTGGCCCGGCAACGTGCGCGAGCTGGAGAACACTGTCGAGCGCGCGGTGGTGCTGTCGCGCGGCAGCGCCATCGAGGCCGACGACTTGACCCCCGAGGTGCGAACGGGCTCAGGCAACCCCGGCGACGGGAGGTCGCTGACGTTCGCCGTGGGGACGCCGCTCGAGGAGATCGAGCGGCGGGTGATTCACGCGACGCTGGCCCACACCGGGGGAGACAAGCGCCTGTGCGCGCAGTTGCTGGGGATCGCCACGCGGACCATCTACAGGCGGCTCGAAGAGCAAAGGACCAGCGAGGGCGAGGAGTAGCGGGCGCACGCGCGCCTCTCGGCACGGCGGGCATGGATCTCTTCGATCGGATGCGGCAGCCCAAACCGGGCGAGCGGGGGGAGGCAGCCTCCTCATCGTCGTTCGCGCGTGACGGGCGGGCCGAGGAGACGATCCAGGGCACGGTCGACCGCATCGTGTTCGCCGGCTCGGACGGCGCGTTCACCGTCGCCCGGCTGAAGGTCGACGGGACGTCCGAGCCGCTCACAGTCGTGGGTGGCCTGCTCGGCGTGCCGGTGGGCGCGCGGTTGCGCGTGACCGGTCGGCACGAGAGCACGCCGCGCTTCGGGCCGCAGTTTCGCATCACCGGCTTCACCGAGATCGCGCCCGCCACGCTGGAGGGTATGCGCAAGTACCTGGGGTCGGGGCTGATCAAGGGCATCGGGCCCGAATTCGCGACCCGCATCGTGGAGCGCTTCGGCATCGAGACGCTGGAGCTGCTGGACCGCGATCCAGGCCGCATCAGCGAGGTGCCGGGGATCGGTCCGGCGCGCGCCAAGGCGATCCGCGACGCTTGGAGCGCGCAGCGCGAGGTGCGGAAGGTGATGGTGTTCCTGCAAGGCTACGGCGTCTCGCCAGCGTTCGCGGCCCGCATCTACAAGCGGTACGGCGTCGCCGCCGTGGCCCTGCTGCGCGAGAACCCCTACCGGCTCGCGTTCGATGTGTGGGGCATCGGGTTCCTCTCGGCGGACAAGCTGGCCGCGGCGCTGGGCATCGCACCGGAGGCCCCGGCGCGCATCGAGGCCGGGGTTCGTCACGTCCTCGAGGGGGCGTCGACGAAGGGCGACGTGTTCGTCTCGCGCGAGCGGCTGGTCCGCGAGGCCGCCGCGCTGCTGGGCACGGACGAGACCCTGCCCCAGGTGGCGATAGACGCTCTCGCGCGGGCGGGGGAGGTGGTGATCGAGGCGCGCCCCGAGGCCGGACCGCTCGACGGGGGCGAGGCGATCTACACGCTCGCGCTTCATCGCGCGGAGATGGCGCTGGCGGCGGGCCTCGCGGCGCTGCTCGCGGGCGAGGGCAAACGCTTCACCGTCGATCCGGGTCGCGCGATCGCGTGGTACGAGGCGGAGGCCAAGATCAGCCTGGCGCGGCAGCAGGTGGAGGCGGTCACGCGGGCGCTGGGCGAGCGCGTCCTGGTCGTCACGGGCGGCCCCGGCGTGGGAAAGACCACCATCGTGCGGGGGATCGTGTCGATCCTGTCGCGCAAGGGATGTCGGGTGGCGCTGGCGGCGCCGACGGGACGCGCGGCGAAACGCCTGTCGGAGGCGACCGGGCAGGTGGCCACGACGCTGCACCGTTTGCTCGAGTGGCGGCCGGCCGAGGGCGTGTTCGGGCGCGCGGCGGCGCGCCCCCTCGAGGCTGACCTGCTGGTGGTCGACGAGGCGTCGATGCTGGATGTCCGCCTGGCGGCGGATCTGGTGGCGGCGCTCGGACCCGGGAGCCGACTGGTGCTGGTGGGCGACGTCGATCAGCTCCCGTCGGTCGGTCCGGGGACTGTGCTCGGCGACCTGATCACGTCGGGGGTCGTGCCCACGGTGCGGCTGACGGAGATCTTCCGCCAGGCCGGGCAGAGCTTGATCGTGCGGAACGCCCACCGCATCCACGACGGCGAGATGCCCGAGCTGGGGGCGCGTTCCGCCGAGGGTCCGGCCGGCGCCCCCGCTGCCGCCGAGTCGCTGCGCCGCGACTTCTTCTTCATGGAGGAGGACGATCCAGCGCGCGCCGCCGCGTTGATCCGCGATCTCGTGGTCACGCGGCTTCCGCGCGCGTATGGCCTTCGCGCCCACGACATCCAGGTGCTGTCGCCCATGCACCGGGGTGATCTCGGGGCCGGCAACCTCAACGCCCTGTTGCAGGAGGCGCTGTCGGGGACGGCGCCGGGGGTCACGCGCGGCAATCGCGTCTTCCGCATCGGCGACAAGGTCATGCAGGTGCGGAACAACTACGACAAGGACGTCTTCAACGGCGACATCGGCCGCGTCGAGCGCATCGACGCGAGCGGAGGGCTCGAGGGGGGCGGGGCCGGTGGACCCGACGCCGGCGGCGGCGCCGCGGGAGGCGACGCGATGATCGTCCGCTTCGACGATCGCGAGGTGCCGTACGCCCCCGACGATCTCGACGAGCTTCAGCTCGCCTACGCGGCGACAGTGCACAAGGCGCAGGGCTCGGAGTATCCGGCTGTGGTGATCCCCGTGCACACGCAGCACTACGTGATGTTGCAGCGCAACCTGCTGTACACGGCGGTCACGCGCGCCCGCCAGCTCGTGGTGCTCGTCGGCAGCCGAAAGGCGCTGGGGATCGCCGTGCGAAACGCGGACGTCGCGGCCCGGGGTTCGCGCCTCGACGTCCGGCTCCGCGCGCTGCTATCGGGGTAACGCATTCGATCGAGCTTGGCCGGCCCAAGTGTGCGGAAACCACCTTCCGGTCCCCCTCTCCCACGAATGTGGGAGAGGGTCGGGGAGAGGGCACTGACTTGTTCGTGCCGCTAGAAGTACCCGCCGACCAGCGCCGTCAGCCCGTAGGTGGGGTCCTTTGCGCCCATCGCCGCGCTGTTCGTCAGGGGCAGGGAGAAGAACGGGCCGACGCCGAGCAGGAAGTGCGGCTGGAAGTGGAACAGGAACGGGACGTTGATGTTCAGATCGGTCACCGTGGTGGTGGGGCCGTTGTTCGGCGAGGTGCGAAAGACATCGAGGCCGCCCCGCACCCAGATCGACACCAGGCTGCTGAGCGCGACGTTGTAACCGGCGCGAGCGCCGAGGCCGATGGTGGAGCCACCGCCGTCCTTGTCCAGCACGATGATGCCGCCCACCGAGACCTTCGGCTGGATGAAATAGTCGAGGCTGGGGCGGAGGCGGAGGTTCCAGCTTCCGCCGCCGGTCTTCGAAAAGCTGAACGGGAACTCGCCCTCGCTGGAGATGCTGACCACCATCTGGCTCGCGTCGCCGAAGGGCCCCGAGTTGATGGTGAAGATGCCACTGCCGGCGGCCTGGGCGCTCGTCGACCCCGACGCTGCGGGCGGCGGCGCCTCTTCCTGTGCGTGCGCCGGGGCTCCTCCCCCGAGACCGAGGAGCATGGCCGACACGACGGCAGCGAGCGCGAGGCGCGCGGTGGCTCGGGGGATTGAATTCTTCATGGTCATGGTCTTCGTCATCGGCGGCGATGATAGATCGCGAACCATGGTGGCCGCGGCCCTTTCTTTGGCGTCGCCGGGTGGGTGATGACGGTAGTTTGCTTTGACGATATGACCACTCATGACTATCTTCAGGTCATGAAGTCCGTCAAGATAGCCCAGCTGAAGAGCCACCTGTCTCGACACCTACGGGACGTGCGCCGTGGTGAATCGTTGACCGTGCTCGACCGAGCCACTCCCGTGGCGCGGCTGGTCCCCTTCCAGGCCGGCGCCGACGTGGTCATCACCCTTCCGGAGTCGGGGGCGCCGCCGCCCGGCAAGGTGCGGCTTCCCCGTCCGTTTCGTGCAAATGTCGACGTGACGACCTTGCTGCTCGCCGAACGGCAAAGTCACCGGTGAAGGCCTACGTCGATGCGTCGGTGATCCTCCGGCGCCTGCTCGGTCAATCCCCAGCCCTGGCGGAATGGCGCCTGATCCGGACCGGAGTCGTCAGCCGGCTTGGCGAGGTGGAGTGCCTCCGGACGCTCGATCGCCTTCGTCTGGCGGGCAAGCTCGACGATGCCGAGACAGCCGGGCTGCACGCCGGGCTTCATCGCATCTTCGCGTCGCTCGAGGTCGTCGAGCTGTCGAGGGGGGTCCTGGCGCGGGCCTCCCGCCCGACGCCGACTTCGCTGGGAACGCTGGACGCCATCCATCTCGCGTCCGCCCACCTCTGGCGCGAGCGAACGGGGAGCAATCTGGTGTTCGCGACCCACGACGGCCCCCTCGCGTTGGCGGCCCAGGCCAGCGGACTCACCGTCGTTGGCGTGTCAGGGAGGTGAGGCGGCTCGTGGTTGCATCGCGAAGGCAGCGAACGCCGACAGCTCGCTCATGTGGCTTCGGATGATCTCGCGCACGATGTCGAGGTTCAGGGCCTGGTATTCGTGTACCGCGACGTTCCGGAAGCCCACCATGCGGCGCAGCTTGTCCGCGATGTCCTTCGGAAGTCCTCCCCGCTCGGCCAGGAGATCGAAGGCCTCGCGGCTGTCCTGGGGTATCCCCAGACGATCGCGTCTGATGAGGTGCATGGCCAGATCGATGGCGGCCTCGCAGGCACGCTGAAGGTTGAGGACGATCGAGTCCTGCTTGGTGGGATCGTCACGGAGGTTCCTCTCGTCGCCGGCGTAGACTTCGTGGACGCGGTGGATGCACCGCTCGATGACGGCGGCTTTGTTGAGCGCGACGTCATCCATGGGCTGCCGACCGTGCCGCGATGTCGGCCAGGATCCCGGCTCGTTCCAGGTTGAGGCGGGCGTACGCCCCGAGCGCGACAGCCTCGTACGCCTGCCGAGCGGAGGGAGCCAGATCGAGCAGCAGCAGCGCGTCCTTCAGCACCTGGATCCGCATCACCGTCGAGGCCTGGCGGAGATCGACGAGGTCGACGTCCCGGTGGCCGAGCGTCGCCAGGTCCTCCTGAAGCTTCCAGCGCTCGACAGGATCCAGCTTCCGCGTCGCCAGGATGGCGAGGTCGAGGTCGCTATCGGGCAGCGCGTCGCCACGCGCGCGCGAGCCGAACAGGTAGACCGCGGCGAGCCCCTCGACCCGAGACTGAATGGCCTCGACAAGCGGCTTGACGGCCTCGAGGTTCGAATCCAACACCCATGCAGTATAGACCATTGACGGCGCGGCCTCGTGCATCGGCGGCGCGTGACTGATGACACGACGGAGGCTTTTCGGATTGACGACCGCCCACCCCGATGGCACCGTGGTCAGCGTGGCGTGGGGGCGGCTGCGGTGGCTGTTTTCTCGCGCGATCCGGGACGGCGGCAACGAAAGGGAGACATCATGACTGTGATCGCTTTTCACGAGGTGAAGGACGTCAAACACTGGCTCGCTTCGCCCATGCGAGAGAAGTTCTTCGGCCCGCTCGGCGTCACCGGCATCCGGACCTTCGTCGATCCGCAGAGCTCGAAGCGTGTGGGTCTGATCATGGAGGTCGCCGACATGGCGAAGGTCATGGCCGCGATGAACACCCCCGGCGCCGCCGAGGCGATGGCCCACGACGGAGTCTTGCCGGAGACCCTGACCATCCTCGTCGAGGGCACTCGCTGAGCTGACCGCGCGGGTTGGCCCGAGGCACGCCGCGGGCGCGGCGCGAACCCCCGCCTGAATCACGGCGGTCGCGTCTTCTTCTGGCGCCGACGGATGTTGACTAGCTCGACCCCCAGCGCGTAGGCCATGGCGAAGTAAACGTACCCCTTGCCGATGTGCTTGCCGAACGCGTCGGCGATCAGCAGCACGCCGACCATCAGCAGGAACGACAGGGCCAGCACCTTCAGGCTTGGGTGGCGGGTGATGAACTCGCTGACGGCGTTCGCGGCGATCAGCATGATGACCACGGCGATGACCATCGCCGCCGCCATGATCGAAAGCTGACGGGCCATGCCGACCGCCGTGATAACCGAGTCCAGCGAGAAGACGATGTCGAGCACGAGGATCTGCGCGAGCATCAAGCCGAAATTGGCGGGGGCGGAGACCGTGCTCGGCCCCCCGGGAGCTCCGTGCGCAGGTGAGGCCGCGCCCCCGGCCGCGGGCTCCTCGACCTGCTGGAACAGCTCGTGGACCGACTTCGCCATCAAGAAGAGCCCCCCCGCCAGCAGCACCAGATCGCGCCCGGACAGCGCCGTGCCGACCACGGAGAACAGCGGGCGCGTCAGGCTCATCAACCACGACAGAGACGCGAGCAAGCCGAGGCGCAGGAACAGCGCGAGCCCGAGCCCGGCCCGGCGCAGCGTCGACCGCCGCGCTGGCTCGATGCGCTCCGAAAGGATGGCGATGAAGACGATGTTGTCGATACCGAGGACGATCTCCAGCGCCACGAGGCTGACCAGGCTGACGAGGCCCTCGCCCGTCAGGAGCGGTTGAAGATCGAGCACGGTCGGCGCCTGGGTCGGGTCAGCCTTGACCGAGCTTGCCCGCGACCACCGCGGCCTCCTCGACCGCGCGCGCGATGACCGAACGGATGCGCCCGTCCTCCATCGTCAACAGGCCCGCGATGGTGCACCCTGCCGGGGTCGTGACCTGGTCCTTCAGCGCCGCCGGGTGCTGGCCCGTCTGCAGGACCATCCGGGCCGCGCCCTGGAACATCTGCGCGGCGATCTCCATCGCGGCGTCACGCCGCAGGCCCATCCTCACGGCGCCGTCGCACATGGCCTCGAGGAACACATACGCGAACGCGGGGCCGCTGCCGTTCAAGCTGGTCACCGCGTCCATCAGCTTGTCGTCCATCTCGATGGCGCGTCCCACGGCGCGGAAGATCTCCATCGCCACGCCGGCCTGAGCGTCGGTGACGCCCGTGCCGCGCGCGATCACGGTCATGCCTTCGCCGATCAAGCACGGCGTGTTGGGCATCGCGCGGATGACGGCGCTCGCGGGCAGCCAGCCCGTCAGCTGACTCAAGCGGACGCCGGCCGCGATGCTGATGACCAGCTTGCCCGCCAGCAGGCGGCGCATCTCGTCGCTGTCGACGACCGCGGCGACCTCGTGGGGCTTCACCGCAAGCAGCACCACGGTCGCGTCCCGGCACGCCTCGACGTTGCTGGTGGTGGCCCTGACCCCGTGGGTCGCCCGCACATGAGCGACCACCTCGGCCCGCCGATCGGTCGCGACGATCTGGGCGGGCTGCAATTTTCCCGACGCGAGCAGCCCGCGCATGATGGCCTCCCCCATGGTGCCGGAGCCGATCACCGCCAACGTCAACGTGGAATCGAGCATGCGCCAAACTATCCCACGGCCGGGCGGCCCTGTCGCGTGCCCCGCGCCAGCCGCCTGGTCGGCGAGGCCAGGTCTCATCGGCGCATCAGGCTCAACACGACCTCCAGCACGATCAACAAGACGACCGTGCCCTCGAGCAACACGATGCGCCGGTCGCGGGCGACGTCGAGCACCAGCTCGAGACCTTCCTGGACGCTGCGGAGCTTGGATTCCAGGGCGCCGTAGCGATCGAGCAGATCGAACTCGGCGCGCAGGTCCGCGTAGATGTCGTTCATCGCGGGGTCGTCCCAGGTCGCGTCGGGCTTGTCGAGGAGGTGCAACACGGAGAGCACCTCGCTGCGCGTCGACACCGCCTCGCCGATGAAACGGTGCAGCGGTCGCGTGCGCAGCGACACCGTTCCGGCCTTCTCCAGGCGATCGACGAGCTGGCCGGTGCGCGCGAACATCTGCTCGACGAGGTTCTCGTAGTATTCCATGGACGCGCTCTGACCCACGATGAGGGCGACCACGCCGGCGCGCGCCGGTGTGAGGCGATCGATGTACAGGATGCCTCCCTCGACGCCGGCCGGCCGGTCGGCGCCCTCGCGGACCGTGAACTCTTCCTGAATCACCGCCGTCGTCAGGCCGGGGCGGGCCCGCCGCAGGCGTTCCAGCATCTCGGCCCGCGCCTCTACCGCTGCGCCGTGAAACACGAGGGCGCCGAAGGGATACATGAACGCCGTCGCCCCGTTCGCCAGCGGGACCACCAGCTCGTACGCAGACCGGCGCGTGGACGTGAACGCGTTCGCCAGATCCTTGAGCGAAAGGTTCTCGACGAAGGCGACCGCGTGGAACGTGTGCTCGAGGGTGGGCATGCGCCCAGTCTACGACCGCCGGACCCCCGCGCGCGCGTCGCGCTCCCCGCGCGCGCGTCGCGCTCCCCGCGCGCGCGTCGCGCTCCCCGCGCGCGCGCCTCAACCGAGCAGCTCGAGCAGGTCCGCCTTCGTCAGCGGCGCGCCAACGTCGGCGCCGCCGAGGGCGGCGGCGGCGAGCGAGCGCTTGCGCTCTTGCAGCGCGAGGATCCGCTCCTCGACGGTGTCGGTGGCCACCAGCCGGTAGACCATCACCGGGCGGTCCTGGCCGATGCGGTGCGCGCGATCGGCGGCCTGGTCCTCCGTCGCCGGATTCCACCACGGATCGACCAGGAACACGTGATCGGCGGCGGTCAGGTTGAGGCCGACGCCCCCCGCCTTCAACGACAGCAACATCACGGGCGGCCCGTCCGCCGCCTGAAATTGCGCGACGACGCCGCCGCGATCGCGGGTCGTGCCGTCGAGTCGCGTGAACGGGATCTCGGCCGCGGCGAGCGCGGGCTCGATCAGGTCGAGCAACGACGTCCACTGCGAGAACACGAGCGCCTTGTGCCCGTCCGCCGCCGCGTTCTCCAGCGCCTCGACCAGGGTCTCGAGCTTCGACGATGACCGCGCTTGCTGCCCGGGCACCAGCGCCGGATGGCACGCCGCCTGACGAAGCCGCAACAGGGCCTCCAGCGCCGCCATCACGCTGCCGCCACCGTCGAGCAGCGCGATGACGTCGGCGCGCGTGGCGGCGCGCACGGCGTCGTAGACGCCCCGCTCGCGTTCGTCCAGCGTCACGCGCAGCACGGCGTCGGTCCGCGGCGGCAGCTCGGGCGCGACGTCCCGCTTCAACCGTCGCAGCAGGAACGGCCGCAGCCGCTCGCGCAACCGCGCGGCGGCGCCCGCCTCACCGTCCGCGATCGGGCGCGCGTAGCGATCGTCGAAGTCGCGCCGCCCGCCCAGCAACCCGCGGTTCGTGAAGTGCGCCAGGCTCCACAGCTCGTCGAGGCGGTTCTCGAGCGGCGTCCCCGTCATCGCGACGCGGAAGTCGCCCGCGAGGCCGTAAGCGGCGCGCGCCACCTGGCTGTCCGGGTTCTTGATGGCCTGCGCCTCGTCGAGGATGACGGTGGCGAACCGCCGCGCCGCCAGCAGCTCGGCGTCGAGCCGCAGGATCGCGTAGCTGCACAGGGTGATGTCCGCCTTGTCGTCGAGCTGACGGCCAGGGCCCTGGTAGACCGCCACCTTCAGCGCCGGGCGAAAGCGAACGATCTCGGCGCGCCAGTTGGGCACCACGCTGGTGGGGCAAACAATCAGCGTGGGTCCGGCGACGGCGCCCAGCGCCTCCAGCGTCTTGCCGAGGCCCATGTCGTCGGCGAGGATGCCGCCGAGGCCCGCGGCCCGCAGAAAGCATAACCAGTCGACCGCCTGTCGCTGGTACGGCCGCAAGGTGGCGGTGAGATCGGCCGGCAGCGCCGCCGCCGGGACATGCTCGAACCCGGCGGCGAGGGTCGCCAGGCGGTCGAGGCCGGGTGGCGCCGGGTGATTGAGATCGGCGCACAGGGCCCCGAGCGACGCGAGCGCGTGATTCGCCACGCGCCCGTCGGCGGCGCGGGCGGCCAGCAGATCCGCGAGGTGCTGGCCGTGCTTCGCCAGGAAGTCGCGCGGCAGCGCCGCCCACCCCCCGCCGTCGAGGGGAACCAGGCCAAAGCCCTCCTGCCAGGCGCGCAGGACCGCCTCGGCGTCGACACTCCGCGCGCTCCCGCCGCGCGCCGGATCTTCACCCTCGACCCGGAAGGTCAAGGAGAACCGCACGTCGGGTGCCGCGGCCCCGTCGGTGGCCAACCCACCGGCGGCGCCGGACGTCACCTGCAGCTCGGGTACGAGGCGCGCCTTGGTCTCCACGACGCGCGCGCCGTCCCCCGCCAGGTCGCCGCGCCACTTTCGCAGCGCGCCGGCGAAGCGCGCGGCGTCCTGTCCGTCGAACGTGGCGCGGCGCCCCGGCACCAGGTTCAGCTCGTCGCGCAGCCGCTGGATCAGCCGGCGCTCGGCGACCTCGTCGCGGATGGGGACGGGGCCCGATAGGTGTGTCATGCGGCCTTCGTCGATGCGCACGGTGGGCGGGTGCCCGTAGACGAGCGTCGGCAGCACCGTCAGGCCGGCGCCGACTTGATTCAACGTCAACACCACCCGCGGGGGAACATCGCGCACGATCGAAGGCACCCGCCGCGTGCGCACCGTGACCAGCATGCGCGCCGCCAGCTCGGGCAAGGTCTTCGTGGCCAGCTCGCCCGCGGCCGCGGCCGGGACCACGCGAACCTGCGGCAGGTGTTGCAGGTACGCGCCCGTCAGCTCCGTTTCTGTCAGGCGATGGATGGCGTCGCCCGCCAGCACCACCCCCGCGCCCAGGACCTCGGTGATGCGCGGATCGCGCGTGATGGTGATCGTCAGGTCGTCCTCGGCGCGGGGACCGCGCTCGGCCACCACGGCGGTCGGGCGAAGCAGCTCCTCGGCGATCGCGACGGGGCGGCCGTCCAGGCTGACCTGGCGCGCGCCGACCAGGACGGCCAGCAGGGCGTCCAGCTTCGTCGGCGGCAAGACCCCGCGCCCCCCACTTTCGAGGAGCAGATCGGCCCGCAGGTCGAGCTCTTCCAGGTGCAGGTCCACCGACTCGGGGCGATTGCGAATGACCGCCAGCGAGGCATCGACGGCCGCTTCGGTCAGTGTGCCCGCGGCGCCGTCGGTGCCGCCAGGGGCGCGACGGATGATGGCGCGCGTGACCTTCAGGCCGCCCTCGGCGCGGGTGAACCGGTACGCGATCCGCGCCCACGCCGTCGCCGTCGTCGCCATCCCCTCGACCGACTTCCCGGTCTGCGCGAGCGCCAGCGCCGCGGCGACGATGTGATCGCAGGGCCGTACCCGGCCCGTGCAATCGCAGTCCCAGTCGAGCTGCGTCGGGTAGAGCACGACGGTCGGCGCCACGGGCCGTCCAGGCGCGCGCACCCGCATCACGACCTCGTCCGCGTCGTGCGATTCGATCGCGACGGCATCCCCGCGAAACAGCTTCACCCCCGCCGACCAGATCCCGGCGGGCGCCGCCTTGCGAACCGCCTCGACGAGAGCTTCAGGCGCCGCGCTCACGCGCAGCCTTTGCGCGGAGTCAGGCCTCCAGCAATCGGGCGCGTGACGAGGCCCACGTCAATCATCAGGGCAAGAGACTCCTGCAAGCGAAAGCGGGTGACCGGCGCGCACGCTCGCGCGCTCCGGTCACCCGGCACAGACACGGGCGCGTCTACTTGTCCTTGGCGGCGGCCTTCGGGGCGGCGGCCGGGACCATCGCCGGGGCGGCGGGCGCCGCTGCCGCGGTCGGCTTCATGGCCTCCTTGGCCTCCTTGGCGGCTTCCTTCTTGCTCCACGGCGGCACGACCTTGTTGGCGCGGGCGTAGGCCACGGACTGTCCCAGGTGCTCGTTGACGTGGCCCACGAGGGCGATCAGGCCCCCGCGCACCGTGATCTCGTTGCCGAAGAAGTTGAACTTGCGATCGAGGTCCGCGTCGGGCACGGCCTTGACCGACACGCGGACGTGCTCGAACGACTTCTCGAGGATCGCCTTGATCTCCTCCTTCTTGGTCGTCTTCTTATCCCACTTGTCGGGGTTCATCTCCCAGCCCGCGTCCGCCGGCGGCTCCTTGCCGGTCGCGAACTTGATGACGGCGTAGTTGCCGAAGGCGATGTGCAGGTAGGCCTCGCTGATCGAGCGGACGCCCGGGGCGGGTCGCCAGGTGAACTTGTTCTGCGGAACGGCTTCTTCCAGCGCGAGCACCTTCTTGGCCGCGTCGTCGAACTGCGCGAGCACGTCACTTTGGAAGGCGCCCTTGGGGGCGGCCTCCGGCGCGGCCGCGTGAGCGGTGACGGCCAGGCTGGTGAGGGCCACGGAAAGGGCCACGGTCAGGGTTTGTCGCGGGTACGTTTTCATTCGCTTGGGCTCCGGTTAGGGGTCTGACTTCTTGGAGGCGGCACTCTAACCCACCCGCGAGATCTCCGCTCAATCCTAAACGCACCGCGGCGGCGAATCGGGTTCGCTCGCCAGCGCTGCTCCACGCCGCCGAATCGGTTGGGCGGGCATGATACATTTCCTGGCAAGCATGAAGAAGGAACTCACGGCGACGGGTCCGGGCCGCTCACCGTTGCCGGCTGCGGTCGCCCGTCGCGTGGTGCTCGCAGCCCTCGCGCTGGCCGCGCCGGCGCGCGCAGCCGTCACCGAGCCCCCCATTCCGCCGGCCACCGTCGGTGAATCGGTGCCGAAGCCGGTGTCGGCGGCCGAGCTCGGCGTCGAAACGTCGCGTGGCTTCACGACGACCGACGGCACCTTGAACGGGTTGTTCATGAGCCGCGGCGAGACCCTCGACTACGTGGCCGACGCCCAGACGGGGCCGGGGACGTTCTCGCCCCAGTGCGGTTTCACCGGCGAGCTCGTGCTCCACGGCGGCGGCTGCCACGTCGGGCTCGGCTGGTACAACGTCACGCCCGGCGCCACGACGCCGCCGCCGCAGAACGAAATCTACATGCTCGTGCCGGCCATGTTTCCCATGTGTCCGACGCCCATCGTCCCCACGACCGCCTGCTGCGACGACGGCGACTTTTGCCCGCTGGCGAACTACGACACGACCCAGATGCCGCAGCATCGCTGGAACATGACCCCCTATGGCGCAGACGGCATCCGCAGCGACCCGCGCTACAAAGGCGGCCTCATCGGCTTCGTGCTGATGGGGTCCGGCTCGAACACGCAGTGCAGCCAGAACAAGTACTCGCAGCTCGAGCTCAACGACAAATCACCCTCTGGCGCGGCGTGGATCGGTTCGATTGTCTACCAGTCCTCCGTCGATCCCAGCTCGTACTACCTGGGATTCGAGGATCTGCCCACCAGCACCGCGTCCTGGAAGGGCCAGAACAACGGCAACGACGGCGACTTCAACGACTTCGTGTTCTACGTCAGCGGGATCACCTGCAAGGGCGGCGGCAAGGCCTGCGACACCAAGATGCTGGGTGTGTGCGCGAACGGCGTCACCCAGTGCACGAACGGCGAGCAGATCACCTGCAACCCGATCGTGACCGCCATGCCCGAGGTGTGCGACGGGCTCGACAACGACTGTGATGGCGTCGTCGACCAGGGGAATCCGTGCCCGAACGCGAATCAGGTCTGCGACAAGGGCAAGTGCGTCGGCCGCTGTGGCAGCGGGGAGTTCCCCTGTCCGCCCGGGCTCGTCTGCGACAACGACTACTGCAGGGATCCTTCGTGCATCGGGGTGGACTGCCCGACGCCCGGCCAGATCTGCATCGGGGGCACGTGCCAGGGCGGTTGCGACGGCGTCACCTGTCCGCTCGGCCAGACGTGCGAGGCAGGCGCCTGCCTCGATCTGTGCCAGGGGGTGACCTGCTCCGGGATGCAAGTGTGCGAGAACGGCGTCTGCGTGGCCCCGTGCGAGTGCCGCGGCTGCGACGGGTCACAAGTCTGCGCCTCCACGCACCATTGCGTCGACACCGGGTGCGACAAGCAAACCTGCAATCCCCCCGCGTCGGTCTGCGTCGCCGGCTCCTGCAAGGACGGCTGTAGCGGCGTGACCTGTCCGGCGGGTCAGCAGTGCATGGCGGGCGCCTGTGTCCGCGTGGCGCCGACCAGCACGGGCGGATACTCCGGCGTCCTCAACGACGCGGGCGCGAGCGGCACCGGCGGTCGCCCCTTCCCCGGCGGCAGCGGCGGGAGGCCGGGGAACATCGACGCAGGCGGCGGTCTCACGAGCGGCGGGAGCGGCAGCGGCGGCAGCGCCGCCAACGCAAAGATCTCCGCGTGCTCCTGCGAGTCCCCGGGGCCCAGCAGCTCCGTGGGGTGGCTGGCCCTCGCGCTGCTCGGCGCGCTGGCGCTGCACGCCCGCCGGCGAAACCACGGGCTTTGAGTCGCCCGGCTGGTGCTGCGCAAGCATCAGCCAGCTGGCGCGCGCCAGCCGGGCGCAGAGGAGGCGGTCGGTATGATCTTCCCGGTCACGACGCTCCTGGCGGATGAACTGTCAACGCGGTCCCCGTCGCCGTCGGCGGCCCATCAGCAGCAACCCGCCGATGGCGGTCAGCAGGATGGTGCGGCCCAGCGCAGGCCCACGCTGGTGTGGCGCGTAGCTGCAGGCGCCCTGGGAAGAGTCCTTGCATAGCCCCTTCACGCAGTCGTCGAAGGTCGAACAGAGGTTGCCGCAGGTCCCACAGTTGGCGTGCTCGATGGACAGGTCGGCACACGTGTCGCTGCACAGGGTCGTGGGGCTTGCGCACGTCAGGGTGCACACGCCTTCGGCGCATACCCGGCCCGCCGTGCAGGCATGCCCGCAAGCGCCGCAATTCAAAACATCCGTCCGAGGGTCGACGCAGCTCCCGCTGCAGACGGTCGCGGTCGCGCTTGCGCAGGTCTGCGGGGCAACGCACAGGCCGCTCGCGCAGGTGTCGCCGACAGCGCAGACCCTTCCGCAGCTACCACAGTTGGCGGCGTCGATCTGCGTGTCGACGCACGTCGCGGAACAAGCCACTCTTCCGGCGCTGCAACTGGGTTGGCACAAGCCGGCCGCGCAGATCTGCGTGCCGACGCAGGTGTGCCCACAGCCGCCGCAGTTGGCCGGGTCAGTCATCAGATCCGAGCACGAGGCGCCGCAGCGAGTGGCAGCGCACTCGGCCGCTCCGCCTCCGACCCCCGCCGTGCCGCTGGTGCCAGCCACTCCCCCGGTGCCGGACAGCCCGCCGCTGCCGGCCGCCCCGCCACCAGCGCCGGCGGCGCCTCCCGTGCCGGGAGCGCCTCCCGTGCCCATGGTGGACGCGGGCGCCACGATGAGGTCCGACGACGTGAAGATGTCGGTCTGGGCCGTGCCGCGAACATAGAACGCGCGCACCGTCGTCATGCCGACTCCCACCCCCGTCACATGCGCCAGCGACGGGTTGTTGGCGTCCGTCGTCACGTCCGCCACCGCCGAGCTGTCGATCGCGAAGCCTATCTGGCTGTCAGCCTCGACGGCGACCTCCTGATAGGTCGAATCGAACAGCGTGGCCGTGAACACCTGTTCCATCCCGACCTCGATGGTCGCCAGCCCCGGGACAAGCGCGATGTGCGCCGGCGGCCCGGCCGCGGCGGCATTGGCCGCACCGCCCACAAGCACCAGAAGAAACGCGCCAGGAAACGAAGCTCGGACTGCAAGGGTCATTATTTGTCTCTTTTTTTAAAGTGAATCTAGTTACAAAATCTTCTTGTCCCGAAAGGTAGCAGAACATGCCCATGGGGCACGGTATTTTCCAAGAAATCGCTTGTCCTCCTCGGGAATGCGGACAAATCATCGCCCGCGTATCTGCGCTGGTGGTCCGCGATGGGAGCCTGTCGTCGGCTCCCGATCACAAGATACGTGCGGCGCCGGCGCGGCGGAGCGTGACCTGGCGTCACGCCGGCTGGAGCCGAATGCGCAAGGTCGCGTGGCCCCGCGGTCGGTACCGCTGGCACCAATTGTGAATCGCGAAGCGCCTCCGTGGACCAACGACAAGGAGTCCGGGCTGCCGCGACGGCGAGCCTGACTGGCATCGCTTATCTATCATTCATCGCCGTGCTCGCCGGCGCTGGGTGTGTGTCCAACGAGTATCGCATTTCGGGCGACGAGCTACGACGGCTGGCGCAGGCGCCGCTCGAAAGCCGAGGGCGTGGCGTCCACGTCCTGCAAGACGTGGGGTCACGCCGGGCCTCGGAGGTCGAGCCCCCCAACGACGAGGAGCTGCGCCGCGCCTGGGAGCCGATTCCTGTCGAGACGCAGCCGCCGCTCGGTGACGAGGGTGTCGGTGGCGATGCGATCGCGGATGACCTTCGCCTCGACCTGCGTGGCGATCGCGCCAGGCCGCGGCCGGCGGTCATGCCACGCGGGCTCCGCCCCCAAGTCGGGCGTGACATCGCCGGTGTGTCACGGGGCAGCCCGTCCGAACACGCCAGCACGGTCGCGGGCGGTTCGCGCAGCCCCGGCAGCGGCAGCGGGACGGGGAGCTTGCTCGACGGTGTCGGCGAGCTCCATGGGGGCGGAGGTGGCGGCGGAAACGACGCGGCCGCGGCGCTGGTGATCGTGGCGATCGTGGCGGTCGTCGTCGCCGCCGGCGTCGCGATCGGCCTGGTGGCGAGCGAAGGGACTCGCTTTCAAGGCAAGGTGGCGATGGCGCCCCAGCAGACGCTGTATATCGACCACGGCAACGGGGTGACGTCCGAGGTTCAGCTGGGCGCGCTCGGTCCAGCGGACTTGGCCCACGCCGCCGGCGCCGTGGTCAAGGACGACGAAGGCTACGGTCTGGTGTTGGAGCGGCGTGATCCCCTCGATCGCACGGGGGGCGCGTTCGGCCTCGAGCTCGGCGCCACCACGTTCAACCTGGGTAGCGTCCATAGCGTGGGGCCGGCGGCCGAGATCCAGGTGGGCGGCTTCTTCCGCCCGCGCTGGGGTCTGATGCTGGACGTCGGGGTCAGCGGCGGCGACGTCGCGATAGGTGGTGCGGCCACCGCCGCTGCATCGGCCGCCTCGGCGGATGGCATCGTGACCAGGCATCACCTCGCGCTCGAGTTGCAGGCGTACCCCGCGTCGCTCGGACCCTTGCACTTGGGCCTCTTCGGTCGGGCCGGCGGCGCGCTGGTGGGCACCGCCGCCGGCGTTCAAGGCGGGCCCCTCGCCGGTGGGGGCGTCCTCCTCCAGCTCGAGCTGACGTCGCGCATGGCCTTCACTCTGCGCGGCGGCGTCGACACGGCCCGCCTGAGCGGCGGCTGGTCCACCGCCGGCGTGGCCACCGCCGGGGTCACGATCTATTAGAAAAAGGACCCAAGGGTCCTTTAAATCCCCCGCGGGACGGTGCGAGCGAGCAAAGCTCGCACGCACCAACGCGACTACTAGGAAAAGGACCCTGAGGGTCCTTTAAATCCCCCGCGGGACGGTGCGAGCGAGCGAAGCTCGCACGCACCAACGCGACTACTAGGAAAAAGACCCTGAAGTCAGTGGTTGTAGTTGTCGACGAGTAAGTTGTACTGGTTGCTGATTTCTGCGAGGTCGCTATCGGTCGGGGCCGCCTTGGTGCGCAGCTTGCGCGCGACGACCTTGGTGGCCGCGAGGAACGACTTGTCGTAGTTCTTGATGTTCCCCATCGAGCCCCACTTGCTCTCCTCGTCCTTGTGGGCGGCCGCGTAAGCGTCGACCTCGTCAATCAACTTGCCGACGGTGCTGATCTGCGGATCGAGCGAGGCTGCGGAGGCGTTGGGCGACATCGTCAGGCCGATCAAGGTCTCTGCCTCCAGCATCATCGAGTCCATCAGCACCGAGAGGTTGCGTCCCTCGGCTTTCTCGCGCGCCGCGAGCTTGGCCACGCGGCGCGCGCGGTTCAGCCTCTCGACAGTCGTTGACAGCTGATTGTTGGCGGCTCCGAAGGTCTTGAACGCGGCCATGACCTTCGGGTGCAGCACCGCGGCCTGCTTCCCACCGTCGTCCAGGTAGTCGCCCTTCTGGTAATAGGCGCCAATCTCCTCCCACGTCTTGACGAGGCCTTCGAGCGCCGCCACGTAGGCGGCGGAGGCGCTGTCGAGGGCGGGCACTGCCGGCGTCAGCGCGCCGGCCTGCTTGATGTCTTGCGCGCACGAGTCGGTCCCGTAGAGGCCGAGCAGGTTGGCCTTTTTTCCGTGGCTCGAGCCGGTGGCCGGATCGACCTGCTTCAGGTAGCCCGCGCGCACCTCGCCGACACGGTTCGAGTGCCGGTTCAAACACTCGATCGCGGCGTGGAGTTTGGCTCCCTCGGCCTTGTCGGCGGAGTCCTCCTCGGGGGCCGAAGCACCGGGAGCGCTCCCGCTCGAAGCGCCGCCCGGCCCCGTTGCCTTCTTGCAACCGCTGGCGGCGAGCAGGGTCAAGGCGCAAGCCAGGAAAGCGCCGGGGAGCCGCGCACCCGCGATGTGTTTGAACATGGTGCTCTTCCTATCACGATGCGCAATTGGCGTCGTCGGAGCCAACCGGGCAAACCTGTGGCTGCTATCGGCCGCGCTCACCCCGCGCGCCAGGACAGCCGCACCATCGCCGGGAGCACGAGCAGGCTGATCACCGTCGACACGCTGAGGCCGCCGACCACGGCGATAGCCAAGGGTCGCTGGAGCTCGGCGCCCGCGCCGATTCCCAGCACGAGCGGGGTCAATCCCGCCAGGGTCGCGACCGTGGTCATCAGGATCGGCCGCACCCGCTCGCTGCCCGCCCGCGCCAGCGCCTCTTCGATCCCCGCGCCGGCTGCGCGCGCCGACTCGACCTGCTCCAGCAGCAGGATGCCGTTCTTCACAACCAAGCCAACGAGCAGCACGCATCCCATCAACGACGACGCGTTGAGCGGCACGTCGGCGATCCACAGCGTCACCAGCGCCCCGACGATGGACAGCGGCACCGTCGCCAGCACGAGCAACCCGTGGCGCACGTGCGCGAACTGCGCCACCAGCACGACCAGCACCGCGAGCAAGCCGAAGCCGAGCACGACGCCGAGGTCCCTGAAGGTCTGGCGCCCCGATTCGTACTGGCCTCCGATCTCGAGACGATACCCCTCCGGCAAGGTCAAGCCCCGCAGGCGCGCGCGAACGTCGCGGACGATCGATCCCAGATCGCGACCCTCGTGATCCGCGGTGACGATCACCACCGGACGCAGATTCTCGCGCACGAGCTGCGTGGGGACGCCAACCCGCTCTACGGGCGCGACCGCCGTCACCGGAACGGCCCCGGCCGGTCCCCACGCCAGCGCCAGGGCGCCCACGCGCGCCGGGTCGAAGCGCACGTCGTCGGGGTACCTCACGCGCACGTTGATCGGGCGGTCGGCGCGTCGGAACACGGCGGCGACGGTCCCCCGCAGGCTGGCCTCGAGATCGGCGGCGACATCCGCGGCCGTCTTGCCGAAGCGGGCCGCGGCCGCCGGATCGATGCGGAAACGCAGCTCGGGCGACTCGGCCTCGAAGCCGGGGTAGAGGTCCACGAGGCCCGGGATCGCGCGGACGCGCCGGGTGATCTCGGTGCCTAGCCCTTGCAACACGGCGTAGTCGTCACCGAAGACCTTGATCTCGAGGGGACGCGGCGTGCCCGACAGGTCGTTGAGGACGTCCTGAAGAACCTGGACGAACTCCGTCCGCGCCTCGGGCACGTCCCTGGCGATCGTGGCGCGGAGCGCGGAGATGATGTCGTCCACCGCGTGCGCGCGCTCGCGCGTCGGCTTGAGGCGAACCATGAAATCGCCGCGGCTGACCGCGGTGGCGTTGACGGGACCGAGCTCCGCGCCCGTGCGGCGCGAATAGGTCTTCACGTCGGCGTCCTGTTGCAGCGCGCGCTCGATCTTGCGGGCCACGGCGTCGGTCTCGTTCAGAGACGTTCCCGCGGGCAGGAAGTAGTCGAGGACGAACGCACCCTCGTCCATGGTCGGCAAGAAACCGCTCGGCATCTCACGGAGCGCGACGCCCCCCAGCGCCAGCAGGGCCACCGCGCCGGCGACCATGAGTCCGGGCCACCGCAGGGCCACGCGCAGGCACCTGACATAGGCCCGCCCGAGCCGCGAAGAGCGGGGACGGGCAGGGGCGCGGAGCCACCTGCGGCTCAGCATGGGCACCAGCGTCAGCGACACGGCCAGTGACAGCACGACGGCCGCGGCCAGCGTGGTCGCGAGCGCGGTGAAGAACTGTCCCACCACCCCGTCGAGGCGCAGCAGCGGCAGCAGGACCACCACCGTGGTGGCGGTCGTCCCCAGCAGCGCCGCGAACAGCGCCCGTGGGCCCGAGACGCTCGCCTCGGCGACCGCTTCGCCCGCGTCCATCCGGCGCCCGATCGATTCGACGACCACGATGGCGTCGTCGATGACGAGCCCGATCGCCACGGCCAGGCCCCCGAGCGACATCAGGTTCAGCGTTTGCCCGGCGGCCGAGGCCACGAGCAACGTCATCGCGAAGGTCAAGGGCACGGCGAGCGCCGCGATCATCCCGGCGCGCACGCTCCCGAGGAACAGCCCGATGACCAGGACGCACAGCCCGATCCCGATCAGGATCGCGTCGCGAACGGACCGCATGGACTCGCGCACGAGCGCCGCCTGATCGTAGACCGTTTCGAGGCGCAGCCCGGCAGGGAAGCTGGCGGCGACCTCGGCGGCGGTGGCGATCACGCGCTCGACCACGTCGGGCGTGCTGGCGCCCGGCAGACGACTGACGCTGAGCACGACCGTCTCGCCGCCAGGGCCCCCCACGCGCAGCGTGCGATCCTCGGCCCCCTCGACCACGCGCGCGACGGCCGACAGCGGCACCGGCGATCCGTCGGGCGCGATGGCCACCGGAATGCGTTCGATGTCCTCCAGGCGGCGCGGCTCCGCGGAGGCCATCACCGTCACCAGCGCGCGCGACTCGTCGAAGCGTCCCACCGCCTGCAGCACCGTCGATGCGCGCAGTCGCTCGGCGATGTCAGCCGGGCGCAAGCGCAGCCCCGCGAGGCGGTCCGGGTCCAGGATGACCTCGACCTCGCGCACGTCGCCGCCCAGGACCTCGATGCGCCCCACGCCGTGAATTCGCGACAGCGCCGGCCGCAGGACCAGCTCGCCCAGCTCGCGGAGGCGCCGCGGATCGGCCGCGCCCGACAGGTTGAACGTCACCACGGGGAACGACGTCGTCGTCAGGCGCTCCACCGCGACCTCGGTGGTCGCCGGCAACGTGCCGCGCGTCTCGGCGACCCGGGATTCGGTCATCTGCAGGGCCCGCCACATGTCGGTGCCAGGGGCGAACTGCAGCGACAGCTCGACCGCGCCGCGAATGGTGCGGGAGCGAATTCGCTCCACCCCCAGCACCGTCGCCAGCGCGCTCTCCAGCGGCCGGGCCAGCGACTTCTGCGCCTCCTCCGGCGGCACGTCGCGCTCGCGCGCCACCACGACGATGCGCGGAAACTCGATCTCGGGATAGATGCCGCTCGGCAGGCGCGAGCCCGCGAAGAGGCCGCCCAGCGACAGCCCGGCGGTCGCGATGAGCACCAGGCCCGCGCGCCGCGTGAGCAGAGAGTTCATCGCTTCTCCGAGGGCGCTCATGGCAGTCGTCAGCGCGGCTCGATCGCGTCGCCGTCCGCGATGCCCAGCACCGGCTCGACGACGAGCATCGAGCCTCCGACTATGAGGGCCGGGGCGCCGCCGTCCGGGCCGACCGCCGCGATCTCCGTCATCGCGTCGATGACGTTGCCCCTCCGCACGCGCACGACGTGCGCCTGCTTGTCGGCGCCGCACACCACCACCTCCGCCTCGGAGCCCAGCGCCGCGCGCAGCGCCGCCGATGGCGCGAGCAGCGCCTGGCGCGCCGGCCCGTCGTCGATGCGCGCCGTGGCCGTCACGCCCACGGGCGGCGCGACGCCATGGGCGAGGTCCAGTGAGACGCGCACGACGCCGAGCCCCGTCGCGCGGTCGACGGCCGGGGATACGGCGGCGACGATCCCCGCCAGCCGGACGCCCGGCAGCGCGGGCACGTCCACGACGGCCGCGGCGCCGACCTTGCTGCGGACAAGCTCGGACGCGGCCGCGGTGCCAACCAGCTCCAGCGACGACGGATCGCCCACCTCGACGAGGGGTGTGGCGGGCGTCCCATCGACCAGCTCGCCCGTCTTGTGGAACACGCGCAGCACGACGCCGCCGAGAGGGCTGCGGACCGTGGCCCTGTCGACCTGGCGACGCGCGATCCCGGCCGCGGCCTTCGCCTCGGCCTCCGACGCGGCCGCGGTGGCCTCCCGCGCGGTCGCGTCGTCCAGCTCTTGCCGGGCGGCAATGCCGCGCTCGAAGACGTGCGCGACGCGGGCGCGGCTGGTGCCGGCCAGGTTGTTCTCCGCGCGCGCCTTCGCCAGCTGAGCCTCCGCCTGGCGTGCCTGGTCGATCAAGGCGGCGTCGTCAATCTGGGCCAGGGGTTGCCCGCGCTTCACGGAATCCCCCTCGCGCACGAGCATGCGCAAGATTCGCCCAGGCACCTGCGCCGCGATCTGGGCGTCCCGATCGGGCAACGGGGCGATGGTCCCGTGAATCTGGAGCGCGTCCCGGATCGCGCGCACCTGCGCTGGCGCGCAGCGCACCCGCTTCGTCACGGGGGCCGTCGTCTCCCCGTCGTCCGCCGCCTCGCGCCGGCAACCCGCGACCGTCGCCGCGGTGACGAGAGCCACGGCAAGCACCAAGTCAGCGGTTCGCATCGGCCAGTCCTCCCCGGTCCAGGGCGGCCCCGACGGCCCGCTCCAGGTCCGCGAAGGATCGCGACCAGCTGGCGATCGCCTCCCGTTCGGCGAGCCGCAGCTCCAGGACGGCGCGCGCGGCCTCGAGCACGCGGACCAGATCCGCCCGCCCGGCCCGGTAGCTTTCCTCGGTCATGGCGCGAGCATTCTCCATCGCGGGGAGCGCCTCGCGTCCGATGGCCCGCGCGCGCCTCGCTCCGGCTTGCGTGCGTTGGAACGCGTCGACCAGGTCGGCGCGCAGGTGCGCGGCCTCGAGCCCAGCCGTGGCGTCGGCAAGGCCGCGCTCGCCCTGGGCCCGCGCGATCGGTCCTTGCCGTTGGCTCAGGACCGGCAACTCGAACGCCGCGCCGGCGATGACATCGGTGTGCGCGACGCCGCTGGCGTCGGTCAAGGTGGGATCGCCCTCGTTGATCATCAGCTCCGCGCTGACGATCGGAAACCGCAGCCGTCGCTCCAGGCCGAGGCGACTGTTGGCGGCGAGCGCCTGGGCTCGATCGCGCTCCAGCATCGGGTGGCGCGCGAGGGCCTCGAGCAGGACGTTCAGCGCCGGAAGCGCCGCGGGCACGCCGGGATCTCCCGTCACCTCGAGCGGCGACACCGGATCCGCGCCCACCCAGACGGCGAGGCGAGCTGCCGCCGCCTTCACCAGCGGCGCGGCGGCGTCGGCCTCCGCGCGCGCGCGGGCGCGATCCGCCGTCGCTCGAACCACGTCGAGTCGCGGCGAGCTCCCCGCGTCGAAGCGCTCCTCGGTGATCTTCAACAGGTGGTCCGCGTCTGCCGCCGCCATCGTCACCAGCCGTGCCCGCTCGTTCGCCTCCCACGCGTCGATCCAGGCGACCGTGGCGCTCCAGCGCAGCCCGTTCTCGGCGACCCCCGTCTCCCACTGCACCGCTCCGGCCTCTGCCTCCGCGGCTCCCACCGCCAGGCCGCGCTGGCCGAAGAGCGGCAAGGGCAAGCTCACGCCTGTGGACAGCCGCGCCGTCTCGCGCGCCGTCGCCACAGTGAAGGTCGGATTCGCCAGCGCGGCCGCGGCTCGCACGTCGGCGCGCGCGATCTCGGCGCGCCGGGCGGCGACCTGCAGCTCGGAGGCGTTGTGGGTCGCGGCGGCGCGCGCCTCCGCCCAGGTCAGCGCCCAGGCCGGGGTCGAACCCGCGGTCAGCACCGCGAGGGCCGAGGCTGCTGGGAAAACGACCCTCATCCGCCGCATCTCCGCAATGTACCGCCTTTCGCCCCGTTCGGCGGTGGTCGCCGGCATGCTAGCCTCCTCACATCCAGATGGCCGATCTTCGCCGCCGCCCACCTCCTGCCTGGACCCAGCCGCTCCTGCAGCGGCTCACGCCCACCGTGCGGGCGCTGATCATCGCCGTCACGTTGGCGTATTTCTTCTTCGTGCTGGTCCCGCCGCTCGACGATTGGATCGTGGCGCACCTGTTCGTGGGCCCCGGCCTCTTCAGGGGCGAGCTCTGGCAGCCCGTGACCGCGCTCTTCATTCACGCGCGCTTCATGGGATGGATCTTCTCGATCATCGGCCTGTGGTGGGTCGGGGCGTTCGTCGAGCGCGTGCGGGGGCGGCGCTTCTTTCTGCGGCTGTTCGTCGGGGCTGGTGTGGCCGCGAACGTGGTAGCCGCGCTGGTGGCGCGGCTGACGTCCGCCACCGGCGGCGAGGTCCGGAGCGATGGCGCTGGCTTCGCCCTGACCGCCGTCTTCGTCGCGTTCGCTCGGATCTATGGCGCGCAACCCGCGCAGATCTGGGGCGCCTTCAGCATGCGGGCGGATTATTTCACCTGGCTCCTGATTGGCTTTTCGGCGCTGGTGTCCCTGGCGAACCGCGACTGGCCGGGGCTCGCGGCCGAGCTGACCGCGGTCGCGGTGGCTCTCGGCGCGACGGGGGGATTCTCGGAGCTGGTGCGGCGGGGGGCATCGGGAAAGCGTGCGCGCTACCGCGTCCTCGACGGCGGAAAAAAGCGACCGACCACCTTGAATTGAGGTGGTCGAATCAGGACAGGACCCTCGGGGGGTGCTGTAGCTTCCCCGCGGGACGGCGATTGCATTCGCCTCATCTCGCGCTAATGTCCAGGTCCCGATTTCGGGGACACATAGCTGGGGGAGCGAGCGGGCGGTTCGGCGCCCGTACTGCTGAGAGGCCCGCCGGTCCTTTCACTCTTGAAAGACCGGCGAGCGACCCCTTGAACCTGCTCCGGGTAATTCCGGCGAAGGAAAGCGAGGAAAAATGAGCGTTTCGAATGGAGATGACGGCCCTGTCGCGAAGCCACCGGGCGCGGTTACCGGGTCGACCCTCCCGGGTTCGTCAGTCGGTTCGGCGAACGATCGCCGGAACCTGAAGACGCTCTCCGAAGCGCCCGTCGACCACCTGGAGCCCCTGGCCGACTTCCCCTCGTCGGAGCGTATCTACCTCGAGGAGCCGGGCCATCCCGACGTGCGCGTGCCGGTTCGGCGGATTCACCTGTCGGCTGGCGAGGCTCCCCTCGACGTCTATGACACGTTCGGCCCGCGCGCCACCGACCTCGGCAAAGGGCTGCCCAAGCTGCGGAAGGCCTGGGTGGACCGCCGCATCGCCCGCGGCGACCACAACTTCAGTCAGATGCACTACGCCCGCCGGGGCGAGCTCACAGAGGAGATGCGCTTCGTCGCCCTGCGCGAGGGCGTCGCCCCCGAATTCGTCCGCGACGAAGTGGCCCGCGGGCGCGCCATCATCCCGGCGAACCGAAACCACCCCGAGACGGAGCCGATGATCATCGGCCGCAACTTCCTGGTGAAGATCAACGCCAACATCGGCAACTCCGCGGTGAGCTCGTCCATCGCCGACGAGGTCGACAAGCTGCGCTGGTCGATCAAGTGGGGGGCGGACACGGTCATGGATCTGTCGACCGGGGCCGATATCCACGAGACCCGCGAGTGGATCATCCGCAACTCGCCGGTTCCAATCGGAACCGTGCCGATCTACCAGGCGCTGGAGAAGGTGAACGGGCGCGCCGAGGATCTGAACATCGACGTGTTCCTGCGCACCCTGGTCGAACAGGCCGAGCAGGGCGTCGACTACTTCACGATCCACGCCGGCGTGTTGCTGCGCTACGTGCCCCTGACCGCGCGGCGGAAGACCGGGATCGTGTCGCGCGGCGGCTCCATCATGGCGAAGTGGTGCCTGGCGCACCACCAGGAGAACTTCCTCTACACGCACTTCGAGGAGATCTGCGCGGTCATGAAGAAGTACGACGTCGCCTTCAGCCTCGGCGACGGCCTGCGGCCCGGGTGCATCGCCGATGCGAACGACGAGGCTCAGTTCGGGGAGCTCGAGACGCTGGGCGAGCTGACGAAGATCGCCTGGAAGCACGACATCCAGGTGATGATCGAAGGGCCCGGTCACGTTCCCATGCACAAGATCAAAGAGAACATGGACCGCCAGCTGACGACCTGTCACGAGGCGCCGTTCTACACGCTCGGCCCTCTCGTGACCGACGCCGCGCCTGGGTACGACCACATCACCTCGGCCATCGGGGCCGCCATGATCGGCTGGTTCGGGACGGCGATGCTCTGCTATGTCACGCCCAAGGAGCACCTCGGCCTGCCGAATCGCCAGGACGTCAAGGACGGTGTGATCGCCTACAAGATCGCGGCCCACGCCGCCGATCTCGCCAAGGGACATCCCGGCGCCCAACGCCGCGACGACGCCCTCTCCCAGGCGCGCTTCGAGTTTCGCTGGCAGGACCAGTTCAACCTGTCGTTCGATCCGGAGACCGCGCGGTCGTTTCATGACGAGTCGCTGCCGGCCCCGGCGGCGAAGGGTGCGCACTTCTGTTCGATGTGCGGGCCCCACTTCTGCTCGATGAAGATCACCGAGGACGTCCGCAAGTTCGCCGCGGCGACGGGCGTTGACGAAGGTAAGGCGATCGAGGCGGGTCTGGCGGCGAAGGCCGCCGAGTTCAAGCGCTCGGGGGAGGACCTCTACGCGCCCGCTCCGGCGGTGGGGTCGGGACCGGTGGTGGGACCGGTCGTGGGGCCGGCGAAGGCCGCCGATTCGGACGCGTCGATCGGATGACTGACGTCCGGATGAGTGACGTCCGGATGGCTGGCGTCCGGTCAACTCGGGTCGCCCTGGTCCGCCCGGTGGCGTTCGCGCTGGGACTGGCGTTCGTCGTTGCCTGTGTGCCGTCCTGTTCCACGCCGGGGGACGATCCGGGACCACCCATCCCCGTCGATCCGGCCCAGCTCTACGCGCAGATGTGTGTCCGCTGTCATGGCACCGACGGGCGCGGCGACCCCGAGATCAAGAAGACCCTGCCCGTGCGCGACTTCTCCGATCCCCAGTTCCAGGCGCGCGCTACGAACGAGGACATCGGGCGGACCATCATGGCGGGGAAGAATCAGATGCCGGCCTTCGGCGCGATGCTGTCGGCCCCGAAGATTCAGGCGATGTCGGGTTTCGTTCGCCGGCTGGGGAAGCAGCCGCCACGCTCGCCCTGACAAGGGTGACTCGCCGCTTGCGTGACCGCCCCGTGATCGCACAGAATCGCGACGTGCCTACTAGTCGCGTTGGCGCGAGCGAGCTCTGCGCGCCCGCGCCGTCCCGCGGGGGATTAAAAGGACCCTCTCAGGGTCCTTTTCCTGCTAAAACGCCGGGGCTGCGTGTCGCCCTTGCGCTGGCGCTCGCCCTGTCCCTCGCCTTCGCGCCGACCCGCCAGGCGCGCGGGGCCGATGCCTCCGACGCTCGCCGCCACGCCCAGAGGGCGAGCAACCTGGCCGCCTCCGGAAAATGCAAGCAAGCGATCGCCGAGTTCGACAAGGCGATGGCCATCCTTCGCGATCCGGCGCTGCTCTTCAATCGAGCCGAATGTTATCGCAAGATTGGTGATACCGCCGCGGCCCTCGACGACTACAAGCAGTTCCTAGCCGACCTCCCGCAGGCACCGAACCGCACGGATGTCGAGAAGCGTATCGCGGAGCTGTCGCGAAAGGTCCCGTCACCCACCGCGGCCACGCCAGTGCCCCCTCCGCTCGCGGCTCCCCGCGAGGTCGCCGTCCGCCCACCGGCGCCTGAGGCCGTGCGACCAAGAAGGGAGCCATCACAGTCACCGTCACCAGTCGCTCCGGCCCCAGTCCAGGC
This sequence comes from uncultured Myxococcales bacterium, assembly GCA_964443975.1. Taxonomy (GTDB): domain Bacteria; phylum Myxococcota_A; class Polyangia; order Fen-1088; family Fen-1088; genus DASYCK01. The sequence goes on along the minus strand of CAYUFS010000014.1, from coordinate 69,785 downwards.
CCGCGTCGCTCCGAACGACCTCACGCTGGCCCTCCCGGCCCCGGTACCCTCCCCGGAGGCCACCGCCAATCCGGCGCTCGCGCTCGGCGCCCCCGCCGACACGTCCGCAACGTCGTCGTTCTCGTCGGAGGGGGGCCTGGCCACCCGCCCGTGGTTCTGGATCACCGTCGCTGCCGTGGTCGTCGCGGCCGGCGTGGGCACCTTCGTCTTACTGAGCCAGGACGGCACCACCGTGCCATCCAGCGCGCTTGGAAACTACAAGTTTTGAACATGTGGCGATTCCGACTTCCTGTTTCCGCCGCCCTCGTGCTCGCCGGCATCAGCGCGCTCGTCGTGAACTGCTCCCAGTCCGACACGGTGGTCCTGGTCAGGGTCACGGCGACCACGCCCATCCCCGAAGTCGTGCGCCTCCATACCACCTTGAAGATCGCGGGTCTGACCCGGGTCATCGACGTCCCCACGCAGGCGCAGCCGATCACCTTTCCCACGACCTTCAGCGTTCAGCTCGCGCGCTCCCTCTCCGGAGATCTCTCGATCACGATCGATGCCCTCGATTCGGCGATGCAGGTCGTCGCCAGCGCGGGACACGTTCTGGCGGGGTTGAGCGTGGGCAATGAGAATCAGGTCACCATCGATCTGTCTCCCGGCGCGGGCACGGACGGAGGACTGGACGATGGTTCGGCGCCCGACGCGGCAGGCGCCGGGGGAGCCGCCGGCGGCGGCGGGCAGCCCCCCGACGGCGGCGCGGATCAAGCGTCGTCAGGCGGTGCGGGGGGAAGCGTCACCGGAGCGGGTGGGGGTGGCGCGAGCGGACACGGCGGGGCAGGCGGACGCGGCGGCACCGCGGGCGCGGCCGGGCGCGGGGGCGCGGCCGGCGGCGGGGGCAGCACGGGCACCGGCGGAGGTGGCACCGGCGGCGCCGCCGGGAACGCCGGCGCGGGCGCCGGAGGTGCCGGCGGCACGGGAGGCACCGCCAGCGGAGGGTCGGGCGCGAGCGGTGGCGCGGCGGGCAGCGGCGGGGACGCCGGGGGAGCCTCGGGCGGCGGTGGAGACAGCGGCGGCGCGGGCGGCGAGGGGGGAGCCGCCTGACCCGATTGCGTTTCTCGCCTCCGTGTCCTAAGCCATCCTTGCCTCATGACGATCGCCTTGCCCGTGTTGTCGAACCCGATCGCTGATCCGCGACCCCCGGAGCACCTGCCGACAGAGCCCCCCGATATTTCGGACTGGCGCTGGCAGCTACGCAATCGCTTGTCGACGAAGGCGGAGCTCGCCGCGCTGTTGCCTCTGACCGCGGACGAGGACGCGGCGATGGAGGCGGCCCCAGGGCTGTTCCGGGTCGGGATCACGCCCTATTACTTCTCGCTCATCGATCGCGCGCACCCGGACTGTCCCGTACGCATGCAGGTCATTCCGCGCTCGCGCGAGCTCGTCGTCGAGGAGGGCGACCTCGTCGACCCGCTGGGCGAGGACGCGCACGCGCCGGCAAAGGGGATCTTCCATCGCTATCCGGATCGCTGCCTGTTGCTTGCGGTGGATCGCTGCGCGATCTATTGCCGGCACTGCAACCGACGCCGACTCGTCGGGCAGGAAGAGTCGCCCATCTCACGCCAAGATCTCGAGGAGGCCGTCGGGTACATCCGGCGCACGCCCGCGATTCGAGATGTCCTGATCTCGGGCGGAGATCCTTTGACCCTGTCGACGGAGCGCCTGGAAGACATCGTGGCCCGCGTGCGCGCCATCCCCCACGTGGAGATCATTCGCATCGGCACCCGGGTTCCCGTGGTGCTGCCGATGCGCATCGACGATGCCTTGTGCGCGATGTTGCGCCGGTATCATCCCCTCTACATCAACACCCACTTCAATCACCCAAAGGAATTGACGCCGCTGGCGCGGACCGCGTGCGAGCGGCTGGCCGACGCCGGCATCCCGCTCGGGAACCAGACCGTCCTGTTGCGAGGCGTGAACTCGTCGGTGCGCGTGATGCGGCGCCTGTTCACGGAGCTCCTGAAGGTGCGGGTGCGCCCCTACTACCTGTTTCAGGGCGACGTCGCCGCGGGCACGTCCCACCTGCGCACGTCGGTCGAGACCGGCATCGAGATCATGCAGAACCTCCGGGGCTGGATCTCGGGCCTGGCGATTCCCCACCTGGTCATCGACACGCCGGGCGGCATGGGGAAGGTAAACATCGGCCCCGACTACGTCGTCGCGCGGGCGAAGGACAAGTGGACTCTTCGCAACTACGAAGGGCGGCTGGTCGACTACCCACAGCCGCGGGAGACCGATCCCACCTGTCGTTACGACGAGGTGTATTTCCAGGACGAAGCGGGCTGACGGGCCACGAGGCTGATCACGACTCGCGGCCGGCGCTCGGGCAGAACGGCGCCAGGGTGCAAGCGGCGCAGTCCGGTTTGCGGGCGAAGCAGACGCGGCGACCGTGCCAGATGATCTGGTGTGAAAAGCGGATCCATCGTTCGCGCGGGATCACCTGCATCAGATCGCCCTCGATCTTCTTGACGTCGGTCGCGCGCGTCAAGCCGAGGCGCATGGCCAGCCGCTGCACGTGCGTGTCCACCACGATCCCCTCGGCCAGGCCGAACGCCGTTCCCAGCACGACGCTGGCGGTCTTGCGCGCGACCCCCGGCAACGTCACCAGCGCCGCCAGCGTGCGCGGGGGCTCGCCGCCATGGTCGGCCTGCAGCGCCTGCGCGGTCGCCTTTAGGTTCTTGGCCTTCTGGCGAAAGAAGCCCGTCGTTCGGATCAACTCCTCGAGCTCGGGCAGCTCGGCGCGCGCCATGGCGCGGGCATCGGGGAAGCGGCGGAAGAGCGCGGGCGTCACGCGGTTCACCCGATCGTCGGTGCACTGGGCCGACAGGATGGTCGCGCACAGCAGCTGAAACGGCGTCTCGCGATCCAGCTCGCAGTCGACGTCGGGGTACAGGTCCTCGAGGCCGTCGAGGAGCGACTGGACGCGCGCCGGATCGGGCGGCCACTTGACCCTGGCAGGCCGCCGGGTCGCCTTCGTCACGGCGAGCTTCGACCTCGGGGAAACGCGGCGCCGCATGGCTGCGCGGGGTTATAACACCCTGGCCGGAACTCCCGGTGAGGTCCCATGGATGAAACCCCCGAAGAGCTGGAGACGATTCGCGCCGAGGCCGCCGCGATCGACGTGCATCAGTACCAGAAGCGATTTCGGGCGCTGAAGGCCGTGGGGCTCGGCGGCGCCGCCGCGGGCCTGGTGTGGTTGGTGTTGATCATGCTCGACAGCGGCCGGAACCCCTGCGAGCGGGTGCGCGATCATTTTTGCAAGCGCGAGGGGTCGTCCAGCGTCAACTGCCGGATGTACGACGCCATCAAGAAGGAGTCCGTCGAGGACGACAGTCCGCAGATGCGGCAGAGCATCCGCTCCCAGTGTCAGACGAAGATCGAGCGATTGAAGGCGGAGGACGGCGTGATCGTGCGCTAGCAACGGACTAGTCAACAAAGATCTTGCCCGGGTTGAGGAGGCCAGCGGGATCCCAGAGGCGCTTCAAGCGCTTCTGCCAGTCGATGACCTCGGGCGATTGCTCCCAGGCCATGTACTTCGCCTTGGCGATTCCGATGCCGTGCTCGCCTGACAACGTGCCCCCGAGCTCCAGCGTGGCGCGGAACAGGTCGCCCAGCGCAGCCTCGATGCGCGCGGCGACGGCGGCGTCGCGTGGATCCTCGTCGGACAGAACGTTCACGTGCAGATTTCCATCCCCCGCGTGACCGAAGGTCGCCGTGGGCAGGCGGTGGCGCCCCGAGATCTCGTCGACCCGCCGGAGCAGCTCGGCGATCGAGCCCGTCGGCACGACGACGTCCTCCGACTGCTTGAAGCGGTGCGCTTCCCGGAGCGAGACGGAGCACAGGCGCCGCGTCTGCCAGATGCGCTCCCGGTCGGCCTCGTCGCGGGCGATGATCACCTCCTCGGCGCCGACGTCCTCGCAGAGGTTCCCGCAACGCAAGATCGCCGACTCGAGGGCGTCAGCCTCGCCGTCCAGCTCGATGAGCACGATGCTGCCGGCGTCGTCGGGAAAGCTGAACGGGGCCCGTGGCCGCACGTGGTCGAGCGAGGCCTTGTCCATCAATTCGAGCGCACGAGGCCGGAAGCCCCGCCGGATGATGTTGCTGACCGCGCGCCCCGCCGCGACCGGGTCGGGCATGACGGCGATGAGCGCCGCCGCCGCCTCCGGCTTGCCCACGAGGCGCACCGTGATCTCGCTCGTGACCCCGAAGGTCCCCTCGCTGCCCACGAACATCGCCACCAGGTCGTAGCCCGTTACGCCCTTCGCCGTCTTGCGGCCGAGCTTCAGGGTCTCGCCGCCCATCAGCGTGACCGTCATGCCCAGGGTCCAGTCGCGCGTGACGCCGTACTTGAAGGCCCGCGGTCCGCCGGCGTTCTCCGCGACGTTGCCCCCCATCGAACAAAAGGCCAGGCTCGCCGGATCGGGCGCGTAGAACAGCCCTTCGGATTCGACCGCCGCCTGCAGCTCGCCGTTGATGACGCCAGGCTCCACCACCGCGATTCGATCGTCGGGGTCGATCACCTTGATGGACCGCATGGCTTCGGTCGAGAGCACCAAGCCACCCCGGACCGGGAGGGCGCCGCCCGTCATTCCGCTGCCGGCCCCGCGCGGGGTGACCGGGATCCGGTGCTCCGCCGCCAGCCGCAGCACGATCTCGATCTCCTCCCGTGAGCGCGCCAGCACGGCCGCCGCGGGCGGAAACCTCCCCAAGCGCGACTCATCCGTCGCGTAGACCTCCAAACCCGCCTCGTCCCGCACCACCCGACCGGCGCCAAGCTCGCGCGCCATCAGCTCATAGACGTCCACGCCGGGAGCCTACCTCACGGAAAATTACCGCCTGCTAGACGCTGAACGAGCTTCCGCAGCCGCACGTCGATTTGACGTTCGGGTTGATGAACTTGAACCCGGCGCCGTGCAAGCCCTCGACGTAGTCGACCTCGGTGCCGACCAGGTACATCAGGCTCATCTGGTCGCAGATCAGCTTGACGCCCTTGACCTCGAAGCTGCGATCCATCTCCTGCGACTGATCGAAGTAGAGGTCGTACGAGAAGCCCGAGCACCCGCCGCCTTGGACCTTCAGCCGCAACGCGTAGGTGTCCTCGATGTTCTCTTCGCCCCGGATCTCATTGATCTTCTGGGCTGCCTTGTCGGACAGCAAGACGAGCGCGGGCTCCGCTTCCGCGGTGGGCTCGACTGCGTGGCTGGATTGCTTCGAGGGCTCTTCGGTTGCGCCTAGCGACATGGAATCTCCTTTGGAGAACGCATTATAGGTGGATGAGGTCGATGGTGCCAGTGAGCGGGTCGTGGGCGCGAGGGGGGCTGGCTCCCGTCTTGCCCGGTCCTAGCCTAGCCGGCTACTTGAGGGCCTTTGATGCCGCCCGACGCCTTGCGGTTCCAGAGGCGACGCAGCCAGCCGTGCTCTTGCTGCATGCGTTTTTGAACGGCGATGATTCCTTCGAGCAGTGCCTCGGGCCTGGGCGGACACCCTGGCACATAGATGTCCACGGGGATGACCTGGTCGATCCCCTTCAAGACGCTGTAGGCGAGCTGAAACAGGCCTCCGCAGTTGGAGCAACTGCCCATGGAGATCACGTACTTGGGCTCCGGCATCTGGTCGTAGAGCATCTTGATGCGCGTCGCCATCTTGTAGGTGACGGTGCCCGCCACGATGATCAGATCCGCTTGGCGCGGCGAAGCGCGCGGGGCCATCCCGAAGCGTTCCAGGTCCGTCCGCGGCCCGCCGGTCTGCATCAACTCGATGGCGCAGCAGGCGGTCCCGAACAGCAGGTACCAGGCGGAGTTCTTGCGCGCCCAGTTGAGCACGTCCTCCACCCGGGTGACCAGGAAGCCGCTGTTCTGTGCCGTGCCCTCGGATAGCATCACGAAACCGGTGGTTACCATACCCGATCGACCGCCGCCCGCGTGACCTTTGTCTAGTTTGATCATCAAAGGTGTTCGCGGTAGGAGACGACCCATGAGCTTCGGCGCATTCCTGAAAGACGTAAAATCGAAAATTCGCGAGGTCGACGTGGAGACCGTTCGCCAGTCCGTCGCGGCCCGAGGGGGCAAGTCGGGCGACGGCAACGGCACCGGCCCCATCGTCATCGACGTTCGCGAGAAGGACGAGTGGACGGAGGGCTTCATCCCCGGATCGCGATGGATTCCGCGGGGTTTCCTGGAGCTTCGAATCGAGGACCAGGTCCCCGAGCGGTCGGCGGAGGTGATTCTCTACTGCGCCGGTGGGACGCGGTCGGCGCTGGCTGCGCACGCGCTCGGCGAGCTCGGCTACACGAACGTCAGGTCCATGGCGGGCGGGTTCACTGCCTGGAAGCGCGCCGGGAACCCCTACGACAAGCCGTTCTTCATGACGCCGGAGCAGAACCTCCGGTACGCCCGCCACATCATGTTGCCCGAGATCGGGGAGGCGGGGCAGGTGAAGCTCTTGCAGTCGAAGGTGCTGTGCCTCGGTGCGGGAGCGCTCGGGTCCTCGGCGGGGATCTATCTCGGCGCGGCCGGGGTGGGAACGTTGGGGTTCATCGACGACGACGTTGTGGACGCGTCCAACCTGCAGCGGCAGATCCTGCACGCCACCGATCGCATCGGCACGCCCAAGGTCGAATCCGCCCGCAAGACGATAAACGGGCTCAACCCCGACGTGAAGGTGGTGGCGCACGCGACGCGGCTGTCGGCGGAGAACGTCCTCGACATCATCAAGGACTACGACGTCATCGTCGACGGCGCTGACAACTTCCCTTCACGCTACCTGCTGAACGACGCCGCGCTGAAGCTGGGCAAGCCCGTCATTCACGCCAGCATCTATCGCTTCGAGGGGCAGGTGACGGCGTTCATCCCGGGACAGGGGCCCTGCTACCGTTGCCTCTATCCGTCGCCGCCGCCACCGGACATGGCGCCCTCGTGCCAGGAGGCGGGCGTGCTCGGCGTGCTGCCGGGCGTCGTGGGCGTTCTGCAGGCGACCGAGGCCATCAAGCACATCGTCGGCATCGGCCGGTCGCTCGCCGGTCGCTTGTTGATCTACGACGCCCTGGGCGCGAAGTTCCGCGAGATGAAGCTGCGCCGCGATCCGACGTGCCCCACCTGCGGCGAGGGCGTCAAGCCCGAATCGATCGAGCTCATCGATTACCAGGAGTTCTGCAACGTCCGGATCTGAGCGAATCAGCCAGGTCGCGTCGCCTCGCCTTTCCAGTCCTGGTTGCGCAGACCGACTGCGTTGTAGATCCGCAGCTCCTCGCTCTTGCCCTTGACCCGGACGGGCGGGAGCGGGACGGCGGCGACGTCGTGCTTCACCTTCTGGAAGGTCGCCTCAGACAGGATGATCTCGCCGGGCTTCGCCACGCTGCACAGGCGCGACGCCGTGTTCACGGGATCGCCGATGGCGGTGTACTGCAGCGCGCGCGAGCTGCCGATGGCGCCCGTCACGACGAGCCCGGTGTTGATGCCGATGCCGATCAGGATCTCCGGCTGGCCCTCGTCGACGCGCAGGCGGTTGAATTCCTTCAGGGCCTTCATCATGTCGAGCGCGCACTCGACCGCCTTGAGCTCTGCCTTGGGCATGGGAACTGGCGCGCCGAACAGGGCCACGATTTCGTCGCCCACGAACTTGTCCAGGGTTCCCTCGTACTTGAACAGGACGTCGACCATCAGCTCGAAGTATTCGTTGAGGACCCGCACGATCTCCTGGGGCGCCCGCGACTCGCTCATCGACGTGAACCCCCGGATGTCGCTGAACAGCATCGTCACCTCCGACAGCGCGCCGCCCTTCTCGAGCTGAAGCTTGCCGGTCACCACCTGGTCCACCAGGTTGGGCGACAGCAGACGCTGGAACTGCGCCCGGGTCTTGGCCTCTTGCTCGATCTGCCGGGCCAGATTGGAGTTGTGGATGGCCACCGCCGCCTGGCTAGCGATGCTGGCGAAGATCTGCAGATCCTTTTCGACGAAGGCGTTCGTCGCGATCATCGAGTCGAGGTGCATGATGCCGAGCAGCTCGTCGTGGTGGATGAGGGGCACGGTCATCGTCGAGCGGATGCCCTGCATGATCACCGACTGCGCGCTCGAAAACCGGCTGTCCATCGTGGCGTCCGAGGACAGCACGGCGGCCTTGTTCTGCACCACCTCGTTCAAGATCGACTTTGACAGGACGATCTGCTCGTTCTTGCCTTGCCGGGACTTGGCGATGCGGGGCTGGGGAAGGCCGCCCTCCATCAGCAAGATCACGCCGCGGTCCGCGGGGATCAAGTCGAAGGCCTTCATGATGATCTTCTCCAGCAGCACGTCGAGGTTGACCTCGAGCCCGATCGAGCGCCCGAGCTCATGGCCGAGGCGGAGCTTCTCGTAGTCCTGGCGCAGCACCTCGGTGTCGATGATCTCCTTCTCGGGCAGGAACTCGTGCGACGACGGTGGCGGCTTCAGGCGCTGGCGGATCATCGTCTCGGTCACCGTCGGGGAGATGGTGACCTTTTCCAGCAGCGAGTCGGTGGCGGTTCGCTCGACGTACTTCAGCGTCGTCGAGCCGAGGATGATCTCGTCGCCCTCCTCGAGGACCCGGTCGGTGAGGCGCTCGCCCCTGAAGAACGACCCATTCAGGCTGCCCAGGTCGCGAAAGAGAAATCGCCCATCCGGCTGGCGGATGATCTGCGCGTGCTCCTTCGAGACGATTCGATCGAGGATCTGGAGCGTGTTGTCCGGGTGTCGACCGATGGTGTTGATCGCGCGCAGCTCGTGCTCGCGCTGTTGGTCGTTTCCGGAGACGATGATTCGCGGCATAGGCGGATACGACGTGAGGACTAGATTCTAGGGCAGGGGCGATCCTGACGCAAAGGACACCGGCCGCGGGATTGGGGTAGTATCACGGGCTCACCCGGCAGGAGCTTCCGTGCTGACTCCGATTCCGCGCCCCACCGCGGCTCGTCGTGACGAGGCCGCAGCCTCCACGTCGCGAACCCCGCGGGCAGTGGAGGTCTATTCGGGGCGCGTCATCGAGGCCGACGCCGGGGCGCTCGCGTGGGCCGAGATCGCCATCGCCGCTGCCGAGGACGCAGCCGGGCTGGAGTCGGGCACCGCCCAGGCGCTGTTGTTCATCGCTGCTCGAATCACCGAGGACCGCCTGGCCGATCCCCTTTCGGCGGTGGAATTTCTCGACGGGGCCGTGCAGAGGGGCGCGGGCGCGCCGCTCGCCCCCGTCTTGCGCGGCCTGCGCGATCTCGCCATCGAGGCCGGCAGCATCGTCGCCGCGATCGACGCGCTCGATCAGGAGGCGGCGGCGGCGGGCTCGACGGTGCGGCGGGCCAGCTTGCTGGCCGAGAAGGCTGCGCTGTACGCCGACCACCTGCTGGTTCCTGGGCCTGCGCGCGCGGCGGTGGAGGACGCCCTTCGCCTGGTCTCCGGGCACCGGGGCGCGCTCACCGTCGGCCAGGGTCTGGCGGAGCGCGCCGAGGACGCCTCCTGGCTGCGCCTGATCCTCGAGCAACGGCTCGCCTCCGCGCCCACGCCGTCCGATCGTGCCCGGGCGCTCGTGCGGTTGGCGATGGTCGCCGAGACCGACCCCTCGCATCTGGCCGCCGCCGTCGGCTACCTCGGCCGGGCCCTGGACGAGGACGGCAGCGGAGACGCGGGTTCGCTGGCCCGGGCGGCCCTGATCCGGCTTGCGGCGCGTCTGGACCAGGACGTCGAGCTGCTGCGGGGCCTCATCGCGGAGGCGGAGACGCTCGCCGCCGGTCCGGTGCGGGCCGCGTGGCTCGCGACCGCGGCGTCGGTCAACCGCTACCGGCTCGGCGCCATCGAGCGCGCCACGACGACCATCGAGCTGGCGCTGCTCGACGAGCCCTCCGATCTCGCGCTGCTGGCGGCGGCCGCGGAGGATCACCTGGCCGCGGGCAGGTGGCGCCGTGGCATCGAGCTGCTCGATCGGCAGGCCGATCTGGTGGTCGACCCCGACTACGCGGCCGTGCTGCAAGCCCATGCGGCGCACATCGCCGAGTCCCAGCTTGGCGACGACGAAGGCGCGGCGCGCCGCTTGCGAAGGGTGCTGGCGGTCCGACCCTCCGATCCCGTCGCCCTGTCGGCGATGGAGCGGATCGCTTCGCGGAGCGGGGACGTTTCTCTGCAAATCGAGCTGCAGTCGGCCTCGGTGGGGCGCGCCGAGGATCCGGGAGAACGCGCGGCGCTCGCGGTGCGCGCCGCCGAGCTGAACGAGCTCGGGCTCGCGGACCTGGACACCGCCGCCGCGTTTGCCCGGCGCGCGCTCGACGCCATCCCGGGGTACGGGCCGGCGCTCCACACACTCGACCGCCTTTACGCCCGGCTTGGGCGGTGGAACGACATGCTTCGGGTGATCGAGGCCGCGGCGGACAACGAGGCGGCGATGGCGGGTCCGAACGGTCCGAGCGCCGCCGAGGCCGCGGCGCGGCGGCTCGAGCGGCTGGGCGCGGTGACTGAATCGGGGCTGGCGGATCCCGGCCGGGCCCTGGAGATCTACCGGCAATGGGTCGACCTGGGCGTCCGTCGCTCGGCCGCCCTCATGGCGTTGCTTCGCGCCGCCGAGAAGGCAGGCGATTCGCTGGTGGCCGGAGAGGCCGCGTTGAAGCTCGGCATGGACATCCCGGAGCTGTCGGACGCGCAACGGGTGGCCTGGCGTTTTCGTGCGGCGACGCTCTACGAAGAGCGGGCGGCGGCCGACGCCGAGGCGATCGCCGCCTTCGAGGCCGTCCTGGAGCTCGCGCCCCGCTTCCGCCCGGCGTTCGCCGGACTGGCGCGTGCCCACCGGCGCATGCGCAACTGGCCTGCGTTGGCCGACGTGCTGTCGCGTCGGGCGACCTGCGAGGCCAGCGTCGCCCGGGCGGCGGCGCTCGAGGTGGAGGCCGCCCAGCTCCACGCCGAGCGCTTGCTGGCGCCCGACGCGGCCCTGGGCGCGCTGGATCGAGCGCTCGCCTTCGAGCCAGGCAGCCTGTCGGCGCTCGATCTCCGCTGGCGCCTCCTGCACCGGCTCGGCCGCTTCGAGGAGGCGGCCGATGCGTTGGGTGCGCTGGCGGAGCGTTTGGGTGACCCCTCCGCTCGCGCCGCCGCGTTTCGCAGGCAAGGGGAAATCATGGAGTGGAGGCTCCGCCGGCCCCGCCAGGCCTTGATGGCAACTGAACGAGCGCTTGGGCCCGTGCGCTACCCAGGGATCACTGCCGCCGAGCTGGCGCAGGAACGATTGTTCGAGCGGCTGGGCCGGCATGGGGATGCCGCGGCCTTGCAGCTGGGGCGCCTCTCCACCGCGATGTGGCGGGTGGCCGATGCCGGCACCGGCGCGAGCGGGCGTCGGTTGGATCTGGCCGCGCGCCTCGGCGATCAAGACGCCGGCCTGCGCGTCCTCGACCAGGTCGTGAACGCGTCTCGGGCGGATCTCTTCGCGCTGGAGATTCAGGTGTGGCTCGGTCACCGAGCCGGCGACGATGCGGTCGTCGCGGCGGCCTGGGAGCGGATCGGTGACCTTCACGGCGACACCGCGGTGCGGGTGGCGGCGTGGCGTGCCTCGATCGGCGCGCGGGCCCGCCTCGGGGCCGAACCGTCCGCGTGCTTCGCCTTGTATCAGCGCAGCGCGGAGGCGGATCCGACCTGCGAATCAGTGGCGACGTACGAGCGCCTGGCCACTCGACGGGGAGATTGGGCGCGCGCCCGCCTGGCCAGACAGGCGCTGGTCGATGCGGCCCCGGACGATCGGGCGCGTGCTGTCCGCCTCTGGGAGTTGGCGACGGTGGAATACGACGCGGGCGATCGCGGCCGGGCCATCGAGCTCTTTGGTCGGGTGCGCGAGCTCGCCTCGGATCTGACAGTGGTGGGATGGATGCTGGCCCAGTTGCTCGAGGCCGCGGGCGAGACGCGCAGGGCCGCCGAGGCGTTCGTGGCCTTCGGGCGCGAGACCCGCTCGCGGCCGCGCGCGACCGCCGCCTTCCGCAACGCCGCGCGCCTCTTCGCCGAAGCGCTGCGCGACGACCCGGCGGCGGCGCGCGCGCTCGAGGCTTTGCTGGGCGTCGATCCTGACGCCGACGTCGATTTTCAAGTGCTCGAGCTCCTGCTCAAGCAGCGCGGCGAGATCGACCTCCTCATCGACATCGCCAGGAGACGCGCGGCAACGGGGGCGGTGGTGGCGCGACGGGATCGCCTGCTCCACCTGGCTGGCCTCCTACGGGAACGGCGGGCCGCCGAGGCCGTCGAGCCGCTGCAGGCCGCGGTGGCGCTCGATCCCCACCACGTGCCGGCCTTGAGAGCGCTCGCCGAATTGTTCGCCGAGCTGGGGCGAACGGCCGAGGCGGTCACGACGTTCCGCCGGGTCGTCGCCGTGGCTCCCGACGCACGCGGCGTGGCGGCGGCGTGGCTTCGGGTCGGGCAGATCGCGGCCGGGGCGCTCGGCGACCCCATCCTCGCGGTCTCGGCTTACCGCAGCGCCCTCGCCGCATCCCCCGACGACCTGACGGCGATGGCGGGTGTCACCCAGGGTCTGTTGCGCCAGCGAAACTACCAAGGAGCCGCCGCGGCCCTGCAGCAGCTGGCGTCCGCCGACCCCGACCCCGCGGCGCGCGTTGGCCACTACATCTCGCTCGGGGAAATTCTGGCGGGACCCGTTCGCGATCCGGAGGGCGCCGCCGACGCCTGGGAGAAGGCCCTAGAACTGGACCCCGCGCGAGCCGTGACCATCGATCGTCTGGACGCCGTCCTCACCGATCTCGAGGATCCACGTCGGCTCGCGCGCGTGTTGGCGCGCCACCTGGAGGCGGTCCCGGAGAGCTCCGCGCGGCGCCTGCGCCTCGGTCGACTGCTCCGCGGACCCTTGCGGTCGGCCGAGCGCGCCGCGGAGGAGATTCGCATCGTCGTCGCACAGTCGCCGGGAGACGCCACGGTGCGCGCGGAGCTCGCGGCGGTGCTCGAGGAGGCCGAGCGCCTCCCGGATTCGATCGCCGAACACCTCGCCCTGCTGCGCGGCGAGCCGTTGCGCCTCGAGTCGCTGCGCGCTCTGCGGCGGCTGTACGCGCGCGCTGGTGATCGCCAGCGCCTGGAGATCGTGGTGGCTATCCTGACCGCGCTGGGGGTGGCGGATCCCGAGGATCAACGGGCCGCGCGTGAGGCACGGCAGCGGTGGGTCGACGAACCGCGCGGCGCGCTCGGCGCCTCCGATTTCGAAGAGCGGGTGCGGCATCCTGCCGAGCGTCATCCCGCGACCGCGTTGCTGGCCACCTTGACCGAGGTCGTCCCCCGGCTGCACCCGATCAACCTCGAGGATTGGGGGGTCACGCGCGCCGATCGCCTCGGTCCGCGCGCGGAGGATCCCGTGCGCGCGATGGTGCAGCGCCTGGGGACGTTGTTCGGGATCGAGGAGAGCTTCGACGTGTACCTGGCGCGCGCCGGGGTGAGTCAGGTGGAGATCGAGGCGACGTTTCCCGCCTCGCTGCTCGTTCCGGCCACCCTGGTGACGTCCGTGCCGCGCCGCGAGTCCATGCTGCAGCTCTCGCGAGCGCTGGCCCGGCTGCGGGCCGGCAGTTACCTGGCCACGCGGCTCTCCGCGCGCGAGCTGGGGGTGGTCCTGGCCGGATCGCTCCGCTCCCGCTATTCCGACTACGGCAGGGGTCTCGGCAGCGAAGAGGCCCTGGTGGACATGGAGCAGAAGGTGGCGCGCCTGCTGCCGCGCCGGCATCGGCGGGCCTTCGATCGGGCCGTGATCGGCGTCGCGGAGGCGGGGCCCCTGGACGTCAGCCGGTGGCGGCAGGCCATGTCCCACACCGCGCACCGCGCCGCGGTGGTGGCGACGGGCGACGTCCTGGGGAGCCTCGAGCAGGTGATCCGCTCGGACCGGCGCCTCGCCGCCGCGGCCGCCAGCCCGACCGAGCTCGTGGAGATCGCCCGCGTCACGCCCGAGCTGGTCGAGATCGTGTCGTTCGTGCTCGGCGACGAGTACATCATGCTTCGAAAACAGGTCGCCTGACCGCCCGCCGTTCTCAGCGCCCGCCGTACGTGCCGGCGAGGCCCAGCCAGCCGCCCAGATATTGATCGGTCGCGTCGCTCGCGTTGATGCGATCGCCCACCTGGCTTCCCGTCGAGATCATGTAGCGCCGGATGTCGCCACCGATCAGCAACTGCAGGTTCTTGGTGACCTCGTAGGCGAGCGACACGGCGCCGTCGAACGCGGGGCCCGCCTTGGCCCGGGGAAAATAGTCACGATAGGTGATTGCGTAGGTTCCGCCGGTGATGCTGGCCACCAGGCGATAGTCGGCCCCGACCCTCAGGACGAGCTTCGGCGTCAGGTCCACCGACACGTCCGCTCCCGCCCGGGCGCCCACATAGACGGCGTCGGGGAAGGTCAGGTTCTGCCGCGTGGCCGTTCCGTCGTCCGTGACGGTGTAAGACTGTCGGAAGCCTCCCACGCGAAGATAGACATTGCCGAATGAGAGCGGTAGCCGAGCCACCAGCGAGGCGTGGAGATCGGATTCCACCGACGGATACTTGTCGAGGATCTTCAGCCAGCTCTGGTACTCGCCCCCTACCTCGATGCCGAAACGCAGGGTGGGGAACCACGTGACGTCGCCGCCAATTGAGGGGCTCGCACCGGAGTTGGCGGGCGTCGCGGCCGACGGGGTGTAGTCGAACGAGCGTCGCATGTAACGTCCTTGCAACGAGATGAAGATCGCCGCCGGGGTTGGCTTCTCGCCGCCGCTTGCATGCACCGTCTCGGGCTCGGGGCGCGGTTGCGCGGCCGCAGGTCCTGGCCGAGCACCTTCCGATTCCGATTCCGATTCCGCGTCCGGCGGCGCCGGCTCGGGATGGTGCTCCGCCACCGCCACCCGCCCCCGATGCGGGTTCGCAGCCGCCTTTGCGCTGGGCGCGGGCGTATCTTCCGGCTCGGTTGCGGCTGCCGGCTGCTTTTCCCGCGGCGCCGCGGGCTCGTGCGCGAGATCGCGAGCGGGCATGCCCGTCCGCTCGACGCCACGAGAAGCACTGACCTGTTTGACGCTCGCCCCGAGCTTCTTCCAAAAACCTCGTTGGACCAAGAGCACCAGGTTCCGCGGCGAACCTCGGGCGCTGAAGGTCTCCCGTTCCACGACCGAACCGTCGGAGGCGGTGCGCACGGACACCTCCACACTCTGCTTGGCCCTCGTCTCGTCGAACGTCAGCGATATGAAGCCGTCGACCTTCAGCTTGCGCCCGAAGGCGACCCATTCGCCGTCGTCGGTGGGCGCGGTGCCGGCCTTGAGCGCGACCACCGTCAGCTTGTTCAGCTTCAAGGCCCTGATGATCTGTACGCGAACCGGTACCTCCGCCGCACGCCCCCCAGGCGTCGAGGTCAGCGCGACGCGCTTGGGCGCCGCGGTCGCGGGTGGCTCCGGCATGGACAGCACCAACACGAACGCGGCCCCCAGCAGGAGGCCGATCCGCGCCGGCGGGCTCCACCGGCCAGCTTTGGTCGCCACGCGCCGAGTGTAACGTAAACGGTGGAAGCTCGGCGCGTAGACGACGGCCCCGTCACGAGGACGAGAGATCGGAGGTCGAGAGCTCGGATCGCCCAAGTCCCCGTGCCGTCCGCGTCCGCAAGCACAGGAATCCTGTCAAGACTTGAAAGACGAGCGCGATCGCTTGCGCTCCCAGGCTTGCGCCCAGAACGACGGCGCGCGGATCCTGCGAGCCAGCCGGAACGAAAGGGGCGAAGAACAGCACCATCGCCGCCTGGGTCGTCCCCAGGCCCTGAACCGAGATGGGGAGCACCGCGATGAACATGACGACCGGCAAGGCGCAGAGGGCGGTGCCGAACGGTACCACTACCCCCAGGCTCCGCAGCGCTACCAGTTGAAAAGCCATCAACGCGCCGATGTGCGGGATGCGGACCAGCATGGCCTTCAGGTGTCCCGCCAGCCCCGCGGACAGCAAGACGTCGAAGAGCGGGCGCGTCGCGAGGAAACGAGGACGGATCAGGATCAACAGGACGTAGAACCCCAGGCCGATCCACGCGACGGTCACCACCGGAATCAGGGCCCGGACGTGCGTCCCTCCCACGGCGAGGCCCGCGGTCACGAACGCCAGCAGCACCAGAAGGTTCGTCCCCATGATCAGCAGGACGGTCGCGACACCTCGCATGACGGGCACCCCGCGCGCGCGATGGACGAAGTAGACGATCGCGCCCTGGCCCACGCTGTAGTTGATCGCCGCCAGGAGGTAGGTTGCTCCCCTGACGATCAGGACGTCGCGGAATGGCAGCTTGGCCAGGAACCATCCGAACGTCTTCCACATGGCGAAAGAGTCGGCGAGGTAGATGAGGATGACGGTGGCGAGGACCGCGGGGATGGTCCATGGCGCGGCGTGTTTCAGCGCCCCGATCACCTGATCGACGGGCGTCTTCCAGAACAACCAGCCCAGGGCACCAGCGGTGACGATCCAGGCCGCGATCCTTCCGAGTTTGGCGCGCATGCGGGCAGGGTCATACACGACGACCACCCACCCGAAAAGGCCCGGTCCGCTGGGGTCGCGCCGGCTGCCTTGGGGAGCGGCAGCATGATCTCGCCCGCGCTTGACGGCGCGGCGAGGGTGCTTCCGATGAGGGCACGGAGGTGAACAAAATGTTCGAGCTCTTGAGGACCTTTTCGAATGGAAGCGATGTGTTTTCTCAGCGGTCACGGGATGAGTTGGCCCGGGACTTCGCGCGTCCGTTCGCCGGTTGGCCGGCGGCGGCGGTGGCCCCGGCGTCGGACGTCGTCGAGACCGCCGACGGCATAAAGGTGATGCTGGACCTGCCGGGCTTCGATGGCGACTCGCTGCGGATTCAGTTCGAGAACGACATTCTTTCGATCGAGGCCGAGCGCAAACCCCGCGAAGAGAAGGGCGAGACCTACCTGCTCGCGGAGCGGGGCGTTGGCAAGTTCCGGCGGGCTTTCACGGTGAATGTGCCCGTCGATGCCGAGCATATCGACGCGGCCTATGATCGCGGGGTCTTGACGGTGACGCTGCCAAAGCGGGCCGAGGCGAAGCCCCGGAAGATCGAGGTCAAGGTGAGGTGGGCGTTCGAGAGCCGCCGATGCGCTCTCCCGAAGACTGGCCCCCGTCGGGCTGGTCCTCGCTTCGTAAGATGGAGAGGGAGTCCAAGCGCCTGCGAAGGGCCTCGTTGGCGGCGTCGACCGCCGCCTGATCGTGGGTGGCGAGGCCTCGCGCGATCGCCGTCCAGGCCTCTTCTCGGGCGGTCAAGTACAGCGCCAGCTGGTCCGCCAGCGCATCCTGGTTCGGCGCGACGCGGCCGCGACCGCTGAAGCGGCGCTCGAACGCGCGCCACGGCGGCAGCACCTGGCCTTCGATGATTCGTCCCAGCTCCTCCCCGGTCAGCTCGTGGCGCGCGGTCTTCGCGACGGCGTCGTTGTAGGTCGAGATCGCCTGCTGCTCGACAGTCTTGAGGGTGTTTACCTCGAGAGCCAGATCGGTCGCTCTCGGCAAGCACAGAACCACGAGCACGACGAGGGCCAGCCCGGCGGCGGCCGTTCGTCCTGCGACGACGCCCGGTCGCCGGGAAGGGTGGCGGAGCGGCGATGCGACGGCCAGCCCGGCGACGGCGCCACCCAGCAAACCGCCCATGTGAGCGGCCATGTCGATGCCCTTGATCCTGAAGCCCAAGATGAGATTGAAGGCGAGGAAGGTGACGGCCGTCTTTTGCAAGGCGGACAACACGGTCGCGGGCACCGAGCCGCGGTGGCGAAGAATGTAGGCGATGAGCGCCCCATATATCCCGAAGATAGCTCCAGACGCTCCCGCGGAGATGGTGAAGGGATGGACGATCGTCGAGAGCAACGATCCACACAGCCCCGCGAGCAAGTAGGTGACCGAGAAGCCGGCGTTGCCGAGCAGGCGTTCGACCAGCAGGCCGATTTGCCACAGGCCGATCATGTTCATGATCAGGTGAATGGCGCCGATGTGAACGAACGTGTTCGTCAGCAGGCGCCAGGGCTGTCCGCCGGTGACGTACGGGCCAAAGTCCGCGCCCCAGCGCAGCAGGCCTTCGGAGGTGGGACTGAGAGGTCCGACGCCGCTTGCGACCATGATCAAGAAGACGGCGACGTTCATGGCGAGGATCAGCGGGGTCACCCAGACCCGAGGCGTGTGGGCGTGGAGCGCTCCCTGGAACTCCAGCAGCGAGGCGTGCGCGGTCTCCACCGATTGGACAGCTGACGACTGCCCCCCGGGCGATTGGCCAATCGACGGATCGACGTCAGTCATTCGGCTCCGCTCATCATTGCAGGATAGCGCCCCGTCCCAGTTGCGTCGTCGGAAAGCGGCGTTGCCACATTGGAGGCGCCGAAGCTGATTTGACAGGTCCTGGTCCCCGAACGAGCCTGTGCACCATGCGGCGAATGCTGTGGGTTGGGGTGGTCATCTCGTTCCTGACAGTGGACGCCAGAGCCTGGGATGACTTTGGCCACATGGAAGTGGCGGCGGTCGCGTGGAAGGGCCTCACAGCCAAGACCAGAGCTCGCGTCGTCGCCCTCTTGAAGATGAATCCCCACTACGAGGACTGGATCGTCGGCGCCAGCAAGAGCGACGAGGCTCGCGTCGCCTTTTTGCGCGCCGCCACGTGGGCCGATTCCATCAAGAGCGACCGCGCATACAAGGATGACGATCAGTCCGCCCCGACGGCGGGGCAAAACATCGGCTACGGCGACCTCTTTCGGCACAAGTACTGGCACTTCATCGACAGGCCATTCTCCCCGGACGGAACCCCGCTGGTTCAGCCGCTCTCACCAAACGCGGCGACGCAGATCCCGCTGCTTCGGACCGCGCTGTGCTCGTCGACAGCGAGCAGCGATGTGAAGGCCTACGATCTGGTTTGGTTGCTCCACTTGGTCGGCGACGTTCACCAGCCGCTTCACTGCGTCTCCCGCTTCGACAAGGCGGATCCGACGGGGGACCGTGGGGGAAATCAGGTGCAGATCGCGGGCAATCGACAACCGCCCGTTTGCGACGATCCGCGCTATTGCCCGTTCGGCCCCCCGACCGAGCTTCACGCCTTCTACGACGACATCACCGGGGCGGGTTACTGCGCCGCCGAGGCCGAGAGCGCCGCGGAGGGGCTGCCCAAGGCCAACTCTCGGCAGGCCGCGATCGCGGACGAGTCCGTCTGGATCGCCGAGGGATTGGAGCTGGCTCAGGCGAGCGTGTACGCCGGCTCGATCGGGGTCGGCCACGGACCGTTCACGATCGGCGTGCCCTATCAGAAGATGGCCCTCACGATGGGGAAGCAGCGAATCGCGCTCGCGGGCGCCCGCCTCGCCAACCTGTTGAATGGATGCCTGTCGTACTGACGTCCAGGTGATTGGGCCCACGGGCCGCCCCACGGATGTGGCGGTCGGCCCCAAGCAGGCGCGCCGCGGTCGTTTTCGACCAACAAAAGGGGCCTTCCCCGTCCGCCGGAGCTTGAGTATTGTCCGAAGGGCGTGAGGCGAATCGTGGTCGCGCTCCGCGCGCTGTTGGTCGACGGGCCCGACCCGGTGGGCGCGGGGTCGTCCGGCGCCGTGGTGCCGAGCCGCTGGGACACCCTCCTCGCGTGGCCGATTCGCTTGCTGATCGTCGCGGGTGCGGTCGTGGTCGGGTGGATCTGGTCGGCGACCCCGGGCGGTGTGCAGCTCGGCTGGGCGCTCCAGTACACGCTGCTCGCCGCGGTCTCGGTGGTCACTTCGTTTTGGTTCTGGATCTTGCTCGCGAACGTGGCGATCGCGGGCCTGTGGGTGGTGCTGTCATGGCGCGCGCCGCCGCCACCGCCGGCAGGCTCCGACCGCTGGGGATTCCTCGACGTCGTGACCTGGGTGAACAGGCAGATTGGGCACGTCGAGGCGCTGGGGGCCTGGATCGCGGTCGCCTTCGTGTTGTCTCCCTGTCTGACCGAGCAGGCCGGCTTGCTCGCCGCGGTTGGGCTACTGGGGGGGCCGATCATCAATGGCGTGGCTGCCAGTCGATTCGTGGGTGGGGCCAAGGCCCGCGAGAGCCGCGCGGCCTTGCTGATGGAGCGTCGCTCGGTCATCTACCTCGCGAGCCTGCTGGGACTGGCGATCCTGGCCGTTCAGGCCCCACACCAGTTTGGAGCGTTCGTTCCGCTGTTGTTGACCGTGCTGCCGGGGCTGAGCTTGCGTTACCTCCGCTTTCGGCGGCGGAAGGCCCTCGAAGCCGCGGACGCTACCGGGGCGGGAGAGGTGCGCGCCCGCAGGTTGAAGCGGGCCGAGCTTCAACAACAGGCGGCGCGGGCGGGCGACGTCTGGGTGGCGGCGGGCTTCGTCACCGCTTTCTTCGTTCTGATTGCGAGCGTGTCGCTGTGGGAGCGCCACCGCATCGAGGCCCTCGCGCGCACCGGCCAGGATGGTCCGCCGCCCCCCACCGACGCCTGCGCCGCCGAGCCGGGCGGTCCGGTCACGCCGACGCTGGCGATGTTCATCCTCGCGGACGCGCAGATGCACGAGCTCGGGCGCAAGCGCTTTCCCGGTCAGATGGAGGTGGCGGACACGTTCGTTCCGGTCGCGCGTCGGCCGGTCGAGCTCGACATGCTGTCGACGGCGGCGGTGGTGCGATTCCAGACCGTGTACGGGGAGCTGATCGCCGACCGCAAGGCGGCGGGCCTGGCTCCTCCGTCATGGGCGCACCTGGGCGACTTCGCGGACCTGTCGTGTCGCGGCGAGATGGTTCGGATGTTGGCGCTGCTCGGCGGCTATGGTTGCGCCACGCCGCCGGTCGGAGGCCGCGCGGACTGCGCCGGGCCGTCCCCGCGTAATCTCGCCGGCGTCGCGCCTGGCAATCACGACATGAGCTTTCAGGGCAACTTCGGTTGGAGCCCATACTGGGATGAAGCGTGCGAGGCGCGAATGGACAAGGTCGTCTGCGACGAGGAGCTGGCCAAGCTCTTCGCGGATCGCCTGGTGCCAGAAGGCGTCACCGTGCGGCGGACGGGCTGGGCGCCTGCCCGCTTCTTCGGCAGCACCCCGACGTCGCGGTTCACTGTGACGCGCCTCGGAACCTTGCCGGCCGGCAGCGGCGCGGTTCACGGGGTGGTCGCGATCTTCTACGACACTTCCGATCGGCTGGCGCGCGACTTCGGCGTCGCTGGTTCGTTCGGCACGTTCTCCGCCGACCAGGCGCGGGCGATCCTCGACGAGATCGCAAAGCTGAAAGCGGGTCTCCCCAAATCGGATCCGTTCGCGGATCCGTGGTTCGTGCTGTTCGGGCATCATCCCTACGACGAGATGACCTCGCCCAGCCTGGCGAAGCTGAATGATCTGATCGGGGCGCTCGACGCCGGTGGCAGCGCCTGCGAGGGGGCGGAGGCCGGCTGCGACCAGCCGCGCGTACTCGGAATGATCACCGCGCACACCCATGTCGCGGGGGCACACCGTCATTGCGTTGGCCAGCGACTGGTGCGTGAGATCATCGTGGGCTCGGTGATCGATCCGCCCCAGCAGGCGGCGTGGCTGGAGATTGGCCTCGATGCCCAAGGGCACGGGGCGCTGCGGTTGTCCACCTTGCCGGAGGTGGCTCGCGCCGGCCGGGTGTGCGGGACGAATCACGCCATCGACGCCGGCGTGTGCCGCCGCGCGATGGGAACCCTGGCCGCGGCGCCCGCTTGCCAGGATCTGGTGTTCGGCTCGACGGCCGACGGGGCCTCGAACAATAGCTGCGATGCGCTCGAGCGCCCGCTCTCCCTCGACGACCAGATCAACGGCATCGTTCTGCACGGGGGGCCGAACGACCCGGCGCAGCTGAAGGCCCTCGACGACAAGCGGGCGCGCGCGCTGCTTCGCTGCGTGTGCCGCGACCTGCAGGGCGGCCCGGCGCCGGCCGGGTGCGCCGATCTCGAGCACCCTCTTCAGGGGGAGCACTACTTTCCCGTCATCCAGGCGCTGGCGGCGGATCCAGCGCGCCAGGAGGAGCTCGCCTGCCTGGCCTGGGCGGCCTCGAGCCTGCAGGCCCACAAGGCGACGGGAATGACCATGGCCGACGCGATTCGCTGCGCGTTCGACGACCCGACGTTGCCGCCCGCCCAGGTCACGGTTGCGACGCGAGAGGACGTGGCATGTCATTGAACCGCCGCCTCGCGGTCATCCTGATCGCCTTCGTCGGCGTGGCCGCGCCGACGTCCCCGCGCGCGTTCGCCGGGGTGCTGGCGAACATCGGCAAGGGGCTGGGCGGGGGTGCGGCCGAGGGCGCCGTGGAGAAGCTCGAGCCTGCGCTGGCGCGCACCATCGCCGACGTCGACAACCGCCTCACCGCGCAAGAGACGCATATCGGTAGCGTGGTCGGGGGCCTGGTCGGACAAACCTCGAACGAGCTCGGCGCCCGCCTCGGACAGGTCGACGGCATCCTGGAGAAGCGAATCCTGCAGGTCCAGCTCGGTGTCGACGACGTCCTCGATCACGGCCTCGACAAGATCGACGGGGTCGCGCGCCTGCGCATCGCTCAAATCGACAGCAGCCTGGCGTCCCGGATCAAGCAGGTGGACGGCGTCGTCGCGCACACGCTGGCGGACGCGGACCAAATCCTCAAGACCCGCATCGCGGACATCAACCAGGTCGTCACCTCGGCTGTCGATCGCGCGGATCATGCGCTGGGTGCGCGCATCGAGCAGCTCGACGAGGTGGCGGGGCGGCGCCTCGGTAACGTCGACGTCATCGCCACCAAGCAGCGCCTCGGTCTCGAACGTACGATCACGCGGGCGGCCTGGTTGATAGCGCTCGTCGTCTTCGTGGTGATGGTGGTGCGTGCGCTGTGGAATGAATATCTGAAGCGTGAGGCGGCGCTCGCGGCGACGCCGGCAGGGTCCGCGCGCGCATGGCGCTATGTCACGCTGCTCGGCAAGCCCTTGCTCGAGCACGCCCTCGTCGGGGCGGTCGTGGCGGCGTTGCTGGCGACGGTGCCATCGCGCCTGCCGATGGCGGCGGTGAAGGATCAGCAGGCGCTGACCGAGCGGCACTACGCCGACCTGGAGCGGAGCCTGCAGCAGCTCGACTGGACGCGGGTGCGGTTTCACGCCTCGCAGCTCGAATTCCTGGAGCCTGACGGCGCCCTCCACTACCAGGCGTTGGCGGCCAAGGCTGAGCTATTGCGCGACGTCCTCGCCCGGCCCACCGCGTTCGCGACGCCGGCGGGTGTCACGTCGATCCTCGACAAGGTGCAGGCCCTCGAACGCCTACAGGCCGGGCGTCCCGACCCCGACGCCGACACCGTCCGCGCGATGATCGTCTGGCAGACGGGCACGACGCGAAAGCAGGAGCACGAGGCGGCTTCGCTGGCGGCGCGGGCGCTCTGGTCGAGCCCGCGCGGGTTCACGCTGGCGCCAATGGCGCGAATCCTTGTGGAGGCGTATCGGCACGCACCGGTCGCCAGCATCGACGACGACCGCGAGCTCGAGTCTCAACAGGGGCTCGACGCGGTCCTCGCCCTCCCCGGGTCCACGCCGGCTGGCTCGCCGTTCGAGGGCGCGGTGACGTTGTTCCACCTCATGCGACGCCTCGACGAGGACTCGTCGGCGGCGTTCGTGGCGATGGTGGAGGAGCAGGTCCGCGTCAGCCGTCGCGATGTGGCGTCCGATCCGGCCAGGCTCGCCGCCGCGAAGGCCGCCCGCAATGCGGACGCGGCCAAGGTGGTCGAGGCCTGGCAGACGTTCGACGAGGCATTGCGCGCGGCGCCCGCCCTGAGCAACAACCCGCTGGTGCTCTCCGTGTTCCGGCTGAACGACGTCATGCTGAGCCATGCCCTCTGGTTCACGATCGATCCCGCCACCACCGCTTGGCCCAAGAAACTCGCCGAGCTGAACGGCGCGGGTGACAAGGCGCGAAAGCTGGCGCTGGCGCCGGCCCGCGCGGTCTGGGCCCGCCGATTCGCGAACCTGCTGCAAGGGCCGGCGCGCGAGCTGGTGGAGTTGCAGGAGGCCGACCGATTCGAGGCGATGCAGGACGACACCGTTGCGTTCGAGACCGCGCTGGCCGCGCTCGCCGACGCCGAATTGTCCCCGGGCGCCGCGAGTGCGGCGTCACGAGCGAAGGCGCGCCCGCGGGGGAAGAAGGGTGCCCTGGCCCCCGGCGCGGTCAGCCTGGAAGGCCGCCGGCTCGCTGCCGCGAACGCCGCCGCGGCCCTCGGCATCTATCGAGGGCCGTCCGGTTTGCGAACGCCGCTGGCCCTGAAGCTGGTCGGGGACCTGGGCCAGCTCGAGACGAAGCTACGGGCGGTGGCGCCGGCCGCAAAGGCCGAGATCGGGAAGCAGGGAGCGCGAGGGCAGGCGACCGTCGACGCCACTGGTGAGGACGTGGAGGAAGCGCTGCGGTCGTTCAGGGCGCGACTCTTGAACCGGGGCCCGCGGCTGATCTGAATTCTGCGTGCTAGGCGCGCTTGATCGCCTTCACCTTCAGCGTCGGCCCGGTCATCGCGAACGAGAGCGCGGCGCCATCGACGCTGCCCTCGATCTCGACGCGGGCACCATCCGCCAGGTTGGCCTCACCAGCCGCGACGTCCAGCACGTATTCCGTGCCGTCGCTGGCGACGAGCTGCCAGTGTCCCCCTTCGAGGTCGTTCCTTCGCACCGTCCCCTGAAATTTCGCCATGCGAAGAGTCTAGCTCGCCGCCCGAATCTGATTGATTGTTTCAATCCGGCGGCCCCGAGAGCCAGTCCCAGTAGTGGGAGGCGCAGCTCAGCTCCACCCCACGCAGGCGGACCTGCGCGGGGACCCCGGTTCGCGCCGGCATCGACGTCGAGCGGGGAGGGCCCGCGGGCGAGGCGAAGCCCCTCCCGCGAGCGACGAAGCCGCGTCAGTAGTCGCGTTGGCGCGTGCGGGCTCTGCTCGCACGCGCCGTCCCGCGGGCGATCTAAAGGACCCTTTCAGGGTCCTTTTCTCAATAATCGGGCCCGCCGGGCGCGTACTTCGGGTCAACCGAAAGGGGTAGGGCGTAGGGCTTGGGACCGTAAAGGTAGCGGTAGCGCGTGTAGATGCCGACGACGCGCTTGGCGTACTCCCGCGTCTGGGTGAACGCGATCAGCTCGACGAATTCGTCCATGGGGTACCGCCCGTGCTGGTCGCACCACTTCGCCATCGCCCTGGGGCCGGCGTTGTAAGCGCCCGCAACCAAGGGGACCTGTTCGCCGAACTTCTTCGCCAACCCACCGATGTACGTGGCTCCGAGGCGGATGTTCATGTCGGGATCGAAGAGCTCGTCCGCCGAGAAGTCGAGGCCAAGTCCCTCCGCCACGGCGGCGCTCGTGGGGGGAATCATCTGCAGCAGTCCACGTGCATCGGCGTAGCTCGTGTCCCACGGAGAGAACCCCGACTCCTTGCGCATGATCGCGTAGAGGAAGAGCTCGGGGTTGCCGGCCGGTGGACCGTACCGCTCGACGAGGTCGCGGTACGCGCGCGGATAAGCCGCCTCCCACCAGGGCCGAGCCGCGCCCTCGGGCGTCTGGCCGAGGGCGCCGCCGTTTTGACTCTCACCGAGCTCGTACGCGCGGTGAAACGCCTTCCACCGCGCGTAGCGTTCGAGCAGCAACCGGGTGCCGCCCGCGCCCCCCAGGCGGCGCAGGACGGCCTTCTCGTCTCGCTGCAGCGCCCAGCCCGCCTCGACGTCGAGGCCTGCCGCCGCGAGCCCGTCCGCGCGCGCCAGGGTCGGATCGCCCGATGCTCGCTTGCTCGGCTCGGGCGGGAGCGCCGGCGCGCGCGGCAGCTCGATGGGCGCGGCCTCCCCCGCCTCGACGAGGCGCGCGCGCGCGGCCGCGCCGTAGAACAGAAATGGCCAGCGTCGATTGACCTCGCGATAGCCGGCCCTCGCCGCGTCCTTGCGCCCGGCCTTTGCGTCGATGCGCGCTCGCCAGTAGGCGACGCGCGCCGATCGCTCCTCGGGGGTCATTCCGGTGGGCGGCAGGCGTGCGTAGACCGACAGGGCAGTGCTCGCCTCGGCGAGATCGCCAACCATGAAATGAGCGAAGGCCACGCACCAGGCCGCGTCGTCCCCGAATTCGCTGTGCATGTAGTGCTCCAGCGTCGACTGCAAGGCTGGCAGACTCTCCCTGAATCGCCCGCGGTTGTAGTCGAGCCAGCCCGAGAGGAACTGGGCCTCGGCCGCGAAGCGGGAGCGCGGAAACCGCGCGACGACTTGCTTGTAGCCGGCGATGGCCTCGTCGTCCTTGTCCACGCGTGACAGCGCCCGCGTCCCGTGAAACAGGGCCGACGCGGCCTTGTCGCCCGTCAACTCGGGCGCCACCGCGAGCAAGAGCGCCGCGGCCTTCGGGTAGTCGCGCCGCATGTTGAACTTGGTCATGCCCAGCTGAAAGTCGCGCTCGACCGCCAGCGGCCGCGGCAGCTCGGCCGGGAGCTTGGCCAGTTCCTCGAGCGCCATGTCCCAGTGCCGATCGTGGGTCAGGATGCCCGCGCGCTTCAGTCGATCCTCGGCGGTGACGGCTCCTGTCGGCGCAGGTGCCCCCTCCGGCGCGGCCGCCGGCTTGCTGGCTTCGCCAGACAAGTGGCGACGAGCCTCCGTGGCCAGCGGGTGGGCGGGCATGTCGCGAAAGAGCGCCAGAAACAGCGCCTGCGCCTCCGGGCGGTGTCGCTCCTCGGCGTCGAGGGCGATCCGGAACCGGCCCACCGCCCGGTCAATGTCGGCGCCGTCGCGACCCTTCGGGATGCGACTCGTGAGGCGGCCGTACATTGTCGCAGCCTCCTGGTGCGCGCCTGCCGCCCAGGCGCAATCGGCCGCGCGAAACGCCGCCATGACGGCGAAACGGCTCTGCTTGACCTTCGTCAACCGGTCGAAGTCCTCCCGCGCTCTCCCCAGGTCGCCCGCGTAGAACGAGCTTTCGCCGTGCAGGTACAACACCCAGTCCTCGTCCTCGGCGCCGGTCGCTGGCGATTTGGCCCGCGCCTTTCCGAGCACCCGACTCAGCAGAGCCTGGGCCTGACCGTAGTCACCGTCGCGAAAAGCCCTCACACCCTCGGCGAAGCTGGTGGTGCTGTCGCCGGATCTCGCCCGCGCTCGCGACGCCGGGACGACCACCGCAGCGATCCCCAATGCCAGCACCCAGGCCGCTCGCGGACGGCGGATCGGGCGGACGCCCAACGGTCCCGAGCCAGCAGCCCCCTTCATCGGCGCAGTTCATACCAGAAACGCGCGAAACTGATCGCGCGGCCGGCCGATGCCAAGAGACGCAAGGAGGCTCGCCAACCGCGGGCCGAGGCGTGTTAAAAGGAGAGGGATATGGGAAGCGTCAACAAAGTGATCCTGGTCGGAAATCTCGGCGCGGATCCGGAGCTGAAATACACGCCGTCGAATCGGGCGCTGTGCAACCTCCGCATCGCGACCACCGAGGTCTACAAGGACAAGGGCGGCCAGCGACAGGAGAAGACGGAGTGGCACCGGGTGACCGTGTGGGGTGATACGGCCGAGAACTGTTCGAAGTATCTCGCCAAGGGAAGATCTGTCTATATCGAAGGCCGGTTGCAGACCCGCTCGTACGACAAGGACGGGCAAAAGCACTACGCTACGGACGTGGTGGCCGATCGGGTCGTCTTCCTGGGTGGAGGGGGCGGCGCGGAGGCCGGCGCTGGTCCTCGTCGTGGGGCCGGTGGGGGCGGTGGTGGTGGTGGAAGGAGCGACGGGCCGTCGGATGAAGCGGAGCCGAGTGGTCCGCCGCTCTCGGACGACGATATCCCGTTTTGATGGGCGTCACCTTGCGATGAAGGTGGCGGCCCGGGTGATTCCGCGCCGCCTCGAGGTCTGCGGTCTGGCGAAAACGGAAGCGGCGCCTTGCGGTCCCGGGCGGGTTGGGTTCCAATGCTTTTCGGTCCACCAATGAGATTCACCTTTTGCATCGTCTTGGCCGTTTGTGGTGCCGCTTGTCTG
The DNA here is from genome assembly GCA_964443975.1 of uncultured Myxococcales bacterium. GTDB lineage: Bacteria > Myxococcota_A > Polyangia > Fen-1088 > Fen-1088 > DASYCK01. The sequence continues at coordinate 41,859 of CAYUFS010000014.1, read as the reverse complement.
ACGGGCTGTGGCTCGTCCGGGGAGAGCGCCGACTACCCGTCAGCGGTGGATTTCGACGCACGGCCGGACGTCATCGCCGACGCCGGAGCCGGCGATGCGCCGCTTCCGCCCCCTGTGACCGCGCCGGGAAGCGTTCGTGTCGTGGGCGGCTCGCTTCACCTGTTGCAGAAAGGGGCTCCGTGCTCGGGCGACGTCGCGTCGCCGACCGACGTCTGGTGCGCGTTTGTCGCGCCGTCCCCTCTGGCCCCAGCCACCAACACCCTGTATGTCATCAACATCTCGGCGGCTTCGGCCGGGGCCGCCATCACTTGCGGCGGGCCGAATGTCGATCCGAACTGCCTTTCGCTGACGCCGGCCTTCGCTGAGGACACGACGCACCCGGCCCTGTTCCAGGGCAATACCCTCGTCTATTACGACGGGACGCTCACGCCCTACGGGTGGCGGCCGGGAATGCTGAACGGGCGGGCTCTGGCTCTCGTCACCGCCACGAGCGGAGACATTCACGACTGCATGCCGGGCAGAACGGGGGACTCGATCGGGTGTCTTCAGGACGTTCCGGCGCCTCCAACTCCGGCGGGGGGAGCCGGCGGGGCGGCCGGGACCGCAGGTGCGGGCGGTGTGGCTCAGGCAGCCGGCGGGTCGGGGGGAGGCGGTGGCGTGGCAGGTGCCAGTGGGGCGGCGGGGGCAGGCGGAGCGGCCGTCGTGACCCCGTCCACCAGCATCTACAGCGACCTGCTCGTCGGACACGTGGGACCGGCCAGCCCGGTCTTGCCCCGCGTCACCACCGTGATCTCGGGTGACACGAGCGACGCCGTTCAGCGGTTCAAGTGGCGAATCGTGGGAACCGCCGGCGATCGAATCGCGTGGTCCACCCGGGCCGTGCCCGGAGGTCCGGAGATCCTCAACGTGCAGACGATCGGCGACGACACCACGCGCCTGGTCGTCGCGACGAACGTGTCACAGTGGACGGTCTCCGCGGACGCATCCCGGTGGGCGTGGCTCTCCGCCTACAACTACGATACTTCGAACCCCTCAGGGACGTTGCAGCTCCAGGGGTTTGCTGCCGGCGCCGCCCCGGCCACGGTGATGACCAACGTGGCCAGCTTCGCCTTCACTGTAGGGATGGGGATGTACGCGCTCTCCGACTCGGGGACCTTGTTCGGCATCGTTGATCCGGTGAACGCGCCCATGGTGACCGTCGCCGTGGATCAGGGGGTGGTCGGGGTGGTGACGCAGAGCCGCCAAGGGCATCTCGCCTACCTCAAAAACTACGATTTCGTCTTCCGGTTGATCGATCTCTACGTCAAGAAGTTCGATGGCACGGGGACCTCATGCACCCTCGATCGGTCCATGGAGGTCCCGTTTGGCAACTCCCTGGCGCCGCGGTTCCTGCCCGGGGGCGGCGCGGTCGCCTGGGCGCGTGTGAGCAACCTCGATTCCACCGACCCGCGCCTCATGGCCGCGGGAAGGCTCACGGACCTGGCCACCTGCGCCAGCGTGACCGTCGACCCTGACATCGTGGCGATGGGGACGTTCGGTGACGGCGCGCTGATCTTGACGGACGCGTTCGACGGCAACTCCGGGACTCTCGTGGTGCAGGGGCTCGTGGGCGGAAACGCGCTCGCGCCGGGAGCGAACACGGTGGTCCAGACGCGGATGAACTCCTCGCTGTCCCTCTATCCCTTCCTGAACGTGCTCGTTTACACGGTCGGCGTCGGGGATCCGAGCGACGGCCTGTACGTGTACCCCATCCCACCGGCCTAGTGCCATAGCTCAGCCAGGCGGGGGCGAGCGGCGCGGACCGCCTTCAGATACGTTCCGTGACCACCGAAGAGTGAGATGGAGTCGCTTCGCCGGGCATGTCGGTGAGCGCGTCAAAAGTGCGATTGCGGTACACTCAACTGGTGGGATCCTCGAGGCTCATCGCGGCGATCATAGCCGCGGTCGTCGTGTTGATGCCGTCCATGCGCGCCGGCCTCGACACCAAACACCTTCTGCAGCCGTCAGCGTCGGCCGCCGAGTCGCCGCGCTCCTTTGCCGCACCGGACGTGAGCGCTCCGGGGTCGACCTTTGGCGCGTGGCTGCCCCGAGCGGCGGACGCCACGACGCCGGGAGAGCCGGTGGCGGCGACCGGCCCGCAGGCGATGCCCGCCTTCGGCTTTGGCGCGTTGACGGGGTTCTATCCAAGTGATGCGCCCCGGGAGCTGGTGTTGTCTTTCGACGACGGGCCAGATCTGAAGTTCACGCCCCTGGTCCTGGATGAGCTGGAGCGGCGCGGGTTGAAGGCGGTCTTCTTCATCACGGGCCACCGGGTGATCGGCGACCGCCCGGAGGATCTGGCGCGCCGCGAGCTGCTTCACAAGATCGCGTCGCGTGGCCACCTCGTCGCGAATCACACGCTGTCCCACCGCAACCTGTGCAAGGTCCCGGAGGAGACCGCCACCGAGATCGACGGAAATGCGGAGGTCATCGCCGCGGCGACCGGCGTCCGTCCGTTGCTGTTTCGCGCTCCGTATGGCGCCAGATGCCACAGCCTCGAGTCGGCGCTGGCCGCGCGCGAGCTCGTCTCGGTGGGGTGGAACATCGATCCACAAGACTGGCGGAACCCGACCAGCGAGGAGATCCTCGCGTACCTCGAGGCCAGGCTGACCAAGCTCGAGGGACGGGGGATCTTGTTGCTGCACGACACCCACCCTGCGTCGGTCTTCGCGCTCGGGCCCCTGCTCGATTGGATCGCGCGCGAGAATCGGCGAGCCGTTGCCGAGCACCGGCCCCCCATCGTCCTGCGGGACTATTCGGCGTTTCTCCCCAGCCGACCGATCCCCTCGACGGGGCTCGAGGCCGTGGTCGCGGGCGTCGTGCGCGGGCTGCGGCGGCCGGCGCCGCTTGCCGCGCGCTGAACATGTTCGTCATCCGCGACGTCAGGGCGGCCGATCTGGATGGCCTGCTCGAGGTGGCGGCGTTCCTCGACTCGGTGAACCTGCCGCACGACCGCGAACGTCTCCGCGGGATCATCGCCGGCTCCGAGGAGTCCTTCGCCGGGCAGCGCGAGGTCGCCGAGCGGAGGTTCGTCTTCGTGCTCGCCGAGGAGGGCAGCGGGCGCCTGCTCGGCACGTCGATGATCTTCGCTCAGCACGGCTCGCGGCGGGCGCCCCACGTCTTCTTCGATGTCCTCGATGAGGAGCGATACAGTCAAACCCTCGATCTCCACGTCACCCATCGGGTGTTGCGCATTGGCTACAACTACAAGGGCCTGACCGAGATCGGTGGGCTCGTGGTCCTCCCGGAGCTCCGGGGGCACCCCGCGCAGCTCGGCAAGCTGCTCTTTCACGTGCGCTTTCTTTACATCGCGCTTCACCGCGCGATGTTCTGCGACACCGTGCTGTCCGAGCTCATGCCGCCGCTCGAATCGGACGGCACCAGCTTGTTGTGGGAGGCCCTGGGCCGGAAGTTCACCGGGCTCTCCTATCAAGACGCGGATCGGCTCTCCCACGAGAACAAGGAATTCATCCGCGCGCTGTTCCCGGAGGAGCCCATCTACGCCACGCTGTTGCCGTCCGAGGTCCAGGCGATGATCGGTGAGGTGGGGCCAGAGACGAAGGGCGTCGAGAAGATGCTGCGCCGGGTGGGTTTCCAGTATGCCCACCGCATCGATCCGTTTGACGGCGGCCCCCACTTTCAGGCGCGGGTCGACGACGTGACGGTGCTGCGCCAGGTGCGCCGGGTCCGGGTGGTCGTCGACGACGATCCGGAGGTGGCCGGCGTCGCGCCGGCGCGGCTGCTCGTCGCCACCGAGGGCGGGGCCGAGACCGCGTTTCGCGCCGTCCCCGTGACCTGCGCCGCTGGTCAGGCGACCGTGGGCCTGCCCACCTCCGCGCGCCGCACACTCGGTGTCGAGGTCGGGGCGGAGGTGGCCGTCCTCGCGATAGAGCAAGGGCAGCGCGCGCGCGACTGAGCGCGCGCCGGTGCGCGGGGGATCACGTTGGCCCCGGCACGTTCGCGGTATAGTGGGCTGCGATGCCTTCAACAGTGTTGATCGTCGACGACGAGAAGAACATTCGGCGCACCGTGCGAATGGTGCTGGAGGGTGAGGGCTTCGCCGTCGAGGAGGCGTCGAGCGGCGAGGAGGCGCTGGCCCGCTTGCCGGACATCGGCGCGGACCTGATGTTGCTCGACGTGCAGCTGCCCGGGATCTCCGGTCTGGAGACGCTGGAGCGCTTGCCGACCACGGTGGGCGCCGGGACAGGTCCCGCGGGCGCCGGGCCCGCCGGAGCCGAGACGGCGTTGCCGACGGTGGTGATGATCTCGGGGCACGCCACCCTGGCGAACGCCGTGCGCGCCGTGAAGCTGGGTGCGTATGATCTCCTGGAAAAGCCCCTCGATCGCGAGCGGATGTTGGTCACGCTCCGAAACGCGCTCGAAAGACGCGCGATGGCGCGCGAGGTAGCGGGCCTGCGCGCCCAGGCCGACGAGAGATTCGAGATGGTCGGCCGTAGCGCGCCCATGCAGGCCCTGTACGCGCAGATCGTCAAGGTGGCCGCGACTCGAGCGCGGGTGCTGATCACCGGCGAGTCAGGGACGGGCAAGGAGCTAATCGCGCGCGCCATTCACCGGGAGAGCGCGCTCCGCAAACAAGAGTTCGTCAAGGTGAACTGCGCGGCAATCCCCCCCGAGTTGATCGAGTCGGAGCTGTTCGGCCACGAACGCGGGGCGTTCACGGGCGCCACGGCCCGCAAGCGCGGACACTTCGAGGTCGCCGACGGCGGAACAATCTTTCTCGACGAGATCGGCGACATGATCCCGTCTGCGCAGGCCAAGGTCCTGCGCGTCTTGCAGTCGGGGGAGTTCACCCGCGTGGGCGGAGAACAGACGCTGAAGGTGGAGGTGCGGGTCATCGCGGCGACGAATCGAGATCTGCAGGCGGACGTCGCCGCGGGGAAATTCCGCGAAGATCTCTATTTTCGCCTCGCCGTGGTCCCGCTGCGCGCGCCCCCGTTGCGTGACCGGCCCGATGACATCCCGCTCCTCTGCGCGGCCTTCGTCGAGGCCACCGCCCGCGAGAACGGGATGCGGCCGAAGCCCATCTCCGATGAGGCCGTGGCCACGCTGGCCGACTATCCCTGGCCGGGCAATGTGCGCGAGCTCCGGAACGTGATCGAGCGGCTCGTGATCCTCTCGGAAGAGACCATCGGGCTCGGTGACTTGCCCGAGGAGATCGTCGCCGAGGTCGAGCGCCACCGGCGCGAGCAGGCGGCGGGGGGAGTCGCCGGGACGGCCAACTTGCCGCGCATCGAGCTGCCGCCCGAGGCCCGCGCGCTGCCGCTGCGTGAGTTCCGCGATCACGTCGAGCGCGACTACATCCGCGCGCGACTCGACGACAACGGCTGGAACATCTCCCGGACAGCGGGGCTGCTGGGCATCGAGCGCACCAACCTCCACAAGAAGATGCGCGCGCTCGGCATCGCGCGGCAGGACAAGCTGTAGATGGCTTGCTCGATGGCCTCTGGCGATGGGGTAGCCTATCCAAGCACCGGGAGGTCCAGCTTTACTGGACCGGCGACGGCGCCGAGCAACTCGGAGGGGGTCTCGCAGGGGGCCTTTCGAGGCCCCTTGCGGCCGCGGGTGTCGTGACCAGGATCGCCGCCGCGTTGGGGTTGACGGGTGTGGCGCTCGGCGCGTTCGGGGCGCATGCGCTCAAGGCACGGCTGTCGCCCGAACAGCTCGAGATCTACCGAACTGGCGTGCTCTATCACCTGATCCATGCCGTGGCCCTGCTGGCGCTGGCGCGATCCTCGGAGCGATTGCGGGCCCCGGCGATCACGGCGTCGCTGTTCGCAGGCGGCGTGGTGATCTTTTCGGGGAGCCTGTACGTGCTGGCGGTGACGGGCGTTCGGGCGTGGGGGGCCGTCACGCCGTTCGGTGGCCTGGCGCTCCTTGGCGGATGGTCGACCCTCTTGCTACCCGCCAGGACTCCCCCTTCGTCCTGAGCCCGCTCCGCGCGTCCGCCGCGCGTTCAACGCAGCAGCGCCCAGACGCTGGCGCCGATGACTCCCGCGCAGGCGCCGATGACCCCCACCCCGAGCGCGAGCTTCTTCAGGTCGAGGCCGCGCCTCGCGTGCTCGAGGCGGGTCAACTCTGCGTCGTGGCTGCGCATCGCTTCCTGGAGGCGATCGAAGCGCTCGTAGGTGGCCGCCAGGTACGGCGAGGCCACGCGGGCCTCCACCGCGCGGGCCCCGATGCGGGTCGTCAGGGTTCGCGCCTCCTCGTCGATTGTAGCGCGCTCTCGGGTGTGGCCCGCCACCGCGGCCGCCATGGTGGCGGTCATCCGCTTTCGAGTCGCCTTCGCTTGATCGAGCCGCGCCCTCGCCGCGAGGCTCGACGCCCGCAGGGCCGAGGCGCGCTCGCGCAGCGTCCGGTGCTGATCGTCGAGCTTCACCCTCTCCGATGGCGCGGCCCCCGCGGCGTGACCGGCGAGCGAAGGGGGGACGGCGCCCGGGCCCTCGCCGAGCGCCGTTCGCTCGGACTCGTTGCTCGCCAAGGTCCGCTCGACCTCGGCGACGCTGCGCTCGTAGGCGTCGCACTCCGCCTCGATGCTTGCCTCCAGCAGGCCGAGGCGAAGGTCCTCCGCCGCCTGCAGCTTCTCCGCCGCCGCCAGATCCACGATCACGGCTTCCCGGCGCTTCTTGATCCGCGTCAGCGCGTCGCAAAGCTCGGCGAGCTCCGGGGTTCGGATGGCCTGTGCGAGCACCGTCTGGCCGATCTCGATCAAGATGGACTCGGAAAGCTGCGTCGCCTCCCTCCGATTGGTTGCAACCTGCCGCCGCCTCTCCTCGGCGTCGATGCGTCCTCGAAAGGTGGTGAACACGTAGCGAACGGCCTCGCGTGCGCGCCCGAGGCTCGTCTGGTTCGCGCCCGCGCCGGCCACCGCGCCACTGACGGGACCGGCTGCCTTCGTCCGGCCGAGCGCCACCGTGGCGGCCAGGCCAGAGGCGGGAGTCGTCGGCCCCGAACCCTGGGACGACGAGCGCGCGGACGCGACGCCTGCGTCGGGCACGTCATACGGGCGCGCTCGCTTTCCACACGCCGCGCAGTAGGGCAGGCGGTCCTCGTTCGAGTGGCCGCAGTGGGCGCACGTCCGCATGCGGTGAGTGTACCGTTTGAGGGGCAGGGCGCGTGGCGGAACGCAAGGTCGTCAGAAAGTGGCTCGAATGCCGGGCCGATTCGTGGTAGCGGTTGATACATGAACGCCGCCGCCAAGGTGAGCTGTCAGACGATCGAGAAGGCCCTGAAGAAGAGCTCGGCCTATCGGAAGATCGACGACGGCCTGTACGTCGTGAAGCAGGGCTCGTCGATGGTGATGATCAGCGCGCTCGACTGGAATCCGGATCGCGCGGTCGTCCGCTGCGTGGCGCAGCTCGTGAAGGGGGTCACCATGGAGGTGCCCTTGGCGATGCAGCTCCTCGAGATGAACGCGCTGCTTCGTTTCGGGGCGTTCGCGTATGTGCCCGCCGGTGAGGTGATCGTGTTCTGTTACACGCTGCTCGGCGGGACCACGCTCAACGCCACGGAGCTGACCGCGGCCGTGCGCGACGTGGCCATCATCGCCGACGAGTACGACGATCGCATCGCGGCCCGCTACGGGGGGCAGACGATGCAGGAGCTCCTGGAAGAGAGCGTGATCGACCACCTCCGCTCATCCCCCGACCGCGATCACTTCAAGCCCTGACCCACCTCCGGCAAGGTGGCGTTACCGCCATGTCCGGCGACATCAGTGCGAGTCCAAGCACCGGGAGGCGCAGCTTAGCTGCGCCGGCAGCGACGTCGAGCGGGGAGGGCCCGCGGGAGGGGCGAAGCCCCTTCCGCGAGTGGCGAAGCCACTAGTGCGGACAGGGGAACGCTTCGCCGCATGGCGGGCAACCCGACCAGACGACCACGTCCGAACGGGCGCTTTGCAGGGCGCGACATGCCTGTCCGTGCACCTGAATCCGGACGCTGGAGCCCGCCACGAAGCTCCAGCCGTCCCTTCCAGATGAGTCGAATGGGATTTCGCGACCCTGCAGGAGCACGGAGATCAGCGTGGGGTCCACCTTCGAGTGGAGTTTGATGGTGCACGAGGAATCAGTCGCCGCCGTCACGATCTGAGTGAGCGCCTTCGACAGGGAGACCTGATCGCCGGCATCGAACAGGGGCACCGACGTCTGGCCCGCGAGCGCGATCTGAAGCAGGCAGGCCTCGTCGACGGCCGTCTCTCCCACGCCTATCACGTAGGTCTTGACGGCGGCGTTGTTCAAGGTCGAAATGGCCATGAGCGCCGAAAGGCATGCGCTCGACGAATCCTGGCCGACGCATCCCGGCGGGCCATCGACCACCAGCACGATCTCGCGATCGTTCATCACATCCGGCTGCGCGTTGAACAGCGTCGCGGCTGCCGTCAGCGCTTGCGCCACCGGCCTCGAGTCCGTCTGGGCGACACACGCATTCACCGGCGGGCCCAGGCCGCACTGGTGGAGCGCATGGTCGATGGCAGCCGCGGTCAGGGCGCCGGGATAGACGGGGAAGTCGTTCGAGGGACAGCACATGTCCCCGTTGGAACAAGTGCCCGTCAACGACGGAAAATCCTGGTATCCGAAGTTGATCGCGGTCTCGTTGGCAGCGACGATTGCCTGTATGGCCGCCTGGGTCGCGCTCATTCGTGTCCCATCGCCGAACTTCGTTGCCATCGAGGCATCGCGACCGACCAGGAAGATCATTTCGGTGGTCGGGATGTCGTAGGGCACGCGGGTCGGGTTGGGACAGGAGAAGTTGTGTCCTCCACTGCCGAAGAGCCCGCCCGATCCCGGGAAGCCGCCCCCGCCCCGGCCACCGGCCGCATCCTGTCCCCCAACGCCCTGCGAGCCGGCCGCGGCGCCACCACCTGGACCGGCCGCGCCTCCTGGTCCAATGCCGCCGCCGGCCCCCCCGGAATCAGGGCCCAGCATCCAGCTCCTGACACATCCGCCCCCCCCCGCCAACGCGATTGCAGCCGAAGCAATGCAGAGAATCACCGCCCGGCCTCGTTCGGCGTCAAGCCGCATCTGTCAATTCCTACGGCCGATTCGCCTGAATGACGGCCCGAGTTTGCTCGTCCAGCAACCGCTCGGCTTGCGAGCGAAATCGTCCTCCAGAGAAGCTCTGCAGGTAGGCGCGCAGCGCGAGCACCCCGAGGTCGTGATCCTCGTGAAGCAGGCAGATGGAACGGTGAAACGAGATCGCGTCGGTGGTCTCTCTTCGGCCGCGACCGCCATCGAGGGCGCCGTCGTATTCGGACACGGCGCCCTTGAAGTCTCCCCGTTCCCGGAGCATGTCGCCGGCCAGGCCACCCATCTCGGCCCGGCGCTCGCTGTCCGGGAAGCGCCGGACAAAGTCCAACGCCTCGCTCAACGCCTCTGACTTGTCGTTCAAGATCACCAGAGTCTCGATCAGGGAGATGTCGGATTCCACCCGGAGCAGGCCGTGCGGGTGTTGCGTCCTATACGATCGCCAGGCTGCGATCGCCTCGCGCGGCTGGTGCAGGCTGTCGCGCAACACGCGGCCAATCTCGTACTCGGCGTTCTCGCCCGCGGCTCCCCCCCGCTGCGCGATCATTCGATAGAGCCCGAGCGCCTTGCGACCGTCACCTGCGGCCCTGGCCGCCCTCGCCTGCGCCACGAGGGCGATGGTGCCCGCGTCGGCGGCCGGCGCGGGCGGGAACCCCACCGTGGCCGCCGGGGCGTTTCCCGGGGGATCGGCGGCCGCGCCGCTCGGCCCGGGGAGGGCCGAGGGCACGCGCGAAGACACGGTCCTGTCGGGGTTCGACAGCAACGCCGCATCGCCTCCCGACGCCGACGAGAACGACGCCGCGCCCGGGCTCAGGGACGCGCGCAGTCCATGGGGAGCGTGCCCGGGATGTTGATTCCCGACCACGCGCTTCAAGAATGTGACTGGCGCGGGCGCCGCGGTCTCCTCGGTCTCGGGGATAGGCTTCGGCTCGGCGGGCGCGCTGGTCCACGACTCGCCCGGCGTCAAGCGAGCCAACCGCGTGTCGCTGTTCCACACCTCCACCGTGCCCTCATCGACGCCGACGGCGGTGTCGGCGTCGGTTACCCGCACCCGAAAGCGTGTGCCGACGACGACCACGCGGAAGCCGCGGGCGCGCACCGAGAACGTTCGTCCCGGCGGCTGCGGGGGCACGTGAAAGTGCACCTCGCCGGCCGACACCGCCGGTCGCTCGTCTTCGTCGAGCAGCAGCGTCGAGCTCGAGGTGACCGTGACTTCTGTGCCTCCCTTCAGGGCCAGGTGAAGGATCTCGCCCTTTCCGGTTCGTACGGTGGCGGGTGCCACGAGCGTGGAACGTTCAGCCTCGTGGCGCACCGCGAGCGTGGCGACGGGCGCGGGCGGCAGCAAGGCCGTCCTGGCTCGGCTCACCGGCCCCGTACCGAGCAGCATGAGCGTCACGGCAGCCGCGGCTCCTGCCAGCGATGCCCCGACGATCCAGGGCCATCGCGCTCGTCTGGTGGGCGGAGCCTCGCCGCGCGCCGGAGCCATGTCTGGGATGTGCGCCACCCGAGACCAAACGCGGCGCAGGGCCACCTCATCGGTGTCGGCCGCGGCGGCTTCGTTCAGGGCCTGATCGAGCTCGAGTTCGACGCGGCTGCGTGGCGGCGTCAGCCAGGCGCCGCCACGCAGCCGCTGTGCGACGGGGGGCATCGCCGCGCCGCCGTTCCCGCTTCCCCCACCCCGGGACTTGCCACTGTCACTCACGGCGCCCCCGAGACCGGCTGATCTTGTGCGAGGTCTTCCACCTGCTCTTGCGCCAGCTCTTGCGCGGTGGCTTGATCGACCTGATCGTCGGCGCCTCGCTGCCGCAGGCGGCGTTTTTCCTCGCGGGCGGCCATCTTGGTCAGGTCCAGGCGGGCGTGGTGCAGCCGCGACCACACCGTGTTCGTTGGGCAGCCGACGATGCGCGCGATCTCCTCGACCGGAACGCCTTCCAGCTCGAACAGCACCAGCACCAGGCGCTTCTTGGGATTTAGCCGGTCGAGCATGCGATCGAGCATGAGGGCCCGGGCGGCCTGCTCGGTGGGGTCGGAGAGGGTGGGCGCGGGTTCCTGAGTCAGCGTGTTGGTCAGGGCGCTCCGCAGCTTCCGCTTCTGGATGAGCTTGCCCGTCGTTCGTGCCGTGATCCGGTAGATCCAGGTCGACAGCTGCGCCTCGCCGCGAAAGCTGGGCAAGCTGCGATAGACGGCGAGAAACACGTCCTGACAGGCGTCCTCGCGCTCTGGATCTCGAACCCCCAGGGCGGAGAGGAACCGGAACACCAGCGCGGCGTGTCGCTCGTAAAGGGCACGCCAGGCCGACCGGTCTCCGGCGCAGCACCGCGAGACGAGCTCATGGTCAGAGACTCGTGCGGTGGGCGAAAGGCGGCTGAGACCAGGCGTGTTCACATGCGACTCGAAGTAATCATGAGCATTGGTGCCCAGGCGGCGGCAGCTTCATCTAAAAACCAATCCCGCATCCAAACCAAGCGCTGAAAACACCGTGGAAGTCTGAAAGGCCACGGCATCCGCAGGCCCGGTCGCGATATTGTACCGTACGATAGCAAACCCGAGACTGGCGCGCGGTCTCACGAAGAGGTGGCCAGGCAACGCGATGCGGTAGCCGGCCTCGGCGCCGACCACCGGGCTCCATCTTACGGCCTGGTCGGTCTGGCGCGATAGTGAATCGCTACGCCGGCCTATCAACAGGTCGACTCCGGCTTCGAGGGTGGGCTCGATCACGCCAGGGCCGGCCGGAATTTCGACGAGCAGGCCGACGCGGCCAGGGAAACGCCGAAGGGTCGCGTCCCCGGTCATCCAGGCGACGCGCTCCTCCTGATCGAAGCCCAGTCGTAGTGACGCGGCGAGCCGCCATCTCGTCGTGGACACAGCCGCGTCTGCCCCCAAGCGCCCCTCCAGGAGGGAGGGATTGGCCGAGGACATCCGCCAGGCGCCGCCCACGTAGAGCCGGAGGAAGCCAGCCGCAGGTCGTGGCCCCTGCGCACCGGGCGGCACCACTTTTGGGGGGGGCGGCGGCGGCGGGGCCGTCTCCGCCGCCTGATAGGGGATCGAGCTGAGATAACGATCGACGATCACGGCCAAGGTCTCGGCGAGCGCGAGGCAGTCGGCGGCGGGCCGGCCTCGGCCAGGTGCGGGAATCGATCGCCGCAATTGCACCTCGTCATGCCCGTCGATGAGCGAGAAGTGAACGACGGTCCCATCGGCGGGGACATCCAGCACCGCCCGCAGGACGTCGGTGCGCATGGGTGCGCCGGCCCGCTCCGGCGACAGGATCTGTCCCGGGAGGTGGGCCTGCAAAGCCTCCGTCACCTGGCGGGCATTGGGACAGGTGTCTTCACTTCCGAACGGCGGCACGATCGAAACGGCTGAGGGCGCCGCCGAAGCGGCGGAGGGCGCCGCGAGCGCCCAGACGAGCGGGAGGGCCGAAATCACCTGTGACAGCGGCGCGGCGGAAGCGAGAACGTGCGACATATCAGCCCGTCGCGCCCACGCCGCAGGCGAGGGCGGCCTCGACGTACGCGATCAGGCGGCCCAGGCCGGCGGCGAACACCTCCGGCTCCGGGAGCAGGCTCACCACCAGGTACGCGCCACGCTCGAGATCGAAGAAGAAGCCAGGCTGAACGAGCGCCGCCGCTCGTTCAATCAGGCCGAGCGCCCATTCCTCGTCCGTCATGATTTCGGGGACACGCAGCACCGCCGACCAGCCCCCGTCGCTGCGGAGCACGCTGAGGGGCGACCGGGCGCCAACCGCGCTCCGCAGGTGGTCTTCGTTCTCCCGCAGGCGGACCGCGATCGCCGCGCGAATGTGGGAGCCGAGGCGGAGCAAGTCCGGCAGCGCGTCCTGGGCCGGAGCGTTGACCGACAGGTATGTGTCGGCGATGAGCTCCAGGCGGTCGCGGGTGGCGGCGACGAGGCACGCCGGTCCACCGAGCGCGATCCATCCGACCTTGATTTGCGGGAGGCCGCAGCTCTTCGACAGGCCCCCGAGGCTGAAGGTGGGCACGCCCATCGGCAGCGCGGCCAGGCATCGTACATGGCTCGGGGCGGGGCGGCGGACAAAGCCGCTGAACACCTCATCGGCGATCAGCGCGGCGCCGTGGGCCAGGCAGCGCGCGTCGAGCGCAGCGGCCTCGTCCTCCGTGAGCACCGCGCCCGTGGGGTTGTTCGGGGTCACGGTGACGACGGCACACACCCGGCGGGCCTCGCGGGCTGCGGCCGCCCACGCGGCGTCCAGGCTGTCGAGGTCGAGGTGCCACCTGGCCATCGGCTCATAGCGTGCGTGATAGGGGATCGGGTGTAGGCCTTCGAGCCGCACCAGGTAATCGAACAGCGGATAGCTGGGCGCCGGGACGAGGACGGCGTCGCCGGGATCGCCGAGGAGCTTGAACAAGAAGGCATACGATTCACTGGAGCTGGCGGTGAGGACGATGTTCTCGGGCGCGATGGACAGGCCCTCGTCCGCGTACGTTGTCGCGACGGCGTGCCGCGCGGACGCGAGCCCGCGCGGGGCGGGTGTATAGGCGAACGCCGCCCGCCCGCCGAGTGAGCGCGCGAGGTCCTGGACGTCGGGCAACTGCAGCCCGACGACGGTGGGGTTCGAGACGGTGAGGTCGATGAACTCCGGGCGACGCCGTGCCCGCGCCTCCGCCTCCGCCAGCCTGTTTTCGACGAGGCTCCACTCGAGACGACGGGAGAACGGCCAGCTCACGAGGGCAGTATGCTACAGCGCCCCGAGCGCTCGAGACCAGCGGGGAGGCCGGGGCGCCGACGATCGCCGTGGCGCCATTTCGGCGATGCCCCTACAATTTCCCGGGCGCATGGGCTTGGACCTCAGAGACTTCCTGAAAGAAAAGTTGATCGTTCACCCACGTCTCGTGGGGCAAACCGACATCTCGAGCGCGACGAACGGCGCACGGCTGGCGGCTGAGCTGCCGCCCCTCGTACCCTTCGGCGAGGCGACCTACGTCGGCGGGGACTGGATCCTCGACTGGGATCACCGGTTGCCCTCACGCAACGCCATCTTGCGCCTGTCCGCGTACTACACCGAGGAGCGCCGCGAGGCGGCCCGGGCCGCGCGCGAGAGGCGCCTGGAGGAGATCCGCCTCGAGGACCTCTACCCGGAGTTCGACGTTCCGGACCTGGCCGGCATGCCGGCGGACGAGTCGTACGAGGCGGAGATCGAGCTCGGGAGCGCGCCCGCTCGCCTTCGGCTGGTGAGCGACTGGAGAAGGGAGATCGACCCCCGCTCTGCCGAGCGGGCGGTGGCCATCGTGCGCGCGTCGCCGGCGTTTCATGACGTGGTCGCGCAGTCCACGTTTCGACCCCCTGGCCTCGGAGACCTGGAGGCGGCGGAGTGGTCGCCGCCCTGCGAGAGTGGCCACGCGCGCTGGGGGATCGACGTCTGGTACTTGCTGACCTACAACGGCATGGTCGGCGAAGGGCGGGCGTTCCTGGTCGACGGCCGCGAACCCCTGGTGGTGCGCGAGCGCGACTTCCAATTTCGGGCCGGCTGAGCAGCCTGCGCCAGAATAGTGGCCAGTTATTCTGACTGGCCTTAAAATACGACCATGAAGAAGGTCGCCGCCGCCAAGTTCAAGGAGCAGTGCCTGTCCCTGCTGGATCATCTGGGTCCGGAGGGAATCGTGATCACCAAACACGGCAAGGCCGTGGCGCGGCTCGTCCCCATGGAACGGGCCTCCGCTGACCTCATTGGCTCGCTTCGGGAGAAGATTCGCGTCAAGGGCGACATCGAGTCCACCGGCCTGGAGTGGGAAGCGGGTGGTTAACCTCGACACCCATGTTCTGGTCTTCGCCCTGGCCGGGACGGTGTCGGCGCAGGAGCGGCGGCTGCTGACGGGCAACACCTGGAGCATCTCTGCGATTGTCTTCTGGGAGCTCTCCAAGCTCGTTCAGCTCGGGCGAATCGACCTGGACCTAAACGACGCCGAGGTGGTCCGGACGCTGTCGGGGCTCCATGTTTGGCCCCTCGATCTCGCCGTTGGGTTGCAATCAACCTCGCTCGACTTCGAGTCCGACCCCGCGGACGAGCTCATCGCTGCCACGAGCGTCGTCCACAACGTTCCTCTGATCACGCGCGATCGCCGTATCCGTCGCTCCAAGATCGTGCCGTTCGCCTGAAAGGTCGGGGCAAGTGGCGTCGGCGTCGGCTTCGACACGCCCACTCGTTTCCGATTGACAGATCGCGCCCCGTCGGCACAGATCAGCCTCCCATGACCCCGCTTCGCTTCCGCCGCGTGCTGTGCGCCAACCGCGGAGAGATCGCCATCCGTGTGTTTCGCGCGTGCTCCGAGCTCGGGATCCGCACCATCGCCATCTTCTCCGAGGAGGATCGGGTGCATCTGCACCGCTACAAGGCCGACGAGGCCTACATGGTGGGGCGGGGCCTCGAGCCCGTCGCGGCGTATCTCGCCGAGGACGAGATCGTCGCGCTGGCGAAGCGGCACGAGGTCGACGCGATTCATCCCGGGTACGGGCTGCTCTCGGAGCGGGCTTCCTTCGCGCGCAAGTGCCGTGACGCCGGCATCAAGTTCATCGGGCCGACGCCGGAGACGATCCTGGCGCTGGGCGACAAGATCGCGGCCCGCAAGATCGCCGAGGCGGCCGGGGTCCCCGTCGTTCCGGGCACGGCCGAGGCCATCGTTCGTATCGAGGACGCGCGGGCGTTCGCCGACAAGGTCGGGTACCCCGTATTCGTGAAGGCCGCGGGCGGCGGCGGTGGCCGCGGGATGCGCGTGGTACGCGAGGCCAGCGAGCTCGAGGAGTCGCTGGCGCGCGCGCAATCGGAGGCGCGCAAGGCGTTCGGCGACGACTCGGTCTTCATCGAGAAGCTGGTGGTCCGCCCCAAGCACATCGAGGTGCAGGTGCTGGGCGACGAGCACGGGAACCTGGTGCACCTGTTCGAGCGCGATTGTTCGGTCCAGCGCCGGCACCAGAAGGTGGTCGAATACGCGCCGGCGTGGTCACTGCCCGAAGCGCTGCGCGACAAGATCGCCGCCGACGCACTCAAGGTCGCCCGCCAGGCGAACTACACCAACGCGGGCACGGTCGAGTTCCTGGTGGGGGCGGACGGCGCGCACTACTTCATCGAGGTGAACCCCCGCATCCAGGTCGAGCACACGGTCACGGAGGCCATCACGGGGCGCGACCTGGTGCAGGCGCAGATTCGCATCGCCGAGGGCCACAGGCTCTCGGACCCGGAGATTGGCATCGCCAACCAGGGCGCCATCGAACGGCGTGGCTACGCCATCCAGGCCCGCATCACCGCCGAGGATCCGCAGAACGACTTCCTGCCCGACACGGGCAAGATCAACGTCTACCGGCCCGCGGTGGGCCTCGGCATTCGCCTCGACGACGGCTCGGGATACGTGGGCGCCCGGGTCTCTCCGTACTACGATTCGCTGCTGGCGAAGGTGACGGCGTCCGGCCTCGAGTGGCAGTACGTCCGCCGTAAGCTCGGCCGCGCGTTGCGGGAGTTTCGCATCCGCGGCGTGAAGACGAACATCGCCTTCCTCGAGAACGTCATCGATCATCCCACGTTCGCGGCCGGCGAGGCCCACACGACCTTCGTGGACGAGACGCCGGCGCTCGTCCGCTATCGCCCGCGCAGCGATCGCGCGACGCGTATGCTCCGTTACGTAGGCAGCATGGTGGTGAACGGGCACCCCACGGTCCGTGGAAAGCCGAAGCCCCCCCAGGGCGCGCTCACGAAGACGCCGCTCGTGCCCATCGTCCCCGCGGGCCCTCCGCCCCGCGGGACGAAGCAGCTCCTCGACGAGCAGGGGCCCGAGGGGGTCGTGCGCTGGCTGCGCTCGGACAGGCGCCTGCGGCTGATGGACACCACCTGGCGGGACGCCCATCAGTCGCTCCTCGCCACCCGCTTGCGCACGTTCGACCTGGCGCGCGTCGCCCACGCCACGGCGCACCTGTGCGCGGACTTCTTCTCGCTGGAGATGTGGGGCGGCGCGACGTTCGATGTCGCCTATCGCTTCCTGTCCGAGGATCCCTGGCGGCGCCTCGAGGAGCTGCGAACCAAGGTCCCGAACATCCTGTTCCAGATGCTGGTGCGGGGCGCAAACGCGGTTGGTTACACGAACTACCCAGACGACGTGGTGCGCGCCTTCATCGAGGAGGCCGCCGCGGGCGGCATCGACGTGTTCCGCATCTTCGACGCCCTGAACGACGTCAGCAGCATGAAGGTGGCGATCGCGGCCGCCCAGAAATCCGGAAAAATCGTCGAGACGGCCATCTGCTACACCGGCGACGTCAGCGATCCCTCGCGCACGAAGTTCGACCTCGCCTACTACGTGAAGATGGCGAAGGAGGTCGTGGCGCTCGGGACGCACATCCTGGCCATCAAGGACATGGCCGGGCTGCTGAAGCCCAGGGCCGCGACGATGCTGGTCGGCGCCATCCGCGACGCGGTCGACGTCCCGGTTCACCTGCACATGCACGACACGTCCGGAAACGGGATCACCTCCTACGTGGCGGCGATCAACGCTGGCGTCGACATCGTCGACGTCGCCGCCGGCTCCATGTCCGGAATGACGTCGCAGCCGTCGCTCGAGACGCTGCTGTTCGCGCTCGACGGCTCCCCCCGCGATCCGCGCATCCACCCCGAGGCGCTCGAGAAGCTGTCCGTCTACTGGGACACCGTGCGGGAGTGGTACGCGCCGTTCGAATCGGGCCTGAAGGCTCCGGCCGCCGACGTCTACCAGCACGAGATCCCGGGGGGGCAGTACTCCAACCTGCGCGCGCAGGCGGAGGGCCTGGGCCTGGGGGCGCAGTCGTGGGAGGCGGTCAAGCGCGCCTACGCCGAGGTGAACCAGCTGTTCGGGGACATCCCGAAGGTCACGCCGTCCTCGAAGGTGGTCGGTGACATGGCGATCTGGATGGTGAAGCAGGGCCTCGACGGCCGGGCCGTCCTCGAGAAGGCGCCCGAGCTGACGTTCCCGGGGTCGGTCATCGACTACATGCGCGGCGGGCTGGGCCAGCCGCCAGGGGGATTCCCGGAGCCGCTGCGCACGCATGTGCTGAAGGGGCAGGCGCCCATCGAGGGTCGTCCCGGGGCGACGCTGCCGCCGTTCGACTGGGAGGAGGGCAAGGCCGAGATGGAGCGCCTGGCGGGCGGTCCCGTTCAGCGGCGCGACGTCGTGTCGTATGCGCTCTATCCGAAGGTGTTACGCGAATACATGGAGCACCGGGCCCTGCACGGGGACACCTCGGTGCTGCCGACGCCCGCGTTCTTCTACGGCCTGCGGGTCGGCGAGGAGGCGTGGATCGACATCGAGGCTGGCAAGACCTTGATCGTCAAGCTGTTGTCGGTCGGCGAGGTGGAGGCCGACGGTGGCCGCGTGGTGACCTTCGAGCTGAACGGCCAGCAGCGGTCGATCCGCGTGTTCGACGAATCGGCGAAGGTCACGGGTCCGAAACGGCGGAAGGCGACGCCCGGCCGAAAGAACGAGGTCGGCGCGCCGATGCCCGGGCGGGTCATCGATCTCGTGACCAAGGTCGGCGAGAAGGTGACGGCTGGGCAGAAGCTGCTGGTCACCGAGGCCATGAAGCTGGAGACCATAGTCAAGGCGCCCGTGAACGGGATCGTCCGGGAGATCGTTTCGGGCGCCGGCGAAGGGGTCGAAGCGGGGGACCTGCTGGTCCTCATCGAGGAAGGGAGCGCGGCCTCCTAGCCCGGAGCCGCGCCGACGGGGGCCGTCATGGGTCGCGGCATCACGGTCGTCGGCAGCCTGAACGCCGATCTGGTGGTTGGCCTGCGCCGGTTTCCGGCGCCGGGCGAGACGGTGACGGGGCACGACTTCGCGGTGTTCCCGGGTGGGAAGGGCGCCAACCAGGCGTTCGCGGCGGCACGCCTCGCGGCGGGCGACTTTCCGGTCGCGATGGTGGGGCGCGTGGGCGATGACGCCTACGGGGCGTGGCTGCGGGAGAATCTCACGGGCGCGGGCGTCGACGTGTCCCAGGTCGCAGTGCTCACGGGCGTCCCCACCGGGCTCGCCCTCATCGCGGTGGACGCCGCCGGCCAGAATCAGATCGTGGTCGTTCCGGGGGCGAATGGCGCGTTCGTCCCCGGCGGGCTCAGCGGCGCGCACCACGCAATCGCCGGCGCGGCGGTGGTGTTACTGCAGCTCGAGATCCCCCTGCCGACTGTTCAAACCGCCGCGCGCGTTGCAAAGGAAGGTGGCGCGGTGGTCGTTCTCGACCCTGCCCCGGCGAGGACGCTGGCGGACATGCTGTTGCGCTCGGTGGACTACGTGACGCCGAACGAGAGCGAGCTGTCGGTGCTGACGGGCGGCGCGCCGCAGCCGACGTTGCGCCGCGGGGAGGCGGTCACGCGGGCGCGCCAGCTGATCGCGCGGGGTGTACGTCGCGTGCTGGTCAAGATGGGCCGCCAGGGGGCGCTGCTCGTGACCGACACGACCGAACATCTGTGCCCGGCGTTTCCGGTAGACGCGATCGACACGACTGCCGCGGGTGACGCGTTCAACGCAGGTTTTGCGTTTGCCCTCGAGCGCGGTCTAGGGGAGCCAGAGGCCGTGCGTTTTGCCGCGGCGACCGGGGCCTTGTGCGCGACTCGCAAGGGCGCCCAGCCCAGCATGCCCACCCGCGAGGCGGTGGCGGCGCTGCTCGCCGGCGGCCCCGCTTCTTGACCGGTCCGGCGTGCGGCCACGGTCACGGAAGCGCGATATTCCTACGGAATTTCTCTGTTTCGGGGATTATTTCCAACAGATTTCCGTGTGATTTCTCGGAGGCAAAATCATCGCACCTCGCTCGCAAAATACTTTACAGGCCTTCGGCCTCCCGGCTAGGGTGTGCGCCAGTCAACGACATCTCCGCCAAAAGAAAAAGGGGGTTACGAATGCGCCTCGCCGTTTGCGCCAGTGCTCTAAGTGTCTTGGTTTCCGCTTCAGCCTTCGCCCAGGTGCCTCCCGCGGCACCTCCACCCGCCGCGGCGCCCCCGGCCGCCGAGCCGCCGCCGGCAACGCCGCCGCCGCCGGTCGTCGCCGAGGTGGCGGTTCCCCCTCCGGCCGCTGCCGCTCCCGCGGCTCCCGCTCCGGCAGCCCCGGCGCCCAAGTTCGTCTTCGGCGGCCTGGCCGACACCTACTATCTGTTCAACTTCATCCGGGCGACCAATGCCAACACGCTGACGCCACCGGTCGGCCGCGCGTTCGACACCAATTCGAACAGCGTGACACTGGCGCTGGCCAAGCTGACGATGAACGCCTCCCTCGACCCGGTCTCCTTCCAACTCGACATCGGGTACGGCTCGGTCGGCACCATCATCAACAATTCGTTCGGCGGCGGGACCATTCCCCCGAATCCGAGCGGCGCTTTCCTGGTCGAGCAGGCCTACGGCGAGATCGCGTTGCCGGGGAACCTCACCCTCGACTTCGGTAAGTTCACCACCACGGCCGGGGCGGAGGTGATCGAGGCCAACAAGAACTGGCTCTACTCGCGGTCACTCTTGTTCAACGCCATTCCCCTGCTCCACACGGGCGTCCGCGCCAACCTGAAGGTCAGCGACCAGTTGACCCTGCAGGGCAGCTTGGTGAACGGCTGGAACGACGATCCGGACGTCAATGCCTGGAAGACGATCGGCCTGTCGGCGAGCATCACGGCCAGCCCGATGGTGTCCGTGATTGCGACGACCTACTTCGGCAAGGAAGCGCCCCAGGGCGCCATGGGCAGCACGCCTGGCGACCTTCGCGTTCTCGGCGACGTGGTCGTGGCGGTCACCGTCAACGACAAGTTCGGCCTCAACCTGAACATCGACTACATCAAGGCCTTCGACAACGTCGCCGCTGACTACCTCGTGGGCGCCGCGCTCATGGGTCGCTATGTCGTCGCCGATCACCTCTACCTGGCCGCCCGCGGTGAGTTCCTGAGCGTCCACACCGATGGGCCCCCGTCTCACACGGCGTCCTACGAGGAAGGCACCGGTATGGCGGGCATCCCTGTGGGCAAGAACTTCGAGCTCCGTCCCGAGATCCGGTTCGACCACTCGGGCGACCAGGTCTTCGCTGGTGGCATGAAGAAGAATCAGTTCACCGGCGAGGTCGCCGCGCTGACGTTCTTCTAGTCACCTGGCCGGATCGACCGGCCGCGAATGCACGACAAAAACGGGAGGCTTCGGCCTCCCTTTTTTTTTTGCCTTGGCTTCCTGGAATCTGAGAGGCCCTGAGGAGCTCCCTACCGCACGCGACCCATGAATGTGCGCGCGACGCAGGCCCCCCTCGCCCCAGGGTCGGGTCCGCGCCCAGACTTTTTCCGGCGCGTCGGCTGCCTCTCGAAATTGAGCCGCAGCCGACGCGCCGGAAAAAGTCTCAAGCGGAACAGGCGCCGTTCGGGAGGCCATCCTCGGCGCGCGCGAAGCATGGGGGGCGCGCGACGAGTGAAACCTGCCTAGCTCGCCAAGCCGAGGATATCGTTGAGGACGCCCGCTGCCGTGACGGCCAGGCCGGCGCCGGGCCCCGTGACGACGAGCGGGTTCTCCTTGTAGCGGTTCGTCGTGAAGGCGATCTGGTTGTCCGTGCCCTTCAGGCCCGCGAACGGGCTGGAGGCGTCGACCGTCTTCAGGCCGACCGAGATTCGATTCTTGGTCACGGACGCCACGTAGCGGAGCGTCCCGCCCTTGGCCTTCGCGGCGCCGAGGCGCTCCGCCCACGGGGCGTCGAGCTCGTCGAGCCGGGCGAGGAACGCCGTCAGCGGCAGCTTGCGGTAGCTCTCGGGCACCAGCGATTCGACCTCGACCTCGCCCGGATTCCCCTCGAAACCCAGCAAGCGTCCGAGAATCAAGGCCTTTCGCCCCACGTCCGCCCCCGACAGGTCATCGCGCGGGTCGGGCTCGGTGAAGCCCTTCTCCATCGCGCGCCGCAGGGCCTCCGAGAACGGCCGCCCCCGCCCGATCTCCGTGAGCAGAAAGCCGAGCGTCCCGGACACGCAACCCTCGATGCGCAGGACGCGGTCGCCAGACTCCGCCAGCTTCTTGTAGGTGTCGAGGATGGGCAGTCCCGCGCCCACAGTGGCCTCGAAGAGGATTCGCCGGCCCGACTTGGCCGCGAGGGCGTTGATCTCGGCGTGGGTTTCGCGCGTTCCGGATAACGGGCGCTTGTTCGCCAGCACCACGTCCATCCCCGCGGCGAGCGCCTCCTTGACGAGGGGGGTCGTCTCGTCCGCGGTCACGTCGACCAGGACCGGGCGCGACAGCGCGTGCTTGGCCAGGGTCGCGATGGCGTCGGCGGGACGGGCCACGCGCCCCGCGGGCGCTTCGGCGAAGCCGCGTCCGGCCTCCTTGAGGGCGATGAGGGCGCTGACGTCGCGCGCCGACAAGCCCTCGGGATCGAACAGGAAGCCGCTGCGATCAATGGCGCCGACGATGCGGATCGGGCGGGCGCCCTTGCGCGCCCCGGGCCGCCCGTCGCGCCCTCCCCCCTTCGTGATCATCTCGGCCAGCGTGCGGCCGATCTGCCCGAAGCCCAGCAGGATGACGTCCACGTGGTCGCCGCCGTTGACGGCGCCGCCCCCGATCTTCGCCAGCTGGAACACGTCGTGGATGGCGCGCTGGGCGGCTGCCGTGGTCGTCGCGGCGACCACGAACGAGATGTTCAGCTCGGACGACCCCTGCGCGATGGCGACGATGTTCACGTTCGCGTCGGCGAGCGCGCGGAACACGCGGCCGGCGATGCCGGGGTGACCGGCCATGCCGATGCCCACCACGGCCAGCGTGGCGAGACCGGAGCGTGTCTCGACGCCGTCGATCTCCTCGCGCGCGATCTCGTCCCGAAATTCCTCGGAGAGGCGGGTCTTCGCGCGCTTGGCCGCCGCCTCGGGCACCGAAAAGCAGATCGACTGCTCGGAGGACGACTGCGAGATCAGCGAGACGCTGATGCCCTCGTCGAACAGCGCCGCGAACGTTCGCGCCGCGATCCCGGGGACGCCCAGCATGCCGCTGCCGGCGACCGTGACCAGCGCCTGCCCCGGCATGGCCGACAGCGCCTTGACCGGGTAGCGGTCCAGCGTCCGCCGACCCGAGATCTCCGTGCCGACGGCCGTGGGATCGGCGAACGGCCGGACGAACACCGGGATGTTCCGCCCCGACACGGGGATGAGGGCGCGCGGGTGCAATACCTTGGCGCCGAAGTAGGCCAGCTCGGCGGCCTCGCGCACGTGAAGCTGTGGGATCACCCGCGCGTTCGGGACCACGCGCGGATCGGCCGTCAGCATCCCGGGCACGTCCTTCCACAGCAAGACCTCGCGCGCCCCGAGCGCCCGCCCGAGCAGCGTCGCCGTCAGATCCGTCCCGCCGCGCCCCAGCGTGGCGGCCGGACGCACCACGCCCGGATCGTCCTCGTCGGTCGCCGGCACCGCCCCCAGGAAGCCGGGGACGACTGGCAGGACGCCCCGGTCGAGCAGAGGGCGCAGCTGCTTGCGCGCCGACATGTCGGTCAGCATCAGGTTCGGCGACGCTCCGCCGTAGGGCCCGTCCGTGATCACGACGTCGACGGCATCGACGTAGCGCGCCTTCTCACCCGCCGCCTCGAGGCCGGCGGCGAACAACAACGCCGACAGGCGTTCGCCGCGCGCCGCGATGAAGTCCGCCGTGCGCGGGGTCAGCTCCTTGAGGACCAGCAGGCTGGTGACCAGCGAGTCGA
Organism: uncultured Myxococcales bacterium; assembly: GCA_964443975.1. Classification (GTDB taxonomy): domain Bacteria; phylum Myxococcota_A; class Polyangia; order Fen-1088; family Fen-1088; genus DASYCK01. The sequence continues at coordinate 18,104 of CAYUFS010000014.1, read as the reverse complement.
GCTCGTCGAACGAACGATCGATCTCGTCGGCCACCGGCCGCCGCGCGGCCTTGGTCGGGACGATGCCCTGCAGGATGGCCTGGTAACGCCGACGCAACGTGATCGAGTCCGCCGCCAGGCCCGCCTCCTGCCCGCCGCGCGCCCGCTTGGCCATTCCCAGCAGGACGTCGGTGACGCCGCTCGGGGCCGAGCACACGACGACCCGCGGCCCGCTGCGCCCGTGAACGATGCCGATCGCGTGCCGGAAGGCGGCGACGTCGGCAAGCGACGCGCCGCCGAACTTGTGAATCTCGGGTGAGGGGCGCTTCTGGCTCATGGCGAGCCAAAGTTCTTATCACGAACCGGCCGGCCGCCGCTGCAAGTCGTCCGGCCTTCGGGTAGATTGAGGCGCCATGCCGACTCGGTCCGTCTTCCGTTGTATCTCCGGTTGCGCCGGGGACTACCCGCTCGACCAGGTCATCTATCGGTGCCCGAAGTGCCACGATCTGCTGGAGGTCGTCCACGACATCGAGCACCTGCGGGCCCGCAGCGCGGCCGCGTGGATCAAGCTGTTCGACGAGCGCTACCAGCGCACGCAGTGGCCCTACGGCTCGGGGGTCTGGGGGAAGAAGGAGTGGGTGCAGCCGCACATCCTCGACGAGAACGTCGTCTCGATGATGGAGGGCGGAACGAACCTGCTGTGGGCCGAGCGTTACGGGCGGGAGCTCGGCCTGCCGGACCTGTGGATCAAGCAGTGCGGGGTGTCCCACACGGGGTCGTTCAAGGACCTCGGGATGACGGTGCTGGTCTCGACGGTCAAGCAGATGATCGCCGACGGCCGCCCCATCCGGGCGGTGGCCTGCGCGTCGACGGGCGACACGTCCGCGGCGCTGGCCGCCTACGGCGCGGCGGCCGGGATAAAGGCCATGGTGATCTTGCCGCGCGGCAAGGTCTCGACCGCGCAGCTCGTGCAGCCGCTGGCGAACGGCGCGCACGTGCTGGCGATCGACGGCGACTTCGACGCGTGCATGGCCATCGTGCAGCAGCTGGCCGAGGAAGAGAGCGTCTACCTGGCGAACAGCATGAACAGCCTGCGCATCGAGGGCCAAAAGACGGTCGCCATCGAGATGGTGCAGCAGTTCGACTGGGAGGTGCCCGACTGGGTCATCATCCCGGGCGGCAACCTCGGCAACGTCAGCGCGCTGGGCAAGGGCTTCCTGATGATGCGCGACCTCGGCCTCATCTCGCGGCTGCCGCGGATCTGCGTGGCCCAGGCCGAGGCGGCCAATCCGCTGTACAGCAGCTTCCTGACGAACTTCGAGACGTTCAAGCCGGTGACCGCGAAGCCCACGCTGGCCTCCGCGATCCAGATCGGTAACCCGGTGAGCATCAAGAAGGCGATCCGGACGCTGCAGCAATTCGCTGGCGTGGTCGAGCAGGCCTCGGAGGCGGAGCTGGCCGACGCCTCGGCGCGCGCCGATCTCACGGGGTTGTTCAACTGCCCGCACACCGGCGTGGCGCTGGCGGCGCTCGAGAAGCTGGTGGCGCGCGGCGTGATCGAGAACCGCCACCGCGTGGTCGTGGTCAGCACCGCCAACGGCTTGAAGTTCACCGACTTCAAGGTCCAGTACCACGAGCGCAAGCTGGCGCAGGTCCCGAACCCCCGCTACGCGAACCAGCCCTACCACCTGCCGAACGTCTACGCCGACGTCCGCGACACCGTCCGCCGGATCCTGGGGTAGGACGCCCAACGGGCTTCCCCGCACGCGCCACTCAACCGGGCGTGTCGCGGCCCTTCGCCAGGAGGCGCGCGACGCTCTTTTCGATCTGGGCGGGCGTGAACGGCTTTTCGAGGAAGTCGCGGCGTGCCCCACGGAGCCCGGCGAGGCGCATCGCACTCCCGGCGTATCCCGACATGAACAGCACGCGCAGGGTGGGCTTGAGGCTGATCAGGCGATCTGCCAGCGCCAGCCCGTCGACACCGTCCAGCACCAGATCCGTCACCAGGAGGTCCAGGCGCGCGCCGAGGGCGCGGGCCTTTCCCTGTGCCTGACGCGCGCTGCGGGCCGCCACCACCTCGTGCCCCAGGCCGCCGAGGGCCTTGACCGTGGTCTCACGGAACTCGTCGTTGTCGTCGACCACGAGGATCGTCGACCCGGTCGCCTTCATGGCTCGACGATGTGATTGCGGACGGCATAGCGCACCAGTTCCGCGATGGTCTGCAGGTCCAGCTTCTTCATCAAGTTGGCGCGATGGGTCTCCGCCGTCTTGATGCCGATGTCCAGGCTGGCCGCCACCTCCTTCGTGCTGCGTCCCTCCGCCAGGAGCTGTAGCACCTCGCGCTCGCGTGATGTGAGCCGCGCAGCCGCCCCGCCGTCGCCCGGGAGAAGCCGGCCACGTCCCACGAACCCTTCGACCACGACGTCGGCGATTTGGGCCGAGAAGAACGGGCGGCCGCTGCCGAGGCTCTCGATCGCGGTAACGAGGTCCCTCGCTGCATCCGACTTCAGGACGTATCCGCGGACACCCGCGGTGACGATTTCGTGCACCAGGGCGTCGTCGTGGTGCGTGGACAGCACCAGGATCTGGGTGCGCGGCGACACCGCCGGGATCCGGCGCGCGGCCTCCAGCCCGTTCAGCTCGGGCATCGCGATGTCCAGCACCAGCACGTCCGGTTTCAGCGCGGCCGTCCTGTCGACGGCCTCGCGTCCGTTCGCCGCCTCGCCGCACACCACGAAGCCCGCCCTCGTCTCGATGAGCGCCCGCAGCCCCTGTCGAACGATCTCGTGATCGTCCGCGACCAGAATCCTCACGGCCAGGGATTCTACAGCGTTCGCGGTGTTTGTCGCGGCGCCCTGCGGGTCGGATGGGCGCTGCTGGGGGCGGCGCGGATCACCAGCGCGACCCGGCCGGAGCCCGGACGCGCAATCGAAGCGCGGGCGAGGCCGGCAAGCCGGGCGCGCGCCTCGCCGAGGGCAAGCTCGACCGCGGCGGCACCCCGTCCTTCCGCGTGAACCCGCACCGCGCCCCCGCGCACGGCCACGCGCAAGGTGCGGCCCGCGCGCGCGGAGACCCCCCTTCGGAAGAACGTCGCGAGAGCCTGATAGACCTCCGCCTCCACGGCGGGGTCGAAGCGCGGGAACCGCTCGGGCAGCGTCACCGCCAGGGGAACGCCACGCGCGCTCTCCTCGCGCGCAAGCCAGTTCAGCGCGGCGACCAAGCCTGCCTGTTCGAGGAGGGGAGGCCGCAGCGCGAGCTCGAGGGCCTGCACGGTCTTCGAGCAACCGCGGAGGAGCTCGCCGACCTGCCTGAGCAGGGTGCGGGTGGCGTGCGGTTTTCCCACGTTCCTTTCGCCGAGGGCGAGCTGAAGCTGGGCCGCGGCCAGGTCCTGAGCGACGTTTCGGTGAAGCGTCAGGGCGGTCTGACGGCGGTCCGCCTGCAACGATCGGCATAACGCCCGGGTCGACGACAAGAGCGTCGCCGGCCGGGCCCTCCCCACGGACGTCATCGCTTGAGCGTATCCGATCGTGGGCGTCGGGGGCTCGGCGGGTTCGAGGTGGATGTGTGTCGACGCGCGGCGTCTCAGGAAATGCCGCGGCTCTTCTCGGGAGAGCACCGATGCAGCGGCGGCGCCACCCCTCCGAAACCCCACAGGCGGAGGCAACATGCAAAATTGGAGAGCTCCCCAGGGACAACGTCAGGTCAGCGCGTCGGAGCCGTCGACGATGTCGGACGGCCTGGCCGCTCGGCACAGCCGGACGGTCGAATCGCCCTCGCTCGCGTTTCGGTCGGTGGTGTCCGAGGCCTGCCCCACCGAGCCCATCTCGCAGGACGAGGTGATCACGAAGCCCATCGCCGTTGCCCCCCGGGACACCGAGACATGAGCGAATCCGCCGGCGACGAGATGGATGAGCTGGTCAAGGAGTTCCTCGTGGAGAGCCACGAGAACCTCGATCGCCTGGATCGTGAGCTGCTGATCCTCGAGCAGAATCCGGCGTCGCGCGATTCCCTCGCCAGCATCTTCAGGACGATCCACACGATCAAGGGGACCTGCGGCTTCCTGGGCTTCGCCAGGCTGGAGGCCGTCGCGCACGCGGGCGAGAGCCTGCTGAGTCGCTTGCGGGACGGCGCCCTGACGTTCTCCGCCCCGATCGCGACCGCGTTGCTGCGGACGGTGGACGCGATTCGCGAGATGCTGGCCGAGGTCGAGCAGAAGGGCAGCGACGGCGACCGCGACTACGCCGCTCTCGTCGTGCTGCTCCACCAGCTCCAGGGAGAAGAGGGTGGCGCCAAGGAGAACGACGCCGCGCCGGCGCCGCCGATCGATGTGTCGGTCCCGCCGGCCCAGGCGACCCCGGCGGCCCCGCCGACCCCGACCGCCGAGGTCATCCCGCACCCGCCGGAGCTGGCGGACGGGAGGACGCCGGGCGTCTCGGACGGCTACGTGCGGGTCGACGTGGGCCTGCTCGACAGATTGATGAACCTGGTGGGGGAGCTGGTCCTGGCGCGGAATCAGGTGCTGCAGTTCGTGCCGACGGTGGAGGATCATGCGTTCACCGGGACGACCCAGCGGCTGAACCTGATCACCACCGAGCTGCAGTCGAGCGTGATGAAGACGCGCATGCAGCCCATCGGAAATGTCTGGGACAAGACGCCCCGGATCGTGAGGGATCTCGCCCTGGCGCTGGGCAAGCGGGTGCGGGTGGAGATGGAGGGCAAGGAGACCGAGCTCGACAAGACCATCATCGAGGCGATCAAGGACCCGCTGACCCACATCGTTCGTAACTGCGTGGACCACGGCATCGAGCCGCCCGAGGCGCGGACGGCGCAGGGCAAGCCCGCCGAGGGTCGCCTGTTCCTGCGCGCCTTCCACGAGGGCGGCCAGGTCAACATCGAGATCTCCGACGACGGCGCCGGACTGAACCTCGACCGCATCCGCAGCAAGGCGCTCGAGCGGGGCCTGATCACCGGCGAGCAGGCGGGCCGCATGGGCGACCGCGAGCTCGCGGAGCTGGTCTTTCTTCCCGGCTTCTCGACGGCGGAGAAGGTCAGCAACGTGTCGGGGCGGGGCGTGGGGATGGATGTGGTCAAGACCAACATCGAGCGCATCGGCGGCGTCGTGGACCTGACCACCCGCCCGGGGCACGGCACCACGTTCCGCATCAAGATCCCGCTGACGCTGGCGATCATCCCGGCGCTGATCGTGTCGAGCGGGGGCGATCGTTACGCCATCCCGCAGGTCAGCCTGTTGGAGCTGGTCCGCCTGCACGGGGCCCAGGTGCGCGCCGGCATCGAGTCCGTGCATGGCGCGGCCGTGTGCAGGCTGCGCGGGACCTTGTTGCCGCTCGTGGATCTCAACCGGGAGCTCGGGCTCGACGAGGCGGCGAACGCCGCGGCGCTGGCGAAGCGAGAGGCGATCAACATCGTCGTCCTGCAGGCGGACAACCGGCGGTTCGGGCTGGTGGTGGACGACATCAACGACACGGAGGAGATCGTCGTGAAGTCGCTGGGCAAGCACCTGAAGGGGGTCCCCGCGTTCGCCGGGGCGACCATCATGGGCGACGGCCGGGTGGCGCTGATCCTGGACGTGCTCGGCCTGGCGCTCCGGGCGAAGGTGGTCGGCGGCGCAAGCGACCGGACGCCGCCGCGGGCAGGCGCGGGGAGCGACGGCGCAGGGGAGCATCGGACGACGCTGCTGCTGTTCACACTGGCGAGCGGCCGGCGCATGGCCGTCCCGCTGTCGATGCTGGCCCGGCTGGAGGTGTTCGACACCACACAGGTGGAGCCGATGGCGGACGGCCACGTGGTCCAGTACCGCGGCGACGTTCTTCCCTTGGTCGACATCGAGGGACTGCTGCAGATGGGGAGGGGCATGTGGAAGGGAGCCGACCGCGCGGCGGAGCAGGTTCACGTGCTGGTCCATGGCACCGGACAGCGGCCGGTGGGGCTGGTCGTTCGCCGGATCGTCGACATCATCGACCAGAGCGTCGACCTGCGAATCAACCGCGGGGAGAGCCGGGAGCCGGGCATCCGCGGGTGCGTGATCATAGAGGGGCGGGTCACCGAGCTGCTGGATCTGGACGCGCTGATGCGCGCCGCTGGTGCCAGCCTGTCGATGCGGGGCGAGACGACCTCGCCGGCCGGGGAGGCACGAACATGAGCGACACCCGACAGTTCTGCACGTTCTGCGTGCAGGGGTTCTTCTTCGGCGTCGACGTGAGGCGCGTGCAGGAGGTCCTGCGCTACCAGGAGATGACGCGGGTTCCGCTGGCGCCGCCGATCGTGCGTGGCTTGATCAACTTGCGCGGGCAGATCGTGACCGCCATCGACCTGCGCCGACGGCTGGCGCTGCCGGACGGCGCCGCCGAACGGCCGCCCATGAACGTGATCGTTCGCAGCGACGACGGGGCCGTCAGCCTGCTGGTGGACGAGATCGGCGAGGTGCTGACGGTGGCGAACGACGCCTCCGAGCCGCCCCCAGACACGTTGAACGACGTCGGGCGAGAGCTGATCGCCGGCGTGTACAAGCTGCCGGGGCGCCTGCTCCTCGTGCTCGACACCGAAAAAGCGATCGCGCCCGCGACGAGCTGGCGCGCTGGCGCCGACCGGCCGCGGACCGACGCATGAAAACCCGAAGTTGAACAAGGAAAAGGACTGACCATGAAAGATCTGAAGCTACGCTACAAGTTGATCGTCGGATTCGGCCTGGTGCTGGGGGGGATCACCGTGGTGGGGATCTTCGCCAACGGGGCGCTCCACCGCGTTCGTGACGCGGCCGAGTTCATTCGCCGTGACAACCTGCCCGGCATGTACCGCGCCGGGGAAGCCAAGGCCGCCGGGCTGCTGGGCTACCTGAATGCGATGCGGTTGGCGGTGGCCACGGATCCCGCCGCGATCCGCGGGATCGAGGACGAGATCAGGTCGGTCCACCGGGCCAACAGCGAGAACCTGGCCCAGTACGAGAAGACCATCACTTTTCCCGAGGATCGGCGCCTGTTCACGCGGCTGAACGAGACCCGCGAGCGCTGGAGCGAGTTTCGAAACCGCGCCACGGCGCTGGCCGCGCAGGGGAAGGGCGCCGAGGCGCAGGCCATGCTCGCGCGCGACGGGAAAGCGCTGGTCGACGTCTACCTCGCCTCGGCCGACGCGCTGGTCGAGTACAACCGCCGCAACGGCGAGGGGGGCGGCGCGCTGATCGACGCGGGCGTTGCGTCGATGACCACGGTGCTGTGGGGAGGGATCCTGGCCGCGTTGCTCCTCGGCGTCGCCGCCGCGTTCGCCATCGGGCGCAGCATCACCCGGCCCGTGGGCCTGCTGCTCGAGCACGTGGGCCGCGTGGGTCAGGGTGATCTCGAGTCCCGCTGCGAGTATCAGGCGCGCGACGAGCTCGGCCAGCTGGCGCAGGCGCTCAACAAGACCACGGAGGAGCTGAAGGCCACGAAGGTCGCCGACGCGGAGCGCGCCAGCCGCGAGCGGGCGGAGACCGAGGCGTTGCAGGGCAAGGTGGACGCCCTGCTGGAGAACGTGCGGCGCGTCGCCCAGGGCGACCTGACCGTGGCCATCGCGGTCAAGGGCAGCGACGCCGTCGGTCAACTCGGCGAGGGTCTGGAGTCTTTGGTGCGGGAGCTCAACGGAAACATGGCGGCCATCGCGCGCAACGCGCAGGGCCTGGCGGCGTCCTCCGAGGAGCTGAGCGCCACGGCGCGACAGATGGCGGCGAATTCGGAGCAGACCTCCGAGCAGGCGGGGAGCGCCTCCGCTGGCGCGGAGCAGGTGAGCAAGAACGTTCAGACCGTGGCGACCGGCGCCGAGGAGATGACGTCGTCGATCCAGGAGATCGCCAAGAACGCGCACGAGGCCGCGAAGGTCTCCACCAGCGCGGTGCGGGTCGCGGAGGCGGCGACGGCGACCATCGCGAAGCTGGGAGATAGCTCGGTGGAGATCGGGAAGGTCATCAAGGTGATCACGTCGATCGCCGAGCAGACCAACCTGCTGGCCCTGAACGCGACCATCGAGGCGGCCCGGGCGGGCGAGGCCGGGAAGGGCTTCGCCGTGGTCGCCAACGAGGTGAAGGAGCTGGCCAAGGAGACCGCGAAGGCGACCGAGGACATCAGCCACAAGATCGACGCCATCCAGGGCGACACCTCGGCGGTCGTGAAGTCGATCAACGAGATCCGCGGCATCATCGGCCAGGTCAACGACATCGCCACCACGATCGCCGGCGCCGTCGAGGAGCAAACCTCGACGACGAACGAGATCGGGCGCAACGTCGCCGAGGCGGCGCAGGGTACGACGGAGATCGCGCGCAGCGTGTCGAGCGTCGCCGAGGCGACGCGCAGCACGGCGCAGGGCGCGACGGAGAGCCTGGGCGCGGCCTCGTCGGTGGCGCAGATGGCGGCCGAGCTGCAAAACCTGGTCGCGCAGTTCACGCTCGATGGGGGCGACGCGCGGGGGCGCGGTGTGGAGCCGGTGCGCGTCCCGGCGGGGCACGCCAACGGTCACGCGAACGGCCGGCCGCGCCCGGCGGGCCGGCGCATCGCCGCTTGAAGGACGCCCCATGATCCCCCGCACCCGCGTCCTCATCGTCGACGACTCCGTCATCGTGCGACGAATGTTGTCGGATGCCTGCGCCGCCGATCCCGAGCTCGAGGTGGTCGGGACGGCGGCGAATGGGCGGCTGGCCCTGGCGAAGATCCAGAGCACGCCCTGCGACGTGGTCACCCTGGACGTGGAGATGCCGGGGGCCGACGGCCTCGAGACATTGCAGGAGATTCGAAGGCACCACCCGCGGCTGCCGGTGGTGATGTGCAGCTCGCTGACGGAGCGGGGCGCGGCGACGACGCTCGAGGCGCTGGCGCGTGGCGCCACCGACTACATCACCAAGCCGGGGACGACAGGCGGGCCAGCGGCGCGCGGGCTGACGAGCTTCCTGGCCGAGCTGAGGGTGAAGTTGAAGGGGGTGGCGCGGCCACCGCTCCCCGGGGGGCGCCGGGACATCGGGAGCGGGCGGCGCGCTGGTGTCGCCCCCAACCACCGGGAGGGATCGGCGCCCGTGGCGGCGGTGTCGATCGGCGTCTCGACGGGGGGGCCGAATGCCCTCGCCGTGCTGTTGCCCGCCCTCCCGGCCGATTTTCCCGCGCCCATCTTCGTCGTCCAGCACATGCCCCCCGTCTTCACGCGCATGTTGGCCGAGCGCCTGAATGCTGCGGCGTCCCTGCGAGTTCGCGAGGCGACCGCGGGCGAGCCCGTCGAAGCTGGAACTGCCTACCTGGCCCCCGGGGACTGGCATATGCGGGTCACCCGCGACGCCGGTCGAACGTCGATCGCGCTCGACCAAGCGCCCCCGGAGAGCTCGTGTCGGCCCGCCGTCGATGTGCTGTTCCGATCCGTGGTTGAGGTGTACGGGGCGGGGTGCCTCGGCGTCGTGATGACGGGGATGGGGCGCGATGGGTTTCGTGGCGCCGAGCTGATCCGCGCCGCGGGGGGCCAGGTCGTGGCGCAAGACGAGGACACCTCGGTGGTCTGGGGGATGCCTGGCTATGTGGTGAACGCAGGGCTGGCGGACGAGGTGCTACCCCTCGCAGAGATCGCCGCGGGGATCGTTCGCCGCGCGCGCCAGGCGCCCCGGCGCGGCTGACGCGGCTGTGGTGAAGACTTTGTCCGCGGGCTGCCAGAAGCTAGAATCCACGCCGGTGGACGCGTGTGAGGTTGGCTAGCATTGGCTCGGGATTGCCGCATTGGGCGCGCCGGCTCCTGCTGAGCGCCGTCGCCGTCGCCGTCGCGTTGACGGTCGCCTTGGTCGTGTCGCGCGTCGAGACGCGCCAGCTGAGACGAAACGCGATTGCGAATCTGTCCGCGGTCGCGGCCTTGAAGGCAGGCGAGATCGAGGCATGGGGCGCCGAGCGAGAGGGCGACGTCGAGGTGGCCTCGAACATCGCGGCCTTCGCGAGCGTCCTCGCCGCGGCCGATACCCGAAGGGAGCGAGGTTGGCCCCTCGGGCCGGGGACCCTCGTGGAGGCCCTCGATCGGCTGGAGTCCTTGAAGCGCAGCTACGGTTACCGAGACGTTTCCCTGTTCGACAACAAGGGAGAGCTTCGGCTGGCCACGGACGACGACCCGAGCCTGAAGAGCCCGCGCATGGCCGGCAAAATTCGCAGCGCGCTCGTCTCCCGGGCGGCGATGCGCAACAGGCCGCGGTGGGATGATGTCGACCAGTTGGTCGTTGGCATAGGTGTGATCGTGCCGTTCGGCGACAAAGCCGGGTCGACTCTGGGGGCGGTGGTGCTGCGGGTCGACCCCGTGCGGACCTTGTGGCCGCTGCTCGCGAAGTGGCCCACGGACAGTCGCTCGGCCACCCTGAGCGTGATCCTGCCGGGCGCGGGCGACGGCTCCGCGCTGGTGGTGAGCGGTCGCGCCCATGACGGCGCGGGCGCGGTCGCAATCGAGCGGCGGCGGTTGAACCTGTCGCTCCCCGTGGTGGAGGCCATGGCCGTGGCGGCCGGCGACGGCTGGGTGGTCGCGAACGACGTCGGCGGGGCTCCCGTGCTTGCCGCCGTGCGAAAGCCCGACAGAACGAACACGACGGTCGTCGCCAAGATGGCGCTTGCGGAGGTGGAAGCCCCGGCTCGACGCGATCCGTGGCTCGCCTTCGGCGGCGTGCTGCTCCTCGTGGGCGGCGTGTCCGCGATCGCCCGCGGCATGGTGCGCCGCCAGACCGAAAGCCAGATCGCGACCAGCGAGCAAAAGTTCAGGAACATCTTCGAGGCCATGCAAGAGGGTTACATCGCGTCGGTGATGGACGGCACCATCCTGTTGGTCAATCCAGCGGCGGTTGCCATGCTCGGCTATGAGTCTCCGGCGGAGGTCGTGGGCAAGAACATGGGCGTCGACGTCTTCGCCGATCCGGCGGAGCGAGGTCGGATCATCGAGACCCTGAAGCGAAAAGGGACGGTGCAGGCACAGCCTTGCCTGCTTCGACGCGCCAACGGCGAGGTGTTTCAGATCGAGGCGAACATCCGCCTGGTGCTGGACGACCAGGGGCGTCCGTTCGGGCTCGAAGGTATCGTCAGGGACATGACCGCGCACTATCAACGTCAGGCCGAGCTGATCCGCGCCAGGGAGGCGGCGATCGAGGCCTCTGCGGTGAAGTCGCGGTTCCTGGCCAACATGAGCCACGAGATCCGGACGCCGTTGAACGCCATCGTCGGACTCTCGCACCTGTTGGCGCGGGAGCGCTTGTCGGCGCCCCATCGAGACTATGTCGACAAGATTCACACCGCCGCCGGCATGTTGATGGACGTCATCAACAGCGTCCTCGATTTTTCGAAGATCGAGGCTGGCCGGATGTCCGTCGAGTCGCGCCGCTTCCACCTCGACGAGGTTCTGGAAGGCGTGACCAACGTCCTGGCCCTGAAGGCGCAGGAGAAGGGGCTCGAGCTGTTGTTGTTACTCGACCAGGACGTGCCGGGGGCCCTGGCGGGGGATCCGGTCCGGCTCGGTCAGGTGCTGACGAACCTGACCGGCAACGCCATCAAGTTCACGAACGAAGGCGAGGTCGTCGTCGACGTCCGGCTGGTCGAGCGCGTTACCGAGGGCGTGCGGGTGCGGTTCGCGGTGAAGGACACGGGGATCGGCCTGTCCTCCGAGCAGCTCAGCCGGCTGTTTCAACCGTTCACGCAGGCGGACGAGTCGCCCACGCGGCGCTTCGGGGGGACCGGGCTCGGCCTCGTCATCAGCCGCCAGCTCGTGGAGCTGATGGGAGGGCGGTTAGAGGTGGAGAGCGCGCCGGGCGCCGGTAGCACGTTCGCGTTCGAGCTCGTGCTGGGCATCGGCGCGGAGGCCGCCACGGCGACGGCGGCTCACGCACCCGGCGTCGACGTTCGGGGACGGCGGGTGTTGTTGGTCGATGATCACGAGACGTCCCGCGCGGTGCTGGGGCGCTATCTGCGTGAGCTGTCCTTCGACGCCGTGAGCGCCGCGTCCGGTGCGGAGGGCCTGACGATGCTGCGGGATGCCGAGCGCGACGGGAGCCCATTCGATCTCTTGCTGCTCGATTGGCGCATGCCGGGTCTCGACGGCCTCGAGGTGATTCGTCGGCTGCGCGCGGCGCCGCCCCTCGGCAAGCCCCCCACCATCATCATGGTGACCGCCTATGGTCGCGAGGAGGTGGAGAAGCAGGCCCAGGCGCTCGGGGTGAGCGGGCTCATCGTCAAGCCTGTCACGCGCTCGAGCCTTCTGGACGCCCTGGCGGATGCGTTCGGGAGTGAGCCCGAGCGGCTCCGGTTGTCGCGCGCGCGGCGGCCCGCCGCCGCCTCGCCCGTGTTTCGGGGGGCGCGGGTGCTCGTCGTGGAGGACAACGCCATCAACCGCCAGGTCGCCCGGGAGCTGCTGGAGGCGGCCGGGGCGGTGGTCTCGCTGGCCAACAACGGCGTGGAGGCCCTGGCCGCGATCAGCGCCGACGCTGTCCACCTGGACGCCGTGTTGATGGACCTGCAGATGCCCGAGATGGACGGTTACGAGGCCGCGCGCACCATCCGAAAGGACCCGCGCCACGATGGCTTGCCCATCATCGCCATGACGGCGCACGCTTTCGAAGAGGAGCGCGCCCGCTGTCGCGATGCAGGGATGAACGCGCACGTTTCGAAGCCCGTGGATCCGGACGAGCTGTTCGCGGTGCTCGGGCGCGCGCTGGGTCGCTCTCCCGCCGGGGCCTTGTCGCGCGAGGCTGGCGCAGCTCCCTCGGCTCCGGGTGGCGCCCCCGGCGTCGCGAACCTCGCGGAGGCGTTGCCGGAGGTGCCTGGTGTAGACGTGGCGACCGCCCTCAATCGACTGGGTGGCAACCGCAAGCTTTACGTGCGGCTCCTGCTCGACCTCACGCGCGATCAGCGCGACGCTGCCGAGCGAATCGCGAGCGAGCTGGCCATGGGCGCCCGCGACGAGGCGGAGCGCCGCGCCCACACGCTGCGAGGGGCGGCGGCCAACCTGGGCGCCGACGAGGTGGCGGCCGCGGCGCGCGCCGTCGAGGACGCGATCCACAAGGCCGAGGCGGCCGCCGCGTGTGAGACGGCGCTGCGGCGGCTCGCCGCTCGGCTCGAGGCGTTGTCGGTCGCCGTGCTCGGTCGCCTGGCGCCGCCGGAGGGCACGCAGGAGCCAACGCCGCGGGGGTCCTCGGGCACGGTCGCCGACCTGCGGAGGTTGACCACGGATCTGGAGACCCTCCTCGAGAAGAGGAACTTGCGGGCCCAGGACGCGCTCGCGAAGCTCAAGCAGGCCCACCTGCCGGCGGCCCTCCGCGAAGCGCTCGCGGAGATCGAGCTCAGGGTGGCCGCGCTGGAGTACGGTCCGGCGGTCGACCTCCTGCGCCACGCGACCACCCGGGCCGGCCTGATCGAGGGAGAGGCGGCGCACCGGTGAGCCTGCCGGTGGTGCTGGTGGTGGACGACGATCCGGTGAGCGTCACCGTCGTTGGTCAGGTCTTGAAAGAAATCGCGGAGGTGGTCTTCGCGTCGAACGGACCGGAGGCGCTCGCGCGCGCCACCGAGGAATCGCCGGACCTCATCCTGCTCGACGTGCTGATGCCGGGCATCGACGGCTACGAGGTGTGCACTCAGCTCAAGCGGGATCAGCATACCCGGGACATCCCCATCATCTTCATCAGCTCGCTCACCGACGAGGGCCAGGAGGCCCGCGGCCTGCTCGCGGGGGCGATCGACTATGTGACCAAGCCCATCACGCCCGCCATCCTGGCGGCGCGCGTGCGCAATCACCTCGACCTCAAGCAGCATCGCGATCGCCTCGAGCTCGAGTCGCTGCGGGATGGGCTGACCGGGCTCGGCAACCAGCGGCGCCTCCGCGAGGTCCTCGACATCGAGTGGCGCCGCGCCGCCCGAGCCGAGGCGCCGCTGTCGCTGCTCGCCGTCGAGATTGACGACTTCGAGGCGTTTGCCGAGACGTACGGTCCGCAGGCGGCGCAGGCCTGCCTGCGCCGGGTCGCGCTCGCGCTGGACACCGCGGCGCGCAGGCCGGCGGACGTCGTGGTCAGGTTCCTCGGCGATCAGTGCCTCGTGGTCCTGCCCGACACCGACGAAGCGGGAGCCCGCGCGACCGCGGAGCGAATGCGCGGGGCTGTCTTCGCCCTCGACATCCCGCACGCCCGGACCGCGGGCAGTCAGACGGTCACGGTGTGCATCGGCGCGGCCACCGAACGGCCCGCGGCGGATGGCGAGCCGGCCGACCTGATCTCTCGGGCCGTCGAACGGCTGCACCAGGCGAGGAACGGGGGACTGAACCGCTGCGCCTCCGACCGAGATTCGGCCGCGGAAGCCGTTCGCGAAACGGACCGCCGCGCGCCGAGCGCGGCGAAGGATCAGGTCCGGCGCGAGCACGTCTTCATCGTCGACGACGACCCGGTCAGCCTGCAGACGATCTCCGAGGTGATCCGGCGCGGCGGGTACGAGGTCGAGTCGACGAGCCAAGGCACGGAGGCCGTCGCGCGCATCACCGCGCTGCGCCCCGACGTGGTGCTGCTGGACGTCTTGATGTCCGACATCGACGGAATCGAGATCTGCCGCCGGCTGAAAGCGGCGCCGGAGACCGCCGGGATTCCGGTCATCTTCGTGAGCCGGGTGGCGGAGACGGCCGAGAAGGTTCGTGCGCTCGCCATGGGGGGCGTCGACTATGTCAGCAAGCCCTTCCAGCCGGATGAGGTGCTCGCGCGCGTCTCCACGCAGGTCAAGATGGGCCGGCTGCAGCGAGAGATGCGCGAGGCGAACACACGCCTGGTCGAGATGGATCGGCTGAAGGCCACCTTCGCGGCCATGTTGGTGCACGATCTGCGGTCGCCCCTCGGCACGGTGCAGCTGACGTTGTCGATGCTGGAAGACAAGCTGGCGAGCAACCCCGACACCGACCTGAGGGAGCTCGTCGATCTCTCGCTCGAGGGCCTGAAGAGCACGCTCGCGCTCATCTCCGAGATGCTGGAGGTCTATCGTTCGGAGCAGGGCGAGGCGCCCCTGCGCAAGGAGCGGCTGGATCTGGCGGAGCTTCTCCAGCGCTGCGCCACGGTGGCTCGCCTCGAGGCCGGACGGCGCGGCATCTCCTTCGACACGCAGATTGTCGGGCCGTTGCCGATCGGCGGAGACGCCGCTCGGCTCGAGCGGGGGTTCGCGAACCTCCTCGGCAACTCGCTGAAGTTCACGTCGCAAGGTGGGCACGTCGCCATCGAGGCGCGCAGGGTCGAGAGCGACGGTGGCCGCCGCGTGCGCGTCGAGGTGCGGGACACCGGATACGGCATCCCCCATGCGGCCATCCCTTATGTCTTCGACCTCTACCGACAGGCGGAGTCGAGACAGCGCGGGGCGGGCGTGGGCCTGGGCCTCGCCATCGTGAAGCGCATCCTCGACGCCCACGGGGCCACAATCGCGGTGAAGAGCCAGGTTGGGGTCGGCAGCGTCTTCACCGTCGAGCTGCCGTCGCTCGAATAGCGTCGCCAGCAACCAAGGCGTCTCTAAGGGAGTTTCCGGGGGCTTCTCCTCCGAACCCTGATGCAGCGGCGGGGCGGCCCGCCGATCTCCTCTGGTGAGGGGAACATCGCATGCCAAGGATTCTCACCGTCGACGATAGCCGCGCCATCCGCATGATCGTCTCCAAACAGGTCCTCGAGCTGGGGTTCGAGGTAGATGAGGCCGAGGATGGCAACGAGGGCCTGAAGAAGCTACAGGCCGGGACCTTCGATCTGGTCCTCCTCGACGTGACGATGCCAAACCTCGACGGGCCCGGGATGTTGATGAAGATGCGCGAGGCGAACAACCGCACCCCGGTGGTGATGCTGACGTCGGAGTCCAAGACCTCGATCGTGACGGCGCTGATGAAGCTGGGCATCGCCGACTACATCCTGAAGCCATTCAAGGCCGACGAGCTGCGCGCCAAGCTGCTGAAGGCGTTGCGGTTGCCCGCGGACTTCGCGGCCGCCCCCAAGGCGCCCCAAGCGGCCCCAGAGGCGCCGCCCACCGGAGGGTCCGCGCCGCCGCCCGCGCAGGGGGCTTCAGTCTCGGCGCGCGGCAAGGTGGACATCCTGGTCATCGACGACATGGAGAACGTCCACAAGAAGTTGCGCACCATGATCCCGAGCACCATCGCGGTCGATGGCTGCCTGAACGTCGTCGAGGGTCTGGCGCTGGCGCGCGTGCGCTCGTACAAGCTCATCCTGATCGACGCCGAGATCCCGGAGACCAACGTCGCGTCGCTGGCGAAGCAGCTCCGCCTGTTGCAGCCGGAAGCCCGCTTCCTGGGCCTCGCGCTCCGGAGCGCCAACAACCTGGGGAAGGAGATGCGCGATCTGGGGCTGGATGGCGTCCTCACGAAGCCGTTCGCGGCGGAGGAGGTCGACGAGGTGATCGACCAGCACTTCGCGGGCACGCAGGACCTCATCGTCCGCGAGGAGAACCTGATCCGGATGTCGGCCTACCACGGCAAGAACGACCGCATCGAGCGCCACTACACCCGCCTCGGCGCGGCCATCAAGGACGCGGTCGAGCAGCTCGGGCAGGCCTGCTTCGACGAGGCGATCGTCGACGCCACGCTGCTGCCCGTGATGCAGGGAGCCGGGACGGCGCTGTTCGTGGCCCAGCTGGTGGAAGTGTGCCGCAAGATAGGTGTCGCCGTTCACCTGGTCGCCTCGAACGACGTCGCCGCCGTGCTGCGAAATTTCCAAGAGACGAAGGACCTGCACTGCCACGGCACGCTCGAGGACGCGCGGGCGCTGGCGGCCTGAGCGCACCCGGGAAGCCACGGAGGAATCGAAACCATCATGGCCGTCAGCGACAAGCTCGGGGAACAGCTGGAGCAGATCGTCCTCGGGCGCATCGCGAGCGACAAGCTGATGCTCCCGGCGATGCCGACCATCGCGATGAAGGCCCTCGAGCTGCTGCGCGCCCCCGACTTCAACCTGCGCGACGTCGGCGGCTTGATCGAGAAGGATCCGCTGCTGGTGGCGCAGGTCCTGCGCACGTGCAACAGCGCCGGCCTGGCGGCGCGCGAGCCGTGCAAGAACATCGGGCAGGCGGTGACGCGGCTGGGGGCGCAGAAGCTGCGGGTCGTGCTGGCCGAGGCATCGGCGCGGCGGCTGTTCGACTCGCGGGATCCCAAGATCGGCGCGGCCGCCCGGCGGGTGTGGGAGCACTCCCGCGCGGTCGCCATCCTGGCCCTCGACGTGGCTGTCCTGGCTGCGATCCCCGATCCCGACGCCGCGTACCTGACGGGGCTGTTGCACGACATCGGCAAGCCGGTCATCGCCACGATGCTGCTCGAGGCCGAAAACCAGCTGGCCCAGCGAAACGCCAGGGGCTGGGTCGACTCCGAGGCGTGGATCGCGGTCATCCAGAAGACTCACCGCACCATCGGCATCTCGATCGCGAAGAAGTGGCAGCTCCCCGAAGAGGTCGCGGTGGCGGTCGAGCAGTGCGGTGACTACGACGTCGCCCACCGCCAGTCGACGGGGAACGCCGTGCGCTTCGCGAACGCGATCGTCAAGCAGCAGGGCATCACGATCGGCGCGGTCGACCCGCAAGAGAACGATGCCCTGATCATGCTTGGACGCTCGCTGCTCGACGTCGACGAGCAAGCGGTCGAACGCCTCACCACGAACCTGAAGGCCCGAACCCTGGAGCTTGCCGCGTGAAATCACTGCCAGACGCAACCACCTTGGCCCAACTGGTCACGAGCGTGACCGAAACCATGTGCGGGATCACCTTCATCCCCGCGGAGTCCAACACGCCGTCGCCCGATTGCTATCGAATGGCGCTGTTACCAATCACGGGCGTTCGACAGCTCGAGGTGGCGCTGTTCTCCGACCGCACCAGCTGCGAGTCGCTCGGCTCGTCGCTGTTCTCGGTGGCGACGGAGGACATCGACACGTCGATGATCGAGGACTCGCTGCGCGAGCTGCTGAACATGGCCGCCGGGCAGATCAAGCAAGCGGTGGCGCCCGACCACACCCTGGGTCTGCCCAAGCTGATCGCCGAGCACGACCTCGGCGAGAACCATCGGCGCGCCCGCGACGCCGGCGTCCTCTTGAAGACGGTGGGGCCGGTACAGCTCTTCATCTGGATCACCGAACAGGATGGCGC